>CAUPES010000007.1:0-93790 GCA_963510375.1 uncultured Fastidiosipila sp.
ACGGCTATGATTTAATTAGAACTTAGGGTACCAACACTATTTGTGCAAGAACCAATTATACACTGTAAAAACCCGAACACTAAGCAATTTACCTTTCTATAAAGAATCAACTGCTTACTTACTTCATTGCAATAGAAAAGCACAAAAAATGGCTGCCTCTGCAAAGACAACCATTTTATTATCTTATTATGTTATGAAACTTAAGCAATCAACTTTACTTACCTAAGAACCCTTTAAGTTCATTCATAAACTCTGTTACGTCCTTAAACTGTCTATATACAGAGGCGAAACGGACATAGGCAACATCATCAAGTTCTTTCAGTTCATCCATCACCCAATTACCTATAGTCTCTGTGGGGATTTCACCGGACAACTGATTTCGTGCTCTATCTTCAACTCTACTTACTAAATCATTAATTTGTTGTGAGCTTACAGGTCGCTTCATGCTAGCTCGGACAACACCATTAAGAATTTTGTCTCTATCAAAAATTTCTCGTGTTCCGTCTTTCTTTACCACTATTAATTCAGTTTTTTCTACTCTTTCATAAGTGGTAAATCTACATCCACAAGATAGACATTCACGTCTTCTTCTAATAGTCTCGCCTTCTTCACTCGGTCGAGAATCTATGACCTTATCTTCATTTACTTCACAATGCGGACATTTCATTTTTTATACTCTTTATCTTCTAAGTATCTTCTAAGTCAATTTAGGCTTATTTCTCATTCGAAAAGAGCAATAACTTACTTTTCGTCCTCATTAAATAACCATGGCAAAATTCTGCTATTTTGGTTTCTGCTATTTGACTCTCTTCTTTGTTGATTTCTATTCTCTCTTTCATCATATGTTGGAGTTTGGAAATCGTTTCTACGTGAATCTTCTCTTTCTTCTCTACGAGATTCACGATAAGGGGCTTCATTATAGCCAGCATCTCTGTATGATGATCTACGTTCAGTATTTCTTCTTTCTCTTGGGAAAGGATCTTCGTAGTTAGTTTCATATGAAGGTGTATATTCTTCTCTACGGAAGCTTGGACGTTCTTCTCTTGCAACTGATCTTGCGTTTGAGCGATCACGATGATTATCTACTGCAAAATCTGTATTTAACTCTTCATTTCTTACAGCTGAACCTATTGTACGAAAGCTTTCTGTATTAACTTCTGCTCCGAATTCATTGCTTTCATCGAAGCCTGAAGCAATAATTGTGATCATAATTTCATCATCTAAGTTTTCATCTAAGACAGCACCAATAATAATATCTGCACTTGGATGAGCTGAATCTCTAACTAATGAAGCGGCTTCTGAAACTTCTCTAATCTTCATGCTTGAACCTGTGAAGTTGATAATGATCTTTTGAGCACCATCAATATTACTGTCTAACAATGGACTATGGATAGCTTCATCAATTGCATCTTCAACTCTATCTGGGCCTTGAGCTCTACCGATACCCATGTGGCAAATACCAGCATCTGTCATTACACGTTTAACGTCAGCCATATCAAGGTTTATTAATCCTGGTACAGAAACTAAGTCTGAAATACCTGTAATACCATATCTTAATACGTGGTCAGCCATAGCAAATGCTTGGTCAACTGTTGTATCTTCGTCAGCTATATCTAATAATTTATCATTTGGTACTACAATTAGGGAGTCAACATATTTAGACAATTCTTCAATACCACCCTCAGCATTGATTGAACGTTTTGCACCTTCAAAGCGGAATGGTTTTGTAACAACACCAACTGTCAAAATTCCCATATCTTGAGCTATTTGAGCAATAACTGGAGCTGCACCTGTACCGGTACCACCACCCATACCAGCTGTAACAAATAGTAAATCTGTTCCACGTAGCAAGCCTGAGATTTCATCTCTAGATTCAGTAGCTGCTTTTGCACCTACTTCAGGATCTGCACCAGCACCTAAACCACGAGTTAATTTATCACCAATTCTTACACGTGTAGGAGCTGCATTCATTTCCAAAGCTTGGTTATCTGTATTGATAGCTATAAAATCAACGCCCTTAACTTGAGAAAGTACCATTCTATTAATTGCGTTACAACCACCACCACCAACACCGATGGCTCTAATTACAGCCTTTTGTGTAAAATCTGAACTTGCATTTTCTTTTTTGCGATCTGTTGCAACTGGATTGTTTGTTGCCTTAGTTTTTGTATCCACCTTTTAAATCTCCCTTCACAAACACATATAGCTTGAATAATTTAAATTCGAAATCTTTTTGATTGTTTCAATAATATTACATTTAAATTACAAAATCAAGTTTAAATTATCTCTTATTCCTTTTCAAGTGAATTATTTATTTTTTCTGAATATTATGGGGCAAAGTTGGGCTTTTAAAAGTTATTAAAATTAATATCCGTAATATTTAGATAATATTAATTGATTATATGTAATATACATATATTCTTAAAGCAAAACTAAATCCATTTGATTAATATTGGAAATACAAACATTACTTTTTAGCACAAGACAAATCAAAATTCATCTCGTGGCAGTTAAAACTTTTATTTTTTGATGAACAAACTCCACCCAATACAAATTAATTTTTATTAGTTTCTTCTGACTCTTTCGCTAACTTTTCAGCTTCAGTAATAGGTTTTAGATTTAAAGTTTTGGGCTCTAATTTGGCATTATCATTTAGATTATCGCCTGGTTCTAAATTTTCTAAGACTTTATCATTATTACCATCTTTAACTTCACTTACAACAGCATTTTTTAGACTTAATTTAAGTTCTTCACGTCTACGAATATTTTGCAGTTGCGCAATTGCCTCTTCCTCCTCTAGAATATCAGCCTCGCTTACTAAACTATCTGCCTCAATTCGCAAATTTTTAGCTTTTGACCTTAAGTACTCCACTTTTTGTTGACGTTCTGTATCAGGATTAATTTCTTCAACTGGCAAATCTGTTGATTCACCTTCGTCTCTAATCCATAATTCTAGAATTTTACGTTTACGTCTCTGACGCTTATACCATGTTTTAATAAGCTTAGAAGTATTATCAAACATACGCATTCCCAAGTAGATAATAATTGGAATAGCTAAATCTACTCCCAAGGCATCACCTAGTGCTTTGAATAAAACTGCAAGCAGCATGTCACTTAACCACTTCAAAAGGAAATAAGAATTAGAAAAATTTTTATTATAAAAAGCTCTGCCTGCTTCTATTAAGCTATCCAAGGACACAAGAATAATTAAAGTAATGTAAGAATAATATACGGTAGGCAAAGAAAAACTTGAGAATAACCCAATTATTAAGCCAACAATTATAGCAACCAAAACAATTAACATTTGTAATTCTCCCTTTCTTTACCTAGATAAATCAATTTCTTTTAGTCTTCATTTTCAGAAGAGCTTGAACTTTCTTCTGTTGCAGTTGTACTCGTAGAACTTGTCGCTCTAGAAACACTAGTACTGGCATGAATCGACTCTTTATTAATTACGTTCTCTTGAGTAGTCTCTGGCAACAATAATTCTTCAATCGGCTTTGGCAGCTTAGCATTTTTATTAAACACTCTCTGAGTTTTACTTATTGATAAAACACCTTCACCCAAATTATCCAATACATTTTTTTGGATAGTTTTTCTCAACCATGCAATTGCTTGCTGTGGTTCCTCACTTGGATTGATCAACACATTTAGCGGCTTACCTTGCATATCTTTAACCGTCAAATATAAACTATTAGACTGATAAGATCTATATGCCAAAACCTGATCAGCTAATCTGTACCTATCCATTGAGTTCTTATCTGTTTCTAAAATAATATTCATTACAATTAGACAACGTTTAACGTGTCGCATAGTTTCTACTGAAACACTCTCACCAACAACATGGCGATTTAAATTCAATCCGGTAATTATAGGAGCTGCACCATTTGGTCTTTTGCTTAAAACCGCTAGAATTTTGCCTTCCTTGTCTATTGCTAAATATTCAGAATTACTGTTAACGTATGCAACTTCGAGTCTTTCTTTTACATTAATATTAACTGTATATGGATAGCTAACACGAACTTTAACTTCTTCTATGTAAGGATTATCTTCTTTTAATTTATCTTCAATCTTCCCATATCTAAAACCTAAAATTTGTTCTGGGCTACCAGAAATATATGAGAACAGATGATGCCCTTTCTTGATATCTGTAGACGCTATTATCCTTTCACTATCTAACTTTCTAGCTCCATTAACGATCACGTTCTCTATGTAAAATTGAGGCAAAATAGCTATTGCCGCAATTATTAAGGCAAGAATAATTACAAGCAAAGATACCCAAATATATTTATTGTTTTTTCTAGCCTTGTCCAACTTTCTTTACCTCTTTATTTACCTATTTATTTCTTTATTAATATTTTCTGCAATTATACTTGCTGCATTCTCTGGTGAAAATGCTTTCGCCTTCTCTGACATTTTAACCAATTTATCTGGATTATTCATTAAATCTAAAATAATTTTCTCTAGATCTTCTACTTCCATATTTAAATCATCTAGCTTGAAAGCTGCGCCGTTATCTACAAGAATCTTTGCGTTATATTCCTGATGATTATTAATTGCATACGGATATGGAACCAATATACTTGGTTTGCCTAATGCCTGTAACTCCGCACATGTACCTGCTCCTGCTCTAGAAATCACAAGATCAGCAGCTGCCATCTCCTCTGGCATATTAAAGCTATAATCACTAACTTTTAAAACATTAGTTAGAGAAAGGGACTTCTCTTTAATTTCTTCATATCTATCTTTTCCACTAATTAAATGCATTTTTATCTTTTGCTTTAACTCATTGAATCGGCCCTCTAATTTTGCTGCAAGCTGTACACAGGTCTCATTTAATGTTTTTGCTCCTAAGCTACCTCCTGTAACCAAAATGTAGAATTCATCATCTGCAATTTTCAGTTTTTTTCTAGCTTCAACTTTATTTTGCTCAAAAAATTTTTCGTTTACAGGATTTCCACTAAATACGACTTTTCTGCACTTTGGTAAAAGGTCCGCTGTTTCCGCATAACTAGTAAAAACTACACTTGCTTTTGGACTGAAAACTTTGGTCGCTCTACCAGGAATAGCATTTTGTTCATGCAAAAAATACTTAACTTTCTTCCTTCTTGCCGCTAAAAGCAAAGGAAAAGATACATAGCCGCCTGCACCAATACATGCAACAATATTTAACTTTTTAAGTAGGGATCTAGCTTGTCTAAAACCTCTTGAATTAACCAACGATGTTTCAAGGTAGCCTTTTATTGTTTTTTTATTCAAGCCCCAGGCTTCCATCCAATAAAAATCAAACTCACTCTTGCCAACTAAACTAGCTTCTATTTCGCCACCATTTCCACAAAAAACGATTTGGAAATTAGGGTTTAGTTTCAATAGCGCTCTTGCAATTGCTAAAGCTGGATTAACATGTCCTGCTGTACCACCAGCTCCTATTAGAATAGTTGGTCTAGTTTTAGATAGTTTTTCAAGCGTTTCTACCTGTGCTGCTCTGAGTTGCTCTTTGTTAACTTCGTAAGACATCTTACAACTCCTCTCTTACTCCAAATTTGGAAACATTAAGCAAGAGTCCAATTCCTATAAGGAAGAACATATTAGATGTACCACCATAACTAAAAAATGGTAACGAAATACCTGTTGGTGGAATTGCTCCTACATTAACGGCAACGTTAAGCATCGCTTGAACTGTTATCAACGTTGATATCCCTGTAGCCACTATCTGAGCATAAACTGAACTAGATTTATGAGCGATTCTCATTCCTAACAAGAAAAATACTAAAAATAGAAGTATTACAACTAAGCCACCAATAAAACCTGTTTCTTCAACTAAATTACTAAAAATATAGTCATTATGAACTTCAGGTAAATAGCGGTTTTTTTGTTTTCCTTGGCCGAGCCCTACTCCAGTCCAACCACCTGACCCAATAGCGATATAAGCCTGATTAGATTGATAAGCCTCATCCGCAGTAACTGTACTATCTCCCTTAAAGATATCTAAACGAGTAAAGACGTGCCCGAATCTACCTGTAATTTTCTCGGGCAAAAAGTCCCAGATACTAAAAATAAATAAAGCAAATAAAGCTATGGAAATTATTAAAATGACCGCAGCTGTTAACCAACTTCTCCAAGGCAGACCTGCAGCTAATAATGTGGCAAAAGAAACCATAAGGATAATAAAAATACCAGACATGTGAGTTTGTAGTGACATAATACCGACAGGAACCGCAACAATCAGAGCTGGTATAAGTATATCCCAACCAGCATCTTTCAAAGCACCTCTAAGACCTGCTTCTCTTTGGAACCTACCTGCAGCTCTTTGTTTAAATAGCCATGACTCGTAACAAGCTATAATATATACAATGGCGACTTTCATAAACTCAGACGGTTGGAAAGTACCAAATATAGGTATCGATAACCATCTTCTAGCACCATTTATAGGTCTTGTAAACAAAGTCAAAAATAGTAATATTACACCAATCATATAAACTGCAGCTGCAAAAGCTAGGCGATCAAACATTTTCAGGTTAAATTTACTCAACCAAACCATAAAGCCTATTCCAATAATGTTCGCTACCAATTGTCTAACTAAATAACTTGTACCTGTTTCACTTTCGATAATAGAGTCAGACATACTTGCACTGAAAAGCATAACTAAACCAAAAGCTAACATTAACACTACAACAATAATTATTGTCGTATCAACATTATTGGTTTGTTGCCACTTACGAGAGTCATTCAAATTTTGTTTCGAACGTTCTATCAATCTTTCTCTTTTTCCTAAATTACTCTCCATTATCTTTCTCCGTAAATATTATCTCAACTTATCTCAAGCATTTTGAACTATTGCAATAATTATATAATGACTAAGCAAAAGGCCAAATCATTAACGCTGCCAAAACAACTCCAACTAATTGTACTGCAGTGAAACTTAGAACTACTTTTTCTTCTTTCCAACCTCTTAGCTCAAAAGCATGATGTATAGGGGTCATTCTAAAAATACGTTTGCCACCAGTTGCCTTGAAATATGCAGTTTGTAAGAGCACAGTAGCAATATCAATTACATATATAATTCCTGCAAAAATAAATGCCCATGGCATATTTAAGTACAAGAATATTGCTGAAACCAAAGCCCCTAATGCTAATGACCCCATATCTCCCATGAAGCACTTTGCAGTGTGCCAATTGTATATCAAGAATCCCAAAAGTGCACCGATCATAACTGTACTAATTATAGTCAATGCCATACTACCTGGATTGCTATTAGCTTTATATGTAATATAGCCTGTAATTGCAGTAAATATTAATGTTACTATAGTTACTGAACTTGCTAGTCCATCTATACCATCAACTATATTTACAGCATTAGTACAAGCAAAAAAGTAGAAAATCAAGAACAAGGCATAAACAAATTTCCAAACACCTTCAACTTGAATTGCATTCCATCCAAAAGGCATTGCAATTGTAATTGGATGATTTGATCCGTAAACAAAAACAAATACGAATATCATTTGCACAATTAATAGGAGCAAAGCTTTTTGTCCATCACCAAGCCCATCATTATTAACTTTAATATTGAAGTAATCATCTACAAAACCAATTATCGCATGAGCTAGAACAAATAAAGCAATCATTAGCACCGTTGGATTATAGTCAAGGATTAGATAAATTATAGCTAGTATAAAAAAAGATCCTAAGAAAATAAAGCCACCAAAACTTGGGGTACCAGCTTTAGCCAAATGTGTTTGTGGTCCATCTCCTCTAACATGTTGACCTAGTTGAAATTTTCTCAAAAGTGGAATAATAAATTTACCACTCACTGCAGCTATTAAAAATCCCAGAATTAAAGCTGCACAAATTTTCATAACTTCAATCATTGTAAACTCCTCTTTGCACGCCAAATTATTTATTTGTTCTTAAAAGCATCTGCTACTTCATCCAAAGCAAATCCTCTAGAACCTTTAAATAAAATTATACTGTCTTTTATATCTTGCTTTAATAAATACTCTTCTATTTGCTCATTACTAGTAAATACTTTAGCAAATTTCTCTGGACTTTTATTTGTAATAATTTTGCTCATATGCTCTGCTTCAGGACCAATTAAATAAACTTCACTTATCTTGCTCTTAGCCAATGCAGCTGCAATATCAGCGTGTAGCTGTTTTCTATAAGAACCCAGTTCATTAACACCACCAATAACAGCTATGCTTCTCTTGTAAGCAGATGTTGCTAGCAATTTATCTACTAAAATAAAAGCTGTTTTCAAAGATTCTGGACTTGCATTATAACTGTCATCAATTAGAATATTATTATTTTTTATCTTACTTATCTCTTGGCGTCCAGAACTTATATTTAAGCCATCAGCAAAACTATGTTTAACCTTTTCAAGATCTCTACCATAAATATCAGCTACTGCAACAGCAAATAATATATTCTCTGTCACTTGCGGTCCAAGTGTTGGCACTTCTATTTCAATTAAAAGCTTATAACCATCAGATGAGCCGCCAGTTTTTTTGTATATTTCGAAACTACTTCCACCAGCTTCTATCTTTAAATTTTTAAGCTTGTATCGTGTACCAGAGATATTCTTCCCAAATTTCTTTGCTTGCTTATTTAATGACTTTCCGCATTCAAATGCCGCATCTGCTAATCCATTTATACTATTTTCATTAGCTTCTATTGGCAAATCAGCATCTTCAGTCAAAACGCTTCTAATTCCTTGGCTCAATCCATCTGTGTCTAAAAAGATTACTGCACGTTCCGACTTCACTTTATCCGCCAATGTTAACAAATATGGATCTTCTGCATTTATAAGAAGAGGTGCCTCAGATTGTGTATCTGTAAGAATTTCAGACTTTGCTTCTAGTATATCTTTACGAGAACCCAGCCTCTCGATATGAGATGTACCAATATTAGTAATTAAGCTTAGGTCCGCTTTTATTGCTTTCGCACATTCTTCTATTTGCCCTTTGCCGTCCATGCCTACTTCAATTATGGCAAAATCTATATTTTCTGGAATGTCTAATAAAGTATATGAAACTCCAAAATTATTATTTAAATTCTTAGCTGTTTTATACACTTCTGCTGAGCTAGCAAGAGCCTGAGCAATGCAATCTTTAGTACTTGTTTTGCCTACAGAACCAGTTAACGAAATAAGTTCAGCATTCAATTTATCTCGATACAGCCCTGCAATATCTAATAGTGCTGTTGTCGTATTATTAACTAATAAAACAGTTATTTTTTCAGACCATTTTTTTGCTAAATCTCTATTGGAAATTACAAGTGCTTTATTACCTTGCTGTATAGCCTCTTCCAAAAAATTATGAGCATCAAATTTTTCACCTATTAAAGCAATAAAAATTGCATTATCTAGGCTTTCTCTAGTATCTGTTGAAATATTCTCTATTACAAAATCTCTAGGGGCTTTCCCCAATTTTTCCAAAGAAAAAGTTTCAGCTCCAATGACATCTATTATTTCTTGTAAATTAAATTTTTTTCGCATTTTATCATCTAATTTTCTATTAAAAATCAATTTTATTATTCATGTTAATCGTAACTAAATCTTAAAAATACTTAATATCCATAATATCCGCCACTTCCGTCACTATAGCCATAATGAAGAGAATCATCTTCACGTGGTCCTGGTGCATCTGTTCCTTCAAAATACAAGGTTATTGCGGTATATTCTCTTACTTTATCACCAGGTTCTGACCCTCCAGCATAATCTGGGTTTATCACATACTGAGATGTAACTTTGCCGGCTCTATTATATCCTTGTAGGCTCAAATTAAGCTTCAAGCTTTTTGCTAACTTCTTAGCTTCGGGGGCTGTCATACCCGTAAAGTCTGGTAATTCTACATATTTCTCTGGTAAGACTCCATATTTATTTGAAACCCAAACTTCCTGATCTGTTGATAGTTGTACGCCCGGTAATGGATATTGACTTTGGATTATGTCACTCCAACCAGTTGACTCATCTTTTACAATTTTACCACCTGTAAAAGCGTTATAGTACGCAACATTACGAGGCGTGTCTCCTGTTGCTTGACGCACATAAATTGGTCTGAACAAATGATTATAGTCATATGCCTTATAGTTACCTTTGATATTATCTCTATCGATTAAATATCTAGCTACATTACCAGTAGTAATGTGAGGAATATTTGAAACTGGCGTTTCAACATCATGAGTCGTTGTTAGAATAATGTATTCTGGATTATCTGCAGGTAAAATTGCAACTGCTGTCAGTGTGAAAATATTATCGTCTTTAGAACCATTAATTGCACGAGATGACGTACCAGTTTTGAATGCGATTTCATGACCAGGTACATATGATGATTTGGCAGTACCATATCTACCAACTCCAATCATAGTTTGACGTGCATAACTTGCTGATTCTGCTGAATAGACTTGTCTTCTAACCTCTGGATTATATTTTTTAATTATATTGTTATTCTTATCGACAATAGCATCAATAATATGTGGTACCAATAATTGTCCATCATTTGCTAAAGTTAAATATGCTTGTGCTTCTTGCATTAAAGTCATTGTAACCTGCTCACCAAAAGCAGTAACCGCCATATCAATTTGTTGTGGATTCTGGTGGAATAGACCTAAAGTCTCATTAGGCAAATCTACTCCTGTAATGCTCTTAAAACCCAGTGCATTAATATAACTGTAGAAAGTACTAATTCCCATACGCTCCGCAATTCTAACAAAGGCAGGGTTACGAGAGTCCCAAATGGTCTCTTCAATCGTCAACATGCCCCGACTTCTACCATCATAAGAGCTCATAGTCCATCCATCTACAGTAATAGGATCATCACTTAGTTGCTCACCCGGTTTAACTACGCCTTCATCTAGTCCCATTGCTAAGACAAAAGGTTTTATAACTGATCCGACTTCATATGGATACCTAATTGCTTGATTAGACCAAACAGTACCAGTAGTAAAATCAAGTTGCTCTTTATTATTTAATGGGTCCCAATTTTCAGGATCAATTGACTTTGGCGCACTATAAGGTTCATTTAAGTTGTAACTCAAATTATTTGCATAAGCTAAAACTCCACCAGTTTTTGCATTAAGAACTAATATTTGAGAACCATTCAAAGGATTGGTTGCTCCATGCAAATATTGTACGGCTTCCTCAACATAAAGTTGTAAGTCTTCTTGAATTGTCATTCTAAGATTCTGACTCTTTACTTCGGGGACAGAGGCTTTGAGCGTTCCAGGCAATGGTTGATTCCAATAATTGTCAACTTCTTGATAAACGTAAGCAGGGCTACCACTTAAGATATCATTATATGCTAGCTCTATACCAGAAACACCAGACAGCTGCTGATCCTGCTTATTTGCAAAACCTATAATAGACGAGGCAAAATCCCCCATTGGGTAATAGCGAGCTTGATTAGCATCTTGTCTAATACCTGTAACTCTAGCTTTATTGATAAAAGCCTTTAATTTATCATTCATATCTGGATTGATATTTTTCTTAACAACCATGTAGGCAGCATCTTCGTTATCTTTCAATCTCTGTTTAAATTGTTTTGAGTCAATTTCCAATATTTCAGAAATTTGATTTATTACCTCATCATCAGAATACTCAGAGAATCTATTGGGGCCAAATACCTTTGGAGTTACACCAACTGTATAAGTGAAAGTAGAAACAGCGACTTCAGTACCATTAGCTGCATAAATGTTTCCTCTTTCTGGATAAATTTTATACTGCTCTGAATGTGTACTTGCTGCCAATTCGGTATATTTTTTGTTATTTATTATAGCGAGGTCAAAGAACAATACCAAAGTTCTAATAACCAGAAGTATTAAAATTACCCAGATTAAAATTGTCTGAATTTTCATATTTTTTCTGGACTTACCAGTTATTTCACGAATATTCTTTCTAAATTCAGATCTTGTAACAAGACGTCTAGGAGTATTCTCTTGTTTAAAGTCATTATTATTCATTATTTTCTCCTTTGTTCTCGTTTTCGGCACCCGATTCAGCATTATGCTCTGAACTATCTGATTTAATCATCTCTTTTGTTTCAGAATTTTTACCTGTTTTTTCAGAGTTAGCAATGGTTTTTTCTCTTTCTAAAATATACTTTTCTACATTATTAAATACTAAATCCATATTGACTTCGCCACTAAGTATACCGATGGCATTATTGTTTTCATCGAAATAAGTTACTTGATCCAACTTGTCATCTTTAACTTCAACTTTCTGTTGACGATTCGGAATTTGGAAACCAAATCCAGAAGCTTTTTTGGCAATATCATTTAAATCTGCTTCTCTTGCAAGTCTCTCTATTCTTTCTGCGTTATCTTTTTCTAAATACGCAATTTGACTCTTAATCGCAGCATTTTCATAGCTCACTTCCATCACTCTCGATTGATTCAAAAGCAAAAATATCAAGGTAATGAAAAAAATAAAAATAACCACAACAGCAAAAATTAAGAAACTACTTCTTCTGCTGGCAATATTTTTCTTAGTTTTGCTTTTTGCTTCAGTAATTGGAGTAACTTTTACAAGCTCTGGAGCTTTCTCTAACTCTTGGCTGCTATAAAGATCATCACCATATAACTTACGGCCTTTACGTGGTTTAGGATCATAAAATCGTTTTTTGTTATCATCTATCGCACTAATAAATTCACGACTATCATCTTGATCCATATAGTAAATATCGGCACTTCTGGGATTATTTCTATTTCTGGGATTGTCAAAATTAAAGCTATTATTCTTCAATTCCTCTAAGTCATAATTATTAAATTTGCTATTATAAAATCTATCTGCGTTAATTTTTTTGGTTCTAGATTTTCCTAAGTCAAAATTCGGATAAGTTCTCTTTGCCGAATTGTCTTGATTGGTGTTCTTAAAATTATTTTTGGACAGATTAGTAAAACTGGGTCCATTATTTTTCCCAGTTCTCGACCTATCTCTATCATTATTTAAAATATCCTCTATGTTAAAAAAGTCTTGTGACATTTTCTCTCCAAGTTATTTAATATACCAAATACCAAAAACAAGTATAAATTTTTGAAATGTATTTTGCTCCTCTATTAAGTAAATATTAAAATTTCTCAAAAACTCTTAATCTAGCAGACTTCGAACGAGGATTTATCATTTTTTCTTCCTCATCTGCAACAACTCCATTTCTTGGGTATGCTCTTCCTAATGGCTTTCTACCGCATGTGCAAGGAAAGTTTGGAGGACATACACATGGATCCTCCCATTTTCTAAAACTTTGCTTAACCAAACGATCCTCTAAGGAGTGGAAACTTATTATACATACTCTACCACCAGGATTCATATAATCTATTATTTCTGTTAAGAACTTATCTAAATCTTGCATCTCACCATTTACATAAATCCTCAAAGCTTGGAAGCAACGTTTCGCAGGATGTTGTTTCTCACGTCTGCTCTTAGATGTTTGAGCCTTTGTAATAATATCACTAAGTTGCTTGGTTGTATTAATTGGCCCAACATTATCTCGATAATTTACAATTGAATTTGCTATTCTATACGAATTTTTTTCTTCCCCATATTTAAAGAATATATCAGCTAATTCTGTAGAATCAATTCTTGCAATAAGTTCTGCTGCTGATTCTCCTTTGCTTCTATCCATACGCATATCTAAAGGTCCATCTTTCATATAAGAAAAGCCCCTATCTGCTTCGTCTATTTGCCAAGAAGATACGCCAAGATCTAAGAGTACCCCATCTAACCCATCTAAGCTTTCACTCCTTAAAACAGTTGCAAAATCAGCAAAATTAGCATGAGCTAATTTGAAAGCGGCAGGGCTATCAACTTTGGATAGACGTTCTTGAGCTGTATCTAAAGCATCTTGGTCCTTATCAAGTGAGATTAATTGCCCACCTTTACCTAGAGCACTTAGAATTTCACTACTATGCCCTGCGCCTCCTACAGTCCCATCCATATAAATGCCGCTAGGTTTTATATTTAGAGCTTTCAGAGATTCTTCTAATAATACACTTACGTGCTGGAACCTTTCTGAAATATGCATGTGTTCTTTTCTCCTAATTTAACTGTCAAACATTATACTATCAATCTACCAATCAGCGCTCATAAATCTCAAACATTCTGGTAAATGATTACCCCAATATTTTTCGTTGTGCTTCTCACCAATAAAAACATTGAAGTCAATATTTTTAACATCAGCACCATGAGTAATTAATTGTTTCTGATAGTAAATACTACAATCTAAATAGTCTTGCTTAGCTGCATTTTCATCATTACCTGCATTTGTGATAACTTCTTCTGTTCCAACTTGAATATATACTTTTTGATCTTTGGAAACATTCTTATTTGAAATAAAAGCTGAAAATGCATTTTTAAACAATTGATTTGCTAAGGAAAATACGCCTAAGCTACCGAATATATCGGCATATTCAATTCCCATATAAGCCGTCATAACACCCCCTAAGGAGCTGCCAATTAGACCTGTATGTTCGAAGTCCTTTTTGGTTCTATAATTTTCATCTATAAAAGGTTTAACTTTATCAACAATATATTCAGCGTGAAATAACCCGCCACCGCCTTTTCCCATGTGTTCATCAAGGAAATTAAGACTTGACTCTATTGACCATGGTGAATATTCATTGGTTCTATCAATGCTATTATCTATTGCAACAATTATCATTGCTGGCAAATCTGGGTAATGTGCCAATGCTTCTGACACTCTCCAACTTATCCCGCTAAAAGATTCTTCATCAAAAAATAAATTCTGACCATCTAACATGTAAATCACAGGATAGCTTTGCTTATTGTCATTTTCATAAGATCTTGGCAAAAGCACCTGTACTCTTCTCGCATCTCTTATCTTTGCACCAGGTATATAGTGTGTTTTCAGAGTAAAGCCATTTAATTCACGATCTGGATCTGTTTTAATCTTCGTCATACTCGTTCCTCTCAAAATATGAATCTCTCATATATAAGTTTAACAATTTGACTTTAGCCTAAAACAAACTTTTGATTAATAAATTGTCACAATAAACACAAACTTGTTTTTGTATTGTAATACATAGCAAATTACTAATCTATATTCCCCATTTTCAAAATCAAAATCATTACCTACAGATATTCTGGAAAGACTTTTGAATGTTTATTAATAGATTTCTCTATGACTTTTTCAGCAAAATCTCTAGATAAAGCATCGGATAAAGATGTATGCTCATCATGCTCTAGTTCTTTGTATACTCTAAAAAAGTGAATAATTTCTTCTGTAATATGTGGTGGTAGTTCGCTAACATCATTATAGATATTCCAGTTAGGATCATAGAAAGGTACAGCAATAATCTTATCATCAACCTCATTACTATCTTCCATTCTAATTACGCCAATAGGATAACATCTAACCAGAACTGAAGGATCCAATACCTCCTGACATAGGACTAAAACATCTAGTGGATCATCATCATCTGCGTAGGTTCTTGGTATGAAACCATAGCTAGCAGGATAATGAGTTGATGTGTAAAGGATTCTATCCAACTTCATTAAACCTGTTTCTTTATCAAGCTCATATTTCTTTTTACTGCCTTTAGGAATCTCAATCACAGCATAGAAATCATCTTTTTTAATCTTGTTCTTGTCAAAATCATGCCAAATATTCATTTTTATTTTTCCTCCTAAACTCACTTCATTAGTATTTACAATACTTTAATCTGCAACTTTAACTTACTGTCTAAAACCTACAACTATCTACTACATTTCTCCCATAGTAGCTCACCGAACAAAGGGAAAAGCAGCAAGCTTATAACAATGAGAAAAATGCTTAATAAGTAAAAGAACCTATGTCTAGCATATAATATCTTGTTAAAACGTATTTCTCTATCTTCTTGTACATAAGCCTGTAGTAATAATTTTTCTAATCCAGCTTTATCCCAGCCTTCTTTAAAGTTCCCTCCAATACGTTCTACTACAGAATTATTACCTGAATTTAATTTATCTGAATTGTTTTCTATTTTTTCAGTTTTATTTACACTATCATCTTTATCGGCGCCATCATTAACACGTTCTACACTTAGCTCGATTATATCTAAGCCACCTTCAGCATAGAAAATTTCAATGTAGTTATTGTAAGAGGTTGTGTTAAAGCGCATCTCAATCTCTTTAGTCTCACTACCTTTCAAAGTCAGAGCGGACTTAACACTTTGATTAATAGTAATAGCAATATTAGCTTGTGCAACACTACTCAAGTTTGATTTTGCCGTCATTCGGAAAATGTAATCGCTTGGTTTTCTACTTTCAAAACCTACATAAGTCATGCTATTCTTTTTGGCTTCAATCTTGCGTGTATCAACATAAGCAATTCTTTCAATTAGACCTAGCTCGATTCTATCTTCGATATTATGGCGAATCTCTGGTTCGTTTAAGACTTTTAACTCAATCTCATTGTATCCATGATAGATTTCTTTAACGACCTTACATATGTTGCGGGCATTACGAATTAAATGTCTTCTACTAATTCTACCTTTTTGTAAATCTGCCAAACCTTTATCCCTGTAAACATTAATATCAGCGCTAGGATTTGGCATATTTATATCATTTTGTGCATAAATCATCGCACCTAAATTACGTCTACTTGGTCTCTTCAATACTCCCCAGTTCATCTTGGCCCACCAATCGGTCATCACAACTCCATCATAGCCCCATTCGTTTCTTAAAATTTCCGTATTAAGTTCAAAGTTAGATGCAGCGAAAATTCCATTAACTGGATTATATGAAGTCATAATACTGAGCGCCTGGCCACTTCTGACTACATATTCAAAACCTTTAAGATAAATCTCTCTTGCAGCTCTTGCTGAAACAATTGCATCAACAAAATTTCTTCTAAACTCTTGATTGTTAAGTGCAAAGTGCTTAATAGTTCCAGCAACATTCCATTTCTTCAATCCCTCAACTTGAGCAAGACCTATCTTACCTGTAACAATCGGATCTTCAGAGAAATATTCAAAGTTACGGCCGCATAACGGATGTCTATGAATATTCATACCAGGGCCTAAAAGAGAATCAATCTTATTCTTTCTTATTTCTAAACCTAGATATTCGTATAACTCACGATTAAGTTCTGTATTAAAACTTGATGCAAGTGCTGTGCCTATAGCAACTTGGAATGCCATAGAGCCATCATCCATACGAATTCCTGAAGGTCCGTCGGAGCAAGCAACCAATGGCATACCGCTATCTGCGAATACTTTAGCAGCACCACCAAAGGCCCCTGCTACACCGGCAGTAACTCCAGCTGGAGACATTCCAATACCTCTGGAAAGCTTGATAAAGTCTTCTGTTGGGAATTGACTCAAGTATGTATCTACATCAATCTCACCGTTAACATACTGTGAAAAATCATATTTATTTTTATTTTGATAATCTGAATCTTTATTTTCAAATTCAGCAGACAATTTTGCTTCTTCTATTTTGGCAAAATGATGTTCTGAAACAGTCTTGGTTGGCACATCTTCATATGAGATTGAGAAATTATCTTCCTCAAATTTTCCTGGTTTAAGCCTTGAGAAATGATGCACTGGAGCCAATACTTCTTCCAATTGTTGGATAACTTCTAGTTTGTTCAGTTCAAAATCATAAACTCCCTCATTGTGTCTAACATCTTTACCAAGATAAATTTTGTACTGACCAGCCTCTAATACATATGCATTTTTGTGACCTGTTTTGCCACTGTCATCGAAACTTGACATAGCATATTTATCAATGCTGAAATTAATCTTTTCACTCTCCCCCGGAGCAAGAGTCTTTGTTTTTCCAAAATCTAATAGAACTTTGGTCGCTTTTCCTAACTCACCTTGAGGAGCTCCTAAATATATTTGTGGAACTGCTTTAGCAGGGAAATTCCCAGTATTTTTAACATTAATCTGAAGCTTTAAGCTATCATTTGCAAATTCAGCTGAACTTAATTCAAATTCAAAATCACTATAACTCAGGCCATATCCAAATGGGTATTGAACTGCTGCCTTATTGAATGTTTCAAAATACCTATAGCCAACGTAGATATCTTCTGCATAGAAGTTTCTATACTTGTCACCAAAATTATCATATGCCGGGTAATCGTTTAGGTTATATGCAATAGTATCAGTCAAATGACCTGAAGGGCTTACTTTACCGCTAATAACATCTGCAATAGCGTTACCTGTTTCAGAACCGCCTTGCCAGACAAGCATTATGGCATCAGCCTGAATATCTACATTCCAGGACAAATCCATGATATTTCCTACATTCAGTAAAACTATTAATTTTGAAAATTTATCTCTAGCTTTGCGCAACAAGTCTAGCTCGTCATTGTTCAGGTAATACGAACCGGGTTTATCGTTATGATCTTTATCTTCACCTGCAGTTCTTGCAATAACTACAACTGCCGTATCAGTATAATCAGCAACTATATCAAGTTGCTTACTTTCTAAGCACATCTCAACTTGCGCCCAAGGTTCTTTAGCCCAACCTTCTCCTTTATCGAAAGGGTTTTCATTTAACCAAATCTTATATAATTGTTGGCTAATTGGTTCTAAATCATAAATTTTATCCAATGCTTCGTGGATATTTACAACATAAGGGTTATGTACAAGTCCACCTGAACCAGTACCTGTGAAATATGTATCAAACTGCATCCTACCTAATAACGCAATTTTACTACCCGTTTCCAAGGGAAGCGTTTCATTTTTATTTTCTAATAAAATTACTCCCTCGGCAGCTGCTTGGCGTGAAATTGCTGCATATTTCTTGTAGTCTAAAACAATTGATTCCATTTAAAATTTCCCCGCAATTCTTAATATCTATATTGTTGGATTAACTTAATTATAGCCTAATTTGCTATGTTCTAATTAAGTTTATCATTTCTAGTTATATATTTTTTATAAAAACCGAGATGCAAAAACTAAGCCAAAAACAAAAAGGGGCTAAAACGCCCCTCATTAATCTCACTTAAACTTAGCTTCCCGAACTTAGCTTCCCGATTTTTATTCATCTTTATCCAGATCTTTCACCTCTAAAACTTCTGCAAATATCTCTCCATTATTATTTTGTCCATTTTGATTATTACTATTAGTATCATTATTGTTAGCTTTATAGCCTCTCATATTTTCCTGCTGATATCTGTCATTTCCTTGATTGTAAGTATCTCTATAACTTCTATCAAATTGATCCTTAAAATTAGTAATTTTCTTACGTATAAGCAAGAACACAATAACTGGAGCTAACAAAAATAAGAGTGAGGCAATTAGCCTTACACCCGGAATAAACATAATAAATCTAAAAAAAGCAGACACTACAGCGAATACTAATATACTCAGTATTAATGATTTTATTGGGTTATAATTTGGTCTCAATTAAAACTCTCCTTATTTTTCTTATTGTATTTTCAACTATTTTTACTGTCCTATAAACTAAATTTGCATCTAATTAATTTCCTAATTTTTTTGCGATTAACGCTTAGAAATTAAATATATTATATATAAAAAAATTTTATCCGTATTGATATCCGCAATGTTTGCGGATTATTTTAAACTAATTTTACAGCTTAGCAACAAATTAAAACTTAAATACATCTTATGTGCCAAAAGCAATCGTAAATTTTCTAAATACTAAAATGCATAGACCACGACACCAAGTACTGCAGCTACTAAAATAGTTTTCACAGCTGAAAGTTTTACTTTTGCAAAATACTTATATACAAATTTAAATACATACAAAGCACTCAATATAATTAATGCTTTAATATCAATTTTGAACTCCCCTAAAATGTTTACAGACTCTAATACCATTGTAATACCTGTTGCCAAAATGACACCAGATACACAAGCCTGTAGACCTTTGGTCGCTGCATTTACAAACTTATTTCCTAAAGTTTTTCTAAGAAACATTGCTACTACTAATAAAATTACAAAAGAAGGTATTGTAACCGCTATCGTTGCAATAAGAGCACCCAGGACTCCACCTTGAGCACTACCAATATAAGTTGCTAAATTTACCATCAAAGGTCCTGGTGTAGACTCTGCTACTGCAATCATATTGGTCAATTGCTCTGAACTCATCCAAGCATTGCTCTCGACAACATCACTAATTAAAGGAACTGCAGCATAACCTCCGCCAAAACTAAACAATCCTACGAGGAGGAACTCAATAAATAGCTCAAAATAGACCATTATTCTCCCTCACTTTCTTGTTCAGTGATAGTTTCAGCATTCTCCGCATCTTTCTTTAATAAATACTCATCATAAATAGGCAAAATAATAGTTGTTAAAGCTGCACCCAACAACATTAAGTTCACTGTTGATAAATTCCAATTGCCAAGAACTGAGAATAAAATAGCTAGGAAAGACAATATCGCAACTGCAAAAATCACTAAATTACGTTGAAGCTTCCTAAACATTTTGATCCCAGCATCAACAATAAGAACTGCAACAGCAACCTGAATTCCTTTAAATGCATTCTGTATCCATTGAATAGCCATAAACTGTTCAAAGAATAATGAAATTAAAAATATAATCACAAATGATGGCAAAATTACACCCAAGGTCGCTATCATTGCGCCAGGTAAATTAGCTTGCTTATTGCCTACAAAGGTCGCACAGTTTATTGCGACTGATCCTGGTGTAGATTCAGCAATTATAGTTACATTAAGTAAGTCCTCGTGAGTAATCCACTTTTCCTTTTCCACGCACTCTTCCTCAATTAGAGAAATCATACCGTAACCACCACCGAAGCTAAACAAACCTATTTTTAAAAACTTTAGGAATAACTCCCAGAGCATAAACACCTATCTTTCTATTTCATGCAAGTTTTTTTATAACCTATTTTCTATAACTTTGATTCTGAATTTTCTGCAATATAATTCTCTAAATCCTCTAGCTTAAACTGGACTTTAAGTATGTAGGATAAATCTCGCCAAATTTCGTCTTTCCAAGACTTAGAGAACTCTTCATCGAAATGCCCATAGCCAACTAACATAATATCATTGTTAGGCAAACATAATACACCTGAATAGCCTGTATCTCCACCCTTTTCATTTTGGGAGTAGTCTCGTCCAAGAAGAAGTCTATATTCTTGTTTTGATCCACTGCTATCTTGCCTTGCTAATTCATTGCCGTCTTGTATATTTGATTTATAGCCACCTTGCCTTGCAGATTCATAAGTTCCAACCCAAGCAATCCAATCACCAGCTGCCCAATCTTTAGGATTTCTAACAATCTCCCTAAAGCTTAAAATCAACTTACCACTAACTGAGTCAAATACCGCCTTGTGTCGCTCCCCTGTCAAAGCTAATCCCGTCTCTTGAGGTTCCGTCCAAGTTTCTCCTTCATCATAAGAGAAAAAGTATGTTGAAGGAGCATTATGAGCTTGAGTTCTAGCAATTGCCAAAATCTCTTTACTCTCTGGATTAGGATCTCTTACCAAACAGACCTCACAGATTTGATATTTATTCTCTAGCTCTCTATATTCACTAAGGTAAGGTCTAGGCTCTGTCCACTTATCCATATCCTCTTCGTCAAAACTCAAGTATGAAATATAATTCTTAAAGTCATGTCCGTTGTGGTAGACACCCATCCACTTATCTAAGTATTTACCATTTTCATCTTTTACCTGAATCAAACTGGACATTACAACAGTGGTAAAGTGTTTCTCACCTTCTTCCAATTCCGGATAAAAGCACTTTAATTCCGTCCAAGTTTCACCATTATCTTTCGAAATTGATGTATAAAAACCTGACGGTTCTTCTGGAGCCCAACCTGCACATCCACTAATTAGAATAAGGTACTCTCTACCATCTGAGAAATTCAATGTATAAATAGTAGGAGTTTCGTAAGATTGTTCCCATGACTTTGGAGTTTCTGTTTTTTCTACAAAGGTCTTGCCATCATCATCAGATATTCTCATGATAATAGGACCTTTACCGTGTCCTTTTACATAGGCAAGAATTATCCTGCCGGTTTTTGTTTGCAGTAAATCAGGATGTGCTAAATACTGTCTATCAGTACCAGGAGATTTTTCTATAACATCTTTATATCTTGTTGGGACCTGGAACATATTAACTCCAGTGTTGTCGACCAAACCTAAGTCTAATGCTCTATTTGTACCTAATTTTTCTAACATCTTATTTTTACTCTCTTTTAAGCTAATTTTGTTTTTACATCAATTTTATTATAAATCTAGTTCTGCCAATCTTTTATTAATACTATCCATATAATCTCTGGCAGTTTTAATATCTTTAAATTGATTTTCATTACTAATTGCATGTAACAAATTCATATAAATATTATATAGTTGCAGACAAAGTAATTCATTGCCACTCAAGTTTTCTAGATTATTGGTAGATCCATACCCTTGCCAAAATTCTTCTCTGTCCATCCAACCAGCTGCAAATTCAAATAGAGAATCTCCTATCATAGTTCTATCCAAATCTATCAAGTGAATACCGCTATCATTAAAAATAACATTCGCTGCCCAGAGATCGCCATGAATAATTGAGTTTTTCTCTCTAGAGTCTAAAATTTCTCTATTAACTTCAAATGCATTTATAAGTTCATCTAACTTCACATTGCTCTTCAGCTCTGGACCTGCATTTTCTAAAACATTCTTAACCGAATATATTAAAAACTCAGCCCATGATGTAAAACTTTTATCCTCCACATAGAAGAGGTAGCCACAATAATCAGTGTCAACTTTTTGCGAGTGCATTCTCTTTATGATTTTCCCTAAATTTTCCAAAAGGGTAGAGTTAATTGCATCGTCTTTAGACTCATCACTCCATAACTGCTCACTCAAAACTTTGCCCGGTATGAATTGGCTTATACTGTACTCCTCACCATCTATTACACCAAGTTCAAAATAATCAGCTACGGGAACCTTATATTCTTGCATTAATTTATACGCTAAACCCTCATTAGCCATAGCAAGCTGCTCAAAATACATTAAATTATGCTTTTCCGGGCTTATCCTAATAATAAACTCAGGTGCAGCATCGACCATAGCAATATACGATCTATTAAATGTACCACCAGAAATATTCCTAAACTTCAATTTAGAAATATTTGGAAAGTGCTTTGCTAAAATTCTTTGCAAAATAATTTCATCTGAATCTATAGTCATATCCCACCTCAACTAATTTTCTTTATTTTACTATTCGCAAAAAAGATTTTCAAAACATCTGTATATAATTTTTCCTATTTCCATTACAATTAAAATCATATAAAAGTTAAATTAGGAGATAATTATGTTAGAACTTAGTAATAAATTTTTGCAATTGGAAATAGATACAGAGGGAGCTTACATCACTTCATTTAAGGCTGGAGATCAAGATATTTTCTTCCCAAGAACTCAGTTAGATTACAATGGTACTAGCAAAAATCGTGGTGGCTCTCACGTATGCTTACCTCAATTCGGAGCACCTGGTGAATTCAATCTTAAGAGCCATGGTTTTGGTAGAGAAATTCCTTGGCAAGTTGAATCACAGACTGAAGATAATTTAACTCTTCTAGCTGATAAAGTTGCAGGCGAATATGAAGATCTAGAATCTATACTAAGCTTTACTCTAATTGACTCTGAGTTAGAAATTATTTTGTCAGTCAGAAATAATGGAGAAAACCCATTATCCATATCTCCTGCCTTCCACCCATACTTCAATGTAGCAGGGCAAGAAGAGACTAAAATTGATGGCAAAGTAATTAATATCACAGACGATAAATTTGCAAATTCAGTTTATGTAAACAGCCCTAAACTTGTTGAAACAGACTTATTTAACCTTGATTTAGAATACGAAAATTTACCAGTTACTGTACTCTGGACAGACAAAAAAGCTGATTACTTCTGCATTGAACCTACATATAATTCAATCAGCTTCTCCAAAGGCGAAGGATATCTGACCCTAGGAGCTGGTGAAAGTGCTACTTTCAAATATGAAGTTACGGTAACAGTAAAATAATTCAAAAACATTAACTTCTGAAATATGAAGGAGATTATAAGAACTAAAATGGAAACTACAAGTAAGCAATTAGATTTCAAAATCAACAAAAGCAAAATTGTCTTTATCATATTAAGCAGCCTAATCGTCTGCTTTGCGATAGCATCTCTGGATTTAATTTTTCACTTGTCCTACGTGCCCAAATCTGCGATAAAAATCCTTCTGTTTATTCTGCCAGTTTTCTTGTATAAATTAATATTTAAAAAATCATATCTCGCGCACCAGCTTAGAAACCCTAACAAAAAGAATCTGAAACTTTCAGCATTAATAGCAGTTGGAGTCTCTCTAGTTATTATTGGTGCGTATTTGATTTTCAAAGACTTCATTTCAGCTGAGAATATTAGAGATAATTTAGCCAAAAGAGAAAACATTGATGCAAGTAATTTCTTGTATGTTGCCTTGCACATAGCTTTTGTAAATTCATTACTAGAAGAAATTTTCTTTCGTGCATTTGTTTTTTATTACTTGAATAAACTAAACTTAAGAATTTTTGCTTATATTTACAGCAGTCTTTTGTTCTCTTTGTATCACGTTACAACAATAGCTGCTTGGTTTGATTGGTGGCTCAATTTCATTATTATTGTCTCACTATTTGTCGTTGGACTTATTTTTGATTACTTCTGTGAAAAATCTAATAGCTTCCTGGCACCATGGTTCTTACATATTGTAGCAAACCTAAGCATCAATGGAATAGCTTGGTTTAGTATTTTATAAATGCAAAAAGCCTCCTTTAATAAGGAGGCTTTATTTTCTCTACTTTTAATTAAACAGAAAACTAAATTAATCTAAATCTAATTCTGCTAAAACACTCTTCATAGTTTCAGCTGAGTCACGCAATTTAGATAACTCTTCTGCTGTATAGTTAAGTTCTAATGATTTAACACCCTCACGAGAGATTAAAGATGGCATGCTAATTGCCAAACCTTCTAAACCATATTCTCCATCCATTACACTAGAAACAGGCATAACTTTGTTGGAGTTTGTATATATAGCCTCGACAATTCTTGTTGTTGTCATTGCTATACCATAATTTGTTGTACCTTTTTTGTTAATAATTTCATATGCAGAGTCTCTAACTTGTTGATAAATATCTGCTTTCAATTCATCTGTTAGATCAATACCTCTTACTTTTGCAAATTCGTCAACTGGAGTACCATGAACAGTAACTCTACTCCAAGCTGGGAATGAACTATCACCATGTTCTCCTAGAATATCTGCACTGATTGAAGCTGCGTTAACTTTTAATTCTTTTGAAAGCAAATAAATAAATCTAGATGAGTCTAGAACTGTACCTGAACCAATAATTCTTTCTTTTGGTAATCCTGATAATTTATAAGTTACGTAGGTTAAGATATCTACAGGGTTAGCAACAACTACTATATAACCTGAGAATCCAGTTTCCATGATTGCTGGAACGATTGATTTGAAGATACTTGTATTCTTCTTAACTAAATCCAATCTTGTTTCTCCTGGTTTTTGAGCAGCACCTGCTGTAATTACTACGAAACCTGCATCTTCAACATCTTTTTCGTAGGATCCTGAATAAACTTTAACTGGTTTTGTTGCCAAAACTGAACCGTGAGCTATATCTAACGCTTCACCCTCAGCCTTTTCTTGGTTTGCATCAATAATTGCAATTTTATTGAAAAGACCTGAGTTCATAAGTCTGAATGCGGTTGCAGAACCAACATTACCTGCACCAATTACAACTACTTTTTGTAAGTTCATAAACGTTTCTCCCTTTACAATTTTTTCCAAAAATAAAATAGTTCTCTTGACTAAATTTGTCAATGATAAATTTCACTATTTTTTTAATTCTATTGTGATTTATCTACTCAATTACTTAGTTTTTACTACATAGAGTAAAGAACCATCATCGAGAGTCCTGGAACAGTAGCTTGTGAATTCTCTATGGTCTCTAGAACTTCAGTGCCTGCTTTTTTGTCATTGACAACTACATTCCAATTATCAGCTTCTGGCAGTTCAAATTTATGAGCTTTCGCATTAGCGTTATATGCAACTACTATGTTTTTCCAACTATCTTCATTTGCATGCAAACGCAACTTAAATACTATAAATTTATCATCTACCTCTAAGAACACCAAGTGTTTCTTAATTAGCTCAACATCATTAATTCTGAACGCAGGATGCTCTTTTCTCAACTTGATTAAGCCTTGATAATATTTTGTAACCTCTAAGAATTTATCCTTATTTTCCCATCTGAACATGTTGACATAATCTGGACTCTTATATGTGTTATGATCTCCAAATTTGGTTCTCAAGAACTCATCACCACCATAAATAAATGGTATACCCTGACTTGTCATAACAATACCATTGGCTAAAAGACTTTTTCTGACGCATTCATCTGCTAAGACATTATCAAAATCTACATTAGCATACGGATTAGCAGCTAAAACTGCAGTTTCTACATCACCATATTCTTCTAAAGTTTTGCCAAATAATTGTCCATCTAAGATTTGAATAAAACCAGCTTCTTCATCCAAATCTTGAGTCTTAACAATTTTATCCCACATATTTAAGTTATCATGAGCAATTACATAGTTAATAGATTCACTAGGTTTAGCTGTGAAATCTCTGTATGATCCTTCAACTCCACGAATAATATTAACCTCTTCACCACTTGCACCTGTAGCAAAACCTTGGCTAGCATCATCACTCCCGCCTTTAATTGCGTTACGCAAGTTGTCATTAAATACTGAGAAACCATTGTTAGTTTGAGTACCTTTTAGTACTTGTTGATCTATTGGCAAAGCTGAAACATTTCCCGTCCAAGGCTCACCCAAGAAAAGAATACTTGAATCAATCTCTGTATGAACTTTTCTAACAATTCTCTTCATGGTCTCTCTATCAATTAAGCCCATAAGGTCAAATCGGAAACCGTCAATTCCAAACTCTTCAATCCAGTATAAAATTGAGTCTAGGATAAATTTACGAACCATGGGAGCTTCACTCGCAATCTCATTACCACAACCAGAACCATTTGTATAAACACCTTCATCAGTTTTGCGATAATAATATCCTGGAGCAATCTTCTCAAAAGGACCTTCGTCAATAGAGAAAGTATGATTATAAACAACATCCATAATGACACGCATGCCAGCATCATGGATTGCTTGTATCGCAGTTTTTAATTCTTTTATTCTTGCAACAGGATTGGTTGAATCCGTAGAATATGAGCCCTCTGGAGCATTATAGTTCTGTGGATCGTAACCCCAGTTATAATCCTCAGGAACGTAATGCAATTCATTGACTGTTACATAATCATATATTGGTAAAAGCTGCACGTGAGTTACACCTAATTCAACTAAGTGATCCAGACCTGTACTGTTCCCGCCAGGAGTCTTGGTGCCTCTCTCGGCTAAAGCTAAATACTTACCCTTGTTCTCCATACCAGAATCTGGACTTATTGAGAAGTCTCTGATGTGCATCTCATAAATTATCGCATCTGTTGGACTATTGAGTTCTGCTCTTCTATGCGGATCCCAGTTATCTGGATTAGTTTCTGCAAAATCAATTATTGCACCTCTATGTCCATTTGCTGAAAGCGCCTTGGCATATGGATCAACAGCATAATTTATTTCACCTTCTGGCAGTTCCACTCTATACATATAAAACTGTCCTTTGAGATCTTCTGCAACTGTAATTTCCCAGACTCCGAACTCTCCCAACTTCATTGGAAGCTTCGCGGTATAATCTTCATGGCTAACTAATAGACCTAAGTCATCATATTTACCTGCATCCCTATACAATACAAGTTCAACATTTATAGCAGTTGGGGCAAAAACCTTAAAAGTACTTTTGTCTCGGCTATAAGTACAACCCAAGTCATTCTTCTTATAAAATTCTTTTTTATTTTCTTTTCTCATATGCACCCGTCATTACTTAAATTCGCTCTTATTCTAACAGAAAAATTTAAAATTGCATCTTAGAAATCACGGTTTTATTACTTAAATCAATTACATTCACAAAAGAAAACTGGATCTTTTATAAGACCCAGTTTTTGGTAGCTTAAGATTGACATTTTTTAGTGTTATTTCTTAATTTTGTAAACCTTGTAAGAGTACGCCGGCATTTCTATTACTGTATCTTTAGAAAGCTCTTGCTCTGATAATACGTCGTAAGCACTTTCAATTAAATTAACTTTAACTTTTTCATTATTATGATTACCAATGAAAATAAATTTGTCTTGTTCGGTCTCACGTACGCTAGCACCAACTCCCTCAGGAAGTTCTATTGCTAATGATTTCATATTTTCGTTGATAAACTCTCTATAGAAGTCATCATAGAAATCTTGTTCCATTACTGTAGCAAAGTAGTAAACTTTACCCTCACCATAAGAGTTAACTGTTACTGCTGGACTTCCAGCATAGAAATCTTCTCCATACTCATAAAGTGCTTCAGCTCCCTCTAAGTGTAGAAGATCACAGAACCATTTAGCCTTATAGAATTTGCCTTCTCCAGCTTTAACAATCTTATTGAATTGTGAATCATATAGAGAGTCTGTTTCTTCTGCCCAAATACCTGCAAGCTCACGCAAAGGTCCAGGTCTACCATTCATGTATGCTAGTTGATCTTCATCTACTACACCTGTGAAAGGACCTGTAATAAAAATACCACCTCTAGCAACAAATTCTTTAATTCTTTCAGCTAGGTCTTCTGAAACCATGTAGAGTAAAGGAGCAATCAAGACATCGTATTTATCTAAGTCTTGCTCCATATCAATTGCATCAACACCGATTCCCTTGCTCCAAAACGGGAAGTAATGATTAATACACATCTTGAAGTATTCTTTACGGTTTTCATTTAAACCTTGAATATTATCTATTGCCCATCTATTTTCCCAGTCATAAATGATAGCAACTTTAGCATCTACATTTGCACCTACTAGATCATCTAGTTTACTCAAATCTTCGCCTAGACCTTGGATTTCTTTAAAAATTCTAACATCTTTACTTGGATAGTGATCAATTAGAGCACCATGGAATTTCTCAGATGCTCCCAAGCTTTTTCTAATTTGGAAATACTGAACTGAGTCCGCACCGTGAGCTACAGCTTGCATACTTTGAAGCGCAATCACTCCAGGTTTAGGTAAACGTGAAACCTCTTGCCAGTTAGTTGCACCAGGACAACTCTCTAGAAGCAAAAATGGCTTAGCTAGAAGACTTCTATTAATATCATGAATAAAGTCTCTTCTTGCTCCTTCAATGGCATCATTATTAGTTTCATTGTGCCAGTATGGATAGTTATCCCAAGATACAATATCTAAATACGGAGCAAACTTCCAATAGTTTAGACCTTCTGACGGATTGGGGAAATCATGAAAATTGGTTGTAACCGGCCTATCAGGTGTAATTTCTTTAACCGCTTCAACTTCCATACGATAAAAATCAACTGTCTGGTCTGTAACGAATCTTCTCCAATCAAGATTCAATCCATCTAAGGACCAATCACCTATAGGAGTTGGAGAGTGAATCTCATCCCATTCATTAAATGTATGTCCCCAGAATCCAGTCCACCAGGCACGATTTAGGGCATCAATATTTTTATACTTATTTTTCAACCATTCTCTGAATGCCTCTTGACAAAGATTACAGTGACATTCTCCTTCATATTCATTGCTAATATGCCAGAGAACAACTCCAGGATGATCCTTGTAACGTTCTGCTAATTTTTGATTAATTTCTTTAACTTTGGCTCTATATATTGGCGAAGTGAAACAATGATTATGTCTTTCGCCAAACACTTGTTTAACTTGGAATTTATCAGTTCTCAAAACTTCAGGGTATTTTTTCGCCAACCAAGCCGGTCTAGCTCCACTAGGTGTTGATAAAAATACCAAAATTCCATTATCGTACAATTTATCAATCGCTTCATCTAACCAAGAAAAATCATAAACCCCTTCTTGCGGCTCAATTGCTGACCAGGAGAACATTCCCATTGAAACAACGTTTACGTGGGCTGCTTTCATCATCTCAATATCTTCAGCCAATGTTCCCGGACGCCAGCGCCATTGATCTGGATTATAGTCACCACCATGCAAAAATCCATTCTGCCAGAGCAGACTTAAATTCTCTTTCGCCATTATAATCACCTTTCTTATTTAATTAAATTCTTGGAAGTTTTTTCTCCTAAACGTTCCAATAAATCAGTTATACGTACACCAATAAAATCATCAATTAAAATATCAGCTTCAGGTAAATTATCTTCTGAGCCAACTCCAATTGCTAACATACCAGCATTATGAGCAGCTTCAATTCCTGAGAAAGAATCTTCAAATACAACACATTCTTCATTAGCAAGACCTAAAGCTTCCGCACCCTTCACAAACACTTCCGGATCTGGTTTGGTTTTGCTTACTGAATTTCCATCAATAATTGCATCAAAATATTTAGTAATTTCTAGTCTTTCTAGAATAATTCTACTGTTTTTACTAGCACTACCTAGAGCAATTTTGTATCCCTTCTCTCTTGCATCAATTAAAAACTCTTCCACTTCTGGGAATAGCTCATCTTTTTCTAATTTATTTATGTAGGATAAATAAACATCATTTTTCTTAGTGGCATATTGTATCTTCTCTTCTTCACTCATTTCCTTGCCACCAATTTCAAGGATAATGTTAAAGCTATCCATTCTACTAACACCCTTAAGACGCTCATTGTCCTTCTCGGTAAATTCAATTCCTAATTCTTCTGCAATGTCTTTCCATGCAACATAGTGATACTTAGCTGTATCTACTAACACACCATCCAAATCAAATAATAATCCTTTAATCATAATGACCTCCTTGATTAACATTTTCCAAAACAATCTTTCTCAATTCGCTTGGACTATATCCTGTCTTATTCTTAACTGCAGAAGAGAAATACGTGTCACTATTAAAACCACACATATAAGCAATATCTGCAATCGAAAGCTCCATATTAAAGAATAATTGTTTTGCTTTTTCTAACCTATAGTCGAAAAGATAGTCAGAAACGCTTTTATGAGTTTTTTCTTTAAAAATCTTACTCGCATAATCCGGACTATAAATACCTTGCTCTGCTATCTCGACAACATTAATGTCTCTTTGATAATTATTTTTAATAAAATCAATCATTTTGCTTACTTGGTAACTATACTTGTCTACCGCCACTGATTGTTCTTGGACATCGTCATTGTAAAGTGCATACAAAATGTTATAAAAAGCCGCATTGGCTCTTAGATGCCAAGTGTCATCTAAAGTCAGATAAGCTTCATATATTTTTTGAAATTGTTCCCTGAAATATTCTTTATCGTGCACCCTGATTATGTCTGGCAACTCATAACCTTCACCAAGCTCTATATCAGGCCTTATATGTTCAGGATAGTGCAAAGTTCCATCATAGAGTCTCCAATAACTACTCTTATTCTCATAAAAAGTCCCAGGCCAATCGTAATCCAAACGAGTTTCCCAATCTAAGTGAATCCAGAAACTTTCACAAGGGTTTTCCTTATCTCTTATATATCTATGTGGCTGATTTGGCCTAATAATAACCATAGTACCAGCATTTATATTATGTTGAACCCCATCCAAAACTATATACCCAGACCCTTGAATTACATAAAGTATTTGATGATCATAAATCAATCTATCTCTATGTGGCCAATCATCACTTCCTTGCATACCTGCAAGTCTGATGTATGGACTTAAACTAAAGATTTTATCCAACATAAAAAAGTTTTTGCCCCTCCTAGCTCTCTAGATTCTATTTTAACCTATTACCATTTTTATCTATTCATTTCTTACTTCATCTTGCTCTGGTATAAGTGGATCTGCATACTCAGGCTCATCAGTTTCTAACTCATCACCTGGCTCTGATTTGAAGCTCATCAAAACTGTAGCCAATATGATCATAAAACCACCAATAACTAGTGTCATTGTTAACTTTTCTAACCCTAGAACAACTGAGAACGCGCTTCCAAAAAATCCTTCCAGTGCCAAAATAACACCAGCATAACTTGCAGAAACATATTGCTGTGCTTTTGTCTGCAACATATAACATAAGCATGTTGAGAAGGCACCTAAGTAAATTGCTGCCAAAAGTCCTTTTTTGAAATCAAATCCTGCTAATGTTTGCATATCAAATAGCATTACAATAATGGATAAGATTGCTGCAGTAGTTATCTGATAGAAGTTAATTCTGAGAGCATTCGTATTTTCTCCTGCCTTTTCTAGATAGGAAATATGCAAAGCAAAGAAAAATGAACCTAATAAAATAATCCAGTCTCCAACTCCAAGACTAAAGCTTCCACCCTCAATACTTAAGACAGCAACACCGCCTAAGGCTAAAATTGCTATAAGAATAGTTTTGATACTAGGCTTATCTCCATTAACAGCCCAACTAATGAAAGGAACCATAACCACATTAGTTGCTGTGAAAAAGGCTGCGAAAGAGACTGAAGCACCTGCACTTTGACCATATGTTTGGGAGTAGAAGGCAGCAAACAAGATTAATCCTGCTATACTGCCGCTTACTATTTCTTTTTTACTACTCTCTTTAATTTTCTTTCCAATTACTACTAGCATAATTAAACTAGCAAGAGCAAATCTGGTAGCCATCATCTGACTTGTACTCCACTTGGCATCAATCAGAACTTCAGTTGCAATGAAGCCTGATCCCCAAATGATAGCAACAGTCAACAAAGCTAATGTACCAAAACTTTTATGTTTAAGATCTTTTTCCATATCCTAAATCCCTTCTAATTCTAACCATGACTAGGAATATTTTATTTATATTTAATATATTAGCTGGAACTGCACTAACTATAACTAGCCTGCGATTTCAACTTCTTTCAATTCGCCATTGTAGTAGTAATTTAATTTTTCATTTGTATCTGAACTTACAACTATATCATCATGAGTTAATTTGACTGTCAATAAAGCTCCTCTATATACAAATCTAAACTCTAACTCTGACCATTCTTTTGGTAGGTTAGGGTCGAAGTGAATTTCGCCATTCTTGAACACTGTCAAACCACCATAACCAAAGACTACAGCTTGCCAGGTACCACCCATTGCTGCTGCGTGCAAACCTTCACGAGTATTGTTATTTTTATTTTCTAAGTCTATATAAGTTGTTCTTTCTAAGTACTCATAAGCTAATTTATCATTACCTGTATGTACACCCATTAAGCAGTAAATACTTGGACTTAAGGAAGAGCCGTGCATAGTTCTCTTCTCGTAATACTCGAAGTTTCTTCTCTGAACCTCCATTGGGAAAACATCTCTAAACAAGAACATCAACATAACAATATCTGCTTGTTTCAAGATTGTTGTTTCTTCACGTGGACACTGCTTGAGCTCTTCTGGCCAGAGAGGCATGTTGTTGTCATTGTATTCGTAAATTTCTTTATCATGTAGATCGAAGTAGCCTTCAAATTGTTCTATCAAGCCATCTTCAGCTGCTTCAGGAACGTAGATCAACTCTGCTGTTTCCAACCATTTCTCAATCTCGGCTAGGTTAAAATCAACTTTTCTCGCAACTCTAGCATAAATTTCTGGTCTATCCACTTGAACTCTCTTCAGCTCTTGTGCTGCATATTGCAATGACCAACGTGTCATATAGTTTGTGAAAGTATTATTTGAGACATTTTCATGCCATTCATCTGGTCCTGTAATACCTGTAATCTCAAATCTATTCTCACCTGCATTCCACTCTAATCTCGACAACCAGAATCTAGAAGTTTCAATTAGCATTTCAATTAAATTATTGTAGAAATACTCATCATCACCAGTATAAAGATAATACTGCATTCCACCATAGATAACATCAGCAGTTACGTGAACTTCTTCATCTGCAACTGTACAAGGTTCTACTGAGCCATCATAGAGAATTGTCCACTCGGGACATTCTTCATCACCTGTATCTGCAGATTGCCATGGATATCTAGCTCCCTGACCGCCACGCTTCTTAGCATTACGTTTAGCACCTGGAAGCATGTTATATCTATATTCAACAAGATTTTTTGCAATTTCTGGAAATACTAGACTGAAGAAAGGTAACATAAATAATTCTGTATCCCAGAAAGCATGCCCACCATATTCTTCACCGTGCATTAATTTTGGTCCTAAGTTAGTCATGTTATCACGAGGGTTTGGAGTTCCCATTAAGTGGAAAATATTGAAGCGCAAACCTTTTTGCATTTTCTCATCGCCAGTAACTTTGACATCTGCACGCTTCCACATTTCAGCATAGATTTCTCTATTTTTCTCTAAGTGATGTTCGAAGCCTTCTTCTATAGCAATTCTTAAATCATGTTCACTGACTTTTCTAACATCAAATCCATCTTTCTCTACTGCTACTGCTGCAAACTTATCAATAACAATTGTTTGACCTTCTTTTGGCTTAGCATCAAAGAACTCACATGCTACTTCTCCAAATGGTTTGAATTCTCTATTTGTTGAGATCTCTTCACCATCTAAATCACTCATTCTAACAGCTGCAGTAGTACATACCGCTTGCAAGAAATCTCTAGTCTCTGTGAGGACACCTACACCATCGCCACCAAGTGAGAATACATCTCTTACAGTTAAATGTTTAACTCTAAAACGTGGATAGTCTAAGAAGTTAGTTACAGTAGCATCAATAATGTTCTCAAACTCAATTACTTCCTCATAGTTTAAAGGTGTAATATAGTATCTAAATCCACCAACGGTTTGATGTTCTCTACTCATGTATTTAACAATTTCAACTTGAGTCTTACGTCCTTCTCTAGATTCATGTACATAGTGTTTTGCCACTAAGCCATTTTTTAAATCAAGAACTCTAATGTAGTCTGAGATTCCTTTTCCGGTTTCCAACGCTATTGGTTCCAAAGAAACATACATCTTAAGTTTTGCCCAGTCTGGCGTATTAACGAGTTCTCTTTGGTATGCTTCAGATCTATCAAATACTCCATGTACATAATGTGCAGGCAATGATTTCAATGAGAATCCTTCTTCATGAGCTCCTCTAGAACTCATTTTTCCGGAGGTTAAAGCAAAAATACTTTCATTTTCGTAGTTTGCCAATCTATCGTAGTTCTCCTCTACATGCAACCACTCATCATCAGACAAGTATTTACGTACTTCTTCACTAAATCTATTCTTAAAGATGTTCGCCATTACTATCTCCTTCTAATTGTTTTGAATTTCATCGTCATTTATTTTTATTTTGTGCTTCACACTGGGCAAAATTAATCAATCAGTCTATTAACCTTTAACACCACCAGCTGTGATACCTTCTACCATTTGAGCCTGACCTAGTAGGTAAACTGCAATAGGCACTGCACACATAACAACTGCTATACACATTGTTGGAACAATTGCAGTTTCATGCACACCTTTGAAGCTAGCTAATCCCAAAGCTAAAGTATATTTGTCTCTACTATTTAAGAATACCAATGGTCCAAGATAGTCGTTCCAACAGGTAACGAAAGTCTGAACTGCAACAAGTGCCAAAACTGGTTTCATCATTGGCATGTAGATTCGGCTATAAATTTGCCATTCATTAGCGCCATCAATCTTTGCAGCTTCAGAGAAGTCATTTGAAACTTGCTCAACATACTGTCTCATGAGGTAAATGTAATATGCAGAACCAAATAAAGCTGGGACAATAAGTGGTTTCAATGTATCAATCCAACCTAACATATTAAATTGCATATATTGAGGGATAACTGTAACGTCCCAAGGCAACATCATTGTTCCTAACAAGAGCATGAAGAAGAATGTTTTACCTTTAAAATCGAACTTTGCAAAAGCATAAGCTGCTAATGATCCTGAAATAACTTGACCCAAAATATTTAAGAAACTAATCAATAATGAGTTGAATGTATATAATCCAAAAGCTTGTGAATTCCATGCATCAACGAAGTTATTCCATCTCCATTCACTTGGCCAAATCTTTGGTGGGAATGTCATTACCTCTGGCTCAGGCTTAACTGCAGTCAGCATCATCCAAACAAATGGGAAAATAAAGGTTATTGATACTATCGCAGCAATTACAAAGAAAATTACTTTTGTAGTCTTAGAAGTTTTCATTATTTCTTACCTCCTTTTTTACTGGTATAAACCCAGAAATCTGAAGATTTGAATACTAGCGCTGTTAATATCATGATAATAATAAACATTACCCAGGCGTTAGCTGCTGCATAACCTAATCTGTGTTTATCAAAAGCGTTGTTATAAACAAACAGTCCATACATATGAGTTGATCTCAATGGACCACCTTTGGTTAATAACATAACTAAATCTAAACTTTGTAAGGTTGTAATAATTGATGTAACTGTATTAAACAAAATTGTTGGTGTAATCAATGGTAAGGTCACGCTAAAGAATTGTCTAACCTCGCTTGCACCATCTATAGTTGCTGCCTCATAAACATCTAGTGGTACACCTTTCAAGGCTGTATAGAAAACAAGCATTAGTGAACCAACACTCCAAATAGATGCCATAATCAAAGCTGCAAATGCAGAACTTGGATTATTTAGCCAGTCTGGACCTTTTACTCCAATCAATGATAATAGGTAGTTGATAATACCGAATTCAGAGTTTAACATCCAGTCAAAAATAATAGAAACTGCAACGCTTGAGATAACAGTTGGCAAGTAGAATGCAACTCTGAATGCAGTTGCTCCCTTGATATTTTTGCTAATTATCAGCGCAAGTACTAGCGCTAAGACTAATTTTAAAGGAACAAATATTCCAGTAAATACCATTGTAATTTTTAGTGATGACCAGAATTGTGGATCTTGAGTAAACATTGCCACATAGTTATCTAATCCAACAAATTCAGGTGAGCCTATTACTGGCCAATTGAAGAAACTCATTATTAATGACATGAGCAATGGACCAGCAGTAAATAATAGTAAGCCAATAAACCATGGTAATAAGAACAGATATGGCGCTGATCTACTATATAGTCTATTCTTTTTGGCGACTTTACCTTTCGACATATTAAACTCCTAATTTATTAATAAGATTTGCCCGATAAAAATCGGGCAATATCTTTATCTTTTTAATCTTTTGATGATTTTTTACTATCTTCTATTAATGTTCCGCTTTTGATGCCACTCCATCGAAAGCTGCTTTTGCATCTACAGCAGAGTTCTTATTTAAGATTTGCTCTAAAGCTAATTGAATATCATCTGAAACATTTGACCATTGGTCTGTTGCGATAAATGATGCTGGCATATGTTCTGCTGAACGTTCTAGCATCTCATAGAACTTAACTGTTGCTTCTGATTTTTCAAGTCCTTCTGACTCAACAACTGATTTCAAGACTGGCAACTCGAAGCCAATTCTTTCTTTATTCAACTCTTCACTTGTCCAATATTTAATGAATTCCCAAGCTGCTTCTGCATTCTTAGAATCTTTAGAAATACCTAAACCTGAACTACTTACGATACTTTGTGATTTCTGATCACCGAAGTTTGGTAATAGTGCTATACCGTAATTAACTCCTGATGCCTTCAATGCATCTACTGACCAAGCACCATTCATGTACATACCGATTTTACCTAGTTTGAAGTTATCTTCACCATAGTCCTTAGTTGCTATAGCAGTACCGTTCTTGATCATGTCTTGGAAGAATGCAAATGGTTTGGTTGTCGCTTCTGAATTAATTACATTCTTCATATTTCCATCTTTGTCTGAGAAAGCTCCACCATTTGACCAAGCAAACATTTCATAATCATATGGATCTGGTTTAATAGGAATTGCTAATCCATATGTACTATCATCTAATGCTGAGATTTTTTCTGCAGCTGCTTTGGCATCTTCCCAGGTCCAGTCGCCTGTTGGCATCTTTACACCAGCTTTTTCAAATAGGTCTTTGTTATAGTACATAACGTGTGTTGTAAATCCTACTGGAATACCATAAACATCATCACCGATCTTATTATAGTTCCACAAAGTTTCGTAGAAATTATCTTTATATTCTTTACCTTCTTTTTTGATTAAGTCATTTAAAGATAATAAAGCTTTGCTATATTTTGGATAGTTCCACATATACATAACATCTGGTGCATCTTTACCACCCATTGCTGCTGTTACTTTTGTATCGTAGTTGTCTCCATAAGCTTCTAGACTTACTTCAATCTTGTCATTCTGTTTGTTAAATCTGTCTACTCTCTCTTGTTGGTCTTTTAGGTCTTGGGCATTGTCCCAAGTTGCAAAACGGATTTTTACTTTGCCGTTGCTAGAACCGCCTGAGTTGTTACAAGCTACCAAAGAAAATGCTGTAGCTATTGTTAGAGCAATTGCTCCTGCTTTTTTGATAAATTTCATACATACCTCCCAAAATTAATGAAATTTGTGCAAATACTACAATCTATAATTGGGTTCCTTCACCAATTTATAAAGGTCCAAGGTTAAATTATATTTTTGACAGTGGTATTAATCTAACTGCGTTTTCAAATTGTGTAATTTAACCAATCGTTTAAGTAGAATTTAGCACATAGTGCAAGCATTAAAAATTAGATTTCACGTTATTATTTTAAAATAATCTCTATTTATGGTGTTTTACTAAAACTTTAGCGGAAATATTAAACACCCTTATGTGCAATATGCACAATAAGGGTGTTCATCAATTGTCTATAATCACAAAGGCCTATTAAAAACCCTTGGAATCTACTTCTACTTATTATTTATTAAACTTGAGATTCTATCTTTCACAACCTCATTCAATTCTAATAACTTAGATTTACCAGATGTTCCTTTTGGATATTGTTTGAAGGTAACATTGGATCCAAGAACGGATTTAATAACGTCTTTAACATTTTCTTTGTTTGTAAGTAATTCCAGCGCTTTAAATAATCTTAAATCTTGTAAAGCTTCATAGAAAACACGTCCTCTAATTGAGTCCAATGCTTCTCCTTTGATTCCTGGATAAACAAGATAGGAATCCCCACTTACAAAACCATTCATGGCATCACCTGTAACATATGGGTTAATTAGGTGTCTTGAGAACTGAGAGTTATAGAAGTTAAATCCCCATTGCAAGAAACCTTCTATATCATATAGATACATCTGTGCACCTATAATTCTATTTCTTGCAGAAGGCATTGATATAATTCTATTACTTACCTCTAAAACTTGGGCACAACAATAATATGTCCATAGGTTCTCTACTTTATTCTCCAAAAACGGCTCAATTTCATCATTTGTAGGAATTGGTCTATGTACTAAACCTTTTTCATAGAATTCATAATTACTGAGCGCATCCATAGTTCTCTCTGGTGGCAAATATGGTTCAACTATTTTCTTAGCTTCTGCATAGGTATCAATATTATCTAAGTTAGGCTCATCGGAAACGTGCCAATAGGTTCTTTCCCATAAATTTCTAGCTTCAAGATATTCGCGCATTGCAGTCAAAAGTTGTTGCAAAAACTCTCTATACTCAGGACTTGTTGCCTTAGTATGCCAGCCAAACAACTTTTCTTCCTTGCCATCTACTTTGGCAATTATCTTTGGACAGGCAACCGCCCCCCATTGAGTGAATAAATGTGCCATTTCAAAATATTTAATACCTCGGCTCAACGCTAGATCAATCCAGCGATCCAACTTATCAAAGTTAAAGTTATATTTATCACCATTCTTCTCAATTTCCAACAACTGAATAGTGGTTCTCTCTCCACCAACTTGTGTGTCGAGAGGTGGTGTAAATATCGGTGTTAACAATAAGTTGACCCCATTTCTAACAGCAGCTTGCATATGAATATCAATAAGCTCCCAATGTCTTTCGGAGAAAACTTCAACATTATAATAATCTGCAACAGTATCTGCATGGAACCATTGTGTATGAATCAGTTCTTGTTCAGGCAACTGCTGATCCAATATTTCAATTTCTAATTCATCAGACCAGATTAACTCATCTTTATCTAATGACTTTATATTCAATTTAATATTATATTTCCCTGCAGACATATTCTCTGGGACTAATACACGGAACCACAGACTACGCCATTGATTAGCATAAGGTCTGAAAATATTAGTTTTTTTGGGAACCAATAAATCTGGTGCCAATCTAGGATCAGTAAATAAATAATCATCATCTACTCTATCTAAATAAGCTGGCAACGTCACAGGTACTAATTCGACACGCTCAACACTAATATCCAAACCTTCATCTGAAACGAGTTCATAAGTAAGATCTGGTAAATATAGAGAACCACTTTTATATTCAAAAACATAAGCTAACTGAAAGTTAAATACTTCCCCTTTTAGCAGTTTAATCTTCTTGTCTTTAAGACTATCCGGTTCTTGTTCTGGAAAAACTTTCACCAATGAATCAATTAATTTGAACTTAAAACTCATTTCGCCTCCAAAAATTAAAATATTTTTCTATTAATTTCGTTTAATATCTAAATTTTCTATTATTATTACTATTTCTTCTTTGTTCCAAAAACTTCTTTACATCAAAAGCAAGCCCTATCATGAGTGCAATGATAGAGCTTACGATTAAGATAATATACAAAGCCTTTGGAAGCTCCCATACTTTAGAATTTATTAGTTCTGTTGCTACTAAAGCTAACAAACCAATCCACAAAGCCCAGTTTACTTCTGTTTGATTTTGTTTTTGCATAATTACCCTATTTATTATTTATTTTTTAAAAGATCTCTAATCTCTGTTAGTAATACTTCTTCTTTGCTTGGAGCTGCTTCTTCTACTACTTCTTCAGCAGCTGCTTCTTCCTCTTGTTTTTTGCTTAATTTTTGCAAAGAGTTTAATCCTTTAATTACAAAGAATAGAACAAGAGCAATAATTAAGAAGCTAATGATAGCATTGATAAAGTTACCTAACATAACTTCAGCAGTACCAATCTTAATTACTAATTGTGAGAAATCCGCCTGACCAATCAATAGACCAATAAATGGTGAAATAATGTCATTAACTAATGAGTTAACAATTGCTGTAAATGCAGCACCCATTACCATACCTACTGCCAAGTCAAGAATATTACCTTTTGCAATAAATTCTTTAAATTCTTTCCACATAAGATTACCTTTTCCATTTCCCTTTCTCTATATTTATATCATTCTCTCATATTCGCTAAACTTTTACATAAGATTATAGGCATCTATGTAAATGCTTCTAAGGAATGATCTTGCCACTAGCTCTGTATATTTCGTACCATTCCTCACGAGTTAACTTAAACTTACATGCTTCAACAGTATCTTCTAAGCGTTTAACTTTAGTTGTACCAAGAACTACTTGAATTTGAGCTGGATGTCTTAATATCCAAGCTGCTGCAACAGCACTAGGATTTGTATTATATTTATTTGCAATCTCCTCGAGTTTCTCGTTTAATTCTGCATACTCAGGATCATTCATGAAAGTCCCCTTGAGATCACTTCTTTGGAATGGTGACCATGCCTGTAGGCGAATATCATTCAATTGAGAATACTGCAAAGTCCCAGCAGAATAATCTATTGCTTCTGGTACCGCTCTATTAACATTAATTCCTACATCAACCATATTTGAGTGACTTATACTAAATTGCATTTGATTGAACTTTGGTTTGAGCTCATCAGATAAACAGCGATTTAACAACTCAATCTGGTATGGATTGTAGTTACTTACACCGAAATGTTCCACCTTACCTTCATCATGCAACTTGGTAAAAGCCTCCGCAACCTGCTCTGGCTCTATCAAAGCATCTGGCCTATGTAACAGTAGTATATCGATATAATCAAGACCTAGTCTTTGCAAGCTTCCATCAACTGATTCTAAAATATGTTTGCTAGATGCATCATATCTGCCTGGTCTAATTGAAGCTTTCGTTTGTAGGATATAATCTTCTCTTGGAACATCCTTTAGTGCTTTTCCTAAAACAATATCACTGTCCCCACCAGCATAAATATCAGCTGTATCGAACATGTTCACGCCTAACTCAAGAGCTCTCTTCACAAGGGCATTTGCGTCTTCTTGTGAAACTCCAGGTAATCTCATCACACCTAGAACTATCTCTGGAACTTTAACTGTTTCATTTACCGCTTTAAAATATCTCATCTGAACCTCCTTAAGTGCTTTATATATAATTTACTACATAATCGTAAGTCGTTCCAATTCCTAGACATCTTTTTTGGAAAACTACTCAGATAACCCACATAAAAAATCCTGTGCATTAGGCACAGGATAGATATTATTTGGTAATTGCTTTAAACAAATTTTTTAAACGTACTGTCTTTTTTCGCCATCCATATAAGCAGCATCTATAGTTGCTCCACCAAGACATTCTTCCCCTGAGTAAAAGACTATAGACTGACCAGGAGTGACGGAGCGTGCTAAGTCTGGAAAATATACTCTACATTTATTATTTTCCAGGACTTCTACTCTACATGGGATATCTTTTTGGCGATAACGAATCTTACAAGTTAGCTCTAAGTTCTTCTCTGTTTGTGGAACGATGAAATTAAGATCAGAAGCCTCAAGCATGTCAGAATACAGCAAAGGATTATCGAACCCCTGGCCAACGTATAGTGTATTTGTTTCAATATCTTTGCCTACAACAAACCAAGGTTCATTTGAATCACCGCCACCGCCAATTCCTAAACCATGTCTTTGACCAATAGTATAGTACATTAGTCCGGCATGCTCGCCTTTATCCTCTCCATCAATAGTCAACATCTTCCCTGGCTTAGCTGGCAAGTAGTTAGATAAAAATTCATTAAAATCTCTCTCTCCAATAAAGCAAATCCCAGTAGAGTCTTTCTTATCAGCAGTAGGCAAATTATATTTATGAGCTAGCTCACGAACTTCTTTTTTGTCCAGATCACCGACTGGGAAAATAATATTTTGTAATTGTTCTTGACTTAATTGATTTAAGAAATAACTTTGATCCTTATTATTATCTACCCCTCTAAGCAAATGAGTCTTTCCATCACTTCTATCTACTCTGGCATAATGTCCTGTAGCTACATAATCTGCACCTATTTCCATAGCGTAATCCAAGAAAGCTCGGAATTTAATTTCTTTATTGCACATTACATCTGGATTAGGGGTTCTGTTCAACTTATATTCATCTAGAAAATAAGAGAAAACTCTATCTTTATACTCTTTTTCAAAGTTAATTGAATAGTAAGGCACGCCCAAGGTATTACAAACATCGACAACATCTTTGTAATCTTCAGTTGCAGTGCAGTGTCCATTCTCATCAGTATCGTCCCAGTTTTTCATGAAAATACCAATAACGTCATACCCTTGATCTCTTAACAAAGCCATAGCTACTGATGAATCAACACCACCACTCATTCCTACTACTACTTTTGCTTTCTTTTCTTCCATAATATTTTCCTTTTTATATCTCGTAAAGCATCAATCAACTACTTTTTTCCTATTTCTCAAGATAAAACTGCTAACTTAAACTAGCAATAACTTCTACAAATCTATCTATATCTGCTTTTGTGCTAAAAATTCCCAAGGATAAACGTAAACTCTCATCAACTCTTGGATCTTCTGCTCCAAACATAGACACCAAAACTCTACTAGGCTCCAATGCACCTGCAGCACAAGCAGATCCAGCTGATACTTCTACTCCAGCCATATCTAATCTAATCAGAGCCTGACTGGATTTTATCCCTTTGAAGTGAATATTATGAACCCCAAGGTATTTTTTTGCTGTAGCATTTAGTTCATATTTAATATTTGCTGAATCTAGTTGTGCAAAAAGATATTCAGATAATTTTTCTATCTTAGCTTCACTATCTAATCTTTCTGCTTGAGCGAGTTCTAAAGCTCTGGCAAAACCACTAGCTAATGCAAGACTCTCTGTCCCTGCTCTATGTGAATTCTCCTGATGTCCACCAAGTTGCAAGGCCTGTAAGTTAGTACTTGGATCTTGATACGCTAAACCAATTCCTTTGGGTCCGTAGATTTTGTGAGCCGTTATGCTGAATGCATCTGCTTCTATATCACCTGCATTCAAGTCAATTTTACCTGCTGCTTGTACATAATCTGTATGGAAGAAAATCCCCTTTTCTTTCAACAAGTCTGCAATATCTTGGACAGGCATAATCACTCCAGTCTCGTTATTAACTGTCATTAATGAAACCAGTGCAGTTTCATCATGCAAGGTTTCAGCAAGATCCTCTATTAAATACGTCCCTGACTTGTCCAAAGGCAAATATGACACCACAAAACCTTCTTTTTCTAGACTTTTGAAAACTTCATAGACCGAAGGGTGCTCAGCTTCTCCAGTAATTAAATGATTACCTCTACCCTCATTTCTAAGTCTATACGCATTTGATCTAATTATTAAGTTATTTGCTTCTGTCGCCCCAGATGTAAAAGTTACACCTTTTGGATTAACTGCTAAAGATTTGGCAAGGCTTTGTCTTGCAGATTCCAGCTCTGCCCTAGCAGCTCGACCGCTCGCATATTGCGATGATGGATTCCCCCAAAATTCAAGAGCAGTTTCAGACATTATTTCAAAAACTTCCTTACGCAAAGGTGTCGTAGCTGCATAATCTAAATATGTTTTATTCATAACTTCCTACCTAGTTGATTAAACAATCTAATTTATTAAGTACTTTAATTTACCTAGCGTTTTACTTTATTAACCAATCCCAATCAAACTCTACATATTTCAAGTTAACTTTACCATCTTTATCATCTTCTTCATAAAGAAGTGCAAAATTATCCTCATCTAACTGGGTTAAGCAAGAATATTGATAACGAGTATCATTGATAAACTTCTCACTTATACATTCAATATTTCTTTCATCGTGAACTATACATAGTTTAACAGAACCGTTAGTACGATCTGGACCATGAGGATTAGAAACTATAATATACTCTTTGCCTTCTCTCTCGAAGTGTAATACTGAGACTTGGCAGTATGCTTCACATTTGAAGTCCAGGGCAAGTAACTCATCTTCCCATGTTTCTGCGTTATCATAGGAGATGGCGTACTTAACTTTATCCGAATAATTACGCATAAAGACTAAGATCGCTCCATTATTTACTTGAACTAATTGAGCTTCTGAAACTTCTTGCTTAATGTCGCCCACTGCACTGATAGTAGTCTTAGTATCATTTGGTGATGCACCTCTTTGCCAGGTCTTGCCTTCATCATCTGAATAAACAGTTGCTGTAGATTGATGATTGGTCAAAGTATCTGTGAAATATACTGGAAAAACTAAACGACCATTCTGCAACTCAAGACCAACACCTGGACCAGTGCCCAAGAATCTCATCCACTCGGCTTTCACTTCCCCAGTGATATTGCGAGGTAATTCCCAAGTTAGACCATCATCATCTGAATACGTGTACCATATATTAGAAGTTTGATAAGTTTTTAGCGGTGAGTTCTTCAAGAAAACATTGCCCAAAACTTTGTCCTGATGAGTTAGTGTCCCTAGATTTGTAAAAGGCATCTCATCTTCCAATTGAACCTTGTATAAGGTTACGTTGTCAAAAGCATCATATACCACACCATTTTCTCTAATAGTATAGCTATGACCGAATTCATCATAAAGAGCTTGATACATCTTACCGTCTATATTTACAAACCCTGACCCATTTTTTGCTGACCAGAAATTTCCACCTTCACGGAACATGTCGATAAGCAGATGAATTCTACCCTTGTGTTTACCTTGTTTCTGCACAAGCAAACTCATATCTATCAAGAATGCGTAATCGTTATCGTCTCCAGCTGGCAAGTCGATAATTGTGATATTGTCATCAAATTCTGTAGCTCCCTCTGGTCGACGACGAATTACGGCATTAATGTCGCCCCAATCTTCTTGGTTCGTTATACGCTTGTCTGCACCTGTAATTACTGTACCATCAAGTGTTTTCACTAGTGCCGGTATTCTATAGAATCCTGAACCATCATAGCCTGGGTAAAAAAGATTCTCTATTTTATCAATATTCATTATATTTGCCTAACCTTCTACTACTTCGTAATATATCATCTATTTCTGTTCTTGTAATTTAAAGGCTTTGTATTACTACAAAGCCTTTATTTCATTTTATCAAAGCATATTTAATCTAAGTGTGATTATTTTTTAGCAGCCAAGAATTCATCAATTTGTTTCTGGGCTTCTTCTATTACTTTTTCAACTCCTACAGCTTCCATCTCTTTAAGCATTTCTTCTAATGCTTGATCTGGATTTGTTGAGCCAGTATTTAGAGCGCTGAAATATTTCTCAGTAACATTTTCTAAACCTGCAATTTCTGTTTCAACATTATCAGGGTTAAATACGAAACCTAAAATTGGAGAAGTCTCTGCTTTTGCATTTTGCTCAGCAACTTTTAGCCATTGATCTTCTGGGTTTGGATCCTCTACGTATAAGTTCATAAATTGTCCTTGAGAATAGCTAGGAACATTATATTTCTTAGCTCCATCTTCAGTTCTAATGACTGTATTTTCTTTGCCTTCAACTTTTTTAAAGTGAACGCCTTCTATACCATAGTTGAATAAGTTTCTGAGATATTTATCTACGTTTATTCTTTCAAGCAATTTAATCGCAGCTTCTTGGTTTGAACTACCTGCACTTATAACCATATATGATCCTTGAATAGTACCTGATGTATACATAGGTCCTAAACGAGGATTAGTTACAACAGGAGCTCCATGACTATATTTGCCCCAGCCAACTTCTGCACCTGGGAATCCTTGAGCTGAGAAGATATTATTATCTCCTTTAGGAACTTCGTCCAAAGTACCAGCATCAGGGTTAATGTAACCTAATTCGTGCCATTTTGCTAAAGTTCTGAATTTATTTTTAACTTGCTCTTCTGCATAAATATTTACTGCTTTAGTAGTACCAAATAGAACACCTATTCCACCTGCTAGAGGTTCATATTCAAAGTTAAGGGAATTAATTCCACTTTTATTCAAATACATTGGATACATTTGAGGATTCTCTTTTTTTAGCAACTCTAGCACTGGAGTCATATCATCCAGGGAAACGATTTTTTTATAATCTATATTATATTTATTAACCATCTCTTCATCCCAAACCCAATATTGTGTTGCTGATGAATCTTTATAAGCCGGAACACCAAATATAGCACCGCTACCAAGAGTTACACCTTGCCAGACATCTTTCGGAATCAATGCTTCTAGATTAGGTGCAGCTGGTAAAAGTTTACTAATATCTGCAAATAAACCATGATGGATAAATCTATTAACACCTGTTATCGGAGAACCAAAAGCTATGTCGTATTTTTCACCACCATTAATAATAGTATTCATATTTGAACCATAGTCGCTCCAGCTCATATAGGTTATATCTAAAGATATATTCATTTTTTCTTTGAGATATTCATTAATTTTTTCTTGTACCTTCTTTAGATCTTCAGGAGCAGTTCCAACAGTATAATAACTCAAAGCAGCACCCTTACCGTCATAATTTGGTAAGTTCTCGGCTTCAAAATCCAATTTAGCTGGATTTACCTGAACTTCATCATTACTTTTGTTTACCTCTTGACTACCCTTGTCATTTGCCTTATTACATGCAACTAATGACAGAGCTAAAGTTAAAGCTAAACTTGCACTTAGTATCTTCTTAAGATTTCTCATAATCTTTTTCCTCTTTCCCTTTCCTTCTCTTTGAACAAAAATTATTTCCTTTAACCAACGAACGAGTGTTGGTATAAATGTGATCTCAATTACATGTTAAGCTATTTAGAATAATATCTCTATGTTTTTTATTTTAAGAAAGCACTTCAAGACTTTAAAAACATATATAGATATAAGATATAAAGATGAAAGAGCCTCTTGTCACGAATATGATGCAATATCCGTGACAAAGAGAATTGTAATGATAATGAATTCATATATGTAAACAATATCAGACATAATAAATAATTTTGGCTCAGGTAAAGTACTTTTTTTGCAATGACTTTTTAGATATCACTTCAAATTTAGAATAAAAAAAGTAAATCCAGGCGAAATTGCAATCATGTCCTTAAAAACAGCAACTGTAATTCAAGCAATTAAATCTTTGGGTAAAGAAAATATCAAAGTTGCAGTAGCCTTGTATGCTCTTGGTTGGTTTGTAGTTGGGGTAGTTAATGTCTATGCCCAAACTATGGTGCAGATGATTGTGCCTACTGAAAAAATAGGCTCTGCCATGGGAGCTATGGTTGGTATATCAACCTTTATGGCACCTCTCGGCGCCTTGCTCGGTGGATACTTCGGAGAGTATTTATCAAGTTCAAAAGCAATACTAATAGCAAGTATAATTATTCTTTTAGTTGCTATCTACTGGGCTTTAAATAAAAATATTAGAAAACTTCCTGCTGCAAGTAATTTTCACGAGGTGTTTGATGTTGAGGAACAATGAATTTGAAATCATATATATTTTGAATAAAAAAGAAATACTATGATGTGACCTCCAAAAGTTAGATCAAAATCTAACAATTGGAGGTCGGTATTTTTATGGCAAAATAAGATAGCAATAAATAACATTGCGGCAAATTAAAAAAGATTTATTGTGATGTATTTAATATTAAACACATTAATTATTCTCAAGCCATCTTAATTAACAAAAATTTCAAAATTAAATCTCATTACGATTTCTTCGCCAAAAATAATAAACAAACTCCGCTATCACGACATTCACTCCTGTAGCAAATGCTAGGGGCAACCACAAACTAACAATCACACCTATTCCTAAAATTGGAATCAGTGGTAAAGTAGCAACAATACTATTCATTAGTATTGCAATTAAAATTCTAACTATAACTGCGCCAAAACTATTTCCAATTTTTCTAGCCAAGTACCCATGAAGCATCATTATAATCGCCATAGATACTGCTGTAATTATATGCACAATTGGAGATAGTGGCATACCTGAAATAAGTGCAGTAAACACGTGTCCAGCTGCACCAACAAAACCACCGTATCCTGATCCTAAAAGAAGCGCTGCCAAAAAACCTGGTGCTGAGTCCAATGCAATGGTATTACCAAAAAATTTCACATTAGCACCCAACAAGCTCAATGTAAAAAATAAACCAGCTAAGCTTAGGTTTCTAAGTGTCCTTTTACGGGCATAATGAACATCCTTAACTCTAGCATCTGATAAATTTTCTTTTTGTTTATCATCAATTCTTACACTTTTTTTATCAGAATAATTTTTATTATTCAAGTTCATATTATTTCATTCCCCTCTTATTTCATTACCATCTTAATTCAAGTAATCATATTCTAATATCCAATTAATTCAAGTTCCTCAGCAATTACATCTTGATCAATTTCTTTGACTTCACCAGAAATTTTGTAATATTTGTCATCGTAGTCATTTATATCTCTATATACTCTACAGGGATTACCAAAAGCAACTACATTTGCTGGAATATCTTTAGTTACGACATTGCCCGCTCCAATAACTGTGTTATCACCAATCTTAACACCTGGCATTATTATTACACCTGCTCCTAACCAAACATTCTCACCAACATGAACAGGCGCATTGAACTGCATTCCTTGACGTCTCAGCTTGGGAGAAATTGGATACCCTGCAGTGGCTATAACAACATTAGGTCCAATCATTGTGTAAGATCCAATATATATGTGGGTATCATCGACAAAAGTAACATTTGAGTTCATATAAACATTATCACCTACATGTACATGATATCCACCAAAGTTTGCATTTAGAGGAGGTTCAACATATACATTCTCTCCACATTCAGCAAACATTTCATTCAGCAAATCTTCTCTAACTTTCTTGCTGCTATTACTGGTAGTATTATATTTATCTAAAATTGCTTGTCGGCTCTCTTGCAGTTCAAAGAACTTTTTACACGCAGGCAGATGAACAATACCATTATGCTGATATTCTTGTTTACTCTTAAAAGAATATTCTGATTTTTCTGCCTCGGTCATTTTTGAAAATTTTTCAACTGCTTTTGCCTTATTTTCACTAAACATTCTTTGCTCCTTTTACGGCTTATGTTTTTATTTTACACACAAATACCAAACTATTTACTTGATAATTTTCAATATTATTAATTATTCTGTCGCGATAAATTTATCTTAGTGATAAACTTTACTTATAAAGGAGACAGCAAATGAATATAAGCAATCCAGAATTTGAAGCAAATGTATTAGAGGCCTTGAACAATTCACGTTCCAAGTTGAGCTCGGGTAAAGTCGTCGATTATATCCCAGAATTGGCCAAAGCTAATCCAGAACACTTAGGTTTGATAATTAAAACTGTAGATAAACAGGAGTTTTCCTGTGGCGATACTGATGTAAAATTTACAATTCAAAGTATTTCAAAAGTCGCTGCTCTAATTATTGCGATTGAAGCTTTTTCCTATGATTTTGTTTTCGATAGGGTTGGTATGGAAGCATCTTCAGCACCATTTAGAGAATTAAGCATGTTAAGCACAGCGCCACATAAACCTAATAATCCCTTTATTAACGCTGGAGCAATACTTGTAGCTTCTATGCTCGAAAGTAAATTTACAATTAAAGAAGTTCTAGAAATAATTGGGAAATATTGTTCAAACCCAAATCTAGAAATAGATATGGATGTGTATAAATCAGAGCTAAGCAGCAACTCTCGCAATCGTTCACTAACATGGGAACTCAAGAACCTTAAACTTTTATGTGCTAATCCTAGTAGCTCATTCAAGTTCTACACACTTCTTTGTGCAATAAACTTGTCACTTGATGACTTGGCTAACTTTGCTACGTTACTAGCTAATTACGGCGTAAACCCTGAAACAGGCGAGCAAGTTATTTCTGCGGATACCGTCAAAGCAATTCTTCCACTGATGTTTACCTGCGGATTATATAACGGTACTGGCACCTTCGCTGTCAAGGCAGGGATAGCTGCTAAGAGTGGTGTTTCTGGTGGAGTAATCTATGTCAAACCTAATGAATTTGGGCTAGCTACTTATGGACCAGCATTAGACCCAAATGGGAATAGTATTGGTGGATTGGACTTAGTAGAGCAACTTTCTAAGAAATACAATTGGAATCTGTTTTCTCAAAACAGTTAAGTAAGAGAGCTAAACACATTTTTATAGATAAAAATAATCCCTTTTTCTAAAGCAGAAAAAGGGATTATTTAATTTTCAATAAATCATTTTATAATCATACTTAGATTTTAGGAAGATTTTATTATTCCATTATGTAGCTGATTCCTAATTCTTGGTATTCCTTCATGCCTTCAATAAATCTATTAATTCCATCTTCTAGCATTTCTCTTGGACAAGCATAGTTCCAACGAATAAATTTGTAACCAGATTGACCATAAATCTCACCAGCTTGAACAAATAGACCTGTTTTATATCTCATGAAATCAGCCATATGTTTACTATCTTGGGCGTAATTAGATGTATTAATCCAAGCTAGATACGTAGCATTAGCCGGACTAAATACTAAGTCTGGTAAAGCCTCTGTCAATCTAGTTTCTAGAAGTTTTCTGTTCTCTGCCAAGTATTCATTCAAGGCATCCAACCACTCTTCACCTTCCTTACTGTAACAAGCTTCACTAACTTTTACACCAAAGGAGTTAATCTCCATGGCTTTATCCTGTTCAAATCTTCTTTCCAATTTAGCTTTTAGATCTTGATTTCTACAGATAACATAAGCAGCTTTCATACCAGCCAAATTGAATGACTTCGTTACAGAATTAAATACTAATAAATTATCCTGAGCGTCTAAAGCAACATTGCTTGCTGAGAAATGTTCTTCTCCCGGATGGATAAGGTCAGCATGAATTTCATCACAGAACATATAAACGTCATGTTTTTTGCAAAGTTTAGCAATTCTCTCTAAATCATCAAGATTGTAGTTCATACCAATTGGGTTTTGTGGATTACAGAATAAGAAAATCTTGTTCTCATCTTTTGACAAAACTTCTTCCAATTTCTCCCAATTAATAGTATAAACACCTTCTTTGTAATCTAATGGGCAATCTACTAATTCTAAATTATTGTAAAAAATTGAAGTATAAAAATTATTATAAGTTGGAGTAAACATTACCACTCCATCGCCTTCATTTGTCAAAGCACGTAAAGAAGAGCGTATAGCAGGTATAACACCATCGGTATATATTATTTCCCAAGTTTCTACATTAACATTGTGTTTACGCTTTAACCAATCTTGAACTGATTCATAAAAGCTTTTTGGAACATAATCATAACCAAAAATTCCGTGCTCGACAATTTTTTGCATAGTTTCAATTACTACTGGAGCTGCCTTGAAGTCCATATCCGCAACCCACATTGGCAATTCACCTTCATTAATGTTCCATTTAGAAGCTGTAGTACCTCTTCTATCTACAAGCTCATCAAAATTAAATTTGCTAGACATTTGCGTTTTTCCTCTTCCTTTTTATTTTTGCGTTTCTTATTATCTTTTATTAATTCGTTTTTTCTCTAGGTATTCTATCACTTCGGTGTAAGTTATTACAAATGACAATTAGTTTCTATTCCTCCTTCAATAGGAGCATTTCTCCTATCTATTTCTCCTGTCGATAGGTTTAAACTTTAATGTCCTTAACATCCACAATCTCTGCAGGAATATAAATTATGTGATCCACTTCACGTCCCTTTAACTCAAGTAATTTTTCCACTAAAAAACAAGTCTCTTTAACAATTTTATTAAGGTCCAAAAGTAATACTTCACTATTAGGGAATAACCTGACCCCACTCTGGCTGTAACACACAACAATCATTTGCTTTGCATCAACAAACTGCTGAACTTCAAGAGCCAATGCTTCTCCTACAACAATCATTTTATTATTTTTAATATTCTCTTTGCCAAAGAAGCGTTTTAAACTATTCTCATTGGTATTAACCAGGATATTATCTTGTGAAATAAACTTACTAGCCAATTCATAAACTCTATCGTTTACATAATCCTCTATACAGAGATATTTTGCTTTTTGGCTAAGAGCTTCGAACAAGTGTAGAAAGTCAAAGTTTACTTCATGGAACAAAATATTAAAAAGAGGGGTTTCTATACTGGCAACCGGAACAAAAAATTCTTGAGTTAGCGCTTGTGCATCTTCCAGTGTCAGTTCATAAATAAGGATTAAGTCAAAATCATGTTTTTCTTTAAGCGCCTGATCTACATTTTCGTAAAGAATTTCAACCAGTTCATAGCCGCTCTTTTTCAGGCCGGCTGAGAGAAGGTTAAAGAGTTCAAAGTAAATTGATTTTTTTGACCAAGAGGTATGTTCATCAATGTCTACGATTAATCCGACTGTACCTTTCTCATGCTTTACATCTCGATATCGCTTAAGCGCAAGACTTCTAGCGGATTTATCAGTAACATAATTCAACTCTTCAGCAGCTTCAAAAACTTTCAACCTAGTTTCATGACTAATTTTCTTTTTATCTGAATAGTTTAAAACATAAGAAACCGTTGCAGTCGAAACATTAGCTCTCTCAGCAACGTCTTTCATTGTAGCTTGACGACTTTGTTCTTTATCAATATTCATTGCACACCTCAGTCCGATAATAAATTTAATTATAGATTACTTTTGCTTCCATGTTTTACAAACTTTAATTCATTAAGTGCTACAATTGTCTTATCTTTAATTAATAGATCGGAGTAAGCAATGCCAAATAACGATACAAAAACCTACACCCGTCACAGAGATACTCATTTTTATCGCATCTTGAATGAGGTTCTAAACTCTGTTACTCATGGATTTGGATTCGGGGCCGCTGTAACTGCAACTGTATTCCTAATAATTAAAGGTGTTGCTCATGGAAGTGCCTTGGAAGTAACTGCTTATACAATCTACGGTGTTAGCATGTGTTTAATGTTTTTATTCTCAACTTTATATCACAGTTTGAAATTTACCAAAGCAGAAAAAGTTCTTCATGTCCTCGACCATAGCGGAATTTTCTTCTTAATTGCAGGAACTTATACTCCTTACACATTAATTAGCATTGATGGTGCCCTCGGAATCACAATTTTTGTCATTGAATGGGTTTTAGCGATCACAGGTATTTTAGGTAAAATTTTCCATTGGAAATTTGTAATGAAATACTCTACTTGGATTTATGTAGCAATGGGTTGGGTTGCGCTCTTTGCGCTTAAGCCTATATTTGAGACCATGGGTCTCGGTGGTGTTCTTTGGCTATTTGGCGGCGGCTTAATCTATACATTAGGAATTATTTTTTATGGCTTAGGCAAAAGGCGAAATATTCCATACGCACATGTAGTCTGGCACATATTTGTCTTCCTCGCCGCTGTTGCCATGTTTATTTCTATTTATGTGTATGTGTAAAAATTCATCTCTGTCGAGTTGTAAAATTAATCTCTCATAAAAACTTTAACTTTCTGCAATGTAGGAGTACACTTGATTATGCACGTATTTCTCCAGGCATATAACTGTCATGGTTTAAATACTCAACTGTAAATATTGAGAGGCAAGGTTTATGACGAAAGAAAATTTTTCAAAACAATTGAAATATCTTAGAACCGTTTTTATTTTAGTTTTAACAGGAATAGCTACTGGTATTGTGATAGGTCTTTTCAAAGAAGCAATACATTTTCTATCCAAACACGTTATGGAGCTATTAAAAACCTCTTCAGGTAACATTCTTTATTCAGTCCTTATCGTACTAGCTTTCATATTGCTTGGTACATTCATATACTTTTTAACAAAAAAGGATCCAAATATTAATGGTTCGGGTATTCCCGTCGTCTACGGTATGATCGATGATAAAATAGAGGTCAGTTCCCTTAAAACTCTTATTAATAAATTCATCGCTAGTACACTTACAATAGGTTCTGGACTAACTTTAGGTAGGGAAGGCCCTTCTGTTCAAATAGCTGGACTTATTGGTGATATTTCTCATAAATTTAGCCAATCAAAAGAAAACAAAAGATACTTTATCGGTTCATCCGCTGGCGCCGGAATTGCAGTAGCTTTTAATGCTCCCATAGCTGGATTGCTTTTTACGATCGAAGAAATTTTCAAAAAAACTAATAGAAAAGTTTTTGTATTCTCAACTTTAACTGTATTCTCTGCCGTTGTTACTGCTGATCTTTGTTTTGGTAATAGACCTGCACTTATAGATATTCCGAATTTTGAAGTAATTGATATATCCATGCTTGGACTTATAGTCATTCTTGGTATTTTTGCTGGTCTTTCAGGAGTATTGTTTAATTATGTTGTTATCTCTTCCAAAAAAGTTTTTGCCAAGATAAAAATTCATCCATACATTAAGTATCTCATCCCTTTTGTACTTACCGCTGTTGTCTTGTTGCTCGATATTGAACTCTTTTCTTCAAGTGAGCCTTTTATATTTTTACCATTAACTGGAAATAAGAAATTGACAGAACTTATTATTATATATATTCTGAAAATTCTGCTCTTATCATGCGCTTTCGGCGTAGGTGTACCTGGCGGAAGTCTTGTTCCACTGCTAGTTATAGGATCTCTTCTGGGAAACATAGTTGCCACAAGCTTTGTAATGTTAGGCTTACTTGATGCTTCATATATCTTAGCTTTTACAATGCTAGCTATGTGTGGACACTTCTCAGCTATTGTCAGAACACCGATTACAGCAATTATATTAATCCTCGAAATGACTGGAGGGGCATTTAATTACTTATTAGGTCTTGCTGTAGTAAGTCTTGTAGCATACAGCGTTGCTGAGGTTTGCAAATCTAAACCTTTCTATGACAAGCTTTATGAGCTTCTATTGAAAAAATAATTTCTATACTCAGAAATATGTTTTTGTATTTTGAACAAATAAGAAGGTGTGCAAGATAATCACTATCTTACACACCTTAAATTTTCTAAACGGCAAAGCGGCTTTAACACCACAACCTAAGTTCCTTAATTTTTCTATTCTTCAACTTCAATTGCAATTACACTATCAATCTTGTCTAACTCATCTGTATATAAATATTCAATGAACACATGTTGATCGTAGCCATTAGCTGCATTCCAAGGTTTGTTATTGTGCAATTCCAATCCATCACGTACTCTTCTAATTTTTTTGATCTTCTTATCAAAATTCTGAATAATTACTGGACCAATTGGTTCTTCAAAAACGTGAGCATAAATTGTATTGCCTTTTTGCGTGAAACGTCCCCATTCAGGTTTAGCAAGCTCTGCTGCAGCACAACCGTAAATACTATCAGAGTTACAGTACATCCACTCTCCCATTTCTTTTAGAATCTGTTTTTGCTCTTTCTGAATTTCTCCTTTTGCATTAGGTCCTACATTAAGGAGTAGGTTTCCATTCTTGCTTACACACTCCACTAATTTACGTATCAGCTGTGCTGAAGTCTTGAAATTTCTATCCCAGGCATTATATCCCCAGCTATTATTAATAGTTAAACAAGCTTCCCAAGGGACAACTCTACCTGAATCTGTAGTCATACCTGCTGGTGGAATAATCATCTCTGGATTGGCAAAATCACCTGAGAAAATACTAGGCTCATCGCTCAATATTGAACCATGAGTTTCTCCGCTACCTTCTAATCTACCATTTACAATAATATCTGGTTGTTTAGAACGGATCATGTCAAGCAGCTCCTTACCCCTCCAAGCTTCACCAAATTTATCTCCATAAGAAAAGTCGAACCAGAGTAAATCAATTTTGCCATAATTACTCATTAGCTCCTCTACTTGACCGTGTAAATAATCTAAGTAGCGTGGGAAGTTACCTTCGTTCTCATTTAGACCTTCCATATTTCTTTCTGGATGCCATTGATCACCTTTTACAGGATAATCTGGGTGATGCCAGTCAAGTAATGAATAATAGAAGCCTATCTTTAGGCCCTCAGCTCTAAACGCATCTACAAACTCACGAATTATGTCTCTTCCAAAAGGAGTATTAGTTGATTTATAATCTGTCAATTTACTATCAAAAAGGCAGAAACCATCATGATGCTTGGTTGTAATAACTGCATATTTCATGCCAGCTTCTTTAGCCATTCTTGCCCATTCTTTAGCATCAAAGTGATATGGATTCCATTCGTCTGCGTACTTCTCATACTCAGTTCTTGGGACAGCTCCATAATGCATATACCACTCACCTCTTGCTGGGATTGCATATAGTCCCCAATGGATAAAAAGTCCAAACCTATCCTTCATAAATTCTCGAGTACGTTCATCTCTTATTCTCATGTATTCTTGATAATCCATAAATACCTCCGCAAAATTTTGAGTTGTTTTTATTATCACACAAAACCTAATTCGATGAAGTACTATTATTTAACATTCTCACCTCATTGTTCTAAGACTCGTACAAAAATCTTATATAATAAATTAAACTTCCACGCAAAAATAATTATTTTTTAACATAAATAACACCATAAGCTTCTCTGCATTCGTTAAAATTATATTACACAGAATGATGTTGGTTATTATGCTAAAACTACTATTTAACAAGATAACACCGGCATGCAACTGCAAGTTGACAAATTGACCGCTCCAATTGGTGGTCTGCAACTCCTTGAAGCTCTATCATTAGAGCATATTAATCATACGGGAGGATAATAATATGATTTTTGCAGATAAACTTATCTTATTACGCAAGAAAGCTGGCTGGTCACAAGAAGAACTAGCTGAGCAAATGAATGTCACGAGACAATCAGTATCCAAATGGGAAGGTGCCCAATCTATTCCAGATTTAGAGAAAATAATTAAACTCTCACAACTTTTTGGTGTAAGTACTGACTATCTCCTGAAAGAAAATATGGAAATAGAAGAAAATATAATTGTTTCAGATAACTTAGATGTAAGAACAGTTACGTTAGAAGAAGCAAATGATTTTCTGAGGATTCAAGAAGCTGCCTCTAAACTAATAGCGCTAGCTGTATTCTTATTTATTCTTTCTCCAATAGTTTTACTTATACTTGGTGAAATAAATAAATCTAATCCTAAGTTTATCAACGAAAATGTTGCTTCTGGTATTGGCCTAATAGTACTATTTATATTTGTAGCGGCAGGTGTGGCTTTACTTATTGTGGGTGGCAATCAGAGTGGGAAATATGATTTCTTGAATAAAGAAGTAATAGAAACTGCTTATGGAGTTAAAGGTTTAGCCAAAGAAAAACAAGAAAACTATAGAGATACCTATAACAAATTAAATTTAACAGGAATTATGTTGTGTGTAACTTCAGTAATACCTATTTTTATTGGAGTCATTATTGACGATAACAGCGATTTATTAAGCGTTATCATGCTGGCGATTACTTTATTACTAATAGCTATGGGCGTATATTTACTTGTTCAAGCAGATGTCAGATGGAAAAGCTATGAGAAATTATTAAAAGAAGGCAATTATACAAAAGTCGAAAAAGCTAATTCATCCCTTAAAAGCACAGTGTATACAAGTTTCTGGTCAATCTCTACAACAATCTACCTTCTCTATAGTTTCTTGACTAACGCTTGGGAGATTTCCTGGATTGTACTGTTAATTGCAGGTGTTTTATTCCCAATAGTTATTACAATTACTAATTTATTTAGTAAGAAAAATAATGATTAGCCTGCAAATATAATGGAATATTAATAAATAAAGTGTAGTCTTAGGGCTACACTTTCTAATTTAAAAATAATTAATCACTGTTCAGGCTCAAGTTTCCTCCAATTCTAAGAGCCTTACTATTTGGTCCATGACCTATCTCGTCAGTGCTTGCAATAGGAATTTCATCTGGAACTATCCCCTCAACAATTTCAAGCAATGAATTCTTGCCATCTTTTTCGAATAGTTCTGTAAAACTCCCCAAAATCAGTCCAGAAATCTCTGCAAAAACTCCCAGCTGCTCAAGTTGATAAAAGTAACTACTTATTCTTGCCGTTCTGCCGCTAAATGATTCTAAGAAAAGAATTTTTTCGCTGAAGTCTGGCATGAATTTCGTACCTGCCAGCTTCAGCAAACAACGAATATTACCACCCAAAACTACTCCCTCAATCTGACTGCCTCTTATAAATTCATAGTTGAAATCAAAAAGTCTATCTTCTTCAAGGAAATTTTGCGTTTGTTGTTCACCAGCTTCACCAATTAAATTTCTAATCTGATAAAGAATTGATGATTTACCTGTCATTTTGTAAATAGCATTGATAACTGTTGTGTTGTCACTATACCCCCAGTACTTAGCTGGGCTCGCCTTAATCACATCATAATCAAGATATGGCAGAATCCCATTTGCTAAATCTCCACCAGAGACATCATAGATATTTTTAATTTCAGAATTAGCAAAGTAAGCGTTAAGCTCTGCAGCCTTTGCTTCTGGACTTCCTGAACAGACAGAGGATAATTTTTCCTCTGAGCATGTGGATTCCGTAAACAAAAATTCCGACAAGGTAACCCTCTCGCCTAATCCACCTAATAAGTCTCTTAACCTATAAATATCTTCCGTTTGGCCTGGCTTCAAAGCATTAGATGCTGCAAACATCGCAGCGTTTATATTTTCTTTCACTCAGCCTTCTCCCTTTCTTTATAAAATAAAGGCTCCCCAATAATATTAAATTAAAATACTCTGGGAAGCCTTGTATTAAGATTTTTTCTTTATCTACTTCAGAATGCGTAAACAATTACGCATATAAATTGTCTACACAATTATTTTGCTAGCAAGTTGTAGAAAGCTTTAACGTGAACACCTGTTGCACGCTCTGGTAAATAACCACACGGTTTGCTCAAATATGCTGTTCCTGCGATATCCAAATGGATCCATGGTAGATTTTTGTCAGCCAAGAACTCGCCTACAAATAGACCTGCTGTAACTGTACCTGCTCCACCACCTGCAGAGTTTGTGAAGTCAGCTACCTTAGATTTATTAGCATTCTTGAATGCATCTGCTATAGGTAATTGCCAGACTTTCTCACCTGCTAAGTCTGCAGCTTCAACAAATTCATTATAGAATTCTTGATTATTTGTAATCGCACCTGTGAACTCTTCGCCTAAAGCTGATAGACATGCACCTGTCAATGTAGCGATATCAATTACACGTGTAACGTTAGCTTGTGAGGTTGCATAGTAAATAGCATCTGCTAGAGTTACACGACCTTCAGCATCTGTGTTTTGTACTTCAATTGTTTGTCCTGACATTGAACCAATAATATCACCAACTCTGTAACTTGTTCCAGAAACTAAGTTCTCTACTGGAGCGAATGTACCGATTACATTTGTTTTTACTTTATTCTTTGCTAAAGCTAAGAAAGCACCAATAACACTTGCTGAGCCACCCATGTCAGATTGCATTGTGATCATGCTTCTTGATGGTTTCAAGCTGTAACCACCTGAGTCATAGCAAATTGCCTTACCTACTAAAGCTGTTCTTTCTTTGGTACTGTCATCACCGTTGTATTCTAAGACGACGAATTGTGGTCGGTAGCTAGAACCTTTACCAACTGCGTAGGCAGCTTCCATGCCTTTTTCTAGCATTTCTTCTTCGTTAAAAATTGTTACCTTAACACCTAGTGGTTCCAATTTTTCTTTTGCGCAGTTAGCCAAGTCTGCTGGGTGCATATCGTTTGAGGTCAAGTTTGTTAAGTCACGAGCTAGGAATACACCTTCCATGATATTTTTAACTTCTTCTAAAACTTTTTCTGCATCTGCAACTTCAGTTTCTATACTAATTGTAAGATCGTGCTCGTCTTTGTCTTTTGTACCTTTGTTGAATTTATATTCAGAATGAATTAGACCTTCGATAAATGCTGCTAAAGCTTGTTCTGCGTCTAACTCTAACTCTGGAAGTTTTACGCTAGCTTCTTTAACTTTATGTGATTCTAATTCTTTAACAATCTTGAAAGCTAATGTACGCAAGTCATCTGCTTTTAATTCAGATAATTCACCTAGACCTGCTAGCAATACAGATTCTGAATTTTCTTTTGGCCAGAAGAAAAGTTCACCTTTCTTTGCTGTGAAGTTTGAAACTTCACTTGCGAACTTAACCATATCGCAGCCACTATTTGCTGGACGCAAATGAACTTTTAGTCCAGTATTTTGATTTAATTTTACTGTAAGCATCGTTTCTTCCTTTCTTTGCTTTGATTATTTTTTATACTAAATAACAGTATAACAGTTATATTTTTAATTTGTTTTTTGAATTGTGCTAGCTAATGTATCCTTAAACCAAACTAAAACAATGGTACTAGACCATTTGCTGTTTCAGCATAAGGCAGCATAATTACTGCTAAGACTTTTACATTAATATTACCTTTTGTTGGAGCTATCTCAAACTTGCTAATATCACTAGCAGCATCATTGAAGTTTCCACTTAATTTCTCCAATTCAGCACTTAATTCTTGTTCCAGTTTTTCTAAATCTGCCTGGTATGTTTCTAAATCAGCTTCAGCTCTATGAACATCAGCAGCTTGTTGATTAGCTCTTCCCACTGATCTTGCAGAACGTGCAGCCTTGTTCATAGTAGTTTTGCCAAACTTCTTGCGTCCAAGGAAACTATCTAGCACAGTTGAGCCTATATCTATCCAGGAGGATAATTTAGATTGTTTTGCTTCAGCTTCTTCTCGCTGTAATCTAGATTCAGCTTTTCTAATTTTTTCTTCAGCTGCCTGAAGTTTCTTCTCATATTTAGCTTTCAAATCTTCTACAGCTTTATCTCTTGCTTCACGTACAGATTGTTCTATTCGTAGGCTAAATTCACTTTCTGACTCACCAGGCCTAGATATTAAACCGCTTGCATTATGAGAGAATAACTCTAATCTTGCATCTCTATAAACCATATCCTTAAGATCTCTTTCCCATTGAGTATAGCTAGTCTTCTTGCCAGCTACATCTGGGATTTCGAGAAATTTTGCTGAACTGACTGGAATATTTACTGTTTCTATCTTGGAATTTTCCGCTAAATTTTCTGACCAATCTACAGCAATTACTTCATCTTTAAGTTCACTTATGAAACTTAAACTCTTGACCTCGCTAATATTGTGTTTCTTATCTACAAAACTTACATCAACATGGGCAAGCAAGCCTGGTTTATAAATAACTTCTTCTTGCTCATCTGCCTTTTGATAGTAAATATCTATGTTGTCATGGACTTTTTTCCTGATATTATTGGCATTATTGAAACTTGCTAAAGAGCTGTTCTCAGCAGAGTTTGTATACTCTCTGACTTCAACTTTACCAGCAAGTTCAGTCTCTGAAACACCTAAACTATCATTCCCTTCTAACTCCTTAGCAACTTGCTCTGTAACAATCTCATCTGCAGGGCTTAATCTGCTTATTGATTCTCTAGTCAAAGGGCCGGCTAAATAAGACATAGTCCAACGTGTCTTAAACAGCTCTGGTCCAGACTCATGCACATTATTTACTAAAAAAGTTCTCTTTGGTAAAGCTGATATCAATTCAGATAATTGATTCCTATCGAAGTTCATTCCGGATTCATTAGATACACTTTGAAGACCATCAAGTAATCTGTTTTTATCCTGCTCTGTCTGCAGTCTTCCTATGAACCACGATCCAATATTAGATAAACCTTTGTAATCTAAGTCGACTGGGTTCTGAGTTGCCAAAACTGCTGCCAAACCAAAAGCTCTAGCCTGTTTTAGCAGAGTTAGTAAAGCTTGTTTTGAACTAGGGTTGCTGACTGGTGGGAAGTATCCGAAAATCTCATCCATGTATAGAATTGCACGCAAACTAGATGTACCAGCTTGAGCTCTTGTCCAAGAAATTACCTTATTAAGAATAGCTGTTACGATAAACATTCTATCTTCGTCAGATAAATGGTTAATTGAGATTATAGATATTTTTGGTTTGCCTTCTTTTGTGTATAAGAGATTTTGAACATCTAGAGCTTCACCTTTTAACCATGAGGCAAAGCTTGGTGACGCCATCAAATTATTCAATTGAACTGCAAGTCTAAATCTATCTTTTTCCGGATAAAAAGACTCCAAATCTAAGGCACCCAATTTATCGAAACCTGGGTTTTGTATAGCTTTAATTAATTCTGTGATACCTAAGTTCTCACGTTTTTTATATTTGTTTAAGAAAATATATGATAATAAAATATGTTCTCTTGAGGTCAAAGGATCACTATCAATCTTCAAGAGAGATAATATGTTAGAGACAGTTGAACTTACGTAATTATTAAGAGTTTCTTCATCATTTAAAATTGCTTCACTAGGTAAATCTGCTACATCAATTATTGATAATTGCTTACCTGCATTACTGCCTGGTGTGTAAATATTTACTTCAACACTATCTAAGTATTTCTTAACTCTCGCACCGTCAATGCCTGAATCTGCCAAACCATTTTTCCAGTTAGATGCTACTTGTGCTGCAGCTTCTTTAGCAGCTAATCCTTGTCTACTTGCTTCTACTGTGTCAATCCAAGGTTCGAAGTTTTCTGCTAAAAAATCCGGAAAGGCTAACATGAGATTGCCCATATCACCTTTGGGATCAATGACCAAAGCAGGAATACCATCTATTGCTGCTTCCTCCAACAAGTCTATACATAGACCAGTCTTACCTGAACCTGTCATACCCACGCAGATTGCATGGGTAGTCAGATCTTTTGATTTGTAAAGGTAATACTGCTCAGTGCTCTTCATTGTTTCTAGGTCTACTACTTTACCTAAATAAAACTCTCCTAAATTCTCGAAGCTTTGCATATCAACCTCTCAGCATTTCTTGTGCTTAATTATTATTTAATTTAATTTTATCTTCCAAGCATTGCAGCCATACTAACAACAGCGCCTGATATTAGCCCTAAACCTAGAACCCCTACCAGCACAATTGCAATTATTTTTGCAACTTGATTTCTATCATTTCGTTTCATTGATGAAACTACTCACTTTCTATTCTGATTTAACAGTGAAATTCTCTTCAGCTAAGTTGTGGAAACTTCTTTCACCACGAATTTCTCTAACTACAATGTCACCACTACCAATAACATTAGCTATAACGTTATTTACGCTGACATCAGATTTGAAATCACCAGAGCCACTGATAGAAATATCCAAATCTTCCATAACGCTATCACCTAATCTTACTTCACCAGAACCTTGAATTCTAACATTACCATTTCCACGTGCATAGTTTATCTTAACATCACCAGAGCCCAAAATATCCAGGTCAAAGTTATCTACTTTATCTACTTCTATATCAGCTGCACCATAAATTGTGCTAATAAAGTCTGTAACTTGGTCTGCTTTAACATCAGCTGAACCACTAATCTCAAACTCTAATTTTTCTAGACTAGTTTCAATTTCCAACTCTGGAGCACCAGAAATACTTGCTCTTACAACCTTCTCTACTTCTGCTGGTAGCTCTACAATTACAAGATTGTTTGAACCACTACTTGAGAAGTCGAAGCTAATGCCCAAGAATGTACCCTTCTCAACACCACTCATAACTTTAAGTTTAAGTGTGTCTTCATCTTCTGAGAATGAAACTGCATCTCTAAAATCATCATCACCATATACATGCAAACGAGATCTTCCGTCTTCTGACTCACGGATTACGACTTTGTTTGAACCATCTAAGATCAAGTCTACATTTTTGATTTCATTGATTAAGTCAATTCTATTAGGATCACGTTCGTCCTCTGCATAAATGATACTTCTTTCACTAGCAGAGTGAGATTCAGTTTTTTCTGGCTCTAAGTTCTCTCTAAATAAATCATCAATATCTACTGAAAGAGCTTCAGCTATGGCAGGTAAGATTTCTAAGTTTGGTAGTTTTGTTCCATTTAACCATGCCTCTACGAGAGTTGGCTCTACCTGTAACTCTTCAGCGAAATTTACTAGATCTATACCCTTCTGCTCCAAGACTAACTCTATATTCTTATTAATATTTTTTGCGTTTCTCATATCTGTCTCCTTGAGTTTTTTTGGATTTTATGAAAAATCTAACATCTTATGTATTTTACCCTATTGTTCTAAATAAAATTCAAGTTATTAAAAACAAGACAGGTAAATCTACTTTTACGATTAGAACTCATTATACTATAAGTTTATTTCGCTTGTGCATGCAAAAGCTCGCTTTTATAGCTTGGTGCCTAGATTTATAAGCATTGCATCATAACGAAAAAAGATATTTTAAGATACTTTACAAATATCTTTTACAAATAAAAAATCAAGCAGGTTAAAGCTGCTATTATAAATCCTAACAAGCTGCCAACTATTACATCTAAAGGATAGTGTACACCAACATAAATTCTAGAAAATGCCATTAAAATTGCCAAAGCTAGACAAAGAATACCAATACTTCCACCCGCTGTAATCATTACTACTGTGGCACAAGCTATTGATGAAGCTGCATGTCCGGAAGGGAACGATGTATCTTTTTGAGTTCTAATTAACAACCTTACCTCCTTGTGTTTCTCATATGGTCTAACTCTCTTTAGACTTGTCTTAATAATATAGCTACAAAATAACCAGGTTGTTATCAAAGCTCCGATCATTAAGATTCCTGCTCTTCTGGTTTGTTTAAATGACATAAACGCTAAGCCTAGAACAATCCAGATAGCTCCTGCATCTCCTAAGTGAGTATAATTTTTAAAAAACTTATCCAAATATTTATTCTTAAATAATTGTTGGGTAGCTATTAATATTCTGGCATCGTATATTTCTAATTTCTCCACTCATAACCTCGCTTTATTTAATTACTTGAGCTATTTCATTACTTGAGTATTTGCAGCTAGTATGTCTCGCATAAATTGTACATCTGCAGGATAAAGTTCAATAGATTTTTGCATTTTCTCTATTACCTCTGCATTTGTAATCGTATCATTTATTTTAGCAATAATGAAAATATCATTTTCAGCTTTTTCAGCATCGCCAAGCAAAATCAAATTATCTAAACCTTTATCTGCGTACAAGTAGGAATACCTTGATTTGACTTGTACCTCATTATCTACAATTTTAGAATTAGCTTCCAAAGCAGCTTCTACTCTATCTGCTCTGCCTGCTGTTTCTGGAAGTTTTGCTTTTTGCAAATGACGGTTTTGGATGTAGATATCGTAAGCACTTTGACCAGTAAACATTAAGCTCTTTTGTTTCGCTTCATCTGCATCTTCATATAATGTTATATAACCATTTATTTCATTTTTCCCAAGCAACTTATATTCTTGCCAAATATTCAGGTAAACAGTTATATTTTTCTTATTTATGACATCATAGGCATTATAGGTTCTTTGGATCTCGCCTTTTTTTACTGGAATTGTAAATATTAAAAACGCTAAAGCAAAAACTACTAGGATAAGCAGCAAAAATCTTCTAGCTCTACGCTTCTTGAGAAATTTCTCCAAGACAGGATTGGTTTTTTCAGGATCTGCAACTATAGCTTCAACTGCATCCATCTTTGAATCTAATTTCTCTTCATTATTTCGCATATCTCTATTCTTCGCCATTAATAACCTCTCCTATATTTAGCTAGTCCATTATACAATATAATGCAGCTCATATGGTTTTAGTAAAATTAAAAGGAGCAGATAAACTGAGATGAACCTCAAAACCTGCTCCTCTTAAAATCTAATTACAATGTTTAACTATTGCTCTGCTTCTCTATCCATATCCAAACTTACATTAGGAATATGACTCTTGGAAGTATCTTCTTTGAGCTCTTCTACTGCAGATTCGTCTAGTTCAGGATCTGGAGTATCTGCTATAGATTTCACTGCAGAAACTAAACCTGCCATATTTTGCAACTCTGATGGAACGATAATCTTAGTTGCTCTACCGTCAGCAACTTTCTCCATAGCTTCCATAGCACGTAGGCTTAGAACGGCTTCATCAGCTTTAGCAGCCTTAAGTAATTCCATACCTCGAGCACGTGCTTCGTAAACTTTTAGAATAGCTTGAGCTTCACCTTCAGCTATACGAATTTGTGATTCCTTGTTAGCCTCCGCTCTCAAGACTGCAGATTCTTTTTCACCTTCAGCTCTTAGAATTGCAGATTCTTTTTCACCTTGGGCAATCAAGACACTCTTACGTTTCTCACGCTCAGCCTTCATCTGCTTCTCCATTGCATCTTGTATCTCTGGAGGTGGCAAAATATTCTTCAACTCAACTCTATTGACTTTGATACCCCATGGATCTGTAGCATCATCAAGAATTTCACGCATCTTAGTATTAATAACATCTCTAGATGTCAAAGTCTCATCAAGTTCCAAATCACCAATAATATTACGTAAGGTTGTTGATGATAAATTATCAATAGCATTGATTGGATTGTCTATACCATAAGTAAACAATTTAGGATCTGTTACTTGGTAGAAAATAACTGTATCAATTCTCATCGTAACGTTATCTTTGGTAATAACTGCTTGCGGATTAAAGTCTGCAACTTGCTCCTTGAGAGATACTGTATGCACCGCCTTATCAACAAAAGGCATCTTGAAGTGCAAGCCTGCCTCCCAAGTTGTCAGGTATGATCCCAATCTCTCAATAATCTTAACGTGTGCTTGTGGAACAATCTTTACACAGGATAAAACCAAATATACTACCAATACTAATAGTATTAAGAGGAATATATCCATGGCACCTATTCCAAATATTAATAAACTCATTAATTACCTCCTTTGCTTCTCGCTCTTTGTTTGTGTTTCTTTTTACTTTTGTTTCTGTTTCTCTTTTTTACTTCGAAACTATTAATTTAACACCTTGTATAGATAGAATTTTAACTATCTCGCCTACTTCTATTTCCTCAGATTCTGGGTTTGCAACCGCTCTCCATTCTCTGCCTTTTACCCTTACCAAACCTTTATTATCTAGTGCATTAATCTTTTCAATTACAACAGCTTCTTCGCCAATTAGAGCATCTAAATTAGTTGGGACATGTGAATTTTTGCCAATGTTTAGCTTATCTTTAACCATCAAGAAAATTATTAAACCTATTCCAGAAACAATTAGCATCAGAACTATTTGCCAAGTTAGACTCATGCCTGCAAGAGCAGCACATAAAGCAACTACACTTCCTAGTACAAACCAGATACTTACAAGTGCAACTGTTCCCAGTTCAACTGCTAAAAATATCAGACTTAAAACTAACCAAAAAATCCAAGCTTGATCCATAAGTAACCTCCTATCTTAAAAATTAAAGAAGAGTTTTGTTTCCCTTGTTTAATTATATTTTACCATAATAATTTTAGCAATAATTTCTGGAGATTAGTGCGGTGCGGATATTTTACATTTTCTTTAACAATTGTGAAGTGAGTGCAAACCAACACTAATAGCATTCACTCTATGTTAGAATTCTCATTAGTATTTTAATTTAGAGGAATCGACGTATGAAGCTAAATAATCTTGAAGAATTTAGGAAAGCTCTCCAGCAAGTAGCTACTAACAATGGCTGTAGCTCTGATGAAGAATACTTAAGCTCTGGAAATATTGAGGATTACTTTGCCCAAAAGAATCTGCTTACTTACCAAAAATTTCATATTGAATCTAGTCAGAGCGACAACAAAAATAAAGTTCATTTAGCGTATATCTTTTCTTTTTTCGAAGCAATTGCAGGTGAGCACAGCGAAAGCGTTGGCATCCATTATGCTGACATGCGTGATAAAAACCAGACTTGGATATTAAATAGAATTGCTCTAGATATTAAAGATCTGCCTAATAAATATGATGATATTACAGTATACACCTGGCAATCCAAACAAAGTTCTGTTGGTTTTTACCGTGAATTCTTGGTCATTAATGAGAATAATGAGGCAATAATTGCCGCTAGAAGTTTCTGGTCAATTATGGATCTAAACTCGAGGACAATTATTCCAAGTAACGAGATAATCGCAAACAAAGAGAACCCGTTCATCCTCCCCATCAAAACTACAAAAGCAAAACTAAAAAGCATTAAAATAGCTTTACCAGAAACTGACAATAAAATTAGCTACAAACACCTAATCGGTTACAGTGATCTAGATGCCAATAACCACGTAAACAATACACGCTATATAAATATGGTTATAAACGTTGTGGACTTTCTCAATTTAGGCTTAGATATAGATAGTTTCGAAATTAATTACACTAGTGAACTTATCAAAGGCGATCTAGTTTCAGTCGAGGCAACTATAGTTGAAGAGACTAACGAACATTATTACCTTGCAGTCTACATTAAATTCTTAGATAATTTAATCGAATCTGGTAATCTAGAAATCAAATACAAAAAGCAAGATACACACGATTCACTTAAAGCATTAATTAAAATTAGAAAATAAATTTAAAAATAAAACAACAAAAGGCGTTGAGCTCTTAGGGAGCACTTAGATAATCTCTGAAAGAGCAATTAAAACAGTTAATTTACAAAAACTTATGGAGAAAATTATGTTTAGAAATGATGAAAGAATATATAAATATCCTTTACACCAAGTTACAGAATTGAATGACTTACGTGAAATGGCTGAGAACAGCGCTGAGAAATTTGCAGACAGAAATGCCTATTTTCTCAAAGATCCTGTAGCTTTGCGTGAACTTGACCCTAGATCGGAAGAGGCACAGAAATTCAAAATCAATCCTAAGGATGAATATCGAGGTATAAGCTACTCAGAGTTCAATAATGACAGACTTGCACTTGGAACATCTTTGCACAATCAAGGTCTCAATATGAATGAAAAAGTTGTAATTTTATCCGAGACTCGTTACGAATGGTATGTTAGCTATTTAACTGTTGTTTCTGGGCTCGCTGTTGTCTGCCCTATGGATATAGCTTTAATGGAGAATGAGTTAGAAAACTTACTCAATAGATCTGAAGCAAGCACTATTTTCTTCACGCGCAAGCAAGAAAGCAAGCTTAAAGCTATTAAGGACAATCTGAAATTCGCTAAGCATTTCATCTCTTATGATTTACCAAGTGAAGAAACTAAGGCCGCTTTGCCTGAAGGTGCCAAGTTAGACTTCTTCTGGGATTTAATTGACGAAGGTAATTTGCTCCGTGACAAGGCTAACTTTGAATATGACAAACTCCCTATAGATAGAGAGGCTCTAGCAGTACTACTCTTCACATCAGGAACCACATCAACTGCCAAAGCGGTAATGCTCAGCCACAAAAATTTAATCACCAACATTATGGACTCAGTTAGAATGATTCAGTTTGACGAGAATGACTCTGTCCTTTCCGTATTGCCACTGCACCATACCTATGAAGCAACAGCTGGATTTTTAATCCCACATTATTTTGGCGGTACAGTTGCTATGTGTGATGGTCTGCGTCATATTACCCACAACATGCAACAAGCTCAAGTAACAGTCATGATTGCAGTACCTTTGCTATTAGAAACTATATATAAACAAGTAAAGAAAAAAATTGAAGCTGACGAAAACTTAGAAAAGAAATTTAACCTAGCCGTAAGAGTTACAAGATTCTTAAACCGTTTCAACGTTGATATTCGTAAAAAAGTGTTTAAAAACATCCACGATACTTTTGGTGGTAAGTTACGTTACATAATTTGTGGTGGTGCAGCAATAGAACCACAAATCCTACGTGAGTTAAATGAGTGGGGCTTAAATGCTTTCCAAGGCTATGGATTAACTGAATCCTCTCCAATTTTCGCAGTTAACAGACCATATTATCATGAAGGTGCAGCTACAGGATTGCCAATGCCAAGTACTGAAGTCAAGATCATTAATCCAGATGACAGAGGTATAGGTGAAATCATTGGCCGTGGTCCAAGTATAATGATTGGCTACTATCAAGATGAAGCTTTAACAAGAAAAGCTATTGACGCAGACGGCTTCTATCACACTGGAGACTATGGATATATAGATGATAGAAATTTCGTCTACATTACAGGTCGTGAAGCCAATATAATTGTTACCAAAAATGGTAAAAACATCTTCCCAGAAGAGATTGAGTCTATCATGCAACAAGAAGATCCAATAATCGCTGAAATAGTCGTTTATGGAGAGCGTGACGCTTCCGGTGATCAAGTTATCACTGCAGAAGTTTATCCAAATGCAGAAGTTATTGAGAAAGACCCTCATCTTAAAGGCGAAGCTTTGACCTCAGATAAAGTAAGGAAAAGGGTTCACGAAGTTATTAATTCGGCGAATCTAAACCTAGTTCCTTACAAGCGTGTCAAGGCTTTAGAGCTAAGAGATGAACCGTTCCCAAGAAACACATCCAGAAAGCTTCTAAGAAACAAAGCTCAAAGAAATGTTGATACAGTCGAGCCTGCAAAACCTGAGAATTAATTAAGTCAATATAGGATCAATAAATTCAATAAAATTAGTTGATTCCAGAAAAACTAAAGATTAATATATATCCAATTTTAAGTACTAAATTGTAATTTTAAGGAGTATTGTATGTCATACGGTATTTATAAATATCCTCTTATGGACTTACGCCAAGTTAGAGATTTACGTGAAATGCTAAATACATCAGAAGAGTTATACGGAGAAAGATCAGCTTTTTTAGTCAAGGATCCGGTTGCGCTACGTGAAGTAGAGCCTAAGTCTGAAGCTGCGTTAGCGTATAAACCAAACCCTAACGATGAGTATAGATCTATTAGCTTCAAACAATATGCAAGTGATGTCAGAGCTTTTGGTTCTTATTTAAAGTCTTTAGGCATTCTAGCAAGTGATAAAGTCGCAATAGTCGCTGAAACACGCTATGAGTGGTATATAGCGTATCTTGCAACAGTTAATGGTTTAGCTATTGTTGTGCCACTTGACAAAAACTTGGGCGCAGCTGAGATTCTTAATAACCTTGAGAGATCTAAATGCAGCACCGTAATCTATTCCAAAGCCACTTCTGAAAAAATCGAGGCCAACTTAGGTAAGATTGATTTTGTCAAAAACTTCATCAATATGGATTATGTTCCTGAGAAAGCAGAAGGTAATGATAATACTGAAGTTTATTTTTGGGACGCACTGGCAAAAGGTTACTCGATTAGAGAGCAAGATAAATCCTATGACGAGCTAGAAATAGATCCTGAAGCATTTAGTATTTTGCTTTTCACATCTGGTACAACATCGAAATCCAAAGCAGTCATGCTCAGTCACAAAAACATCTGTACTGTAGTTAATGATGCCCCACGAATGGTTGACCTAAAAGAAGCTACTTGCTTATCAATTTTACCTTTGCATCATACCTATGAAGCTACTTGTGGATTTATTATTCAAGTCTATTTAGGTAATGCAATTGCAGTCGGAGATGGTCTGCGACACATAGTCAAAAATGCAGCCCAAGCAAAAGTAACATTGTTTCTAATGGTTCCAGCAATCCTTGAAGCCATCTACAAAACAATTCAAGGCAAACTAAACGCTGATCCTAAATTAGCCAAGAAATTCTCATTTGGTTTGAAACTAACCCGTTTCCTAAGAAAATTTGGTATTGATATCCGCAAAAAAGTCTTCAAATCCGTTCACGATATGTTTGGTGGCAAATTGACACACATCATTATCGGTGGTGCGGCTATTGAACCCAAAATTTTGGACTTTTTCAATGATCTAGGTTTTGCTGCAATTCAAGGATATGGTCTGACTGAGTCATCACCTATATTTGCTCTAAACCGTGAGAAGTACTACGACTCAGCCTCTGCTGGTTTACCAATCCCATCAATAGAAGCTAAAATCATTAACAAAGATGCTAACGGTATTGGAGAAATTATCGGTCGAGGTCCAAGCATTATGTTAGGCTACTACCAAGATCCTGAAAGAACCGCAGAAGCTATTGACGCAGAAGGTTTCTATCACACTGGTGACTACGGCTACATTGACAACAGAAGTTTCATTTTCATCACAGGTCGTAAAGCAAATATCATTGTTGCCAAAAATGGTGAAAATGTCTTCCCTGAAGAAGTCGAATTCGTACTAGAACGTAACGAAATTATCAAAGAAGTTGTAGTTTATGGTGAGCGTGATGAGAAAGCAGAGCAAATTATTACTGCAGAAGTTTTCCCAGATGCTGATTATGTTAAATCTGTACTTGGAACAACAGATCTTAATGCTCCAGAAGTTAAGGAAGCTATAGATCAAGCTATTAAAAATTCTAATAAAGAATTAAACACACAACAAAAGGTTCGTGATTTCCATATTAGAACAGAACCTTTCCCAAGAAATACTTCTAACAAGATCTTACGTAACAGACATCAAAGAAACGTTTAAGATTAAGTGATAAAACCCAACTCCATATTTATTAAATTTTCATGAATTTGTGAGTATGGAGTTTTATTTCGCGAGAAAATTACTTTGACAGTCAAAGTAATTTGTTATAATTATATTTAGAATATTTTAAACATTAACAATAAATACTTTAGTAAATTAAAGACCTACGAATTTAAGATAATTTTCCTACCAGAAAGAAGGTGAACCATGTTCCAAAACGACGAAAAAATATATGCATATCCATTACATGAATCCTATAGATCAAGAGATTTACGAGAAATGATAGAGAGAAGTGCAAACTTATATGCAGATGGAAATGCCTTTCTACTCAAAGATCCAGTTGCCCTACGTGAATTAGATCCTAGATCTGAAGAGGCAATTAATTTCAAAACAAATCCAGATGATGAGTATCGTGCTCTAACATATCGACAAGTTAATGAGGATCGTAAAGCTTTGGGATCCGCTCTGCTCAACTTAGGCATAGAGAAAGATGATAAAGTAATTATCCTCGCAGAGACTCGCTACGAGTGGTATGTTACTTATCTGGCAACTGTCTGTGGGTTGGCTGTTATTGTACCAATGGACAAAGAGCTCCCTGCTAATGAAGTTGAAAACTTGATCAACCGTTCAGGTGCAAACACAATATTCTTCTCACGCTCACAAGAGGATAAATTAATAAACATTGCTGATAATATTAAGCAAATCAAAAATTTAATTTCTTATGACTTGCCAACAGAGAAAAGCTCTAGCTTGGCAGGTGCGGACAAAGATCTATTCTTCTTCTGGGACTTAATTAATACCGGAAATTCAATAAGAGAAAACGGAAATACACAATACGATAACTTGCTTATTGATCCTCGTGCTTTAGCAGTATTACTCTTCACTTCTGGTACAACTGCTAAATCAAAAGCTGTAATGCTCTGTCACGATAACCTATGCGTCAACTTGTACAACGTTTGTCAAACTGTATATTTTGATAAAAACGATACTCTTTTGTCAGTTCTCCCACTTCATCACAGCTTCGAATCTACAGGAGGTTTCCTTCTACCACTATCAATTGGTTGCAAAATTGCAATTAATGATGGTTTACGCTATATTGCCAAAAACTTAAAGCAATCCAAAACTTCAGTCCTAATTGCAGTTCCTTTGTTGTTAGAAAATCTACACAAAACAATTTTACGTAAAGCTACAGGCAACGCTAAGATAGCTAAGAAGTACAAACTAGGTTTAACTTTGGCAAAAGCCTTAAATAAAATTAAACTAAATTTCAGCGATAAAATTTTCGCAGAAATCCATGAGGGTTTAGGTGGACATTTACGCTTACTCGTCTGTGGTGGTGCAGCGATTGAGCCTCAAATTTTAGCAGATTTCAATGACTGGGGAATTACAGCAATTCAAGGTTATGGCGTAACTGAGTGCGCCCCTCTAATTTCTAATAACCGCCCTGATTACAAAGAGCACGCATCAGCTGGTTTACCAGCACCAAATGTCGAAGTTAAAATAATCAACGAAGATGAGAATGGTGTCGGAGAAATTATTGCCCGTGGACCAAACGTCATGCTCGGTTACTACAAAGATCCTGAGAAAACTGCAGAAGCTATTGACTCAGAGGGGTTTTACCATACAGGTGACTACGGCTATATTGATGATAGAGGTTTCATCTATATTACTGGTCGTAAGGCAAACATTATTGTTACCAAAAACGGTAAAAATATTTTCCCTGAAGAAATTGAATTCGTACTTCTCAAAGAAAAAATTATAGAAGAAGTAGTTGTCTATGGCGAAAGAGATGAATATGGCGAGCAAATTATTACTGCAGAGGTATTCCCTAATACTGACGAACTCGCTAAAGTTCTAGAATTGAATACTAGAGATATAGACATTGACATATTAACAGGAAATCTTGCCAGAGAAATAGTCAAAGCAGCAGTAGACAAAACCAATAAAGAACTACAAAACTTCAAGAAAATTAAAAATATAGTCCTACGTACAGAACCTTTCCCAAGAAACACCTCACGTAAGATACTTAGAAATAAGGAACAAAGAAATATTTAATCTAAATATCATTAATATCTCAATGTAGTTTTTATATTAAAAGAATGAAGAAGCTCAACTTGTAGGTTGAGCTTCTTTGTTTTTGCTAATAGATATGTTGGAGAAATTTTGTTGAGTTACACAAAATTAGGATATGCTATAGAAGCTCTTGAAGTAATTGTCATTAGCAAGTAACTCTTCGAAACTTCCTTGTTCTACTACTTTTCCATCTCTAAGAACTACTATCTGATCATACATTTTCAATAAGCTTTCATCCAAAGTATGGGTAACCATAATCCTTGTCTTCTCAGTCAAGCCCAGAATATCCTTGGTAATTTGGTAACTAGTTTCTTTGTCCAAGGAAGAAGTAGCTTCATCAGTTAGAATTATTGATGAATCTTTGAACAAGGCTCTCGCTATAGAAATCCTTTGCTTCTCACCACCGGAGAGATTTTTACCATTTTCACCACAAAGGTAATCCATACCCTTCTCTGCAATTAATTTATCCAAAGAAGATCTCCTAATAACTTCTTGAACTTCAGCTGCAGGGAAATCCTGGAACATTGTAATGTTATCTAAAATTGAAGCATTGAAGATAAATACATTTTGTTGGATCATACTAATTTCTTCGTAAACTGAGTCAAGTCTAGCAATATTTAAATCTATATCGTCATAGAGAATTCTGCCTGCATCTGGTCTAACTTCGCTCATTAATAGCTTAAGCAACGTTGATTTACCAGAGCCACTCGCTCCGACTAGGGCGTAACTTTTGCCTTTTTTGAACTGCAGATTAACATTTTTGAGAATTGTCCTATCTTCTTCATAGGCGAAGTGTACATCTTCTAAGCTAATTGAATTTTGTAACTTTCCTAGGTCTTTATCGCCTTCAACAACTGCATTTGAGTCAATAAGGTCAGCAGCTTTTTCTACCAGAGCTAAGGCTGCTTTTCTCTCAGAAATAATTCCAGGAAGATTAGCTATAGGCTGAATTATATAATTCATTAGGTTAACGAAAACTATCATCATACCTAGAGTGAAACCATCATTCTGTAGAACTAAGTAAACGGAAAACAAAGCTACACCTAGTTGAGAAATTATTCCCGCGATACCAGAAATTGCTCTTACATTAAGTTTAGTTATATATCCAGATTCCTTATCATTTTCTAGTTCTATATTGCTTTTCAAAAGATTATCTAGCACTGGAGCTTCTGCCTTGAAGTTTTTGACAAGTGGGAAACCTTTGGTAAAGTCTGAAATTGTAGCAATAAAACCCGCATTTCTCTGAGAAATATTTTTCTCTACCTCGATTAATTTGTTACCTGTAATCATGGAAGCAATGATTGGCAAGACCGTTAAGACTGCAGAAACTAAAGTCAATAATGGTGAGTAATAAATCATCATTCCCAAGGCACCAAAGAAATTAACTACATATGTCAAAATGTTAATGTTGCTCTTAATGTACTTATCTTCTATTGAGGTAGCATCTGTAGTCAACGTTGTAACATATCTCGATGAATCTTCGCTACTGAAATCTGTAATGCCTTTGTTCATAACTCTTGCCAAAATGTAATTCTTGTAATTAACAGATGCGTTTCTTACATATTTAGGAAATATGCGAGCATCGCTAAATTCAATAACTACTACGAATAGCACAAATATTGCCAAAGCTATCATCACCTGTTGGAAACTTAATAACGAAGAATTGGTCGCCACGTCAGCTAATTGTTGCAATATCCAAGATAAGATAATTCCTAATGATGCTGATAGTATTGCTGTCACTATTGAGGCAGCATAATATTTTCTATTATTTCTATAGAATTGACTAATTAAAGTTTTCTTGGTTGAAGTATCTTTTTTGTGTAAAGATTTTTGAGTAGGTTGATTCGCTTTTGCTTTTAAACTTTCTTGAGAAAGCTGATTTGTTTTTGTATTTAAGTCGCTTTTTCTCATGGTTTTCTCCTTTTCTAGGTGGATCTAGAACCATTCCTCGCTGGTTTTTGTTCCTGTCTTATGAGTTTTTATGTTATTTAGATAAATTTATCTTTACAACTATTTTATTATCTTTAATTATATGCGATTAAAATTTTTTAAAAAGCGACTGGTAATTTAGTTTTTGAAAATTTTATCAACCTGGAGTTGATTTTTCTATCGAATTGGGGTGGAATCCATACAACATCTCCCTAATCTCATCCTCGACAGCAGCAATATGCAACCAAAACTCCCTTGCTGACATACGAAGAGCTCCAGCACCGAACACAATTGCCTGCTCCAAAGCATCAGAGCTAGCAACCCTAACAATAGCATTCTGCTTAACTTTCTCATGTGTAGCTCGTTCAATATACTTATCTGCTGTTTCGGCTTCTTTTGTGTAGACAACGGATAGCCCTGAATAATCTTCCACACTTTCTCGACCACCTCTGACCTTGTAAGCATCGAATACTAAGATGACCTTCTCCGACCTGAACCCTTGGGAATTAATGAGAATATCAATTAACTTGTCTCGAGCAGCATTAATATCAGTCTCAGATAACTTCTTGAGTTCTGGCAAAGCATGCAAAACATTATATCCATCAACTAATAGATAAGACTTTTGTCCCTCATTAAGTTTATTAGCTAAGGCAGCTTTCTCTTTATCGCTGAAATTTCTCGCAGCAGTTTTTGTAGCTCTACTCTCTCTCTGCCTAGTTCTCTTCTTAGGCTTATCTACTGCCCCATAGGTTCTCTCAAAAATCTGTTTAAGTTCATTATCCTCTTTGACTATGCGTCTTTGGCGCTCGGCGTGATCTATACCAGCTTCCTTGGAAGTGCCTTTTAACGGATTTTGAATAATGGTTGCTGTTGGATATGTCTTCGAGAAATTCTTGTCATTTAATTCAGCCAACTTAAATTCTCTAAGTTTATCTTTGGAGTGAAAAAATTCTTCCACCTCATTCCACGGCACAATAAATCCTGCTCCATTCGCACAAAAGACAGAATCTACAGGGTTGTTCAAGTCTGCTTCTGGGTCATAATTATGTGCTTCAACTATTGACTCCGCAGCTTTTACCTCAGAGTATCCCCCTAACTTGAAAGAAATTCTCGCTTCATCTCCAGTATATGCTTGCAGGTCTCTGGTAAATTCTCCTAAATTTTTTGCAGGAATACTTCCTCTAACCGTAGCTAAATCTCCCTCAATTTCAGGTGCATCTAAAATTCCACCTAAGAGGTCAATTTCTGTCATGACTTTGCCCAAGTAATTCTGAGGAATGTTCAAGTTTAACTCATACATTGGTTCTAGCAAAACAGAATCTACCTGCATCAAAGCTTGTCTGACTGCACGTATACTCGCCTGTTTAAAGTCACCACTTGAAGTATGTTTCTCATGAGCAATACCATGCATGAGAGTGATTTTCACATCGGTGAGATCACTACCAGTCAGCACTCCCTTGTGTCGTTTACTCTTGAGAGTTGAAAGGATTAAACTCTGCCAATTAGCCTTGAGTGTATCTCTAGAGCACTGATTCTCTATAACAATTCCACTGCCTCTTTCCAAAGGCTCAAGTTTCACAATTACTTCAGCGTAATGTCTCAGTGGTTCGAAGTGCCCAATACCGAATACAGGCTCTCTTATAGTTTCTTTATAAATTACATTAGGATCGGAGAAATCAATAGCTAGGTTAAATTCCTCTTGAGCTCTACTCTGCAAGGTCTCCATTTGCACCTGCCCCATGATATTAACAGTTATTTCTTGTGCTTTTTGTTCATACTGGAAATTAAGTGAAGGATCTTGATCTTCAAATGTCCTCAACAACTTAAATGCTCTATAAGCATCTTCTCCATCCGTAAGAATTATTTTGTATTTTAAAACTGGACTATTGGTAGCATTTAAACGTTCTTGTTCTCCACCAATACCTAAACCTATATATGAATCTTTTAATCCAGTTACTGCAACGACTGCACCAGCTTCTGCAGTTTGGATTGCTTCATATTTAGTGCCTGAATAGACTCTGATTTGCTCGACTTTCTCGCTAATCAATTTGTTCTGCTCTGACTCATCCTGATTCTCAGCACTATCATTAGTTAAAGCAGGATATTCAAGGTTCTTCTTGGTCTCAAGTCTACCACCAGTAATTTTCATCCAGGTCAATCTAGCATTTTGCTCATCTCGACTAATCTTAAATACTCGTGCGCCAAACTCTCGTGGATATTCTCTAGGCTTCATGTAACTTTTCATGGCATTTAAGAAAGTCTCTATGCCTAACTCTTTTAGTGCAGAACCGAAGTACACTGGGAAAAGTTTACGTTCTTTGATAAGTCTAGCAATGTCTTGTACTTCTATTGCTTTTGCTTCCAGATATTTACCTAGCAAAAGCTCATCATTGACAGCAATATCTTCCCATTGCTCATCAGTGAAATTTCCGAGATTATCAGGGAAGGCAATGCACCTACTACCTAATTCATTCTGTATTTCTGCAAAAATTTTGTCTCTATCCATGCCATCTTGGTCCATTTTATTGACAAAAATAAAAGTTGGCACTTGATAGTATTTTAGAAGCTCCCATAAATCTTTGACTTTAGGGCTAACGGATTCTGGCGCACTAATTATTAATATGCAATAGTCCAGGACAAACAAAACTCTTTCCATCTCGGTGGTGAAATCTACGTGCCCAGGTGTATCTAAGAGATAAAAGTCTTTATTACCTAGTTGAAAAAATGCCTGCTTAGAATAGATTGTAATTCCTCGCTGTCTCTCCAGGCTATTTGTGTCTAGGTGAGCATCACCATGATCAACACGACCTTTTTCCCTAATTACTCCAGCATGATAAAGAATAGATTCAGACAGAGTTGTCTTGCCCGCATCAACGTGAGCGATTATACCTAGTGCAATATTTTCCCTGCCCATTGCTATCCTTTCTTACTGTCCAAGTCTTTTGCCTTTATCTAAAAAATTAAAAGTTCTAAGAAATTTTTAATTCACAAAGTGAGTATGTTTAGTTCTCCATTTTTTCAATTTAATATTTACCCAGAAACCATAAATACCAAAGGTTATGAAAGATAAAATTAGCCATTTAATCCATTGCCCAAAGAGACCTACTGCACTTCCTGTAAACACTAATCTTCTTCCGTCAATTACTGTATGCTTTGCCTCCCAGCTATATACCCTACAATATGCCCAAGGTAACAATATACCTAAACTTAAAACTGTAACTATTGTCCCTATAATGCGTAATACTACCAACTCAAACAAGCCGCCGTCAAAGTATGAGACTCCATTGTTTACGGCATAGCCTGGATAAAATCCATCATTATTAGAATATTGATTATTATTAAAATTATTATAATTATCTTGAATTTTGTTTAGTATCTCCTTAATTTAGTTGAATACCTAATTTTATAGTAAAAAGTATGTCACAGTTCCTTGAGTAAATCCAATAAAATGTCTCGCTTTGTCAGACTATAGAAAACCCCCTTCATCCATATTCCAGATTCAGGGGGGGCAGTTCAATAACTAGGTTTTTGCCAACTTTACTAGGCTTCTTCTACTTTTGAATTAAGTAAAACTATTGAGCTAAGCATTATAAAAAGTCCCAAAACACTTACTAAGTTCATATTTTCACCTAGCAAGAACACACCCATAAATGTTGCAACTATTACCTCAACTGATGAAATTATTCCTGCTTTTGGAACTTCTATATCATATGACAAGCCTTGCAGGTAAATCATATTAGGTACAGCAGCGGTCAGAACTGAATTTATAACTGCCCAGAAAATGAACTTGCCATTGAATATAACGCCTAAATTCGTCATCTGCCAAGGTTTAGCTACAAAAAATAAAAATGTAGTACTAGTCAACATCATATAAAAGGACGCTACCAGAGGATCTGCATTTTCACCTGCAGCTCTACCCAAGATAGTATTCAAGGCATAGGTAAAGGCTGAAATTAAGCCTAAAATAATTCCCCAGCTACTTAAGTTAAATTCTCTAAAATTACCTCCAGTAACGATTAAAATTACTCCAAGTAGGTTCAAAGCCAAAGCTATATAGGTATTCCAACGAACTTTAGCCTTCAAAAAGATTACTGACAGAGCAGTTACAAAAATAGGAGCAGTGTACAATAAAACGCAAGCAGTACTTTGTCCAACCTCAATAGTAGCAGCATCATAAGCTATTTTTAAAATACCTTTGCCAAATATTCCTAGAACTATTGCAAAAATTAGTCCACGTTTGGATATTTTAAAACCGGAAATACCTTTCTTGAGTAAGATAGTTAATCCAATAGGAATCAATGATAAAAGGTGTGCCGAAAGTGAAGTCATAGCAGGTCCAACACCAAATGCGTTTAATTGGATAACCCAATAACCACCTGTTCCCCAAAGAATACCCGATAAAAGTATTAATATATAACCTTTCATCGCCTCATTTTTTAATGTCTTACCCATTTTTATTTTCTCCAACTAAAATTTAATCACTTTCAGAAGTCTTATGACTTAGTATAACTTAATAAAACGGCTACTTTTTAGCAGCCGTTTTATTTCTTATATTTATATATTTAAATTTGTAATTAGTCTAGTATTTTTTATCAGCATGAATATATCACTAAAATCTATCCATATCCAAAGCTACATCAAACTCTGTGGCTTTCTTCTTGAACAAGAATTCACCATCACGAACAGATGCCAATACTTGAACTCTTCTTCTAATTGAGTCCCAGGCACTATCTCCATCTAGAACAATAAAGTTAGCTCTCTTGCCCTCTTCAATACCATATTCATTATGGATATGTAAAGTCTTAGCACCATTATAAGTAATGTAGTCAAAAGCTCTATCAACTTCTGCGTGACTCATTGTTTGAGCTAGGTGAATACCGTTGTCTAGGACATTCATCAAGTTTCCACTACCCATTGGGTACCAAGCATCATTAATGGAATCTTGTCCGAATGATACGTTTACTCCTGCTTCTGTTAAATCCTTGATTCTTGTAATACCTCTGAACTTATTGTCTGTATCTAAACGACCTTGAAGATATGCATTCTCTGTAGGGTTAGAAACAATATTAATACCTGATTTCTTGAACCAGTCTAACATTCTATAAACGTAGGCATTATTATTTGTACCGAATGAAACTACATGGGAAGCAGTTGTCTTCTCGCCAATACCTTCCATCCAGGCTAAAGCGTTAAGCAACTCAACAAATCTAGCTTGATCGTCATCTGTCTCGTCTGTATGTGAGTCGATTAATTTATCATATTTAACAGCTAGATTAACAATATCGTGAACAGATTTTTCGCCGAATTCTCTTGCAGGTTCGTAGTGTGGAATACCACCGACAACGTCTGCACCCATTTTCAGAGCTTCTTCAACTAAGTCCCTACCAATTACCCCATCTTCAGTTCTGTAAGCATACATACCATTTTGTGGGAAAGCGACAACTTGAATATCTACAATATCTTTCATCTCTTCTTTGAGTTCAAGCATAGCTTTTAGGCCTTTGAATTCTGGATCAGTTACGTCTGTTTGAGCTCTAATATATTGTGTACCTTGAGAAACTTCATCAAGAATACCTTTCTTAGCTAAACGTTTAACACTATCCATGGTCATTCTTTGGTTCTTGTATTTTGGCCATAGCTCTATAGCTTCGAATAAAGTACCTGAAGATGCACCAATCTCAGCCATATCACTGAGTGTATACACATAATCTAAATGCAAATGTGAGTCTACATAAGGTGGCAATACAAATTTGCCTTCTAAATCAATGATCTCATCTGCTTCTCCAAGATTAGTACCAATTGCTTTAAATTTACCATCTTCTACCAAAATTTCATTAGCTTCTGGATGTCTGTAAATTACTGCATTTATAAATTTCTTTACCATATTAATTACTCCTCCTACTTTTTGTTTTTTATTTTTTTCATTATAAAACTAATTATTCCACATTCTTGTTCTTCTTTAAGTTCATTAGAAGAATAGAAACTACCATTAAGATGATACCAAAAATTCCCACTAAATTTATGTTTTCATTTAATAAAACTACTCCCATCAGAACAGCAATGATTACCTCAACAGATGAGAATATAGGAGCTTTAGAAGTATCGATGTCATGGGATAAACCACCTAGATACAACATATTAGCGGCTGCTCCTGTCAAAAATGAGCTAACCAGTGCCCAGAATAAGAAGTTGCCGTTTTTTAGTAGTTCTATTGTTTCTGCTTGCCATGGTTTTGCGAAAAAGAGTAAAAATATACTACTAGACAATAACATGTAGAAGCTTGTAGTCAGTGGGTTATCGCCTTTACCTGCTAATCTTCCTAAAATTGTATTCAAGGCGTGTAAAGCTGCTGCTGTAATTCCTAAAACTACTCCCAAAGGTTGTAATTTCAACTCATGTATATTACCACCGGTTACCATAAGAAATACACCAATTAGGTTGAGTGCTAAAGCTATATAATTGCTGAATCTTATTTTTTCTTTCAAAAAAATTACTGACATGATTGCAATAAATATTGGAGCTGTATAAAGTAAGACTGCACCTGTACTCTGCCCTACCTGACTAACTGAGGTGTCATAGGCCAGCTTAAATAGTGCCTTGGTAAAAACACCCATAATTATGGCAAAAATTAAACCTTGCTTAGAAATCTTGAACGCTTCTTTTCCTCTAGTAATTAGCATAACTATAGCAATTGGAATCAGGGCAAAAATATGATTAGTAAATGCAGTTATGGTCGGATCACCACCAAGCCTATTCATCTGCATAACATAGTAACCACCTGTACCCCAGATCATACCTGCCAACAAAATTTTCAAGTATCCTATGCTAGCTTTACGTTTTGATTTTGACTGAACTGACTCACTCATAACTTCATTTGTATTCAACTTCGTTTTCTCCATTTTGTCTCCTAACTATTGATCTGCATAATAAATCCTAAAAAGATGCTCTTAAATCATCTGCAGCTAACTTTTAAACCACAGTTATCTAAGAGCACTTTAAATAATATCTAGTTCTTAAGTATAACAGAAAGCTGTCACTCTAGTAACATAACTAAACCCCTGCATAGAACAATTCTGCAAGAACATCTATAACTTTTCGCTCTGAATCACTTGCATAGAGATTGCTCAAGGTCTTATTGCTATTACCATTACGTCTATATTCGTTGAAAATTCTACGTTTCATTTCATTATTGATTTGCATTCTATTAAGAATATTGAACACCTCTTCTAACGCAGCTTCATCAGAAACTTCTGCTATTTTGCTATTAGTAAATACTAGCTCAAAAGCTTCATTGCCAATCTGTCCAAGATTAACTAGCAAGCTTTGTCTATCTTCTCTATATTCTGTATTAGTAAATAATTCACCGCTTAAGTACACATCTGTATCGCTCACACCAACTAACTCTACTGTTATATTTCTATTTGCTGGAATTGCAGCAAAATCTCCACTTAAGTCGACTGAGAGAACTGAATTTACACCATTATTGTAGATATATTTGACCTCTGTACAAGCGTAGTCATTTTCACTTGGGTCAATTAGCTCGTAATTATCTTCAATTAAGTTGAACTCGCCATCAGCACCAGTAAATACTTTTAATAATAAATTCTCTGGATTTGCAGTACCATTTTCTAACTTCTCTGCATTATCTAAGGGCAAGATTGCGCCAGCTTTGGCAAATACAGGGATATCATAAATATTTCTATAAACATTTATATTTTTATCACCCCTATAATAACGATGGTTGAAAATATCGAAGTATTCACCTTCTGGCAACCACACTGAGAATTTAGCTACTTGAGTCTCTGGATCTATTGGACTAGTTATTGGACAGGCAATTAATTCAGAACCGAAGTAATACTCGTTTGGCACGTGATAGGCTTCTTCTTTATCTGGATGAACGTAATACATTGGCATAACCAAGGCTTTGTTATTCAAGGCTGTCATATAGTTCATTGTGTAAAGATATGGAATCAACCTTTGTCTCAAACGCATTGACTCAGAAATAATGGTCTCGAACGGCTCACTATAGTTCCAAGGTTCTTTGGACATAAATGGATTATCACTACTATGTAATCTAAATATTGGAGAAAATACAGAGTACTGTACCCAACGTGATGTAAGTTCGTCATTCTTGACCCCTAAGAAGTGACCACCAACATCGTGACTCCACCAAGTGTAACCTACATTACTTGCAGTCGCAGTGAAGTAAGGTTGGAAATCTAAACTCTCCCAACTTATAACTGTATCGCCTGAGAATCCAACTGGATATCTATGGCTTCCTAACCCAGCATAACGTGAGAAAGTTAATCCTCTTTCACCAGCTTCATTATCAATAAATTCAGATTTGCAACTATCCAAGTAATAGAAATGGTTAAGCGCCCATAATGGATCTAAACCTTCCATTCTAGAAACTGTACCTTGTTGCCAATCAATCCACCAAAAATCTACACCGATTTCCTCATAGCGATGATTAATCTCTTCAAAATACGCTTCGACAAAATCCTGATCAGTGAAATCAAACTCAATTATTTCATCATCTGCTGGATTTTTGCCAAGACGTTTACACATGTTGTCATACTGAACTTCAAAAGGTCTTATACCCTCCGCTGGGTGTACGTTTAAAGTTGTCTTGAGTCCTAAATCATGAAGTTTCGCCAAAAATCTCTCTGGATCTGGGAACAAGTCTTGATTCCAAGTATAGCCTGTCCAGCCAGTCAAATATTGAGGTTCAACTTCTGTAATATGCCAGTCCATATCAATAACTGCAACTGATAGAGGAACGTCTTTGGCAGCAAACTTCTGCATCAAATCCATATACTCTTCTTCGTCATATCTATGGAAGCGGCTCCACCAGTTACCAAAAACAAACCTGGGCAATAGAGGAGTTGGCCCAGATAATCTGTAGAAGTCATCAAGTGCGCCTTGGTAATCTCTGCCATGTCCGAAGAAATAAAGATCGATTCTATCATTATCTGCAGCTTGGAACCAACCATCACTATCAATCATTGCAGAATTAGCATCATCAATAACTACATAACCAGATCTTGAAATAACACCACGACCAACATCTACAGCACCATCTACTGTATCAAGAGTCCTTGCTGTACCACCTAGATTACCGTCTTCTTGTTTACCATAATTCCAGTTAACTGCACTACTTAGAACCCTTATTTGCAGACCGTATGGTGTAGGTTCTTCCTCATCATAACTGAGTAGCAGATCACCTGTATCAACATATAGAAGTCCATCTTTTCTGTAGGTTTTAAACTCTACTTCTGGGAAATCTCTGTTAATTACCATTGTGGTAACTTCATCTTGGAAATTTCCATCTTCTTGATACTCGAAGCGGAGTAAATTCTTGCTCAAAACAGTTATTCTATACTTGTCGCCTTGAATTACTGAATTAGCCTTTGCCACTGGATTGAATTTATCGTGATTTAGTTTAAACATGTCCCTCGCCCTCATAAATTTTTTATGTATTATTTGTATTTCAATTATATGTTAAATGTTTGGATAAATGTATGCTAAAAGCTTCTATGGAGCAGTATAGTTTAAAGTTTAATTAAACCTGTTCCTTCTGCTGGAACTTTTATACATAAATTATTATCTTCTATTCTTAGACTTGATAAATTACCAAGAAGTAACTCTGGTTTACTTGTTTCAGAAATTTCTAGAGAGCTTAAATTAATTTTAATTTCATCATCTTTAGCATCAGTAGAAACAACCGTAATATAGTTCTCATCTTGAATGAATCTAGCATATGCAAATGTGTAATCTTCTGCATATAATGACTTGTAACCACCTTCAGCAAATGCTTTACTCTCATTTCTTAATTTAGCTAGAGTCTTGTAATAGTCGAAAACTTTTGCCTCTGTTTCATCAGTTACTTCACTCCAGTCCATTGGGAATCTGCAGCCTTCATCTGGACCATAATAACCATCAAGCAGTCTCTCATCACCATAATAAATACTTGGTGCACCAACGAAGGTAAATAGCATTATTATTGCACCCAGATATTTATCAACTGAGACAGCATCGTGAGTATAAATTCTTGATATATCATGACTATCAATTAAGTTATACATTTGTCTATTCATAATATCTGGTCTAATAGCTAAAACTTGTTTAAGCTTATTCTTTAACTGCTTGGCTGTAAGTTTATGACCTAAATCTCCAAAATGTCTTGAAACATATAAATCCGTCTCACCAATAAATTCTCTCACTGCTCTCGAGAATCCAAAGTAATTCATAGTAGCATCCCACTTAGTGCCATCAAACATTTCTGTGCAGTCAGTCCAGTCTTCAGTCATTACATATACTTCTGGTTTAACAGATTTTAGCTCAGAGCTGATCTCTTTCCAGACCTCGTGATATACGTCTACATACTTATTACGTGCCATAACATCAGCAACATCGAAACGCCAGCCATCAATATTGAATGGTTCTTGTAACCAATATTTCAAAGCTGAGTCTTTGTCCCTGTAAATCATGTTTCTTACTTCTTCATTACTATAGTTGAAACAAGGCATGCTGCTCACGCCATACCATGACTCATAGGTACCATCTTCATTAATAAAGAAGTAATCTCTTTCTTTAGAATCAGGATTATTATATACTCCAACATTTTCAGGGAAATATTTAGCCTCTTTGTTAAAAATCTCACTATCTGAGCTGATATGATTTACTGAAATGTCCAAGATTAATTTCATATCTCTTTTATTTAGTTCTTCACGTAACTTGATTAGAGCTTCATCGCCACCTAAATGCTTATCTACTTCAAAATATGTCAAAGCATCGTACCTATGCATTGATGGGGCTGTAAATATTGGATTCAAGTAAAGTCCGGTAACTCCAAGTTCTTTCAAATAGTCTAACTTATAAATAATTCCATAAAGATCCCCACCATAAAACTCCATACCAATATGATGTTCCTCAAGATTAGGTTTAGTTGACCAATCTTTTATTTGAACAGAATCAACTCCTTCCTTGTTAAGCTCACCATCTTTTACAGATATTTCTGGTCTTGAGTTTTTGAATCTATCTGGGAATATCTGATAAAATACTCCGTCCTTGACCCAATTTATTGCTTCGTAATCTACTAATAATTTGAAATCTGTTGCTTCTCTCGGAATATAATCAAGAATCTCTTGTTGTGTGTAATAATACATTTGATCTTCAGTCTGCAAATAGAAATGATAGTGAAAAACAACTTCCCAAGTTTCAACTTCAGCTGAGTAATATTGGAATCCATTTTTCTCTTCTACTATTTCCATTTTATAAAGTTTCTCTGCACCAAATTCTTTGCTTCTTAAGAAAACAGCTATTAGATCATCATTTTTTCCAACTCTTAATTTAATGGAAATTTTCTCACCTTTTTTGGGTGTTGGGTTACTAACGTAATTTACAGATCCATCTGAATACACTGTGTTCAACCATGTATTTTGTTTCATTTTATCTCCCTATTTATTTCTAATTTTTAATTGTTTTTTAATGAAAAAATATTTATCTACTAATATTTAAAATTTAATAACCAACAATATATGAGCTAGCCTTTTACTGCACCTACTACAATTCCATCTGTAAAATATTTCTGTATGAATGGATAAATAAGCATCAATGGAATTACTGATACTACAATTTTTGCTGCATTTAAGTTGTTACCAGATACTTGTAGATATTTTTCTAACTTTTGTATAGCTTGAACTTTTGACGGATCAAAATCAGCTGTCAGCAACTGAATATATGTTTGTAGAGGATATTTTTCCAAAGAATTCATGTATAAAATACCACTAAAGAAATCATTCCAATGTCCTACCTACAAATAATGAGAAATAAAGTTCTTATTGTAAGAGGACCTTTCAAAAATCTAAGCAGTCTATCCCAAGTTCAACTTCAAATCTTCCGACTTAATCCAAGATTTTTTACGCATTGGATATGCAAATAACAAAGTTAAAATAGCAGGTAAAACGAAACCAATTAATAGCATGCCACTATACTCCCAAACGCCTGGATTAACTACAGTTGCGCCATGTGCCAGCGCTGCTTCAGATGGATTTAGCCAGCCTGTAATAAGACCTATTTGACCTACCAAACCAGATGTACCCATACCTGAAGAAATTGGCGCACCATTCATTTCTAATTTAAATAAAGTTGTAGCTAGAGGACCTGTAACTGCTGATGCTAAAATTGGTGGTATCCAGATTTTTGGATTTTTTACTATATTAGGCATTTGCAACATTGATGTTCCTACACCTTGTGACAACAATCCACTCCAACGATTTTCCTTAAAACTCATAACTGCGAAGCCTACCATTTGAGCACAACAACCTGCATATGCCGCTCCACCAGCCAAACCTGTTAAGCCAAAAGCCGCTGCAATAGCTGCGGAACTTATTGGTAACGTAAGGGCAATACCCATTAAAACTGAAACGACAATTCCCATCAAGAATGGTGCTATATTAGTAGCTTGAATAATTGCTGCTCCAACTAAACTTGCTAAATAACCTACTGTTGGGGCAATTCCGTAGGATAAGCCCACACCTGTTAATATAGTTACTGTAGGTGTAACAATAACATCTACTGGTGTAGTCTTGGAAACTAATTTACCTAACTCAGTAGTGATAATTGCAATAATAAAAACGGCTAAAGGTCCACCTGCACCACCTAATTGGTTGGCTGAGATACCTACTGCAACCATTGAATACAACACTAATGGTGGAGCATTCAAGCTATACGCTATTGCAATACTCATCGCAGCTCCTGAGGCTTTGCTGGCAAACTCACCTGCTTTGATCAAGAACTGTGCAAAATCAGTATCTCCTGGTAATAGGCTTCCAACGGTATTCATTATTGTACCAATTAATAAAGAGGCAAATAGCCCCAAAGCCATTGCCCCTAATGCATCAACCAAATAACGTCTCCAAGAAAGCTCTATTCCTTGCTTCTTAAGAAACTTTTTAAATCTACCCTGTCCTAAACTACTATTCTCTGTCATTAACTTTCCTCCAATCTAGTAGTCTCTTCAATTCAAGTCAAGCATACTTCATTTGCTTAACTCTTCTGATTTCTTATCAATTATGAAACTTTTTCTGCCAATTCCTCTAACTCTTCCTCTTCATAATGTTTAGGATTCCAAATGTCGAGTTTCTTATAAATAATCAAACTAATAACAAATCTTGAGACCTGGTCAATTGCAACAACAAACCAAATTGTCCAAACAGGCCAAGAAGTAAAGTTATAAATCATTAGCGAGAATGGTACTCTTATTAACCAGATTCCAATACCTGCAATAATCATTGGCCAAATAGTTTTGCCAACGCCTTTCAAAGCACCTGTATAAATTCTCTGTAGATTTTGAGGTATTTGGATAAATCCCATTATTCTTACATATTTACTACCTAAGTCTATAACTTCTTGATTGCTTGTTAACAGTCCCATTAACTGTTCTGGAAATGTTATTAACACAAAAGTACCAACGGTCATAACTGCAATAGCCATGTTACGAATTTCCTTGGTATACTCTTTGCCCAAAACAAATTGTCTGGCACCTATTAAACTTCCAACTAAAGTTGTACTTGCAATACCAAAACCGATAGCTGGCATATCTGCCAATCCTTCTGCTTGAAGTCCTAATTGGTTAGCAGTATAGGCAGTCTTTCCGAAAGACATAAAAATCGATCCCATGATAATAGAAGATACTTGCCAGAAAATAGTTTCAAAGCTTGAAGGAAGACCTTTGCTCCAAATTTTTCCTCCACCTCTCAAAGAAAAAATAGGATTAATAACATCTCTACTGATCATTTCCAGGTTTAAAATACCACCTGGTCTAAACATTCCCACGAGAGCAAATGTTGCCGTAGCGTATTGTGCCACTATTAGCGCAATTGCCGCACCTGTAGAACCTATTCTTGGTCCAAACGGTAAGCCTAATACCAGCGGAACCGCTACAATTATATTAACCACGTTGAAAAACAAGGTTAAGAACATTGGGGTCTTGGTGTCTCCACGTCCTTGATAAATACCTGTTGTAGATAGCATGACAGCCAAAGCTGGGAAGCCCATTACAGAAATTCTTAGATATTGAGTACCCATTTTTAGAACTTCAGGATCTGGATTGTAAAATACTTTAAGTATATTTTCTCCGAATGCGAATAAAAATATTGCAGCTGGAACTGAGAATAGAAGCAATGACTTCATGACTGTACGACTCAAGTTTTGCATACGAATCTCATCTTCTCTACCTCTCGCCTGGGCGATCATGATTGTTCCACCAATAGAAACGCCTTTGAAAAGGTGCCAGACTATATTTGTAACTTGAGTTGAAATCCCTTGAGCTGAAACTGCTGTAACACTAGACATGCCAAAATCATCTAAGTGTCCAAGCATACTTGATGCAATTAGAGCCGCAAGCATACTCAAAACATTTTCCAAGATAACTGGCAAAATAATCTGTAATATATTTTGCCTTATATTTGCCTTGTCATTTTGCCATCTTGATGTCAACCCATTACCCTCGCTCTCATTTTTAATTTTGTTAAATAGTTTCTGTAACTTACTTAAATTGCTAACTTGATAACTAAACTATCTAAACTAACTAAACTATCTAAACTTACTCATCTTACCTATATTACTTATCTTCATTCAGCTTTTCAAATTCTGTTATAGTCAATCCATCATGCTCAGCCATAAAATCTTCTTTACGCTCAGTTCTATACTTGCCCATTAATTCTTTGAACAGTTCTGCATTTGTAGGTGGAGCGAAGCTTATTGCATTTGCACCGGCATCAATTGTTTCTTGGATTGACTCATCACTGCCGCCACCTGTTGCAATAATTGGAACTGTTGGATAATGCTTACGAATCCAACGCACTAAGTTAGCTGTATTTTTCCCATTAGCGACATTCAAAATATCCACTCCAGCAGCTAATTTACCCTCGATATCATCATACTGACTAACGACAGTAGCCACAATGGGAGAATCAACCATTTCATCAATTAAAGCAATTGTTTCTACAGTAGTAGGAGAGTTAACAACAATTCCCATAGCTCCACGAGCTTCCGCAAATTGAGCGATTGTAGCACTTCTACTTCCTTTAGTAATTCCACCACCAACTCCTGCAAAAACAGGTTGAGAAGCAACTCCTGTGATCGCTTCAATAATTGCTGGATGAGGCGTGTGTGGATAGACTGCTAGAATCGCATCAGCATCCGTATAACAAAGCGTTGCAACGTCAGTGGAGAAAACTAAAGATTTAATTCTTCTACCAAAAATATTTATACCACTAGCATTTCTAATAATCTTAGGTGTAGCTTGTCTGTTGGCTTTTCTAAGTCTCGAATATACTTCTGGAACAAACTTATTACTGGTATTTAATCTTGAATTTCCAGAGAAGCCTTCATCAACCTTTTCTGTATCAATAAAATTAGCTTCTTCGTTTGTTTTCATACCATTGTCCTTATCAAAATTATTCATTACATTACCTTTCAAAGAAGATTAATACTCATATTCAAGTATTTAAGCAATTAAATTTATTCTATGTATTTTAAACGTTTATAACACTTCTGAAAAGCAAAATAAATAGGTAAATTTATAGATTTTTGAATACAATTCCATGCTCTTGAAAAAACATTTATTTAAAATTCTATGCTTAACTAAGTTTAATGACTTACCATCTCCTGCAATTCAGAAAATGACATACTAAATGTGTCACCATGTTCTAAATCACCATGCTCAAAACCACGCTTGTACCAGTACATACGTTGTGCAGCTGAGCCATGTGTGAAGTTTTCTGGGACTACGTATCCTTGAGCTTTCTTTTGAATTACATCATCACCAATAGCTTGAGCTGCAGTGATAGCTTCTTTGATATCTCCATTGCTTAAATATCCTTTCTGGTCTTGATATTTAGCAACAACTCCAGCGAAATAATCTGCTTGTAGTTCTAAACGCACACTAATTTCATTCGCCTCTTTTTTGCTGACATTACGCATCTTTTTATGTGCTTCTTCAAGTATCCCTAGCTCATTTTGTACATGATGTCCTACCTCATGAGAAAGCACATATGACATAGTAAAATCACCTGAAGCACCAAATTTATTTTTCAACTCATTATAAAAAGACATATCTATATAAATAGTTCTATCGAGTGAGCAATAAAATGGTCCTACAGCCTTACTTGCTCCACCACATCCACTTTGAACATATTCAGTAAAAGTGTGTAGGGTTGGCGCCTTATATCTGGAATTATGTTTAGTAAATATTTCTTCCCAGGCGTCCTCGCTATCTTTAAGTGACACAGCTAAGAAATGGCGCATTTCTTCTGCGGTTTGAGGATCACCTTCTTTGCCAGTAAAGTCCTGACTCTGCTCATATTTACTTGCGTTTGGCTGAACTCCATTGTTATTATTTTGAGTTACGCCGCCACCGAATCCATCTGAGAACATGAGGAAGACTACAAGTAAAATAATTAAACCAATTCCTCCGCCTCCACCAAGCAGACCTCCTATAGGTAATGGTATTCTGCCACCACCTCTTCCAAGGCCTCCATTTCCCCGAGGAGCTCTACCACTGCTTGACTGAACATTCTTACTACCTTGTCTATCTCTCCATCTCATATGAATCTTCCTTTCGAGGATTTATTAATACATCTAATAATATCATTTATAAGTAGCTTACATAGTAATTCTAAACATCTTAATTTTAGTTAATTGTTTCTTTCTCATTACTAATGGAATTTTCGTATACATCTAGCAAATTTTAAAAATTTCGAAAAGGTAAAAATTTAAAATGGTTCTACAACAAATGGTGTTGGTGAGAAAAATCTTAGAAAGATATTAATCT
>CAUPES010000008.1:0-75143 GCA_963510375.1 uncultured Fastidiosipila sp.
GATTAATATCTTTCTAAGATTTTTCTCACCAACACCATTTGTTGTAGAACCATTAAAATGGGGTACCTCAGCATTATCTAAAATTATAGAATTCTTAATTTCGCTCGAATTACCAATTATTGTAGATTCTCCAATATAAACATTTTCTCTAATATAAGCGTTAGGTCTAATTTCTGCATTGGCAGCGATTATGCAAGGACCAATAATAGTTGCATTATTTGATATTTTGGCAGTTTTATCAACAAAAACTCCAGTCTGAATTTCAATAAAATTGTTATCTAAAGAATCTGTAAGAGTTTTTATTAAATGAAAAATGTTTGGTATAGCTTTCCAAATTAAATCATAACTATGCAAAAATGAATTAATAATTTCATTTTTTGCATCCATAAAATTACTTGAAGAATACAATTTCATGTTATTCATAAATCTCCAAATTCCTTTTTATATATTCTTTAAAATCTTGAACAATAACCTCAGGTGCAATTAATTTAATGTTACCATCATAAGATAATAACCAAGCAAAAAACTTTTTGCTAACTCTAATTGATTGAGCCGTATGGAAATAATCCTTATCATTATCTTTTAAAATTATTAAGTTTTCTCCAAATTTTTCAATCATTACACCTATCATATCTTTATGAAATTTTAGTCTAATAGTTTTTTCTTCACCATTAAACATATCGAAAACACTAGTAGAATATTTTGCAGGATCGAAGCGTGTTCCTAGTTTTTTTATTTCATTAGGTGCTGATTCCACTATATTTAATTCTATCACCTTATCTAAGCGAAAATGTTTAATATGTTCATCAAATAAATCAATAGCAATAAAATAATAATTTTGCTCAAAATACACTATCGCTAATGGATATACCTTGTAATTTAAATCATCATGTTTATTTTTAAGGCTATAAGATACTCGACCTTCATCAGTATTTATAATCCATTCTTGATATTTAAAAGAAATTATATCTTGAGCAAGAATTGCAGAACTAATTTTTTCTATATTTCTAAATAATATAGTGTAACTTTGATTAACTCTATTTGGAACATATATAAGTTGTTTAAGCTTATTTAAATTATTTTTACCTAGTAAAGGACTTAATTTTTCTTTCATATCCAACACTGATCTTATTGATACATATTTTGAAGATGAAAAAGTACTTAATAAAGTACTAATTTCTTCTGAAGAAAAATCTCTTTTATTTAAATAAAATCCACCATTTCTACCACTTAATCTATTGATATCTAAGCCATAATCGATTAAAGCATTAATATCGTCATAAATGCTTTTCCTTTCAGCTTCTATTTCATAATCAGCTAGATAGTTGATTATATCTTGAGCATTTAAAGGGGTATCCATAGAAGAATAGTTTTCTAAAATATCTTTAATATATAAGATTTTTAATTTTTTTTCATTGCGTTTATTCATATAGTTATTACATTTTTATATAAAGAAAGCCGCAATTAAGCGACTTTCTTCTTAATATCTTTAAAATTTTAATTAATCATTATCTCTTCTTTGACGAGGTTTACGTGGTTTGGCTAAGGCTTGATCATCATTGAAGTCCTTACGTTTATTCCTATCATTTCTATGATTTCTGTGGTCTTTGTTATTTCTATCATTTCTAGATGATTCTTCGGCAAAACCTTCTGGTTTTTCAGTTAAATCTCTAATTGATAGATCTACTCTACCTCTATCATCAATATCCATAATCTTAACTCTAACTATATCATCAAGACTTAGAACATCATTGACATCATTAACTCTATCCCAGGATAGTTTAGAAATATGAACTAGTCCTTCTTTGCTTGGAAGATACTCAACAAATGCACCATAGCTCTCAATTCTTGTAACTTGACCTTCATAAATTTGTCCAACTTCAGGTTCAGTAACAATACCCTCAACAATTAGTTTGGCCTCTTCCATTGCTTTTAAGTCGAGACCTGAAATGTAAACTGTACCGTCATCATCAATTTCGATTGTTGCACCAGTTCTTTCAATAATCTCGTTAATTGTTTTTCCACCTTTACCAATAACTTCACCAATTTTATCAACTGGTACTTTAGTTTGGATAATTTTTGGAGCTAATTCTGCTAGTTCAGCTCTTGGACCGCTAATTGCAGGTGCCATAACTTCATTAATAATCTGTAAACGTCCTTTTTTAGTCATAGCAAAAGCGTCTTCAATCATTGCTTGTGTTAAACCGTTATTTTTAATATCAACTTGAATTGCAGTAATACCTTCACTTGTACCAGCAACCTTAAAGTCCATGTCTCCATAGAAATCTTCTACACCTTGTAAGTCCATGAATACTGTAAAGTCATCATCATCTTCTGGATTAGAAATTAAACCTGTCGAAATACCAGCAACATGTCTTGTCAAAGGAACACCAGCAGCCATTAATGACATACAAGATGAACAAACGGAAGCTTGTGAAGTTGAACCGTTACTACTTAAAATCTCGGAAACTGATCTTATAGCATATGGGAAATCCTCTTCAGCAGGTAATACTGCGTACAAGGCTTTTTCAGCTAATTGACCATGTCCAATTTCACGTCTACCTGGTGTTCTGCTTGCTCTAGCTTCACCAACACTATATGCAGGGAAGTTATAATGGTGAATATAACGTTTATATTCTTCCATTCCTAAACCATCAATAACTTGAGCTTTTGATATAGGTTGCAATGTAACTATATTTAAAGCTTGAGTTTCACCACGTGAGAATACTGATGAACCATGAACTCTAGGTAAAACATCAACTTCAGCTGACAATGGTCTGATTTCATTAATCGAACGACCATCTACTCTAATACCTTCTTTTAGTAAGTCACGAACAACTTTCTTTTGGATTAAATCAAATACTTCAGGACTTAATTCTAGATATTCAGATTCTTCTCCATAGGTTTCTACTATATAATCATTTAATTTTGTAGATAAAACTAATAACTTTTCGTCACGAGCATCTTTATCCTTGCCGATCATATCACGTTTTACATCAGCTTCTATTAAATCTAAAGCCGCATTCATTAATTCTTCAGGAATAACATGACTTGTGTATTCAAATTTTTCTTTTCCTACTTCCGCAACGATCTCATCGATAAAGTCACATAATTCAGCAATATATTTTTGACCTTCTGCTATACATTCCAACATTTTTTCGTCAGGAACTTCGTTAGCACCAGCCTCAATCATAGATAATTTATCACGTCTACCAGCTAAAGCTAAGTCAAGATCGCTAACTTTTTGTTGTTCTAACGTTGGGTTAATAATAATTTCACCATCGATTAATCCAACATTAATATTAGCTATTGGTCCATTAAATGGAATATCTGAAACAGCTAAAGCTAGAGATGATCCAAAAGTAGCACAAAACTCAGGTGAATTAACTTCATCTATGACTAAAATTGTATTAGATAAAACAACATCGTTACGTAAGTCTTTAGGGAACATTGGTCTTAATCCACGGTCAATAGTTCTAGCTGTAACCGTTGCATGTTCACTTGGTCTACCTTCACGTTTTAAGAATCCGCCTGGGAATCTACCAACTGCATACATCTTCTCTTCATAGTCAACACTTAATGGGAAGAAATCTATGCCTGGTTTTGGTTCTGGTGATGCTGTCGCTGTTGATAAAACAGTTGTATCACCATACTGAATTAATACAGATGCATTAGCTAATTGAGCCCATTCACCCATAGTGACTTTAAGCTCTCTACCTGCTAATTCTTTTGTAAAAACTTTTTTCATTAAAACCTCCATTTAGCATTATGCTGTAGGTCGTAGAACCAATCTATCTTCTAATAATAAGCAGTCTATACAAAATTATTATGTATTATCATGAATCTAAAAACTCATCTCCAAATCAAAGATAAACTCGTTCTACTATCTACTCACATAATGTCTTTAATATAAAATAGGCAGGAACTTAGCCTGCCTACTCATTATAATACAAATTGATATTTGTGCAAATTGCCAGAACTATTTTCTTAGTCCTAAACGAGCAATTAAATCACGATAACGTTCAATGTCTTCTTTTCTTAAATAGTTAAGAAGAGATTTACGTTCACCAACCATTTTCAACAAACCACGTCTTGAGTGGTGGTCGTGTTTGTGAACCTTAAGATGTTCTGTAAGATTTTTAATTCTCTCTGTTAAAAGAGCTACTTGAACTTCTGGTGAACCTGTATCCCCTTCATGCAACGCAAACTCTTTAATCAACTCTTGTTTTCTATTCTTGTCCATAGTAATTCCTCCTAAAATTTAATTCACGATATCTTAGTAAAAAGTGGACTATTCTCAAAACCAAGATAAAGTACGAAGTCGAATTATACAGTAAGTAAAATACTTATGCAAATTGTTTTTATTTCTGTCTAGTTTTTATTCCCTAAATTTCACATGTACATTTTATAAAAATAATACTGAGATAATCTATAAGCCGGGTTCTGTCGAGGACAATCATTTATCTAGACCAAATATCTCTAAATGGTTCCAGCCATCTCCTAGGAACGCTTGAACCTCAGCATTTGTTCCTCCACGATGTTGCTCCGGATGGGGTTTACATGGACGCTTCATGTTACCAAAAAGCCGGTAGTCTCTTACACTACCTTTCCACCCTTACCAATAAATTGGCGGTTTATTTCTGTTGCACTTTCCTTAAAGTCACCTTCACCGGGAGTTACCCGGCACCCTTGGTTCTAAAGAGCCCGGACTTTCCTCACGCAGTACCTTTCGATATCTGCCCGCGATTGTCCAACTATCTCAGTATATTGTAGCCAATTATATATTAATTATTAAAAATTATCATATTTAAGTCTTGGAAAATACTCTACAGAAAATTCATCAAGTTCTGGATTATAATCATCTGCATTCTTCCTAGAGTTATATAAAAGTTTCAATATATATGCAAAAGACTTGCATACAGGATTTTCGCTTACGTCATGACCTAATACTATTACAGCCATATTTCTCTCTCTACATAAAATTTGATCGTGATACTTCATCTCACCAGTAATTATAGTATCTATACCACTATGATAGACTTTATCAATCCAGTCTTTATCAAAAGACCCACCAGAAATGGCAACTTTTTCACTTGGAGCATCATTTTCAAAATTAATGTCTACATCAGTTTTAAAAATATCTCTACATTTGTTTAATAATCTTAATCTTGTACTATTTATTTCTGCGACTGAAACAAAACCAGTAATGCGTTGATTAAATTGATTTTTAAACTCTGAACTTAAGTCTTTAAATTCGTGTGAGTATTCAGGGAAAAGTGGCTCATCAACAATATAATCATCAAGTGCTATCATTTTTGCTAAGGCATAATTTGTACCCCATGGCACTTTATCTATATTAGTATGCATTGAGTACACACTTATATTATTTTTTATAAATTCACTGATGATTCTTTCTTCTGGTATATGATATTTCAAAGATTTTAAACCAGAAAAAATCAATGGATGATGAGTAATCAAAAGATCAGCTTCTACTTCTTTACAATATTCTAAAGCTCTATCATCTGCATCTAAAGCCAATACAATTTTTTTGACATCTTGATTATAATCACCCAATTGTAATCCAGCATTATCCCAATCTTCTTGCCAGCTCACTGGGGCAAAGTGCTCTAAATAGTCTATAATTTTTTTTAACTTCATTTATTTGACTCCATTTCATTACTATTCTTCATTAGAATTATTTAGAAAGCCTCTCATCTCTTCTATTAAGTTCTTACGCTCTTCAAGTAATTGCTCTGGTAAGCTCTTAGCTTCCTTCATAGCAATTCTTATCTGACGTTCTAAATATTTCTGCAATATGGATTTATCATAATCTGTTTCTATATCTTCTATTTTATATTTATTTATAGCTTTCAGAAATTCTGAACCAAGAAAATCAACTATATTATTAGTACTTTTCAATTCAGGATATGAGATAACTTTAGATAAATTAATTTTATAGAGATCAACACTATATACAAAATCTTTGTCTTCTGCTATAACTTGATCCAACTGTGGAAATTTATTTTCTCTCATAAAACAACGTATATTTTCTTGATTACGCATAGCCTGAACAATCATGTAAACATCAACATTTGAATCCATACCTGTAGCACTTAGTTGGTCTAGTTTGTCAGCAAAAATATTTATAATCTCTTTGGCTCCAAGACCTGCTATTACAATACACGTATCATTTTTGTCAGTTGCAGAAAATCTAGGTTGGCAATTATCTTCTTTTAAGCTAGGCTTCCAAGCGCTTAAACCAGAACTTAAAGAAAACTCTAGTCTTTCAGGTAAATGCCTAGATTTAATTAGTAAGTTATGCTTTGCTCGCTCCAGTGGTTGTTCACGCAGGTCAATTAAAAGAGCTTTGTTCTTCGGATCAATTCTTAGAAAAGCATCAGATAAATGGCCATGATCGCAACCAACATCAACTAAATAGTTACAAGTATTAGGAATTAATCTAAGTATAGTTTCTAATCTTTTACTTAATTTTATATTCTTTTTTCTTTCGTTTAATTTATTCACTATAAATTCAATCCAAGTTGTTGTTCCTATACTAAGTAATCTTTAAGTTTTTTACTTCTTGAAGGATGTCTTAATTTACGTAGAGCTTTAGCTTCAATCTGCCTAATTCTTTCTCTTGTAACACCAAATTCCTTACCAACTTCTTCGAGAGTTCTAGGACGTCCATCGTCTAAACCAAAACGCAATCTCAATACCTTTTCTTCTCTTTTTACCAAAGTACTCAAAACTTCATTTAATTGTTCTTTTAATAAAGTAAATGAAGCTTGTTGTTCTGGAGATGGTATGTCATCATCTGGAATGAAATCACCCAAGTGGCTATCTTCTTCCTCACCTATTGGTTTCTCTAAAGAAACTGGGTGCTGTGAAATTCTCATAATATTTCTAACTTTTTCTGGTGACATATCTGTTTCAGCTGCAAGTTCTTCTATTTCAGGTTCACGACCTAGTTCTTGAACTAATTGTCTTTGAACTCTAATGGTTTTATTAATAGTTTCAACCATATGTACAGGAATACGGATTGTTCTAGCTTGGTCAGCAATAGCTCTAGTTATCGATTGTCTAATCCACCAGGTTGCATAAGTAGAGAATTTAAATCCTTTTTCCCATTCAAATTTCTCAACTGCTTTTAGTAATCCTAAGTTACCTTCTTGGATTAAATCGAGAAAAGATAAACCTCTACCGGTATAACGTTTAGCGATAGAAACAACTAATCTTAGGTTTGCTTCAGCTAAGTGATCACGAGCTTCTTTGTCTCCTTCATCACGTCTTTGTGCTAAAGCTTTTTCTTCATCAGCTGTAAGTAATTCGACCTTGCCAATTTCCTTCAAGTACATCCTTACTGGATCATCAACTGCAACTTGAGCATTTTTCTTGCTATCAAAATCATCGTCATCATCATCGTCGTCATCTTCATCTACATCAATAATATTATCAGCATCTATAGTAACTTCAGCTTCTTCTAATGCATCTAGAATTTGTTCAGTTTCATCAACGTCAATTTCAGCATCTTCTATAGTTTTCATTATTTCACTATATGAAAGAACATTATCATTTCTTGCTGCCTTACGTAAAAGTTTATCTACAATTTTTCTATTTGCCATATTTCCTCCCTTTATTAAACCATGGAAAATTATTATTTTTATAAAACTTAATTCAATTAAAATAATTTAAAATTATCTTAGATTTCTCTTAATAAAATCTTCAGTTTCATTTTTTTCCTTTCTAACTTTTATAAAATTCTCTCTTAATATTTTTATATCCTCTGGATTCACTGTTTTATCTAACTGGTTTGAATAATAATTACTGATTCTTGTTAAAAAATCCAATTTAAGATTGTACAAAGACCTTCTTAAATTCATTTTTGTTTCTTGATAATTATCTTGACTTTCCTCTATCAAATAAGCGCTTATTCCAGTATTTACTATGTCTCGTAAATTCACATCTGCTTGGTTAAGGCTATTAACTAAAGCATTTATATTTAAGTTATCTAATTTTAAAGTTTTTTCAACAAATTCTCGCATTTCTTTCGCTCTAAACCATTTTTTATTTAATTTAATTTCAATTTGCTCATAAATCTCTGGATTAGCTGCAACTAAATATAAAGCCTGCAGTTCAAGATCACTGATAATTATCTTTTGTTTATTATTAGTTTCTTGCTCTGGTACAGCTTTATTTTCACTATTTTCTGTTTTTGTGTTCTTAACTTCTTGTCTAAATCTATTCCTATTAAATGCTTTCTGAGAATCATTAGCTTTGTTTTGTATTTTAATTAATAAAACTTGGTTCAAACTATTTTCAGATATATTGATCTCATTACTTAATCGTTTTAGTGATAACTCTCTTACTACAGCATTATTAATCTCAGCTATTACATCCAGTGCTAAATCTTGATACTCTAGCTTGTTCAAAAATCCATCATGAGTTGCTAATGATTTAGCATATGAAAATTTATAATCTAGTGCTTCCATGGCTTCATTTAATACTAATTTCAAATCGTCAGCAGAATGTTTTTTTAGATACTCATCTGGATCTTTGCTATCTGGCAAATTTAAGACAAAAGCTTTAACTCCTTTATCTTCTAAGATATCAATATTATGTAAGCTCGCTGCTCTACCAGCACTATCCATATCATAAGCAAGAATAATTTTTTCTCTATATTTTCGCAAAAGTGATGCTTGTTGGGTCGTCATGGCAGTACCAAGAGTTGCAACTGCTTGATCAAAACCTGCTTGATGTAAACTTATGCAATCCATATAGCCTTCAACAACAATTAAAGAATCTGACTTTGTTCTTTTGGCAACATTTAAACCATAAACATGTTTTCCTTTGGTATAAATTCTATTTTCTGGAGAATTAACATATTTGGGTAAACTATCATCCAACACTCTGCCACCGAAAGCTATAATTCCACCCATTGCATCAATAATGGGAAACATTAATCTATTTCTAAATAAGTCATACCAGTGATTATGTTTATTTTTCCTAAATAAACCTGAAGCTTCAATCTCATTAGGGTTATAACCTTTTTTTACTATATGATCATATAAACCTTGCCAAGAGTCATCTGCATAACCTAAGCCAAACTTTCTTGCAGTACTTACAGAAATACCTCTCTTATTTAAATATTGTCTAGCGTTTTTGCCGGCAGTTTGGTTCAGTTGAGAAAAGTAATATCTTGCAGCTTCAGTATTTAATTCTAATAACCTTTCTTTAAATTTCTTGGCTTCTTGATATTGCTCGTTATTTTCATCTTCCAAATTAACTTCAACACCAACCATATCACCTAGAAATTTAATAGTCTCTGGATAATTTAAATGTTCGATATCCATAATAAAAGTAATCACATCTCCACCTTTGTGACAACCAAAACAGTGAAAAATTTGTTTATTAGAATTGACGCTAAATGATGGTGTACTCTCAGAATGAAAAGGACACAAAGCAAAATTATTAGCACCTGATTTCTTTGTAAAATTCACATAGCGAGATATGACATCTACTATATCGCTACGGTCTTTAACTTCTGCAATTGTACTATCAGGTATTCTAGCCATATACTCTCCTTTTCTCGAAACTCTAGTAATAAGTACGTACTAAATAAAAAAACTCCTGCATTAACTTGCAAGAGTTTACACTTTATTAACATTATAACTTAGTTATTATTTATTATTCGTCATCAGAAATAGGTTTAATAACTTTATCAATTGCTACTTTTCTAAAAGTTAAAACTGTATTTGCAACTGATGTAGAGATTGTAACTTCATCATCTTTAAGATTGACTACTCTACCTATAATACCACCAACAGTTATAATGCTATCTCCAACTTTTAAGTTATCTCTATCTGCTTGACGTTGTTTCTCTTCTTTTCTTTGTGGTCTAATTAACATAAAGTACATTAATCCAATCATTAAAATTGGTAGACCCAATGTAGCGATAAAACTTATTAGCATTTGACCGCCATTAACATCTCCTGAGGGCGTATTTGCTGTCAAAAATACATTCATCATACTTAGTAAATTGTTCATAATAACTCCTAATCAATATTTTTAATATTTTTCTATGCGTATTTTATCATTTTAACTATCATCAAACAAGAAGGATAAAATTAATTTTTAGTAATAATTTATTACTCTATTTTTCTTGCTTTTGCTGCATCTACTTTTTCCTGACTATATTTACCATCGCCATAGTCAAGTTCAAACTCTTCAATAAACTCAAGATACCTATCTTCAGCAATTGCATTCTGAGCTTGCTTCATAAGATCAATCAAGAAATACAAGTTGTGATATGAAGCTAATCTTAGACCAAACATCTCATTAGCTTTTAATAGGTGTCTTATGTAAGCTCTAGTAAAGTTTTGACATACATAACAATTACAGTTCTCATCAATAGGAATAAAAGCTTTTTCTGAGGCTTTATCTCTAATAATTAATCTACCAAAGCGAGTCATAACAGTACCATTTCGACCTATTCGAGTTGGATTAACGCAGTCAAACATATCTACACCATGTTTAACACCTTCTAACATGTAATCCGCTGTTCCAACACCCATTAAATATCTTGGCTTATCTTCTGGCATATAAGGTATAGTTGCTTCTAGCATTTCAAAGAATTTTTCTTTTGGTTCACCTACACTGAGTCCACCAATACCAAATCCCGGAAGATCAAAGGAACAAATCTCCTCTATACTTTGTCTCCTTAGTTCGGGATACATACCACCTTGAACAATTCCAAATAAAGCTTGTTCATTAGGTCTTTTATGTGCTTTAATACAACGTTCTAACCATCTTGTTGTTCTAGCAGAGGATCTAGCTGCATACTCTCTATCAGCAGGATATGGTATACATTCATCAAAAGCCATTATTATATTAGCGCCTAAATCATTTTGAATTTGCATTGATTTTTCTGGAGTTAGGAACAACTTTCTACCATCTATATGAGAGCGGAAATGTACTCCTTCTTCAGTAATATCTTTAGCTTTAGTTAAACTAAAAACCTGGAAACCACCACTATCAGTTAAAATACCTTTTGGCCATTGCATAAATTCATGCAGCCCTCCAGCTTCTTTAACAACATCTTCACCTGGTCGTAGCCACAAATGATATGTATTAGATAAAACAACACCAGCACCCATTTCTTCTAGTTCACGTGGAGAAATTCCTTTAACAGAAGCAGCCGTACCAACTGGCATAAACATTGGTGTTTTGAAGCTGCCATTAGGAGTATGTAAAATTCCTAATCTTGCCCCTGTCTTTTTATCTACATGAAGAATTTCATGCCAAACTGGAAATTTATTTTTGTTTATGTTTTCTTTTGTATTATCCAATATTATTAACTCTCTTTCTGCTCATTATATTTTTAATTAAAATACTTTTCCTTGGTGCAAGCCCATATAGTTTTCTTTACTGCCTTCGATATACATAGCATCACCAAAACTAAAAAACCTATATTTTTCTTCTACAGCTACTTTGTAAGCATTAAGGATTTCATCTCTTCCTGCTAATGCCGAAACTAGCATTACTAAAGTCGATTCTGGCAAATGAAAATTAGTAATTAAATTATCAATGACTTTAAATTTATAACCAGGATAAATAAAAATATCTGTTGAGCTTTTTTCTGGCAAAACATCATAATTCTCATCTTGCTTTAAACTTTCGAGAACTCTACAAGATGTTGTTCCTACAGCTATTACTTTATTTCCTGCATGTCTAGTTTTATTAATAAGCTCACAAGTTTCTGACGAAATTACATACTCTTCAGTATGCATTAAATGATTTTCTATTTCTTCTTCTTTAACTGGTCTAAAAGTTCCTAATCCAACATGTAAAGTTAAAAATGCTATGTTAACACCCTTACTCTTAATCTCTTCAAGTAGTTCTTCTGTAAAGTGTAGCCCTGCTGTAGGTGCAGCAGCAGATCCTGAAACTTTAGAATAAACAGTTTGATACCGTTCTTTATCTAGTAGCTTTTCATGAATATACGGTGGCAGTGGCATTTCACCTAATTCATCTAAAACCTCTTCCCATATACCTGTAAATTCAAATCTTAATATTCTATTACCATCTTCAAGAACATCAATAATATCAGCCTCTAAAACGTCCTCTTTAAATACTATATGTGCACCTTTTTTCAACCTTCGTCCAGGATTAACAATCGTTTCCCAGTCAGTATCGTTTAATCGTTTAAGCAACAAAACTTCCACTGGCTTTTGTAAAGATGATTTAATACCAAATAATCTAGCTGGAATAACTCTACTATCATTTAGAACTAATGTATCACCTTCATGTAATAGTTTTAATATATCTCTGAAATGAAGATGTTCAATTTCATTATGTTCACTCATCAAATGTAATAACCTTGACTCATCTCTATGTTCCACTGGGTGTTGAGCTATCAATTCATCTGGTAAATCATAATAAAAGTCTGATTTTTTCACTTTTTTACCTTCTTTTCTAATTAAGTATTTTATAGTTAAGCTGGTGCCCCAGTTGGAGAATCCTTTGCTGCTTCCTGTGGTATATCTTCCTGGTAATGCCATTCTGATTCATAGCGTTCTTTAATTTTTTGAGCAACAGAACTTTGAGCTCCACCACCTTTATTATTATCATAAGGATCAATTAAATATTTTTTGATACCTCTACTTGCAAAGAAATTTATTAGAAAATTACTTAATCCTATTCCAATACTAAATTGCAGTGCAAAAACAATTACTGCTACAGCCTGTGAAGGGATTCCCCAAATTGCCAAAAATGGTATTACAAAGTTTAATACCAATAGTAATAGTAAAATGAAAAAGTTACTTGGGACTTTGATTAAAGTCAAAATCAATGCATTTTTATAAATGTGACGTAATTTTAAATCAAAGGTAACTATCATTTGATAGACATAGAATTGCATAACTATTATTGTAAAAATACACATTAATAAAACAGCTCTTAAAACATATAACATAATGTTTTCAGGCATATTTGCGTTATAAAAATAATAAGCATAAATTACTAAACATAAAGCAAGTGCTGAAATAATGCTATGTATTAAGCTTTTTTTCCAGTTAGCAACTAAACTATCTTTTATATCTGACCACAGAAATACAGGATCATGTATCGCAAAGTTTCTATAAATATAAGTAAACCCGACATGAATAGGTCCTAAGGCAAAGAAACCTAAACTAAATAAAGTCATTACAAAAATTAAATGTGTAGCAAAAAAGAAATAAGATGACATTGTTTCTACAGTTATCCCTTGGGCATAAGGTAAATTTACTTTTTGTAGAACAGCTAGAATTTTTTCGTAAGATAATGCAGGTAATACCATGGGTAGTAAGTAAAATCCTACATAATATAGTACGGCTATTGTTAGGAGACTAGCAATAAAAGTCAGCATACCAATACCACAAATTCTCCAAAATTTGCTAAAATAAATTGAGAAAAATTCTCCTATCGGTCCCTTTTCTGGTTCATCCGGATCGACACCAGGTCCTTCTTTATTAAGATTCCAAAAAGCCATAAATATCTCCTAAATTATTAAATTAATTTTAAAACTAACATTTAAATATTATATATCACTTACTTGATTATTGTTAATCTTTGTCATTAGTATCTTCTTTATCATTATCTTTATCATTATCTTTATCTTTATCTTTATCTTTATCTTTATCTTTATCTTTATCTTTATCTTTATCTTTACTCTTTTTACTTTGACGAGTAGGACACTCTTTATTTGAACAGTAAATATAATCTCCTGATTTTCTCTTCTTTTCTAACATGTAAGAACCGCAAGTTTCACATTTCTTATCATCTACAGGTAAATCCCAAGATATAAATTCGCAATCTGGATCTTTACCTTTCTTATCGCAAGTGTAAAAGATTCTATTCCTACGACTTTTTCTGGAAACAACTTCTGAACCACAAAGAGGACATTTTCTCCCAGTTGAATAATTCATTGTGTCTGTATAATCACAATCTGGGAAGCGATTACATGCTATAAATTTACCAAATCTACCAACCTTAATAACAAGGTCTCCTTCTGAACACTTAGGACATTTTTCACCTAGTTCGACTTCTGGAATTTCAACTTTATTAATTGTATCTTTAGCTTTTTCAATTTCAGCATGAAAATCCGGATAGAATTCTTCTAAAACTTTTTGTCCTTCTTTTTCACCAGATTCAACATTATCCAAATCAGATTCCATTTCAGCAGTAAAACTAACGTCAACTATATCTGGAAAATTTTCTTCTAACATTTCAGTTACTAAAAAACCTAACTCAGTTGGTGCTAAGCTTTTGCCATCTTTTTCAACATATTGTCTAGCAAGAATAGTTGAAATCGTAGGAGCATATGTAGAAGGTCTACCTATACCATTCTCTTCCATCGCCTTAATTAAAGAAGCTTCAGTAAATCTTGCTGGTGGTTGAGTAAACTTCTGATCAGCATTAATTTTGTCACAAACTAAAGCTTCGCCTTCTTCTAACTCAGGAATTTCTTCTTTTTCATTGCTTAAATATTCGTTGTATACTTCCATATAACCTGAGAACTTAATAGTTTCCCCTTTAGTTCTAAAAATATGGTCATTACTTTTTGCATCTAAAGTTACTGTATCAATAACTGCATCAACCATCTGACAAGCTATAAATCTTGACCAAATTAAATTATAAAGCTTATATTGCTCTTCAGTTAGTGATCTTTTTACATACTCTGGAGAAAGATCAAAGTGCGTTGGTCTAATAGCTTCGTGTGCATCTTGAGAATTTGAACTTTTATTAGCAAAATAGTTAGCTTTTTTCGGAAGATACTTGTCACCATAACTGTTTTTAATTAATGAACGAACAGAGTCGATTGCATCTTGTGAAATTCTAACAGAGTCAGTACGCATATAAGTAATTAAAGACACTTGCCCATGTCCACCAATATTTACACCTTCATAGAGTTGCTGAGCAACGCTCATTGTCCTACGTGAGTTAAAGTTTATTCTGGCTGAAGCATCTTGTTGTAAAGTACTTGTAGTATATGGTGGCTTAGCTTTACGCTTACGTTGTCCTTTTTTCATCTCATGGACGGAAAATGAATCTTTATCAATATTGGCAAGAATCGTATCTGCTTCTTCTTTGGTATTAACTTTAACTTTTTTTACTTTTCCAGATTTTAAATCGCCTTGGTATCTAGCAGTGAATTGTAGTTCATCGTTAGTCTTACGAAGTTTGACATCTAAATTCCAGTATTCTTCTGGTATAAAAGCTTTGATTTCTCTTTCTTTATCAACAATCATTTTGCTGGTAACTGATTGAACTCTACCTGCAGATAAACCTTTTCTAATCTTCTCCCACAGTAATGGACTCAACTCAAAACCTACAAGTCTATCTAAAATTCTCCTTGCTTGTTGAGCATCTACTAAATTCATATCGATACTACGAGGATTTTTAATAGCCTCTTGAACTGTCTTTTCAGTAATTTCGTTAAAAGTGACTCTACATTTAGAATCAGGATCCAATTTTAATATATGAGCTAAATGCCAAGCTATCGCCTCTCCCTCTCTATCCGGGTCAGTTGCCAAGATTATATTGTCTGCATCTTTAGCAAGTTTTTTTAATTCTGCTACAACTTTATGCTTACCCTTCATAGTAACATATCTAGGCTTGAATTGATTTTTTACATCTACTCCCATAGTAGACGCAGGTAAATCTCTGATATGTCCTACCGAAGCTGTTAATTTATACTCGTCACCTAAATATCTTTCAATAGTTTTTGCTTTAGCAGGTGACTCAACAATTACTAAATTCTTGCTCATTAAAACTCCTAAATTTTTAATTAATAAAATTCCTCAAAACAATAATCAATTAATTTAAAGATTTTGTCAAAAATACTTTTGCTCCATCTCTCTTTATGTAACCTAGTGATTCTAGTTTAGTCAACTCTATCAAAATTTCACTTATATTCAAATTGAGTCGATTTGCTAATTCTAATTCATCAAAAGGTTTTTTGTCTAACAAATTAATTATACTTAATGTCAATCTATCACAAATTAACTTTGATGTTATATTATTCAACTTTTCTTTTTTGAAATCAATATCTTTATGATAGACCTTAACGTCTAAATTCATCCAATTAGCAATATCTTTAGCAGAACGAACTAACAAAGCACCATCTTTTAATAATGAATTACAACCTACAGAAACTTCTTGATAAATCGATCCCGGCACAGTCATTACATTCCGATTTTGTTCGGCAGCAAATTGAGCTGTAATTAAACTACCACTTTTTTCACCTGCTTCAACCACAAGAGTATAGTTACTCAAAGCACTTATTATTCTATTTCTTGCTGGGAAATAAGGTTTCAACGGCTTAACTCCAGGAGCATGTTCTGATATTAAAACTCCTGCTTTTGCAATCCTATCACGTAATACTCTATGCTCTTTTGGATAAATTAAATCTATACCATGCGCTAACACTCCTACAGTAAATATAGAATTTGCTATTGCAACTTCATGCGCACAACTATCTATTCCTCTAGCTAAACCTGAAATAATACAGAAATTATACAAGCTTAATTTAGGTATTTCACTTTCAATAAATCTTCTTCCATAGGAACTCATTTTTCTGGTTCCAACAATTGATAAATGATTTAAATTTTCTTGATTTAATTTTTCTAAATTGCCTCTATAGAAAATTACCAATGGAGCATCATTAGATTCATTCAAAAGTTTTGGATAATGTTGTTCTCCACGCATAGTTAGTTTAATATTGTTTTCATTACAATTCTTCAATAAGCATTCTATATCACTAACATTTAAGCTACTATATTTAATTACTTCATCTTTAGAAAAATTTTTTCTAAACTTTTCTAAACTTTTAGATTTGAACAATTCAGAACTAATAATATATTTAATCAACTCACTTCTTTTTAAGATTTTTTTCTTTTGTAATAGATAAACCAGTGCAGTCATATAGTTTTTTACTATTTCAATATTCATCTATTTTCTCCTATAGGCAAAAGCTTCATATATGTGATTTTCTTCAATATTTTCTGCCCCTTCTAGATCTGCAATTGTCCTGGCTACTCGCCATATATTTTGATATGACCTTATAGAAAGTTTAAAAGAACTTGCTAAGTTTTCGAATATTACTTTGTTTTTTCGATTACATTGTAAACTTTGCCTAATTTTGTCAATAGGTGCCCATGCATTTAAAATATACTGTTCTGTATTAAATCTTAATTTCTGCATTTCTCTAGCTTTATTTACCATAGTTTTATATAGATTCAAATCAAATTGACGCTCTGCTAAAGTTTCAGATATTTTATCTTTTGCAAGTGTTAATAAGTTACAAAACAATGAAATTCTATCAAAAAATGGATTATCAAACTTTTGTCGATATCTAATAATATCACCATCACTACATGTACATGAGTTTTCCTCAAAATAGTTACCACATTTACAAGGATTACAAGCAGCTATTAAAATATACCTAGCCTCTTGTAATATCAGTTCACCATGTAATTTTCTTTCGACCAATCCACTCTCACTAGAAGCACGTAAATTATTAATAACATCATTAGGGAATAGTGAAATTTCATCTAAAAATAAAATACCCTTATTTGCGAGAGCTAACTCACCTAAAGGATATTTATAACTTCCTCCTAATATAGCAGCACTTGTCATACTGTGATGCACTTCCCTTAAGACTCCAAGTTTTAGCTCTTCTAACTGCAAAGGTAAATTTGCTATAGAGTATCTAAGAGCTAAATTATAATTCTCTTGTGGAGTTAATTCTGGTAATAAATATCTAGAATATCTTGCTAGAGTGCTTTTACCTGAACCCGCAGCTCCTTGCATTAATAAATGATGCCCTCCCGCTACTGCAATTTGACAAGCTCTCCAAGCAAAAGCTTGTATATCTACTGGATATTTATTTAAATTACTTAAATCATTTTTTACTTGTTCTTTTATTGTTATTCTCTTTGTTTTTTTTACTCTAGTAGACTTTAAAGTTTTAACTAAAGACTTTAAATCTGAATAATATTCCAAATTCTCAATATAGTCTTCAATTTCATTTCTCGCATTTTCCGGAATAACAAATACAGTATTTTTATTTTGCTCTTCAACCTTAGAGTTAATATTATTGAATAAAAGGGCATCCGTTAAAGCTAGTGCAGCAGGAACAGATTCTATATTTCCTGTCAAAGATAGTTCTCCCCAAGCTGCTAAATCTAAATCTTGAGGGATCTGTGAACTTGCCTGTAGAATTCCTAAAGCTATTGCCAGATCAAAACTGGAACCTGATTTATTTAACCATGCAGGATTAAGGTTTACAGTTATTTTTCTATTAGGCCAGGTATAACCTGAGTTTTTAATAGCTGAACGCACTCTTTCTCTTGATTCTTTAATAGAAGAGTCAGCTAAACCAACAACATTGTAATAAGGTAAGCCATTATTTAAGCTTACTTCAACATTTATTTTTTCTGACTTTGTACCATTTATACATGCACTTTTCACTATACTTATTCCCATTAGAATTTCCTCCTTAGGAATATCTTAGTAAAAAATACTATTTAGAATTTGCAACAAATGTATACAAAAAGTAAGAGTAAATCACAAAATATCAACTTAAAATTATGGTACTAAATTTTAAGGTAATTTTATAAACCTCTAAACATATTTCTGTCTAAAGTAGTGATACATAGTACTTCTGATCATACCGTTATATAATTTACGCCTTTTATCTGCCTTGTGACCAGTATTTTTTTCAAAATCACTTGCAGTAATAATACTCAAACGTACACCTGGATTGGTAAAGTTAGTTTTTGGATAAAATATTAAATTTGCTATTCCTCGATTAATTCTAATTGCATCTGCTTCATCAGACATTCTTTCTCCATAAGGTGGATTCGCTAAAAATAAGAATTTTTCATTGTTAAAATACTTTCTTAGATTATCAATTTTTAATTCATATAAGTCTAAAACTCGAAAATCAATAACTTCTCTAACACCAGCACGCCTAGCATTTGCTTTGGCCATGCTGATACTTTTACCATCAATATCTGAACCTGCAAATTTAACATTATTCAGATCTGGCTCTCCTCGCAAAACCTCAGCATTGATAGCTGCTTCTTTTACTTTCCTGAAAACTTCTGGACCTATAAAAGGCCACTGTTCTGCAGTAAATTCTCTTCTAGATCCTGGAGCTATATTGTAAGCAATCATAGCAGCTTCAATAGGAAACGTTCCAGAACCACAACAAACGTCATATACAACTTCATTGTTTAACGGATCATACTGACTTAATTTAATAATTCCAGCTGCAAGTGTTTCTGAAATAGGCGCTTGATTTCTATCTAATCTATAACCACGCTTGTGTAAACCGGATCCAGACGTATTAAAGCTTAAGCGTACATTATTATCAATAATTTCATAAGCAATATGTAAATCTAAGAGATTTTTATCTTCTTTTAGTCTAGTATTTTCATTTAAATTTCTAGATTCGATCAGAGAAATAACTATAGCCTTTTTTATAGTACTTTGAATCGCGGATGGAGCAAAAAGTTTCGAATTATGCGTATTAGATCTATCTACAGTAAATGCAGCATTATCTGGAATCCATTCAGACCAATCTAAAGATTTAACTTTATTAAAAAGTTCATCAAAATCATTAGCTTTAAATTCAGCAAATACTAACTCAACTCTTTCGGCACAGCGTAGATGAACATTACATACGGCCACCGCTTTAGCTATAGCGTTCTTATTCTGTTCTAAATTTATTTGAACATTGCCATTTCCAATCTCTACATTTTTCTTATCAAATCCAAGATCAAATAGTTCATCTCTTACAACAGATTCTAATCCAAATAATACTGGTAAATTGATTTTATACACAAAAATTTCTCCTAAAAATTAATGGATTCATATTATCACAATTGAATATATCATGTATTATAATGCTTGATTAATTCATGCAAAGTTAGAAGTTTAAAATGCTATAATAGCTGAAGTTATTAAGATACTCAACAAAACTTAAATATGATAGTTGATTTATTCATGGAGGAAAGTATATGAATTTAGGTATAGTCGGACTACCAAATGTTGGTAAAAGTACATTATTTAATGCAATTACTCAAGCTGGAGCATTGAGCGCCAATTACCCATTTGCAACAATTGAACCTAATGTAGGTGTTGTTGATGTACCTGACGAAAGATTAGATAAATTAAGTGAAATGTATAATACACGCAGTCGAGTTCCTGCAAAAATAGAATTTGTAGATATTGCTGGATTAGTTGCCGGTGCAAGCAAAGGCGAAGGTTTAGGTAATCAATTTTTAGCTAACATTAGAGAAACTGATGCAATCCTTCAAGTTGTCAGATGTTTTGAAAATGACAATATTATTAATGTTAATGATTCTGTTAATGCTGAAAGAGATATAGATATTATTAGTACCGAATTAGTATTAGCTGACCTCGAATGGATTGAAAAACATAATGCTAAGCTAATAAAACAGGCCAAAGGCGATAAAAGCAAAGCAGCTGAGCTAGAATTCACAAAAAGGTTAGAAACACATTTTGCCGATGGTAAATCAGCTAGAACTTTTGAATTAGAAGATGATGAAAAAGAGTTCTATAATGAATTAAGTTTACTAACAGCTAAGCCTATCCTCTATGTTGCTAATATATCTGAAGATGAAATTTCTGATTATTCCGAAAACCCGCATGTAAAAGCAGTAGCTAAACAAGCTGAAAATGAAAACTCCGCTTATATTGTAATTAGTGCAAAAATTGAAGAAGAAATTTCAACACTAGAACCTGAAGAAAAAGAAATGTTCTTATCTGAATTAGGTTTGCAAGAATCAGGATTAGATAAAATTATTAAATCATCATACGAATTACTTGGTCTAATCTCCTACTTAACAGCTGGTGAAGATGAATGTAGAGCTTGGACTATAACAAAAGGTACAAAAGCTCCACAGGCTGCAGGTAAAATTCACACAGACTTTGAACGTGGCTTCATTCGTGCCGAAGTTGTTGAGTCTTCTCACCTAATTGAAGAAGGTTCTATGGCTGCATGCAGTGCCAAAGGATTAGTAAGATCCGAAGGTAAAGAATACGTTGTAAAGGACGGAGATGTAATTCTATTTAGATTTAACGTATAGTTTGTAATTTATCTTAATTGTATACTTAATTATTACATATAAAAATCTCACGCAAAAATAAAAGCCATCTTTACGATGGCTTTTATTCTTAATCTTGTAATTTCGAATTACCTTCTTGCTCAAGACTATTACAATAATCATAATCTAATGAAAGAGCGATACCTCGCGAAATTAGTTCTGATTTGATCAGTTCAATAACTTTTCCTTCTAAACTTCTTATATCACCATTATTCTCGATAACAATATCACCTAAACTTGAATATTCTTCCTGAGACAATTGAATATTTATTCTGCGTATAGCATCATTCCTAGGAATTCCTCTTTTTTCCAAACGTTCTATCCTTAACTTATCGTCAGAGCTTACAATCCAAACTTGATCGCACTTATCTAAAAACCCTTCTTTAGCAGGTACTGGAACATCCATTCCAACAGCTTTAACTTTAGCCTCTTTTAATAGCTTACGCCTATAATCCATTTCGTTAAAAACCTTTTTATGGACTATTAGACTTAAAAGATCTAAGCTTTTGCTATCTTTAAAAACTTTTTCTGCCATTTTTGCTCTATCTAAGGCTCCATTAGCATCAATATACTCTGGACCAAAAATATCAATAATATCGGATAAAGCTGAACCTCCTGCTTTGGTCACTTCATGCGATATCCCATCTGCATCCAAAACTTCTAATCCGTGCGTTCTTAATATATTGGCAACAGTACTTTTGCCACTACCAATTCCACCACTTATTCCTAAAACAAACATATTTGTCCTTCTTTAATTATTAATCTTTACTTTCATACCAGTTTTCACCTGTTTGAACATCGACTTTTAAAGGCACTTTAAAATCAATTACAGATTCTAGTACTTCTTTTACTAATTTTTGACAAGTTTCTAAATCTTCCTCTTTAACCTCAATGAGAACTTCATCATGAACTTGAATTAAAATCTCAGCGTCTAGCTTAGCCGTTTTTATTGCTTGAGATAATTTAATCATAGCTAATTTCATGATATCTGCAGCTGTACCTTGAATTGGTGCGTTCATGGCTGCTCTTTCTCCAAATTTACGTTTGTTAAAGTTCTTTTCTTTAAGCTCGGGTATATAACGTCTACGTGAAAAATAAGTTTCTACATAGCCATGCTCATAGGCAAAATTAATTAAACTTTGCATATATGGTTTAACCTCGCTAAACAAATCATAATAAGCATCAATATAGTCATTTGCAGCTTTTACAGAAATTTTCAGATCTTTGGAAAGACTGAATGCTGAAATTCCGTAGATTATACTAAAGTTAACTGTTTTTGCCATTGATCTTTGCAAATGACTTACTTCTTCAGCTGGTATTTTAAAAATACTGGCTGCAGTTTCTGTGTGAATATCTTTATCATTTTTGAAGTAGCTTAATAATGTTTCATCACCAGATAATTCAGCCAGCAGTCTTAATTCTATCTGACTGTAGTCTGCATCTATGAACTTGTACCCTGGCTTAGGGACAAAAGCTTTCCTAATTTTCCTGCCTTCTTCATCTCTAGAAGGAATGTTTTGTAAGTTAGGATTTGAGCTACTTAATCTACCTGTAGAGGTTAATTTTTGATGGAAAATAGAATGAATTCTACCATCAGCAGCAATTTCTTTAATCAACCCATCTGTAAAAGTAGATTGTAACTTAGTAACTTTTCTATAATTTAATACATCACTAACTATTGGGTAGGCTACCGCTAAATCTTCTAAGACATCAGCCGCTGTGGAATAAGCTCCACTAGGTGTTTTCTTACTTGCAACTATTCCCATTTTTTCATATAGAACTTCAGCTAATTGTTTGGATGAATTAATGTTAAATTTATAATTTGCTTCAGCATAAATTCTATTAGCAAGTTCTTCGGATATTTTCTCAAATTCGTCACCTAAACTTTTTAGGATATCAGCATCAACCTTCACTCCTAATACTTCCATTTTTGCCAAAACAGATATTAATGGGAATTCAATATTTTCAGCTAAATCCATAAGATCCTTTTCGTTACAGTCTACATTTAGTTTCTCGTATAAATCCATGCTTTCTGATGCTAAACTAATAACATCAAGAGTATCTTTATCTAATTTTAACTTATCTAATTTATCCTCAACTACATTAACTAGTAAAATTTCTCGATTCATTACAGTTGAGAAAATTTCACTTGCAGTTTTACCATCAACTTCGTAATTTAATAAATAAGTTAATATTGATAAATCCACAATATTATTGCTAAAAAACAAATCTAGCTCTTTAAACAGTAACTTCCAATCGTAAGCTACTAAAACAATACCCTGTTTTTTTAAATCAATTATTAATTCACGTACTTCTTCTTTTGATAATGTTGCAACAAAAATATGATCTTCTGTATTATTCAAGCTAATATTATAAATTTCATTATTTTTACTTTTAACTAAATTAAAAATTACAAAAGCACTATCCTTAAATTCTTCAAAAAGTTTATTTTTATCAAGCTCAAATACTTTAACATTTTGACGTTTATGATCAATCTTTGACTCAACAATATCTTCTAAATCGAATTTATTTACTAAAGAAGAAAATCCTAATTTAATAAAAATGTCACTTAACTCATCTTTATTAGGATTTTGTTTTGCAATATTGTCTAAAGTACAATCAATTTCGACATTTCTATCAATTTTTGCTAAGTCATAAGATAAATAAGCTACTTCTTTTCCTGTCTCTAATTTTTTCTTATTTGAACCTTTTATTAATTCTAAATTATTATAGATTTCGTCAAGATTTGAATATTCCTGCAATAATTTAATTGCTGTTTTTTCACCTATACCTTTAACTCCAGGTATATTATCTGAACTATCTCCCATAAGAGCTTTCATGTCAACAATTTGACTTACTTCGATTCCATAATCTTCTTTGACTTTTTCAGGTGTATATATGGTTGTTTTTCCTCTTTGGCCAGGGTAAATTTGACTAATATTTTCGCTCAGTAATTGCAAGTCATCTCTATCACCACTCAATATGTAAACATGGTTATTTTCATCAGCAAATTTAAGTGATAATGTACCAATTAAATCATCAGCTTCATATCCAGATTTCGAGATGACCTTAATATTCATTGTTTCTAGAATTTTACTAATAATTGGCATTTGGACGATTAAATCATCAGGCATTTTGCTTCTATTAGCCTTGTAAGCAGCGTAAGCTCCTGTTCTAAAGGTTGGATCGGCAGTATCGAATAAAACAGATATATGTGTAGGTTTTGTCTGATCTATAAATTTTAATAACATATTTATAAAAGTATAGACTGCTCCTGTTGGTGTTCCATCTGGGGCTGTTAGTTGTCCTGATCTAGCTTGTCCATAAAATGCTCTATATGCTATTGAGTGACCATCTACTAGTAATATTTTGTTCATGTTTGCCTACTTTCATTTTTTTATTCTTATTTATTCCAATCAAACAAGAATAAAAATTTAATTATAATTCTTTTAATTTTGTAAAATATTCAGCAAATTCTTTCCAAGGTCCGACTGGATCAGGTAAGCTTATAAAAGTCATTAATTCCTTTTTGGTTGGATGTTCTAAAGTTAATTTATGAGCCCATAAACCTAAGAAAAAAGTTGGTATATTAAAGTCATGACTGGCACCATATTTGTAATCACCTAAGATTTTTTCACCTCTACTGGCTAATTGAACTCTAATTTGATGACTTCTTCCTGTAATCAGTTTGTTTTCTCTTAAAATTATTTCCTTATTTCCTATTTCCAAATTTGCTAAAACTCTAGTATATAGTTCTGCTTTTTTTGAATTTTTAAAATGATTATTATTGTCAACTTTATTCATATTAATCTCATGATTTTTATTCAAAAAATCTTCTAATTTCAACCATTCAGTTGTATTAATAGGGAGTGCATCATTTTTATTTGTTTTTTCTGTGATTGTCAAATAATGCTTTTGCCAACTATGATTTCTTATCTGTTCATTTAATCTTTTAGCAGCTTTTGATGTTTTGGCAAAACACATTACCCCACCAGTATTTCTATCTAAACGATGAACTAATCCTAAATATACATTGAAAGGCTTATTATCTCTTTTTTTGATAAACTCTTTTGCAGACTTGAGAATATCTTCATCTCCACTAGAGTCTTCTTGAGACAATACACCTGCAGGTTTGGTAATTACTAGCAAATGGTTATCTTCATAAATAATTAGGTCTTTAAAATCTTCCAATAATATCTGCCTTCCTAAATTTCACAATACAAAAATTATAACAGTGAAAGTAATTGTTTAAGCTCTTTTGCTTTAATATATCGCCATTCACCAGTCTTTAAACTTCCTAAATCAATATTCATAATTCTTAATCTTTTTAGTTCTAATACATTATACCCCAAGCTTTCGCACATTCTTCTAATTTGTCTGTTTAGTCCTTGGGTGATAGTTAATTTAAACTCATTTTCATTTACTTGAACAAATTTAGCTGGTTTAGTAACTTGATTCAGTATATAAACTCCTGATTCCATTTTTTCTTTAAATTCTATTGTGATTTTTTTATCTACCTTAACTAAATATTCTTTTTCTTTGTTTTGTGAGCTTCTCATCATTTTATTAACTATAGCTCCATCATTAGTTAAAAGTATTAATCCTTCAGAGTCTTTATCAAGTCTTCCTACAGGGAAAATCCTCTTTGGGTAATTAATATAATCAATAATATTTAAACCTTCTTTTCTAGAACTAGTACAAACAATTCCTCTAGGTTTGTTAAAAGCTAAATATATATTTTCAATATCGTTATTAGAAATATTTTTACCATTTACTATAACTTCGTCATCAGCAGCTACTCTATCGCCTAGAGTAGCAACTTTCCCATTTATTTTAACTTGTCCAGATTCTATAAGTCTGTCAGCCTCTCTTCTTGAACAAACTCCTTGAGATGCCATAAATTTATTTAATCTTACCAAATTATCTTCATTCATCGATATGACTCCTAATTTAATGGTTTTTACTTTAAGTGTTGTCAATTTATTGGCAATTTAGCGCTAAGCAGAGGTTTTCAAAGAAACAAAAAAGCTACTACCTTCGCCAACTTTACTCTCAACCCAAATCCTTTCACCCATTATTTCTAACAATTCTTTAGCTATTGACAATCCTAAACCTGTTCCTTCACTCCTACCTCTTGACTTATTACCTTTGTAAAATCTATTAAAAATATGGTTTAAATCTGTTTCGGATATACCACTACCATTATCTGAAATTCTCATAACTATAGAATTTATTTTCTTCTTATCATCAATAAAATCAATTCTTATTCTTCCAAATTCTTTAGTATATTTCATAGCATTATCTAATATTATAACAATAACTTGTTCTAACCGATCTTTATTAACAAAGACATCAGGCAAAACAGTATGCTTTTTAGGTATGACAAATTCAATACCTTTATTTAGCATTTGAATTTCGTATTTATATTTAATCTCTTGTAGAAGATCATGCAAATTAATCCTTTCTGGATCAAAGTTTAGTTGCCCACTTTGCAAACCAGATAGTGCTAACATATCATCTATCAATCTACTCAGACGCATGGTCTCTTCTAAAATTATCTTGTAGTATTTTTGTTTAATTATTTCATCTTCAACAAGACCATCATTTATCGGCTCAATTAATCCTCTAATCGCAGTCAAAGGTGTTCTAAGTTCATGTGAAACATTAGATATATATTCTTTTCTAGTTTTCTCAAGAGCTTCACTTTCACTGATATCTCTAAATAAAGCAACAGCACCATTACTCTCTATATTTCCACCTAAAAGTCCATCTAGTTGAATTTGAATAACTTTATCTCTGTGCTTAACTTTGTGCACTCTACTAGTTCCAGATCTAATAACTTGTATGAAATCTTCTTTCAATGAGCAATTACTGATAATTTTCTCCATTGCTTCTTCATCACTAAAGTTTTCGAGATTAAACAACTCAAATAACGCAGGATTAATATGCATTAATTTCATATCAGCATCCACTGCTAAAATACCTTCACTTAGCGAGTTAATAAGTTTTTGTAAGCGTGTCTTCTCATCATTTAATTTAGATAATGTTTCATCGAGATCATCAGCCAATTCATTAATAGCAGTTGCAAGCTCACCTACTTCATCCATAGTTTTTACTTTTACCCTATTAGAATAATCTCCTTTGCTCATAGCATAAGCAATATCTCTAGTTGTTATTAATGGTTCTATTAATTTTCTTAATAAAAATAAAAGTGGAAATAATATTATTAAAAACGTTAGTGAACTAGCTAAAATAAGTGAAAAATTAAGACTAATTAATTGATTATCTGATTTACTCAAATCAGTAATAATATATACAGATCCAATAGTTACACTAGCTTTACTATAACTATCTATCGCAACTATCGGATAACCAACAAATAAATTTTTATTTCGATTTATACCAATTTCCTTAATAAAAGATGTTATCTTCTGATTCATAATCTCAACATTGTATTCTTCAATTGAAGCTTTCGCATCATTAATATAATTTGCTGGTAAATTATTAATATTTGAAGTGTAATTTATATCAAAATAATTTTCTCTATACATATAGACTATGATGACTGAGTCTAAGAGATCACTGGCATTATCCATGAATTTATCATAAGTAGCTTGATTTATTTCACCCGCATAACGAGCAGCATTTATTTCAGCAAGATACGCAGCATTCTTCTTATTTTCATTTGTAGTGTTCTGAGTATAAATTATACTTGCAGTGTATGAGAAAATACCTAAGGTAATCAGCGCAGTTAAAATTAAAGCCAGTATCAAAGCCAAAACAATTTTACTAGCAAAATCACTGTTATAAAAACGCTTCCTTAAATTTATTTTTCTCATATTTTATATTTCCCACTTATTGCTAAAAGTCAGTTAATATTCAGTAGTACAATCAAGTGTTCTATTTGTTCCTATTCTTCTCCGCTTCAAATTTATAACCAATTCCATAGATGGTAACAAGTGACCAATGTGAACTATATCCAATTTTTTGTCTAATTTGCTTTATATGAGTATCTATTGTCCTACTATCACCATAATAATCTTCTCCCCAAACATTATTTAGTATTGCTTCTCTGGTCATTACTTTTCCCTGATGGGAGGCTAAGAAATACAAAACTTCAACTTCTTTTGGAGTGAAAGGAACTTCTAAACTCATAACTTCAACCTCATAAGTATCAAGATCAATTCTCAAATCAGGAAACTCTAATAAATGTTGTACTACTGAATCACTAGAATCAATCCTCCTAATTATTGCTTTAACTCTAGCAACTACTTCTCGGGGGCTAAAAGGTTTGACAATATAGTCATCAGCGCCTAACTCTAAACCGATAATTCTATCAATTTCATCACCTTTAGCTGTTAGCATAATTATAGGTACATTAGAAGTTTTGCGAATTTCTCTACAGACATCTATTCCGGAAATTTCTGGCATCATCAAATCTAAAATAATCAACTTATAAGACTTTTCTGAAAATCTATCTAAAACAGATTGACCATCATAAACCGAATCATAACTATAACCTTCATTTTTCAAATATAAACCTAAAGATTCATGAACGATTGGATCGTCATCTGCGATTAATATTATTTTGTCATCCATAGATCTCTCCTTAAAGATTTAACAATACAGAATTTACTACTTAAGATTAATTTTGAAATCTTTTTTCCATTTCAAACTTTGCTTAATAAAAGTTTTAGCAAACTTAAAGATGCTTTTTAAGTTTACTGAATTCTCACCTGCCTGACGTTCCAAAAAATCTATTTTATGTCTTGCTATACTTATCTCATTACGAGCTTCAAACTTATTTGCCACAACTGCACATAAAACATTACTCAAGACAAAATCATCAGGAATATATTTGATTATTTTACTCAGTGCTGATTTATTATAAAGTCTAAAAGGTACGTTAGCATCCTTTATATTTTCTTTAAAAAGTATCTTTATTACTTTACTGAGAGTAAAACTAACAAATTTCCTGACAATACCATCTTTTCTATCAAAACGATATCCTAATTGAAGATCGTATTTATGACGATTTTCCCAAAAAGTATTAAAGTCTTTGGCTTTAGTCTGACCATCCGAATCTGTTTGAAAAATGAAGTCTGCACCTGCTTCCAAAGCTTTTTTATATGCAAATGTAACACTTGGCCCATGACCAGAATTTTGCTTATTAATAAAAATTAGTTTTGGGTAATTTTTTTGTAATTCTGTTAAAACTTCAACAGTATTATCTTTACTACCATCATTTATAATTAAAAGTCTAGAATCCTCTGAAACTTCAGTCAAAGAATACCAGTCTGAAATTAGTTCAGGCAGATTTTGTGCTTCGTTATAAGCTGGCATAACAATGTAAAGTATTTCTTCTTTCTGCATAAACACACCTATCTTTTATTAGATTAATTATAGCATCCTTAATTTGCGCAATAAATAAGCGACTAAGACTGTCAATAAGACTATAACACCCATTAATATTAAAAAACCAAATGGTTTATCTTGCATAGGTACCCAGACATTCATTCCCCAAATACCACTAACTATAGTAGGAATAGACATTACAAAAGTAATAGATGTTAAAATCTTCATTGCATCATTTTGGTTATTAGAAATAATTGATGCATATGTATCCATTGTACTAGATAAAATATCAGTATAAAGACTAGTCATTTCTAAAGCTTGCTTGTTGTCTGTAATAACATCTTCTAGCAAGTCTGAATCCTCAGGATAGTTCTTAATTAAGTGATGACGTAAGAGTCTTTCTAAAATCTTCTCATTGCCCCTTAAAGATGTTGCAAAATACACCAGAGATTTCTCAATTTTTAACAAACTTAATAACTCTTTATTTTCAATTGAATCTTTAACATTTGAGGTAATTCTATCACTAAGTTTTTCAAGGATTTTAAGATTTCTTAAATATTCATTAGAAGTATTTTGTAAAATTTGCAATATAAAACGAGTTTTATATTGTGTGTAAAAATCTTTGGTTTTACCTTTTAAAAATTTATCAAGAACGGTATCATCACTCAAGCAAACAGTTATTATATAATTTTTAAAAGGTAAAATTGCTAATGGAATTGTTTCATAAAACTCATCATTATCTTTACTCTTAATAGGAACATTAATAATTATAAAAGTTTTATCATCTTCATATTCATAGCGTGGAGATTCCTCAGGGTCAAGGGCATCTTCTAAAAGAGTAGCATCTACACTATATTCATTAATAAGTAAAGCTTTTTCTTCTTCATTTGGAGCGACTACATTTATCCATGCACCACTTTCAAAATCTTCCAACTTAACTAATTCTTTTTCTCTAGTAATATAAAAGTCTATCATTTCAGCCCTCACAGTTTATTCGAATAATTCTATTATATAAAATTTTCTTATCTCTGCCTTAGGAAGATTTAATGATAGACTAAATGTTACTCTATTTTTACGAACACTTTATTTTAACGGATACTCTTTTTCAAATTCAGCTAAAGTAGTTTTATATAATTCTGAATTTTTATCAATATTATTTTCAAAATCATGAGTTTTATTATTATTAGTATCTAACTGTAAGATATAAAGCGAAATATTATTACAATGATCTGAAACTCTTTCTAAACCATTAAATACATCAGTTATTGCAATACCATTCTTAACCTTACATTTACCTTTTTTCATACGTTTAATATGTCTTTTGACCATATGTTTATCAAGATTGTTAATATGTTCCTCAAGGGGTGGTATTGTTTCTACAAATGTTGAATTTTGGTCTCCCAAACTCTTATACGTCCTATCAACAATATCTTGTACTGCTGAGAAATATAAGTGTAAGTCATCTCTAGCATCTTTAGAAAATTCTCTAGATTTTTCAGCACTAGCTTTAACTGTATTTGCAAAGTTCATAGCATGGTCGCAAATCCTTTCAACATCATTCATTCCATTAAACACTAAAGTTAATCTTTGACTATCGTCTTCATTAAGTTCTTTAACTAGAAGCTGGGAAGTATAATTTTTCAATGAATCTTCGAATCTATCAACACTTTGTTCTAACTCTTCAATTTTTAGAAATTTTTCATCAGAATACTCATCAAAAAGTTCAAAACTTAATCTCAAAGCTTTATCAGAATATTCCATCATCTTAACTAAAACTTCATAGGATCTATTCAGCGCTAAATGAGGTTGCTCCAAGAAAAGAGGGTCTAATAGATTAAGTGTTTTAATTGTACTATCTTGACCTGTGCTATTAGTTTCTGCATCTGAAGGAATGACAATCTTAGAAAACTCAACTAATTGTTTTGTAAATGGCAACAAAATCAATGTTGTAAATAAGTTAAAGATTGTATGCACCATAGCTATAGAAAACTCTGTTACACGATCTCCCATAAATGAGAAAGGCCAAATAAAATCGATTATATAAAACAAACTAACAAATATAATTGTACCCAACATGTTAAATGTTAAGTGAATAATTGAAACTCTTTGTGCATTTCTTTTACTACCAATAGCTGCAAGCATAGATGTTATACAGGTACCAATGTTTTGACCCATGATAATTGGGAATGCTGAAGCAAAAGTGATTTGACCAGTAGTACTTAACGCCTGCAAAATACCAATAGATGCTGATGAGGATTGTACAATAGCAGTAACTATAGCACCAACAATAATTCCTAAAATCGGATTAGTAAATATAGTAAAAGCTCTTGTGAAGTTAGGATTGCCTTGTAGACCAGACATAGATGCACTCATCGCATTCATACCAAACATGATTAATGAAAATCCTAATATAGTATTTGCAATAGATTTTTTTCTTTCAGTCTTAGCTACAGACAACATAATAATTGCAACAATAGCAAGAATAGGTGTAAATGTAGATGGTTTAAGAATTTGAACAATAAAACTATCTTCATCTAAACCGCTCAAACTTAATATCCATGCAGTTATGGTTGTTCCGATGTTGGCACCCATAATCACTGGAACTGTTTGCCTTAGTTTCATTACTCCAGAGTTTACGAGAGCAACTAACATTATAGTCACGGCTGAGGATGATTGAACTACTGTTGTAACAACTATTCCTAAGAAAACTCCTTTAAATTTACTTGAAGTTAATTTTCCTAAAATATTTTCTAATTGTCCACTTGATGCGTTTTGCAATCCATTTCCCATCACCTCTAGACCAAATAGAAATAAGGCAAGCCCACCCAGAAGATCAAGTACACTATAAATATCCATATTTACCTCAAAATTAATCTATTTAAATTATTTTAAATTAAAGTTACACATCCATTAAAATATTATTAACGTTTAGAATTTTAACGTATAAACGTATAAAAATAAAGCTTAATATAGAAAAATCTCTTTTGATTATCGTGTAAAAACTTATGATTTTGCATAATTTTTGTATTTTTTTCTTAATAATAAAACCTATATTAAGGAGTATGCTTTTATAAAAAAGCTAGAACACATAAAAGTTCAAACAATTTTTATAATTTCGTAGACATTGAAATATTAAATAGTTAATTCAGGGACTTTAATTGAGCTCCCTTGGTTAAAAGATTTTCTAATTTGTAAAAAATAAAAAAACTAAAATTTACAAGAGATAAACATGAATGACAACGTTGTAGCCGCATGGCATACAAATCACACGGCTACTTTATTTACAAATTAAGGAACATAGGTCATTTGAGCGCGAGTCGATATATTCTACTTACCACCAAACAAATAACCTAAATCAAAGCCACTACGATAAGATATGTATACACCGACTACAATTAGTACTATTCCTATGATTATTTTAAAAGCGCTAGGTGTTTTATTATCATTATCCATTATCATTACCTCCTGAATGCATATTAAATATTTTTATCTTATTTAATAAAGATTACAAAACTTATTATATTACTCCAGAAAAAATTGACAACTATTTTATTATATTTAAGTAATTTACAAAAAAACTTAAAATACAGAAAAAATTTTCCAACGAAATATTAATAGTAATACCAAAATTTACAATTTTTATAAAAATGTGTTAAATTACTGAAATTTCACAAAACACTAACTAATAAATACCCGCAAACCTAGAGTTCACGGGCATTTTATCTGGAGCCACAAATGGGAATCGAACCCACGACCTACTCTTTACGAGGGAGTTGCTCTACCCCTGAGCTATTGTGGCAAATTAGTTAAGTTTTAAAATAAAAAGCCTACGCAGCAAAAGCTTATGTAGGCTGAATTGGTGGAGACGATGAGGCTCGAACTCACGACCTCTTGAATGCCATTCAAGCGCTCTCCCAGCTGAGCTACGCCCCCGTTAACTATTGCTATTATACTTATTCTATTACCAAAAGTCTACTTAATAATATTGTAAAATTGCTTCTCTTAAATTTTACTAATATTAATTTTTAATGATCAAATGCCTTGCAAATAAAATGCAAATTTGAAAATAAATAAAGCTAGCAAACATTGTTGTTTACTAGCTTCCACTTTGGTGGAGATGGCGAGAATTGAACTCGCGTCCAAAACTATTTCCACTAGCTCTTCTCCGAGTGCAGTCAGTTTATGAAGTATTCCCCTTGTACCGTGCCAACTGACAGGCTGGCACTCCGGTAGCTTCATAATTACACTTAGGTCGCAAAGCTTAAACCTAAGCGGTCCCTGTTTAACCTCTAACAGGTAAGGTCTGTTAACCTCACAGTGGCTAGGTCACAGATAACCTAGGTTGTGCGCTGCGATAAAATTAAGCTGCAGCTAAAGCGTAATCGTTATTTGCAATTACAATTTTACCAGATGATTAAAGAGGCCAACTGGTATCCTCTACTCGCTAAACTAGCTTCTACAGTCCTGTCGAAACCTGTACATCCCCGTAACTGTGTAAGCATAATAACATAAAAAAATAACTGTGGCAGTAATTTTCCATTAAAATTATCAAATTTAATATACCACAGCTATTTTTTAACTTTTTCATCAATATCAGTCACTACCTACCGTGACATTGTTTATATTTTTTACCACTTCCGCAAGGGCAAGGTTCATTTCTTCCTGCTCGAATTTCTTTTTCAATTGGTTCAGAACTTTGATCTCTTGATTGATCTTCACCTCTTTTAGCTTCAGCTTTTCTAAGCTCCCGAGCTGCTGCTTCTTGTCTTCGTCTAAGCTCTTCTAACTTAGCCTGTTGCTCTTCTTGACTCATTGGTCTTGCTTGTTCTGCTGTCGCTCCCTCTAACTCTTCATTTTCTTTTCGATCAGGTTTTTCATTGCTTACAAATTCAGCCCTCAAGATTAACTTAGCACAGTCTCTTGCAATAGCTTCATTCATCTCAACAAACATCTCATAACCTTCTCTACGATATTCTTGTACTGGGTTATGCTGGGCAACAGATCTCATGCTAATGGCACTCTTCAATCTGTCCATATTGTCAATATGATCCATCCACTTAGAGTCAACTGTTCTTAGTAAGACTACCCTTTCAGCTTCACGCATGAAATCTGGACCACCTAGTTCGTGCTCACGATTTCTATATTTCTCTACTGCTGCCTCTTGAACATCTGCAAGAATATTAGTAAAGCTTTCTCCCTCAGTTACTCTTTCTTCAATGTCGTTATAAACATTAAGCTCACCTGTTATGTCACGTAATTGTGTCAATAAACCAACTAGATCAATTGAGCTTTTATCTGCATGTTCATGAGCTATAAGGAAGTCATTGAAAATCTTTTCGATTGAACTATTAATATAAGCTTCAAATACATCTTGTAAATCTTTACCTTCAAGAACTTGTCTTCTTTCTTTGTAAATAACTTCACGTTGTTGGTTCATTACGTCATCATATTCAAGAACATTCTTTCTAATGCCAAAGTTTCTACCTTCAACTTTTTTTTGAGCGGAACTAATAGCATTAGTTAGCATTCTATGTTGAATTTCTGTATCTTCATCGACACCTAGACTATTGAACATTCCAAGCATTCTATCTCCACCAAACTGACGCATTAAATCATCATCAAGTGATAAGTAGAACTTACTACTTCCTGGGTCACCTTGACGTCCAGAACGACCTCTCAACTGGTTGTCAATACGTCTGGATTCGTGCCTCTCTGTACCTACAACATATAAACCACCAGCATCTACTACTTTTTGCTTTTCAGCATCTGTGTGAACTTTGAATTTTGAATACAACTCTTGGAATTTCTCACGAGCTGCTAATATGTTTTCATCATCAGTATCATTATAAGCTGTTGATGCTTCTATCAACTCATCATCATAACCTAGTTCGCGCATTTCTTGTCTAGCTAAGTATTCTGGGTTACCTCCTAGCAAAATGTCAGTACCTCTACCAGCCATGTTTGTAGCGATGGTAACAGAACCTAGTCTACCAGCTTGGGCAATAATCTCAGCTTCTCGAGCATGTTGCTTAGCATTAAGAACGTTATGTTTAATTCCATTTCGACTAAATAATTTACTAATTATTTCAGAATTCTCAACAGAAACAGTACCTACAAGTACTGGTTGTCCTTGAGCTTGAGCTTCTTTAACTTCATTCACAACTGCATTCAATTTTCCTGTTTCTGATTTATACACAGCATCAGCTTGATCTTCACGAACAACGTCTTTATTAGTAGGAATTTCAATTACATCTAAATTATAAATACTTCTAAATTCATCTTCTTCTGTTAAGGCAGTACCAGTCATACCAGAAAGTTTTGTATACATTCTGAAATAGTTCTGGAAAGTAATAGTTGCCAATGTTTTACTTTCTCTATTAACTTTAACGCCTTCTTTTGCCTCAATAGCTTGGTGTAAACCATCAGAATAACGTCTACCATCCATCAAACGACCAGTAAAGTTATCAACAATTACAATCTCATTGTCTTTAACAATATACTGCTCATCCTTATGCATAGTTCCGTGAGCCTTTAAAGCATTATTTATATAGTGTTGCAAGTCAAAATTAGATTCATCTGAAAGGTTTTCTATATTGAAGTATCTTTCAGCTTTTGCCACACCGTTAGAAGTCAAAACAGCAGTTTTAGCTTTTTCATCAACTATATAATCTGCATCTCCTGCAATTTCATCCACAGATTCTTTACTATCCATTTCAGCTACTACATATGGATCCAATGTTCTTACAAAAGCATCCGCTTGGCCATACATTTCACTTGAATTCTCACCTGCGCCAGAAATAATTAATGGTGTTCTAGCTTCATCAATAAGTATTGAGTCAACCTCATCAACAATGGCATAGTGTAGTTCTCTTTGAACTAGTTGTTCTTTATATGTAACCATGTTATCTCTTAAATAGTCGAAACCAAATTCGTTGTTCGTACCATAAGTGATATCAGCAGCATAAGATTCTCTTCTTTGATCCTTGTCTAATCCTGGAACTATAAGTCCTACAGTTAAGCCTAGATATTCATATATTTTACCCATCCACTCACTATCTCGTTTAGCTAGGTAATCGTTAACGGTTACTACATGAACCCCCTTACCAGCCAAAGCATTTAGATAAACAGGAGCAGTTGCAACAAGTGTCTTACCTTCACCAGTTTTCATTTCTGCAATTCTACCTTGGTGTAAAACAATTCCACCAATTAACTGAACTGGGTAATGTTTCATATCTAAAACACGCCATGATGCCTCTCTTACGGTTGCAAATGCTTCAGGTAAGATATCATCTAACGTTTCACCATTATTTAATCTTGCTTTTAATTTAGCTGTCATACCTTTTAGTTCAGCTTCAGACATCTTAGAAAATTCATCTTCTAAATCTAAAATATTTTTTACAATAGGTCGTATTCTCTTAATTTCACGCTCACTATAGGTACCAAATATTTTTTCAAATAAACCCATTAAAAATTTTCCCCTTTAATTTTTACTTCTTAATAAATTATTCCCATTATTTTTCGTAGTGTATTATAACATTCATTTTATTTTAGCACTAATAAAGAAATACTTTATTCAAACTTTTCACTAACACCATCTTCTATAACTTCTATACTAAATCCTGGTTGTTCTAATTGCTTTTTAATTTGCTTAAGGTAGAGTTTTGAACTAGCATCAGAATTCTTTGGAATTATGATTAAAAGTTTCTTGTTTTTAATATTATTAACATCAATAGTTATCTTATCTTGCCCCCAGTCTTTTGTTCCTGAAAAATTTTTTAATTTATTAGCTTGATAACTCACTTGATTATTTAAATTTTCAAAATTTTTATAACTTGGAGCTGTTAAATCCAAACTCATTATACTTGTTATTGTACTTCCATTAACTTTTGCTACAACAGGATAAGAATGAGGAAGATTTGCCCCATATTTTTTTCTAAAATAATTACCTCTTTTGAAATTGTGCTCTGACCATATACTTTTTTCCTGTTTATCTTCCTTATTATCTTCTATTTCTAAACTATTAAGTTTTAAGCCACCCCAGTAAGGGATAGGTAATTTATAACTATATGTCTTAGCGCCTAATATTTTAGGACTAGAATACGAGAATTTATACTCTAAACCTTTTATTTCATCTCTTAATAATTGATAGTTTTCGTCCCTGATAAAAAAAATACTTATTCTAGGATTAACATTATTTTTCAACCAATAGTTTTGTCTAAGATTTAAACCTTTTGCGGTAATTCTATTTTCAAAATATTTCTTTATTTTTTCTTTATAGTCCTTAGCCGCATTACTTTTGAGATCCTTCTGATCTGATAAACTTAATAATAATTCTAATTCTCGTACAGCTGAATATCCTGCCTCCTGGTAAAGCAGATCAATTCTAATGCTAAAAATATACAAATAAATAAAACCAATAAAAATAAGTAATGCAGGTATTACAATTGCTGCCTCAATACTTAATGCAGCTTTATCATCTTTGAAGCACTTCTTCAAAATCATAGCTACTCTCACTTTTCTTCGGATAAGCCCAAAATTTATTTTTATAATCACAAACAAAGGAAACCTTAGTATAGTAATCTCTGTTCATGTTTGATTTAATCATTTTACTCATAACAAAATATTGTTTATTCATAGCTCTAAATAATCCGAGAAATCTTAAATAGTCAATATAGTCTACTTTGACATTTAACATTCCTTTAACACTATTCCCAACTAAAGCTAGACTTTCACCCTTTTTTATACGTTTAAGATCATCAAACGCATTAACAACAGAATCTATTAAAACTAAAACTTGTGCAATACTCTCTACATCTATAAGAACAAGACCTAAGGTTAATAATGCTACTGCACTACTGATGCCTGTAGCTAAAGCTCTTTTTGTGCGCATTGTACTAGCATTATTATTAATCGAAAAATAATTACTTAATACTCTAGTTGAATATATAAAAGTATTTATTATACCCATTGCAATATTTTGATTTTCAACTGCTAAAAGAATTCGTTCAGCCTCGTGAGTTTGACTAAACTCTAACTTTGACATATTTTGTCCGGTTAGGGTTAAATAATCTGAATTGGCAGTATCAGGTCCTCTAACATGAGAATTAAATTGGTTCACTGTGTATTCAATCAGAAAAAATTTTTCTATTGGTGCAATAAAATCTTTTTTGCTTAAATTATGTATTTTTTCTAAATTCTCTATTACTGAAGCTAAAAATCCAGCTTCAGACTCCCCAGTATTAGCTCCATTAATTTCCTCGTTTAAACTTTTTGCATAAGATAACGACTTAAAAAAATCTTTCCAGTTTTCAATAGCGCCTTCATCGGCTTCGGTATTAGCTTCCAATTTATCTTGAGGTATTTTATAATTATCATTCATTAAACTTATTGAATGCTCATAATAACTCTGTTTATTATTATTTTTTCTGTCAGATAAGTTTGCTTTTACACTTTTATCTTTATTTTTTATATTCTCATTTTTCTCATCTCCAAATCCAATCTTCTCAATAGCTGAATCTATTTTTTTTACACTATCTTTTAAACTCTCAAAGGAGACTTTTTTGTTATTTGAAGACAAGTTCTGCATACGGTCTTTAATATCATTAAAAACTTTAATTGGTATTCTTGTTGCCGAAAAACTATTAATTTGTTTCTTTAATATTTTTACATCATACAAATTATCATTAACTTCACTTAAAATTTTATGAGCAACATTTTCATTATGGAGATTTTCATTAATTACATCAGCTAATTCAGCATTCTCCTCAAATCCAAATAAACCATATCTTTCGTATAAATTCCGATCATAGTTAGCCAATTGATAATCGCCATATAAATACATTAATCTATCAATCTTTAGCTGCTCATTTATTATTTTACAAGCATCAGCAATTCCCAAACTCATAAATACTATTGCTGGAATTAATATAGCCGACATTAAAGAAATACTGGCTTCTTTGTTTTTTATGATTATTCTTTGAATATAAATAAGGAAATTTTTGTTAATTCTCATTTTCATTCTCATTTTTCCTTCCTATTAAATTTTGATACGCATCGTCAACAGCGTGAACAAGCTCTAATAAGTATTGCGGATTAACTTCTATAAGTTTTTGAGTATTTCTAGACTTAACTTTATATATATGTTTCTCGTCAATATGCATATCTAAATACGAATTAGAAATGTAGTACATTCTATAAAATTCCATCGGAAATTGAATTATTGAAAAAACAATAAAATAAAAAACTAACGGAATAATTAGTGCAGACTCCAAAATTTCTGACATAAAAATCACCTCCTGTTTCAATTAAAACAGGAGGTAATAAATTATTTATCCACAAATATTGAAAAAATCACACAAGATTTTCTCTTTTTTAATAATTCTGATTATTTTTTATCTAAAGAATCTAAAATTATAGTCACTGGTCCATCATTAATCAATGATACTTGCATGTCAGCACCATATTCACCAGTTTTAACAGTTAAATTATAATTCCGCAATTCTGCAGCAGTTTTTTTATATAAATCTTCTCCCAGATCAAATCCTGCAGCTCGACTAAAACCTGGTCTATTACCTCTTTTAGTATCCGCATAAAGTGTAAATTGGGATACAAGTAAGATATCACCTTCAACTTGCTCTAAATTTAAATTCATTTTCCCTTCAGAATCAGTAAAAATACGCATCCCAGCAATTTTTTTGGAAATCCACTTCATGTCTTCTTCAGTGTCGTCTTCACTTACACCTAATAATACCAAAAAACCTTGCTTAATTTCAGAAATGACATGTTCTGCTATAGATACTTTCGCCTCTGATACTCTCTGAACTACAGCTCGCATTATTTAACCAACTCTCTCCAGTCAAGATCTCCTCTATCTATTGCTAAAACTAAGATTTCTGCAGTCGCTAAATTACTAGCATAAGGAATATTATTTTGATCACAAGCTTGCATTAGGATATTACTTCTGTCATAACTATCGCTTGCTGGGTCTTTCAAAAATATAACTGCATCAATTTCGTTATATCCTGCTCTAGCCGCCATATAATTGATACTTGCGTTGACATCAGTTGCTATTCCACCAATACTCAATCCAGACAATCTTTCTAAGGTTGGTGCAATATGACCTAAAGAAATTAATTCATGTTTCTTTAAAAGATTTTTGTATGCTATGCAAAAATTAGTTAAGAGATCAACTTTTCTATTCTCCGCTAATAACACTATTTTCATATCCCACTCCTTCAACTTAAATTTGCACAAATACTTATAATTACGTTCAAATTTAAAATATGTTCAAACTACATTTCATTTTATCAATTACAATTGCTATATACAAGTCCTACTATACAACAATGCCAATTTATCCAATTTATATGATTGTTTATTGGTAAGTTTGTACAAGCTAAAAAAACATCTGATTATATCTTTCTTCTGACGCTAAACTAATAAATTTATTTTTCCCAATGATAATATGATCATGTAATTTTATTCCTAAGATTTTTGATGCTTCAATAAATACTTTAGTTGTACTCAAATCATCATTAGATGGAGTCGGATTCCCAGATGGATGATTATGCAAAAGTATTAAACATGCTGCATTTGCTTTTAAAGCTTCTTTAAAAACATCACGAGGATATATAACTGTAGAGCTTAATCCACCAGTAGAAATAACTTTATCCTTTATTAAAAGATTCTTTCTATTTAAAAACAAAGCTCTTAGCTCTTCTCGCTCTAAATCTTCCATTTTCGGAGCAAAATGCTTCATAATATTATTTGGATTTGAGCAATCTAAACGATCTGGCATAGGATCAAGCTTTGATCTATTAGCTAATTCAAAAGCTGCTAAAATCCTAATAGCTTTACTTATACCAATACCTTTGATTTGTATTAATTCTTCAACAGAAACTTTTTGTAGGCTTTCAAGGCCACCATTTGAGGTAAACTTTACAATTATTTCGTTAGCAGTATGAACAGCATTTTTGCCTTGACTTCCACTTCCGATTAAAATCGCAATTAATTCACTATCAGTTAAAGCCTCAGCTCCTAATTTATGAAATCTTTCATAAGGTCTTTCACTGCTTGGTAAAGATTTCATATCTAAATTATACTCCATAAAAAATCACTCCCATTTTTTAGGAGTGATTATAATAATTATTTTTACAAATAATTCTCTAAAACATTTACAAATACTGAAAAAATACAACAAAAATAATGTATTTATTCAACGATTATAAACTAAAATTCAGCATTTCCTGTTGTTCTAGGGAAAGGTATTACATCTCTAATGTTACTTACACCAGTTAAGTACATAATAATTCGTTCAAATCCCAATCCATAACCTGCATGTGGTGTTGAGCCATATTTACGCAAATCTAGATACCAATCATAATTATCAATATTCATTCCTCTAGCTTCAATTTCACGCACTAGGACATCATATCTTTCTTCACGTTGGCTACCACCAATTATTTCACCTATTTCAGGTACTAGACAGTCAAATGCTGCAACTGTTTTACCATCAGGATTAATATGCATATAAAAAGCTTTAATGTCTTTTGGATAATCAGTAACAAATACAGGACCTTGGAAATGAACTTCTGTTAAATATCTTTCATGTTCTGTCTGAAGATCTGAGCCCCACTCTAATGGGAATTCAAACTTTTTACCAGAATTTTGTAAAATACTAATTGCATCTGTATAACTAACTTTTGCAAAATCTGAATTTGCTACTTTTTCTAAACGTTCAATTAGACCGTCATAAACAGTTTCGTTCAAGAACTCTAGTTCAGCTCTACATTTATCTAGAGTATGATTAATAATATGTTTTAACATAGCCTCAGCTAAGTCCATTGCTTCATCAATTCCTGCAAAAGCTATCTCTGGTTCTATCATCCAAAATTCAGCTGCATGTCTTTGTGTATTTGAATGTTCTGATCTAAATGTAGGACCAAATGTATAAATATTTCTATACGCTTGAGCAAAAGCTTCTCCATTCAATTGTCCACTAACTGTAAGATAACTAGCTTTACCAAAGAAATCCTCACTAAAATCAACTTCACCCTCTTCTGTTAAAGGCGGATTCTTAGAGTTTAATGTTGTAACTCTAAACATATCTCCTGCACCCTCAGCATCACTACTAGTAATGATAGGTGTATGAACATACATAAACCCTTGTTGATTAAAAAATTCATGTATAGCAAAAGCTGCTTCAGATCTAATTCTAAACACTGCGGAAAATAAATTACTTCTTGGTCTCAAATGAGCAATAGAACGAAGAAATTCAGGAGTATGACTCTTTGGTTGAAGTGGATATTCTGGAGTACTTTCACCAACAATTTTTACAGCATCAGCTTTTAATTCAAAAGGTTGCTTGGCTTCAGGTGTAAGTACTAACTCCCCTTTAATTTCAAAAGCTGTAGAAATATTTTGACTTTTAATTTCGTCATAATTATCAGCTTTTTCTCTTTCTACTACAATTTGTAGGTTTTTAAAATATGTACCATCATTTAGTTGGATAAATCCAAACTTTTTCTGAATTCTTAATTGTCTTGCCCAACCATCAACTATAATTATTTGTCCAGCATATTTTTCAGGATCACTATAAAGTTCCCTAATTGTTATTTTCTGATCTGACATTATTTCCTCCAAACTTATTTACCGTGACATTTTTTATATTTTTTACCACTACCACAGAAACATGGTTCATTTCTACCAATTTTATCGCTTACTGCGATATTATCAACTCTATATTGATGACCAATTGCTTCTTTCTTTTCTTTATCGAAAACATTTTCCCAAGAATTCAATTCGAAAAGCCAAGGAGCCTGAGCTTCATGCATTTTATATAATAAAGTTTCAAAATCAATTTCTAAATTTAATTCAGTATCTTCATTTACTTTATCCAAATCAATCTCTTTTTTTAGAGATGGATTAATACCCTCTAGGAACCCAATAAATAGAAGTGTTTCATCAGCAGCATAGCCTAATTTTTCAGCTACCTCTTTGGCTTTTCCTTTTAAAACATTCTCAGGATAAGCTTTTAAAATTAAATCATAAGCATTTTGCTCTGTTTCATAATATTTTTTGACAAATTCGTTATATTCCTTTTCGTCGTGATTATCTTCTATCTTTTTATTCCATTCTGAAAAATAGCTCATATTATTACTCTCTCCACTTTTTTAAATATTTTTTGTTCTAAAATTTGCTACTTCTAATATTAACATTTCAATACTAGAATCTTGATCAATTTGACCAGTTTTTACATTATAATCCATCTCACAAATAAGTAAATAAATTCTCTCAATTTCTTCAAGTGTAAAATGTTGTTTTTGTGAGTTCAATTTTTTGGCAACAAAATTACTTATACCCAATTTACTCATTAATTCACTTGTATTGGAGCTAGTTTTAGCAGCATATAACTGTCTGAAATGTCTAGCAATCATAAATAGAATAAAAACAGGGCTGAATTTCTGCTCTAACATTATTCCATAAATTGAAAGTGCTCTGTCAACTCTGCTTTCAGCAACTGCATCTGTTAAGTCAAATATACCACCCCTCAAATCAGGTAAGGCTATCTTGTTAATCAAATCTAAATTAACAGCTTCAATCCCCTGATTTAAGCATACTAAAGAAATTTTTTCTAATTCATTTTTTAGTAAATACATTTCAGAATCACAACGTCCAATTAAGTTTTCTAATGCATCTCTTGTGATTTTTATATTACTTTTTCTTAGAATTGCAGCACTCCAATTCATCAAGGTATTTAAATCTTGTTTTGCAAATTCAGCAATAACACCATGTTCTTGTATAGCGCCTATAATTTTCTTATAGCGTTTTTCAACTTTCTCCTCTCTTAAAATAAGCAATGTGTTTGGATTTAAAGTAGTGAAAACTTCATTAAACTTTTCCTGTAAACTCTTGCCAGAAGCAGTAACTAAATTACTATTTCTAATCAATATAATCCTTTTTTCACTCATAAAACTTGGAGTATTTATTTCAGAGATCAAGTCTGCAATATTTAAATTATCAGGATTAGATTTGCAATCTATCAATTTAAAATCTAATTGTTCCGTCCCAGGTGCCAGAATCTTATTTTTCAAAAGATCAATTGTATAATCAATTAAGAAAGTTTCTTCGCCAAAAAACAAATAAAAATCAGCTAAGTTCATGTCTTTTATAGCTTTAACTATTTCACTATAACTAAAAAAACTATCACCAGATTTTCTAGGCATTTCACCCTCCTTTTGCAGTGATAATAATTTTATCATAATTTACCGGCAAATATTTACTTTCGCATAATATCCTTGTTTTTTTCTCCCAGTCTTCAGGAAGAAAAATTGTACCCATAACATCTGTTCTATAGACTGTTAAATTTGATGAATATTTATATAACCTTTCAATTACTTCAGGAGTCGGATGACCATACCTATTCTTTAGTCCCGCACTTATTATTGCAACTTTAGGGCTAAGCTTCTTAATAAATTCATCCGAGCTACCATATTTTGAACCATGATGAGAAACATGCAAAAATTGAACAGGATGGAAATATTTCCTTGATATCAAAGATTTTTCTATTTTAAAATCTATATCACCAGTCCACAAAATTGTCTTACTTCCTAAGTACGTATAAAAACATAAACTACCTTGATTTCTTTCTCGGTATTTCTTGTTAGGGCTTAAAAAATAAACAACAAGATCTTTAATCTTAATTTGATCATCAGCATTTACAAAACAAAACTCTGTTTCCAATTTATTTTCAGAGATAAAATTTGATAATTCTATTACTTCTTTATCTGATTTTATAAATTTACTAATTACTATTTTTTCAACTTTGTACTCGTTTAAAATCTTATAAATAGCCCCTGAATGATCACTGTCAAAGTGAGTAATAATAACATAATCAATGGACCTAACTTCTAAATAGTTTAGCGTTAATTTTAAATTATTAAATTCACTCTCTGCTCCAGTATCAATTAAGATTGTTTTACCAGATATTCTGATAATACTTGCATCTCCTTGACCTATATCTACAAAATATACTCCATTTTTTTGAAAATCTATGAAAGCATTTATAATAAAAAGAATTACCAATATTACGGCAAAAATATATTTACTCATCAGTGAAGTATAAGGATAATTCTTCACATTTAAAACCATTTTTCTAAAAACAAAGAAGATAATACTTAATAACAAAAGTAAAATTAAGCTTGAACTTAAGTCAAAACTTAATTCCCAAGTTAATATAACTTTAAAAATAAACAATATACTTTCAAAACAAAATTTTAAAACAAATCCTACAACCGCTGCAGGTAGAGAAAAGAAAATAAAAGCTAGAAATATACATGACCATATTAAAACAAGTTCAAAAAACGGTAAAAACACTATATTTGAAAGCAATTTGATAAAAGATATTTTGTATCCTGGTTTCCATAAAAACAATAATAAAAACACCTGAATATAAGTATAAAAAAACAACAATTTAAAAAAGCTGAAACACATACTTTTCCAAATATTTTCTTCACTTATCTTCCTGTCTTCTTTGACTAAGTTTAGTACAAAATCAAATGTATACACTGCTAAACAAGCCATAAAAGATAATTTCAATCCTAGACTTAATAAAGAATATGGATTAAAAATTGCCATTATAATAACTGAAAAGCACAGATAATTAACAGGGTTAATTTTCTTTTTACTGTTCTTACTGAATATCTCAGTTATCTTCATAATTATTGCTCTCGTTATAGATGCATCACCTAAAGAAACAATTAAATAAAAAGTCAATAAAAAAATATTTACTCCAGCTCTAACTTCATAACGCTTAATAAATTTTGAATTAAAACCTTTACTAGAAGCTAATACAATTGCAACATTAGATCCTGATGCAACCAGAACATGATTTAAACCCAAATCGCCAAATAAATCTTTGTTTGCTTTGGATAAATAAGATGAATCACCATACAGCATTGCAGCATTAAGACCTCCTGCTTCAGTACCACAGAACTCTACTAAACTATTACTAATAAAGTAACGTATCTTATAAATATATCTTAAAAACCAATACTTTCCTTGTTCTAGATACAAAATCTCCCAATTCATACGAGGATTTAATTCCAAACGAAAATAAGTTGCAGATTGAGCTAGCCATTTTGATTCATCAAATCCTCCAGGTACAGTTTTAGGTCTAATAAAATCGGCTTTTGCAAAAGTTTTTAGAACCGCACCAACTTCTAAATCCTGTATTTTATTTATAGTGAAATACGTATTTAAACCTTTATACTTCCCTGCAACAATAGTTCCAAATCCTCTAATTTTATTGTTTAATAGATCTAGTTCGTATTTTTTCACCAGAATTTCGTACTCCTGAAAATTTTTGAATAGGTAAGTATCGTCACTCAAGTTTTTTAAAAGTTGAAATTGTATATGTCTTGAAGCAATTATGTAAATACAAATAAAATTGTATAGACTAAACATTATAATTTTATAACTTAAGCTTTTATCTTTGTTTAAATGTAGTGAAATTAGATTTATAACAGCTATATACAATAAATTAAAATTTATGTTTTGCAAGCTTAATTCTGCAATTAACATTAAATTAAAAACAATAAACAATGCTGGGAATTTAGAGTTTAAATTCGATATAAATTCAATTAGCTGCTTAGCTAAATTCTTACCAGATAAAATTACTTGAAAAATAAATTTATTCTTCAAATTAAAGTAAGCAGAGTCCATAAATTATCACCATCCTTCATGCTAAGCACTAATTCTTTTTTTATAAAAATTATTTAGATGTTGACAATTTATCAAATCTTAATTTTTTTAATTATGACAAATCTAGTTAAAATCCGACAAATATTCGCCTATAAAACTTTTCAAATCTTCGAGACCTGCTTTTTTTGTATTGGATATTGTAAAAAGAGCACCTTCTTCACCAATATACGATAATTGTCTAAACTTCTGTTCTTGTTGGAATATTTGATTTTTACTTAATTTGTCAGCCTTCGTCAAAACAACTACATATGATTGTTCAATTTCATTCAAAAACTTGAACATCATTTCATCTTGTTTGCTTGGTTTATGACGAATATCCAACAAAAACAAAACTAAAGCAAATCGCTTTTCACTTTGCAGATAATTATCTGTTAGGGCATTAAAAGTTCCTACTGTAGATTTGTCTGCTTTCGCATAACCGTAACCTGGCAAGTCTGTCAAAATAAACTTACCATCCACATCAAAATATAAAATCAATCTTGTTTTACCAGGAGTAGAACTAACTCTCGCTAAACTTTTATTATTGGTTAGAGCATTAATCAAGCTAGACTTACCAACATTGGATCTTCCAGCCAAAACAATTTCTTCTTTATCAAACTCAGGAACATCTTTTATCTTACCTACAGTTTTAATATGTTTAGTATTTTGAAAGTTTATTTTCATAAATGCTCACCTATCTTCTATTTAGTGTTAATTAAAATCAATTGTGTATATTTATAACTATTTTATTTTGTTTTATTTAATTATAAAACAAAAACATTAATTAATCTTTAACGCTTCTGGTCTTTAGGTTATAATGATTATAAGAATTTTAGATGGAGGCGGCGTATGCAAAATTCAGGCTCAGAGTCAAGTTACTCAAGCTACCAGCACGAAGGTGATAACACCATGGGAGCTATAGGTCCACTAGGTATAGTAGAGACTGAGGGAGCTAAAACTTTTACTAGTTTAGTAAATCAACACCTTATCAAAAGACGTAAATCATACTCACAACAATTGGAAACAACTAGTCCTGGTTTTCTAAGAGATGATTACCGTATTGATGCTCATGTATCTAGACTCCCCACTGGAGAAGGGATTGCTAAATTTAATGATACAGTTCGTGGTCACGATATTTTTATTTTTATGGATGCTATGAACTATTCGGTTGGTTATAATTTTTATGGCAAATATAAACCAATTACCCCAGATGAACATTATCAAGATCTAAAACGTATGATACTAGCAACTAGTGGTAAAGCTAGACGTATTAATGTTATTATGCCTTTCCTTTATGAAGGTCGCCAACATAGACGTAGTTCTCGTGAGTCTTTAGATTGTGCTTATATGCTAGAAGAACTAGAGAAATTAGGAGTTGCAAGCGTTATTACTTTTGATGCTCACGATCCTAGAGTTTCAAACTCAACACCGATCTCTGGTTTTGAAAATATTCCAATACATTTACAACTAATTCAAGCGATTTATGAAAACGTTGAAGATATTGATCTATACGGTGATGATATAGTATTTATAGCTCCAGATGAAGGTGCAATTGATAGAGTTATGTACTTTTCAAATCTATTTCACGCACCACTTGGAACATTTTATAAATTAAGAGACTATACAAAAGTAGTAGACGGAAAAAATCCTATTTTAGCCCATGACTATCTTGGTGACGATGTTTCAGGTAAAGATGTAATTATCATTGATGATATGATTTCAAGTGGTGGTTCAATGCTAGACGTAGCTAAAGAGATGAAAAAACGTGGTGCAAGACGTGTTCTTTGTTGTGCTACATTTGGTTTGTTTACCTCAGGGTTAGAACCTTTTGATAATGCTTTTGATGAGGGATATATTGATTTTGTTTTTGGTAGTAATCTTATTTACCGTACAGAAGAACTTCTAAGCAGACCTTGGTGGGTTGATGTTGATTGCTCGAAATTTGTAGCATTGATTATTGATGCATTAAACCATGATGCTTCAATGTCCAACCTTATTGATCCATCTGACAAAATCAAAGAATATTTAGGCAAGTTAAAATCTGGGGAGGCTAAATAATGAATAATGATTTTTTATTAAATAATTCAAATTATAATCTTTATGATGCGAGTTCAAATCAACAAATGGAAACAAATGGTCCTGTTGGTCTTATAGCACTTCCAGGAACTGAGGATTTTGTCAATAAAGTTAATAATCATTTGTATAATATCCGCATTAAAAAAGTTCAACAAAAACCACAACTTCTTGCTGACGAAATTGGTTTTATGAGAAACACTTATATCATATCTAGTACAATTTCTCGCTTCTCTTCTGGTGAAGCTAAAGGCACATTAAATGATACAGTTCGTGGTCATGACTTATACATTTTCTGTGACATCACTAATCACAATGCAAGTTATGAAATGTTTGGTATGCAAGTGCCTATGTCACCTGACGAACATTTCCAAAATCTCAAACGTATTATTTTAGCAGCAAATAATAAAGCTAGAAAAATTAACGTTGTTATGCCATATCTTTATCAAGGTTTGCAAGATGTTAGACATTCACGTGAATCTCTTGATTGTGCTAATATGCTAAAAGAGTTAAACAACTTAGGTGTTCACGTAATCATGACCTATGACCCACACGAACCACGTGTTGAAAATGCAATTCCTCTTTTTGGAATTGAAAATGTTCCTACTGCATATAATTTAATTCGTGCTTTAATTAGTGATTATCCTAGTGTTGACTTTGCTGATCCTGAACAGGCTGTTGTAATAAGTCCAGACGAGCGTGGTATGAAGCGAGCTACTTATTATGCTTCTGTTCTTGGATTACAAGTAGGTACATTTTTTAGACAAAAAGTTTATAAACATGATAAAAACTCTGACCCAGATATAAATTATAAATATCTTGGTAAGGACCTCGAAGGTAAAACTGCAATTATTATTGATGATATTATCTTCTCTGGTTCTACAGTTACTCGAACAGCTAAAGCCTTAAAAGAGGATTATGGTGCAAGTAATATAATCATGTTGTGTACATATCCTCTTATGACACAAGGAACAGCTCTTATTAATAAAGCGTATGAAGATGGATATATAAGTAAAATTTATGGAACTAACTTAACAAACCATACAGAAGAATTATTAAACTCACCTTGGTATAGAGACGTAGATCTATCAAGTATGACTTCCCAATTAATTGATGCTTTAAACCATCAAGCTTCAATATCTGGAGTACTTGACCAATCTCCACAGATTACTGAATTACTGCAAAAGAATAAAGAAATGCAATCATTTAATATATTTAGTAATTAAATCACTTACTGGCAATAAACAAAAGCCAAAGCTCCGAGTTTTTGAAATAATTCAAAATCGGAGCTTTATCTTTTTAGCTTAAAATTAATTTTGCCAAGAAATAGCCTATAACAATAAATACAATAAAGAAAATTAACCAAGAAATAAATCTAAATAACACATGCACAAAATTTCTTGATTTTTTAGGTATTCTCTCCTGACCTGAGTAATCATAATATTCCACAATTTCAGTTTCATCCGCATATTTTGAGTCATAATATGCTTGTTTTCTCAAGTGTTCCGCTCTCTTCGCAGCTTGTTCTCTTTTTTCTCCAGCTTTATCTTGTTTTATATTTTTATCTGGATTATTCGAGGCGTTTCTAATTTCCTCAAAATTGTTATTTTTTGATAAATTAATACTTTCACCAGTATGTTTTGAGCCTTCTTTGTTAAATAATTCCTTATCACCATCATAATTCTTAATAGGTCTTTTATAAGCTTCATTAGATCTAGTATTTCTATTAGACTCTTTGCCTGAAATAGGTTTAGATTTACGTTTCAGAGCCTGTTCTCGGGCTTTGTGATAATACTCTAGTTGTTCTCTAGTTAATGGTTGTGGCGGTCTTTTTTGACTATTATCAGTAAATTCAACAGAGTTATCCGTCTTTGATCTATCCTCTACCCTATTAATTTGAAAATTTTTATTTTCATTTGATTTTTTCATGCTTTACTCCAGTATTTATTCAATATGTACCTCTGATCCTGCTTTGTAGTTTATTTTCCCCAAATAAATTTGTGCAAATCTGGAATTTGCAAATCAGTATTCATTATCATATTCCAGTTATCATAATTTGTCTCATACATACCTTCTTGTGGAACATTGTATTTTTGTATGTTATTTACATACATTATAGCTCGAGTTCCATTTGATAATAGACTAATTTTGTCTAGATTACTTGATAAATCATCTATAATGCTTATTGCAAAGGAGCCTTGCGAAATAACATTCTTCTTAGAGAACTCAACAATCATTGATTCTGCTAAAATCCTTTGCCTATTTGTTCTACCAAAGTCTGAATCTATTGATCTGACTCTTCCCCAAGCTAAAGCTTGAATACCATTTAATTTTTGTTTTCCTGAAGTTCGCAAGACATAATCTTCATAATTAAAGTCTAATACATCTGTCATCCCTTGCATAACTTGATTAGTTGCAGGAAGCTCTTCTTCGGATACATTTATTGTAACTCCACCTAAATCATCAATGAAACTTCTAGCACTCCAGAAATCAAACATCACAAATTCCTGAATATCAAGATCTAAATTATAATTAATTGTATTAATTAACATACCAACTCCACCATAAGCATAAGAGGCATTAACTTTGGCTCTCTCACCATACTCATCATTTAGACTCATTTCAGTATCTCTTAATATACTTGTTAGTTTAATAGATTTATCATTTTGGTTAATAGTTAAAATCATTATTGTATCAGCTCTTGCATTAACCTCACCTCTAGAGTCGATACCAAATATTAAGATATTTTTCACATTCTTATCTTTTTGTTCTACATAATTTATTGGATAGTTTGGATCAACATTAAGTTCAACATGTTTATAATCCCCATCTGCTCTTCTAGATATCTTTTTATATTCATTTAAGTTATCTGAATTTTCAGCTTCTTCGGAGTTTGCTTTCCATCTGATGCCTTTTAGATCGAAAAAATTCATATGATCTAAAGAATTCCACAAAAATAAACTCGCTCCCAAAACAAGTCCCAAAATAGCTGTTATAAATCTAATTAGATAATAGGAAAATCCTTTTTTATTTCTATGCATAATCATCTTTCTTCTTTATGAATTTATAATACAACAATTTCTTACCATCAAGCATTGTTTTGATATTTTACCACTTTAATGACAGTAAATACATTGAGTGATAAAATATTTACAGAAAATAAAGAGGTATTTAACATGAATAATATAACTACTTATCAAAACTTGGATCTTAAGATAGGCGATAAAATTCATTTTATCGGGATTGGTGGAATCAGCATGTCTGGTTTAGCTGAGATAGCCTTAAGTTTAAAATTTGCTGTCTCTGGATCTGACACTCGCAGTACCGAACACACTGAGCGTTTAGAAAATTCCGGAGCAAAAATTTTCCACTCACAAATAGCTAGAAATATTGAAGAAATCAAACCAAATCTAGTTGTCTACTCTTCTGCTATTCCAGAAAACAATGAAGAATTGTTAACAGCTAATAATCTAGGTATTAAATGTGTAACTCGTGCCCAATTTTTAGGTTGGCTTAACAGACGCTATGAAACAGTAATCAATATTTCCGGTACACATGGTAAGTCTACTACCACCTCAATGGCTGCTTTAATAATGATGGAAGCTGGTCTTGATCCTACCGTACATTTAGGAGCTGATTTTGAATACTTTGGTGGAAGAACTATTCGCATTGGTAATGAAAATTTATTTATTTCAGAAGCTGATGAATATAAACGTTCATTCTGGAATTTTTTCTCCACTACATCTATCATCTTAAACATTGATGCTGATCATTTGGACGTTTATAAAGATATAGACGATATCATAAATTCTTTTGTGAGATTCGCAGGTAACTTAGCTGAAAATGGAATATTAATTATTCCTGAAAATGGCAAGCACAAAGAAGATTTTCTGGAAAGACTTAATGTTCTAAGAGAAAAAGAGCATACTGGTGCCTTAAGAATATATACGTTTGGAAAATTTAATCCAGAACTTTCTAAAGATAAACAAGCTGACTATTATTATGATGAATTAGAGCATATTAACGGAATCCCTCATTTTAAAGTATATAAAAATTCAGTACTTTACGGAGACTTCAAGCTAAAAATACCTGGAGACCATAATGTAAGTAATGCGATCGCAGCAATAGCTGCATGTGACCTAAATGGAGCTACTCCTGAAGCAGCTCAAAAGGCTTTAGAAAAATTCCATGGTGCTGGTGGTAGATATGATATTTTTGGTACATTTGAAGGTGCTACAGTTATTGCAGACTATGCTCACCACCCTACTGAATTACGAGCTACTTTACAAGCTGCTAATTCAATGCCTCACAATAAAATTTGGCCAATCTGTCAAGTATTGAACTATTCAAGGGCTAGAGATTATCACGAAGATTATTTAGATATCTTCAAAGACTATGAGGATGTTGTGTATTACAAAATCTACTCCACTCGTGAATGGGATGATTTAGGAGAAAGTGTAGAAAGATTCGCTGAAGAATTTAATTCACGTTACAATAACAAAGCAATTGGATTAAATACAGTACCGGAGTTAATTGATTTCTATCACGGCAAAGTTCAAGAAGGCGATCTCATTCTCTTCTTAGGTCCTGATGGCGTTAGAGATGCAGCAATTGATGTGTGTAGATCTGAAAGTGGAGTATACTTCAAAGATGAAAAATAGTATTCACATTTAATCTTATTTATAAAGTTCATATAAATAAAATGGTCTTAGTAAGAAATTACTAAGACCATTATTATTTTCTATCGATTAATATAATTCATAATTTAATTTAATTTAATCTAAATCTGAATCTGAATCTAATTCGCTTGGTGAAAATGAACTCTCTTCAGGTACGAATTCAGCTTTTTTCTTTCCAAAAGTATATTCTCTACCCTCATTTTTTGGATCTTTTAATCTTTGCTCTTCTGTTGTATTCTCCACATAAATTTGCTCAAAGACCTCAGCATCCATCTTTTCATTCTCCATTAAGTACTTAGCCATAGCATCCAATGCTTGACGTTTATCTCTTAATATATTTAATACATCAGCATAAGCGTTATTAATAATCTCACTAACTTCTTTATCAATTTGAGCAATTACTTCGCTTGAGTATGCTATTGAGTTGCCATAACTTCCACCAATAAATACTTCATCAGAATCATCTGTAAATACTCTATTGTATAAAGTGCTACTCATTCCGTATCTAGTAATCATATCTCTTGCTGACTGGTTAGCTTTCTCAAGGTCATTTGATGCACCTGTACTTACTTCACCAAAGTAAATTTCCTCTGCTGCTCTACCACCAAGACATACTTTTATATCTGCAATTATTTGTGATTTTGTAGTAAAGTAAATGTCTTCAAATGGTTTATGTGCAGTATAACCACCAGCTCCACCTGCTGGAATAATAGAAACTCTCTCTACCTTCTCTGTTTCAGAAACGCTTCTTAAAGTTAGTGCGTGTCCTGCCTCATGATAAGCAGTTAAGACTCTTTCCTTATCATTTATTAATCTACTTTCTTTTTCTGGTCCAAGAACAACCTTAAATACTGAAGCAGAAATATCTTCATATGTAATAAAAGATTGACCTTTTCTTGCTGCTGCTAAAGCAGCCTCGTTAAGTAAGTTTGCTAGGTCAGCTCCAGTAAATCCTGGTGTTGTCTGAGCAATTTCCTTAAAATCAACATCATCTTTTATAGGTTTATTCCTTGCATGTACCTTAAGTATTGCTTCACGCTCATTTTGGTCAGGTCTATTTACATGAACAGTTCTATCAAATCTACCTGGTCTTAAGAGTGCAGGATCTAGAATATCTGATCTATTTGTTGCTGCAATAATTATTACGTCTTCACTAGGACCAAAACCATCCATTTCGACTAACAATTGATTAAGAGTCTGCTCACGCTCATCATGAGAACCACCTAAACCAGCTCCTCTTTTTCTACCAACAGCATCAATCTCATCTATAAAAATAATTGCTGGAGAGTGTTTCTTAGCGGTCTCAAATAAGTCTCTTACCCTGGAGGCACCAACACCTACATACATTTCAACAAAGTCGGAACCACTGATTGAGTAAAATGGAACTTTTGCTTCACCTGCAACTGCTTTTGCCAATAAAGTTTTACCTGTACCTGGAGGCCCAACTAATAAAACACCTCTAGGGATTTTTGCACCTAATTTCTCAAACTTTTCTGGATTTTTTAGGAACTCTACAACTTCTTGAAGCTCTTGCTTCTCTTCTTTTGCTCCTGCCACATCATCAAATGTAACCTTATTTTTCTCTGGATCTGCAAGTTTAGCTTTGCTACGAGCAAAGTTCATAGCTCCACCAGCTCCACCACCTTGTTTAGAAAACATTAACCACAAGAAAAATGCCATAGAGCCGAACATCAAAACTAATAAAATAATATTTAGCCAAGATGCTACATTAACTGGTTCAGCGTAATCAAAATCTATTGAATGAGCTTGCTTTGCAGCTTTTAATTCTTGAAGTAAATCATTCATCCAATATGGTGAAATCTGTTTACTTGTAAAATTACTACCTTTAACACTATTTTTGAACTTCAGTTCAATGTTATTTCCTGCAATTACTGCTTTTTCTACATTTCCTACATTAATCTGTTGTAGCATTTCTGAATAACTTAAATCAGCTGATCTACGACTTTGACTAAAAAACATAGAAATAGCAATAATGATAACTACAAGAATTACATAAAACGAAAGCCCACTACCTCGTCTATTCTTCTTATTATCCATTAATACTATTTACTCCTCTATTATTACTAATAGTTTATATTAATATACAATTTTAAATGTATCTATTTTAACAACATTTTATTTAAAATCTATATCTAAGTAAATTTTTCTTTTAATCATTGTCAACCATATAATGAACATTAGGTAAATTGCGGTAGTGACCATCAAAATCTAGACCATATCCAACTATAAACTCATCTGGAATTTGAATGCCTAGATATTCAATATCTAAATCAACTAATCTTCTCTCAAACTTATCAAAGGCTGCACATAATGCTAAACTCGCCGGTCTTCTTGTCTGTAGTAAAGGTTTCAAATGATTAAGTGTTATCCCTGTGTCAATAATATCTTCTACAATAATTACATGCTTTCCTTCGATATCTGTGCTTAAATCATGTTGAATTGAGACATTACCTGAACTTGTCATGGCATTACCATAAGAACTAACTTTCATGAAATCAACTTGACATGGAACGTCAATATATCTAATTAAATCAGCTAGGAATAAAAAGGCACCGTTTAATATTCCAACGAATAACACTTCTTTACCTGCATAATCTTTATTAATTTTTGCTGCAACTTTTTTGCACATTTCTTGAATTTCTTCCTGAGAAATCATTACATCACTTAATTCTAAACTCATAATTCTCTCCTAACATCCATATAATCTAGCTTAGGTTATGAATTATACCACATGTAGGATAGATAATATGACTTTTTAAAGCTTCTTTCGCCTCCATTGTTCGTGTTTTCAGGAGTATAAAAAGGATTATCAAAATTATCTATAATTTTTTTGCCAATCACATACACTCTTTTATTTTTGGCTATTAATAATATGCTTTTTCTAAGTCCTAATCTAATATTTTCTTGTGCGAAAAAATCTTTTAATAAATATTTTTTACCTTCCTTAATTATATAGTCACCACTGCTAAAGGTTCTTATCTCATAATCACTTAGATTAACATCTGAATTCGAGTAAAAAGCACCTTTCATATCTAAATTTTTTCTAGAATAAAGCTTATAATTATCACGTAAATTCGGCTGATTATAAATTTCTTGACCATTGTAAATATAAAAAAAATCCTTATTTTTTACAACTGTAGCTTCCCCACTAAGTATAATTTCTTTTTCACCTTTATCTTGTAAAAGTAACTCTTCTATATCTTCTAAGTTGATCGCATAAATATCTTTCTCTAAACCATTAACCTTCAGGAATTCATTGATTAAAAATTTTCTTAGATTGATAGGTACTCCTCTAAATTTTTTTACAGAATACAAGTTGTAATCTTTATTTGTAAATTCCATTGAATTAGAAAATAATAATTCTTGTAGCCATTTATCACACTCATCTTTAATGAATTGATTGGCAATGGCAAGCTTATCAGCAGCATTAGATAATCTTTTTACAAGTCCATAATCTGTTGCGTTTTCCCAGTGAGGAATTAAATCATTTCTCAAATAATTTCTTCTATTGTCACTCAAAGCATTAGTATAATCTTCTCTCCATAGTAGTTTATTAAATATGGCAAAATTATAAATTTCTTCTTTGGTGAAATTTAAAAGCGGTCTAACATACAATCCGTCTGTATAGGCTATACCACTTAAACCATTTAAGCCTGCTCCTCGTGAAAGATTGAGAAGTAAGGTTTCAGCTTGATCATTCGCATGATGAGCAGTCAAAATTCTACAGTCTTTTAGATCTTTATACGAACTATTATTTTTGCAGATATCCAACCAATGTTTACGTCTAATTTCTCTGCCTATTTCTTCCATATTCTTAGATATATTTTCACTTAAATTTGGGATATTATCTACAGAAGCTTCAAAATCATAGTCATATTGAATCGATAATTTTCTTGCAAGTTCTAGATCTTCTTGCGAGTCTGTCCTAATTTGATGATCTTGATGATGAATAATAACTTTAATCTTTCGCTTACTAATTTCAAGATACTTATTCAAAAGATCTAATAAACACACAGAGTCTACTCCGCCTGATAATCCTAGTACGATTATTTGAACTTCTTCTGGAAGTAGATTTCTGTCGATAATATTCTTATTAAATTTCTCTTGTAATACTTCGCTAATATTATTAAGTTGCAATTTTTGCTCCTTGAATCGTTTTAGAACGGTAGATCATCCTCACTTAATTTAGCATCTTCAATTTCAAATTCAGCCTCATTTTTACTTGCGACGTGTTCATCAAAATTAGGATCAAAATTACTATTTTCAGGCGGTATATTGTAGTCAAAAATTTCTTGTTCCCTAAATGTAGTAATATGTGAGAACCAGTTTAATTTAATGGTTCCTGTTGTACCTTGTCTATTTTTTGCCAAAATAAGTTCTGCTTCATCAGGATTAGGTGGAAGCTCTTCATTGTTATAATATGAATCTCTATATAGGAACATTACCGCATCAGCATCCTGCTCAATTGCCCCGGATTCACGCAAGTCGGATAACATTGGGCGTTTATTTTCACGCATTTCGACACCACGACTTAATTGTGATAAAGCTATTACTGGTACATTTAAATCACGAGCCATGATTTTCAAAGCTCTTGAAATTTCTGATATTTCTTGTTGCCTATTTTGATTTGAGCTATCACTTCCTATTAATTGCAAATAGTCAATTACAACAAGATCTAATCCTGCTTGAGCCATTAATTTATTACATTTTGCTCTTATATCTGCCGGTGATGTGGAAGCTGAATCATCAATATAAATATTCGCAGTCGCTAAAACTTGTACTGCATCTCTTACTTTATTTGCGTCAGGACTAGCTGTATCTATAGCTTCTTTAATTTTATTTGTAGCTATTGTAGACGCTGAACTCAAAAGTCTTAAGCCAACCTCATTTTTGCTCATTTCCAAAGAGAAAATTGCTACAGTTTTACCTTTTAGAGCCACGTTTAATGCCAAGTTCAACGCAAAAGCAGACTTGCCCATTGCTGGTCTTGCAGCTAAAATGTTTAAAGTTTGACGTCTTAGTCGTCCTAATTTCTTGTTCAAGTTAGGGAAACCTGAGTCAACTGCCAATTCATCACTATCACTTTTACGTAATTCTTTTAAAGTAACATTTAAAATTTCATGTAATGGCATTAAATCTTTATGGCTTAGGTCGTCTTTACTCTTAACTACTTCTGAAGCCATAAGGTTAATTAAATTGTCGGCATTTTCTTTACCAGAATAAATTGCTTTTTCCATTTTTTGGACAAAGGCTAAGAGTTTTCTTAAACGACTCTTCTCTTTAACCATATCAGCGTATTCTGCAACATTAGATAGCAAATATGATTTATCCGCTAGTTCTGTTAAATAGGATATACCTCCAATAGCTTCTAGTGTACCTTCGGATTCTAGGAAATCAGCAACACTTAAAATATCTATTGGTTCACCTTTAGCTGCTTTTTCAATAATTGCTTGATAGATTAAACCATTCTTCTTTTGATAAAAGTCTTCCTTATCAAGACGCACAATCTCAGCTCTAGCATCTTCTGATGTTAAAGCACACCCTAACAAAGACTCCTCAGCTTCAATATTCTGAGGAGGAATTTTTAAATTATTTTCATAACTATCATTCGGATAATTAGCCATTACTTTAACCTTAAATCAAAATTTATTATATTTATTCAGCTTCAACTCTAACTGTTACTTTAACAGAGACTTCTCTATGCAACTTAACTTCTGCATTAACAGATCCAATATTTTTAATATTTGTAGCTAAAGTGATGTTCCTTTTATCTACCTCGTAACCAGCAGTTTTTAGTAATTCTGCAACATCTGAGTTAGTTAAAGATCCATAAAGTCTACCATCATCTCCTGCTTTCATTTTTTTGACAAAAATTTTATCTTTAAGCTCTTTGCCAAGCTCTCTAGCCTCTGCTAACTCTTTGGCTGCATTAGCTTTTTCTGCACCTTTTTTCTGTTTAATTTCATTTAAATTTGAAGAAGTGGCCTCTTGAGCTAAACCTTTTTTAATCAAGTAATTATTAGCGTAACCTGTACTAACTTCAACTATCTCATCTTTTTTACCAACTTTTTTAACATCTTCTAATAAAATTACTTTCATCTTTCACACCCCATCAAAAATTTTCTATATAACATTATAACTCAATCATAAAAGATATTTTTTCAAATATCTTTAAATAATACTTACTAACTGTTGAACTATCCAAGGTGATGCATATAGAGCCATAAATTGAACACCGTAGTTGACTCCAAGTTTATTTAAAAAGCCACTAAATACTCCGATTACCAATACTGCTATGACATTCAATAAACCAGCATCCATGTATGCAAGTAAAATAATAAATGCAATAAATAGAGATAAAATCGCTTCATGCGGAATTTTTTTCAATACAAATTTAGTAATCTTATGTGCAAATCTATTCGCAAAAATATACACTACACTAATTGCTAATAATGCTGAAGCACTTGCTATTAGTGCAATTTTATTTCCACCTAATATATGATGTATATTTCTTCCAACTTGATACACAGGTTCTGCTTCAAATAATGCTATACCTGGTCCAATACTTACTGGAGATAATGGCACACCTAAAGCTATTAAGGGAATTAATATACCAGACAAATATGTAGATTGAATTAGAGCAGACATAGTTGAAACTTTTCCAAAAGCAGCTACTTCCTTATCTTCTTTACTTCTATTAAAACTTTCACCTAAAAGCAAAACTAATCCTACAGGAGACAAAACAAATAGCGCGCTAGAAATAAAAGAACTAAGTGAAATCTTTTTCAATTCTGATATATTTAGAATTTTAAAAGGGTTTAAGGATTTGTTCTCTATTTTCGGTATTGTTATGATTTTCTCTTCAGTCCTTATATAACGAACACGAGTGTCCTTATTCATAATTTCCAGAAGTGAAAATAATAAGGGACCAACAGTAATTCCTAGGAAAAATGAAATACTTACATTTTTATCTGCGGAAACTATACCTAAATTCCAATACATATGTCTAAAAGACATGAATAAAACGGCAAGTGGAATAATACTTATTAAAGATATAAACTTTGATTTACTTAGTAAGGCTAAAAAGATCGCCCCAAAAACAAATAATAATGAAGCGTACTCCTTAATAAATCCACCAAGAGGAGCTAATAGTTTAGCCATTAATAATGAACTTGGTAGAGCAATTATAACTCCTAAAAGCGCACCTGCTGCTAATTTCTGAATAGCCAAAGCTGATAAACCTTTACTCTTTAAATACTGTGAAGACTCAAGCATAGGAGAAGACATTACTCCCCCTGGCAGGCCCACAACAATTGTAGGCATAGCATTACTTACTGATAGCGTTACAACAGCAGCTATAAAAAAAGCTAAATTAACTTCTGCTCTAACCCCTGAAAGCACCAAGGCTAAGGTAATTGGGACAATTACTGCAGTTTCATCAGTTCCGGGTATGAATCCAATTAGCGTGTAAATTGCAACAGCTGCTAAAACTGCACCTAGTATCTGTAAAATCAAATTAATATCCATTATTCTTCCTCAACTTTCCTCTTAGGTTTCACAATAATGGAATTCACTATTACTGCAATGACTGCACCAATAAGCCCTATAAATAACTGTAAAGTCGTATTATCTCTAGGAGCAAGAAAAAATAAACCTAAAGTGAGTAACAATGAAATTAAAATTGTTTTAATTAATTCTTTAATTGAAACAATATCGTTCCATATTTCAACTTTATCATTATTACTCGGATTATTATTTTGAATATTAATTAAATCCTTATTTTTATTAGTTTGCATAGCAATCACCTCAAACTTTTATTTCTACTCTTAAATTTTAATATAAATATTGTTAAATATAAGAAGAGGTACTTTTGTAAGAAAGTACCTCTAATATAATCAAATTATTTTATCATTAAGCCTCTGTGAAAGGTATTAATGCCATCTGTCTTGCTCTCTTAATAGCTGTAGTTAATCTTCTTTGATGTTTTGCACATGTACCTGTTGTACGTCTTGGCAAAATCTTTGCATTTTCTGAAAGATATTTCTTTAGCAAAGCTTCATCTTTGTAATCTATAGCTTCAACATGATCTACACAGAATTGGCATACTTTACGTCTAGGTTTTCTTCTGTTAAAACGTTTATTAGCCATTATATTCTCCTTCTTAATAATTATTAAAGATCAAAAGGCAATTCTGTATCATCATCAGGTGCTTCAAAGAAACCATCATTTGAATTTGTGAAATTATCATTACTAAAATTATTGCCACTATAATTGTTACTATTATTGTTGTAATTATAGTTCTCTGATGATTGATTGCTTGATTTACTATCAGCAAAATAAACTTCATCTGCTACAACTTCCGTGATATATCTTCTTTGACCGCTCTGTTGATCATCCCAAGAACGAACTTGAATTGAACCTACCAAAGCTATTCTTTGGCCTTTGGCAAAATATCTGCTAACAAATTCAGCAGTAGATCTCCAAGCAACAACCGGAATAAAATCAGTTTCACGCTCACCATCAGCGTTCTTAAATCTTCTGTCAACAGCAACTGTAAATGAGCATCTGCTGATTCCGTTAGATGTACTTGTTAATTCAGGATCTTTTGTCAAACGTCCCATTAAAATTGTCTTGTTCATTTAATGCCTCTCTCAATATTTCCTACTTAATTTAATCGATCAACAATTCTAGTCTAATGCGAATAGAATGTGACGAACTAAACCTTCAGTAATTCTTAAATCACTATTGATTTCTTCTGGTGCGCTTTTTTCTGCTTCAATTGTGAATAACATATAATCGCCCTCGTTCTTATGATCAATCTCATAAGCAAAACGTTTACGACCAATATGTTCTTCAGAAGTAATAGTAGCATTCTTTTCAACGATAGATTTTACTTTATCATGAACAGCTTGATTAGCTTCTGCTTCTAAAGCACCATCAACAATGTACATTAGTTCATATTTAGCCATTTCTTCACCTCCTTGTGGACTATTGACCCTGTTGATAAAAACAGAGTAAGGAATGCTGTTTGACAGCTAGTTAAGTTTATCAGAAAGTTATTCTGAAATCAAACGTATATATGCATTAAATCAAGATATTTTATTAACCAAATTACCTGTTATTATACTTTCTTAAGCCTACTCCAATAAATGAACCAAATAATGCTGCTAAGAAATATACAAGTGCGTAAATTAAGGTATCCCATTGTTGAAATATAAAAATAATAGTTGGCAATAAAACAATAAAATTCAAAATATAATAGTAAATTGAGACTTTATTCTTGACAGCATATATTAAAGCTAAAATCACATTCAATAAAGGTAAAACAAATAATAAATTAAACATTGCAATACCTGTTTCTCCTGATATTAAAGGTAAAACAATATATGCTATTAAAAGAGTAACAATATAAGGTAAAACTTTATAATCAAAAGTAAAAATTCTTTTTATTTTCATATCACAAATCTCCTTTAATAGAAGCTTTTCGTAATCTGTTCATAAAGGCTTTCCCACTGCCACTTTCATCGACAGCCTCTACCAGAATCAGATCAAGTTTATCTCTATCCATTATCCTAAAACTTTTAAATAAGTTGTGTGCAGCCTCTCGATTTCTTTCATCACTCCGAAAAGTTAGTATATTTATAAAATTATTATACTCCATTTTTGTCAGAACAAGATTAGCCATTTCTTCAGAAACCAGCAAACCTATTTTCTTAGAATTTTTGTCAGCAATTAAACTAATTATATTATCTACTTTATCTTCTAAATTAGAACCAGTAATTATTCTGACTTCAGCTTTCGGAGCATAATGTCGATATTTCATCCCAGGTGCTTCAGGCTTCTCATCTTTATCTAATAATCTACCTGTTTTGTCTATTAATTTTACATTTATGGAATTTTTATCTAAAACGGTCTTAATGTCAGCTTCACTTATTGCTCCTGGTCGCAATAATTTAAGAACCTCACCGTCCCAAGAAACTATAGTAGATTCAACACCAAATTCACAATCTCCGCCATCAATTATATATCCAATTTTTCCATCAAGATCCTCAATACAATCTCGCAGAGTTGTAGGGCTTGGCTTACCACTGAGATTAGCAGAAGGAGCTGCAATACCTACTTTAGCCAAACTAATCAGCTCTCTTGCTACCTTATTACTAGGAACTCTTATACCAATAGTATCTAATCCTGCAGTTACTGGACTGTTTACATGATCTGCCTTAGGCATAATCAAAGTAAACGGTCCCGGACAGAATGCTTTTGTCAAAGCTTCAGCAAGTTTATCCCAGAAAGCAAAATATGACTTTATGTCTTCCTGTTTTGCTACGTGCACAATTAGAGGATTATCTTGCGGTCTTCCCTTAGTTCTAAAAATCTTATAAACTGCTTCTGCATTATTCCAAGCTGCACCTAATCCATAGACAGTTTCAGTAGGAAACGCTACTATCTCACCTTCTTGTAAAGCCTTGGCTGGCTCTGATAGGGCTTCTGCATAATTATCACCAGCAATTTTAATAATTTTAGTTTTCATAATAATATAGTTTTATTCTTCACCTGATAGAAGCGACTCTGTTCTTTCTGCAGTAATTAGAGCATCAATAATTTCATCTAAATCACCTGCGAGAACGTCATTTAATTTATATAAAGTTAAGTTAATTCTATGATCTGTAACTCTACCTTGAGGGAAATTATATGTTCTAATTCTCTCACTTCTATCACCTGTACCGACTTGACTCTTTCTCTCTCCTGCAATCTCGCTACTTCTCTTCTCTTCTTCCAATTCATACAGCCTTGCACGCAGAATCTTCATAGCCTTATCTTTGTTCTTATGCTGGGATCTCTCATCTTGCATGGCAACTACGGTGTTAGTTGGAATATGTGTAATTCTAACTGCAGAAGAAGTCTTGTTAACGTGTTGTCCACCAGCTCCAGAAGCTCTATAAACATCAATTCTAAGGTCATTTGGATCAATATCAACTTCAACTTCATCAACCTCAGCCATAACAGCTACTGTAACTGTAGATGTGTGTATTCTACCGCCAGACTCTGTTTCGGGAACTCTTTGAACTCTATGAACACCACTTTCGTATTTCAAGCGACTAAAGGCACCTTTACCAGCTAGTGTGAAGATAATTTCTTTATAGCCGCCAATATCATTATCAGCTTCACTAGCTATCTCTAATACGTAACCACGTTCAGCAGCATAGGCAGAATACATCTCAAATAAATCTGATGCGAATAAGGCAGCCTCATCACCCCCAGCACCAGCCCTAATTTCCATAATAACATCTCTTGAATCACGTGGGTCTTTAGGTCTAAGTGATTCTAATAAGTCATTTTCTAGCTGAGTTAATCTTTCTTCATTTTCAGAAATTTCGTCTTTGATCATACTGATCATTTCACTCTCACTATTTGGAGTCTCTTCTAACATGAGCTTATTATCTTCTAAATCAATTGTTATTTGTTTATATTCATTATAAGCAGTAACAGTGTCAGCAATTTCATTTGCTTCTTTTACTATTTCTAAGTAGCGCTCTTGATTAGCAAGAACTTCTGGATTACTCATCTCAATTTGTAGTTCTTCATATCTAGCACTTAGTCTATCCAATTTTTCGATTGTTTCTTTTTGCATAAAACCCCTCTACTAATCATTGTTAAATACACTAATTCTATCTCGTGCGGCTAAATCTTTATTAGTTTTGATGTAATTATAATTATTTCCTGCTAATTTTATCAAGGATTCCTTTTGTTCATATCCATGCTCAAAAATTAGCAAAGCTCCATGATTTAAATATTTTTTTGCATCACTAAAAATTCTATTATATATTTTTAAACCATTATTGTCAGCAATCAATGCTGTTTTCGGTTCAAATTGAAAGATTGACTCATCATCTATCTCAGCTTCAGCTATATATGGCGGATTTGAAAAAAGAAGATCAATTTTAAAATCTCCATTTACTACTTTCTCTGGCCAAAGATCAGCTAGTTCAATTTCTATTTTCTCTTTTAAATTATGAGTTTTAACATTTTTCACGCTTGCATTAATTGCTGCCATAGATATATCGCTAGCTAAAATCTTATATTCAATTTCCAACTCATTTAATAATTTTGCTAAACAAATACTCAAAACTCCTGAGCCTATACCAATTTCTAGAATATTAATTCTTTTGATTTCTGAATTATTACATCTTGAATTCAAATAAGGAATAAACTCTTTTATTGTTTCTATCATAATCTCAGAATCTGGACGTGGTATTAAAACATCTGGAAATACTTCTATACGTTCTCCATAAAAATAAGTATAAGCAAGAATTTGTTCTATAGGCTGACCTTGCATGAGTTTATCTAAATCTGAATTTAAGTCTATAAATAACTTATCATCTATCTCATCTTCAAATTCAAGAGTATATTTTTCCAGCAATTTATCAATTATATTACCTAGCCAAAAATTATCATCATTAAAATAAAATTTATTTGTTTTTAATTTTTCAACGCTATCTTTTTTCCATTGTTTTACGTTCATAAATTTATTTCTTTACAAGTATTCTTATCACAATAATCTTTATCTAAAATATTGAACTTATTCAAAAGAAAAAAGATTGCCATGAAGGCAATCTTTTCTTTTTACAAATTTGCTATTTGCTTTGTACGTTTTGCATACGTTTGTTGAATTTATCAACACGACCACCTGTATCTACCAATTTTTGCTTTCCTGTGTAGAATGGATGGCAATGACTGCAAATATCAATATTAATATCTGAAACAACTGATTTTGTCTCAAATGTGTTTCCACATGCACAAGTAACTACAGCTTTTTGATATTCTGGATGTATATCTTTCTTCATATTTCTCACCTCTTTAACAGAATTTCGACCCGTAATCTATTGATCACGAATGCCGACTCGGTTTTATAGCCTATAAATTATAACAATAAAGTAATATCTGTCAAGCACATATCATTAGTTATATAGTATTTATATAATATTTATCTAAATAGATTTTTAATCGCTATCTAAATTTTAATAATCATAATAAGAATTATTTCCATTGGAACTATCACTACTATATGAACCACCGTTTCCATTGCTTGAATTGTTATCATTTTTTAGCTTCATAGCATTGATTATATTCTTATCTTTCAAAGATATATTCAATGATTCAATCATATGCTTATTAGTTTTTGTCTTAAGCATTAAGCTAATAATAAGTTCAGTTACATTACTTGTATCTAATGTACTGAATGCCTTTCTAACAGCCCAAACTGCTTCCAGTTCATCATTAGATAATAATAACTCTTCTCTTCTTGTACTAGATCTATTAACATCAATTGCAGGGAATATACGTTTCTCAGACAATTTTCTATCCAAGTACACTTCCATATTTCCTGTACCCTTAAATTCTTCAAAGATAACTTCATCCATTCTGGATCCAGTTTCAACAAGAGCAGTGGCCAATATTGTTAAACTTCCACCATTTTCAATATTTCTTGCAGCTCCAAAGAATCTCTTAGGATGGTGTAAAGCAGCTGGGTCTAAACCACCTGTCAATGTTCTACCTGTTGGTGTAATTGTCAAGTTATAAGCTCTTGCCATTCTGGTCAAAGAATCAACTAAGATCACAACGTCTTCACCTAATTCAACTAATCGTTTTGCCCTTTCAAGCACAAGCTCAGAAATCTTAACATGATTTTCTGGAGATTTATCGAATGTAGAATAAACAACTTCACCGTCAATTCTTCTTTGCATATCAGTAACTTCTTCTGGTCGTTCATCAATCAATAGCACAAACAATTTAGTTTCAGGATTATTCTTTGAAATTGCATTAGCTATTTTTTGTAAAAGAATAGTTTTACCAGCTTTTGGTGGAGAAACTATCATTCCCCTTTGACCTTTTCCAATTGGTGAGAAGAGATCAATAATTCTTGTTGATAACTCATGTCTTTCTGTCTCTAATACAAATTTTTCTTGTGGATATACTGGTGTTAATCTTTCAAAATTAGCTCTATTATGCATAGTTTCCGGTGATCTACCGTTAACCTCATGAATATAAACCAATGCACCAAATTGATCTTTATCATGCTTATCTTTAACATTACCTAAGATAAAATCACCACTCCTAAGGGAGAATCTTTTAATCATTTGAGCTTGGACATACACATCTCTTGGGCCTTGGATATAATTCTCAGTTCTTAAAAAACCATATCCATCAGGCATAATTTCTAATACACCATCAACTAGTGGTAAATCTTTAGCTTTTTTGCCATTATCATTAGCATCTTCATTTTCTGAATCGACATTTTCTGTTTCTTCAGATTTATTAGCTTCATCAGTTTCTTTGGAAATGGGATCTTTTGAAGCTTTGGAATTTTTTCTTGGTCTAGCTTTAGCAATAAAATTAGAATCTGTTATTTCAGTATATTCAGTTTCTGAATTACTTTTCATGTCCTCAGCCGAATTAGATTCATTCGCTTTTGTTGATTTTTCTAGACTAGTTTCATTTGAATTATCATTTTCTTTGGAACTATTATCTTGTACTTTTGATTGTTTTCTCTTTGAGGGGACTTTTGATGATTTAGAATTATTTTTAGTTTTTGCGGTTGATTTATTACTTTTACTTACATTACTAGATTTCTTTTTATCTTCAAAATTCTCATCAGAATTTTGTTGCCCTTCAGGTGCTTCTACTTTAGAATCTTTCTTTGAATCTGATTCTGCTACCTTCAAATTATTATCTGACAATTGAGAAGTTAAGAATTCTACCAGTTCCTGCTTTTTCATTTTCTGAGCTTTTCCAACTGGTAATACTGCAGTCATACGTACAATTTCAATTAAATCTGCCTTTGTTTTTGATGCGAAAAGATTTTCACTCATCATTTTCTCCTTAAATAAAATAAACGGTTAGCACATAAGCTATTGTGGAAATAACATTAAGAATTAACTAATCATTAATTTTAATTTTTATATTAATTATTTTAAATTTGAATTATTAAAGAAAAGGCTTGTGTTGCCACAAGCCTTACATCTGGAGCTGATAGACGGACTCGAACCCCCGACCTACTGCTTACAAGGCAGTTGCTCTACCAACTGAGCTATATCAGCATTTTGACTCGCTTTTCAACTAAGCTGTATTATCATAACATAAAAAATATTCTTGTCAACAAAGTTTTGTTGTTTTCTAAAATTTATTTCATTCATCCAAAATCAAAGCTAAACAAACCTTTTTTCACCACAAAAACTTAAATTACTTAATCATACGATCTGATAAAATATGATTATCAATTATTTGGGAGGTTTTTATGGACCGCAAAATGAACACGGAAAATATGAATGAAAAATTCAATGAGTTTTTCTATGAAGCTTTTGAATCTAAAACTTATAAAATAGGCAAAAGACCTTGGTGGCAAATATTAATTATTACTATTATTGTAATGTTTTTATTTTTCTTTTTTACCTTGCCATCACTGAACCCACAAAGTTTTGATTTTTACAAAACAGTTATTTTAGGAATTATTGTATATTGGGTACTTTATGCAATTTTTGGCAAACAATTAAAATCATCAAAAAGCATAAAAGCCTCAATAATTACTATTGTTTTATTAATTGCAATTCCTTTTTTTGGTACTTTAATAGCTTCACCTTTCTTCTTCTCTAAGCAATATGCAGATCTTATTAAAATTAATAATAGTGATTTCGCTAAAGATGTTGAACAAGTATCTTTGAACCAAGTGCCTGTAGTAGATAGAGAAGCTGCTCGTGTTATCGGTGAAAAACAAATGGGATCAATGGGTGAATTAGTAAGCCAATTTAATGTTGCGGACAAATATTCACAAGTAAACATTGCAGGTAAACCTATTAGAGTGTCTCCACTCGAGTACTACGATTTAATTAAATATTTCACTAATAATAAAGACGGCATACAACATTATGTAAGTGTAGATATGACAACACAAGATGGCAACTTAGCTAAACTTGATGAACCTATATATTATTCGGAAAGCGATATCTTATTTAGAGACTTAAACAGACATATAAGATTTCAGTTCCCTTTCTCAATTTTAGGCGAAAGCAATTTTGAAATTGATGATAATGGCAAAGCATGGTATGTCACTCCTGTTTTGCATAAACCAATATTCTTCTTTGGCGGTCTAGATGCAAAAGGTGCAATTATAACTGATGCCAACACTGGTAAGAGCACATATTACAAACGAGATGAAGTTCCTACCTGGGTTGACAGGGTAAACCCTGCTGAAGTTATTATTAGTCAGTTAAACTCATACGGTAAATATAACAGGGGCTTTTGGAACTCTGTTTTTAGTCAAAAGAACGTTACTTCAACTACAGAAGGATACAATTACATTTCTTTAGGTGAAGATATTTATCTAACAACCGGTGTAACTTCAGTAAGATCAGATGAATCTAATCTTGGTTTCTACTATGTAAACTTGAGAACAAAAGAAGCTAAGTTTTACCCAGTGCCTTCAGCTACTGAAACAGCTGCAATGAAGAGCGCAAGAGGTAAAGTTCAAGAAAAAAATTATGAACCTACCTTCCCTGTAATTCTTAACTTAGGTGGTAGACCAGTTTATTTCATGTCTTTAAAAGACCAATCTTTAACTGCAAAAATGTTTGCTTTAGTAGACGCAGAACAATTCACTGATGTAATTGTTGGAGATAATGTTCAGGAAACCATAAGTAAATATTTTGATATAAACCCTGAAGTTTCATCTGAATCAAGTGTATTTGAAGACGAAACAATTACAGTAGATAAGATTTCAGAAGTTGTGGTCAATGGTAATACGATATACTATTTAAGTGCTAAAGAAAACAATAATATCTATGTCATAGTTCCAGAAGAATTAGATAACCGTGTACACTTCATTCAAGCAAATGATAAATTGAAGATTCAATCTAGTATCCAAGTCGAAAAGGATGAATTTAAGCAATTTAAAATAGTTAAAATAGAGTATTAATACTCAAAATTTCAAAATTTTTTTGAGTCCAGCCTTTTATCACAGGCTTGGACTTTTTTCTTGTGTATTCTTATAGAAACAATACTTAAGGATTAAAAAATGATGAAAGATAAAAACAAAATAAACTTTGAACAACTATTTAAACTTAGTACAGAAACTAACTTAGAATGGCCTAGAAGGGCAAGAATAATTTATAACCCAACAGAATCAACTGAATATGAAGTTTTAGATAAGCTTGTTCAAGAATTTCAGCCCCCTAAAAATTCTAAGCTAATCGACTTTGGCTGCGGTACGGGAAGAGCTCTTTTTTATTTTCATTACTACTGGAATATCAAATCTATCGGTATTGAACTTATGAATGAAGCTTTTGAGATTCTTGAAACCAATTACGATAACTATTTAACTCAAATAAATGAGCAGAAAATTTCTCATCAAGATCTAGATATATTTCAAACTTTCGCTGAGCATTTTGAAATAGAAAATGATGCCAATATTTTCTATTTTTTTAATCCTTTTTCACCTAGAATTTTTCAAGCTGTCTTAAATAACATATTAACCTCTTTCTTAAATTGTCCTCGAGACCTCTACATTATCCTTTATTACCCTGATAAAAAATATCTAGATTACTTAAACAGCAAAACTCAATTTAAACTTTATAAAAATATCGATATTAATTCTAAAGAAGACAATAGAGAAAAAATTCTAATTTTTAAAAAATCAAACATATAAAAACCAAGCTAGAAAATTATTTCTAGCTTGGTTCATTTTAAAATCTATTATTCATCTAACAGTTTAATTACTTCTTCTGTGGTACTACATTCTTGCACTACTTTTCGAACAAGATCTGCACAATATTTTTTATCGAGCTGACTAATAAGTTTTCTTACCTTCAATATATTACCTGATGACATCGAAAACTCGTCTAAGCCTAACCCAAGCAATAGCGGTACTGCACGTTCATCTCCTGCCATCTCACCACACATACCTACCCATTTACCTTCTTGATGAGCAGCGTTAATTACATTTTGTAAAAGTCTAATAATTGCAGGATTTAAAGGTTGATATAAATAAGAAACTTTCTCATTCATTCTATCGGCAGCCATTGTATATTGAATTAAATCATTAGTCCCAACACTAAAGAAATCAACTTCCTTCGCAAATTGATCAGCTAAAATTGCTGCAGCAGGTATTTCTATCATGATTCCTACTTCAATTTCGCCTATCTCAACTTCCTCTTCTTCTAATTTTGTCTTCTCTTCGAATAAAATTGTTTTTGCTTGTCTAAACTCAGAAATTGTAGCAATCATTGGGAACATAATTTTAAGGTTCCCAAAAATCGATGCTCGCAATAGTGCTCTCAACTGAGTTCTAAATATATCTTCTCTATCCAAAGAAATTCGAATCGCCCTATGCCCTAAGAAGGGATTCATTTCTTCGTCTAGATCTAGATAAGGTAGTTCTTTATCTCCTCCTATATCCATAGTTCTAATTACCACAGGTTTACCTCGCATTAGTTCAAGCACAGTCTTATATGCTTCAAACTGTTTTTCTTCACTTGGAAGGGTATCACCACTCATATAAAGAAATTCTGTTCTATAAAGTCCTATCGCTTCAGCACCACTCTCCAGAGCATTATTTACATCTTCTGGTCCAGCAATATTAGCGCCTAATTCAACTTTAATTCCATCTTTACTAACAGTATTGAGGTTTTTAAATTTAATTAACTCATTTTTATTATTCAAGTACTCTTCACGTTTTAACTTGTATGCCTGAATCTCTGATTCATTCGGATTAAGAATTACTAAACCTTTTTCAGCATCTACAATAATCACATCTCCGTTATTGACCATATTTCTCAAGTCGCTTAATCCAACAATAGCTGGTATTCCCAAACTTCTTGCCATAATTGCAGAGTGTGATGTCCTGCCTCCGACTTCAGTCAAGAAGGCTTGTACAAGATTTTTATTCAATTGGCTGGTCTCACTGGGACTTAGGTCTTCAGCTAGAAGAATACTTTCTTCATCAATATGCATGGGATCAAAGGTAGCTTTAGATAATAAGTTAGATAATAATCTTTGAGATACGTCCTTAATATCTTTGGCACGCTCTTGCATATATGGATTATCTTCCATTGAAGAAAAAATGGAAATAAACATATTACTTATATCTTCCAAAGCTGCTTCTGCATTAATCTTATTTGATTCTATTTTGGATTTTATTTGGCCAATAAACTCTGGATCTTCAAGAAATAGTAAGTGAGCATCAAAAATTGCTGCCCTCTCTTCATCTATATTTTCTAAAGTATTGCTTCTTATTTTTTCTATATCAGTTTTTGCTTTATAAATTGCTTCGTCAAATCTGGAGACCTCAGCTTTCACATCAGTAACTTCTACTCTTGCAAAGCTAAGATCAACCGACCCCAAAATTTTTACTGGAGCTACAGCTATTCCTTCAGAGGCAATTGTACCTTTAATAACTTGAGACACTACTAAATTAATCCTCCTTCAGAAAGAGAAGTTTCTAAAGCTGCAATAGCCTCAGCTTCATCTTTCCCATCAACCTCAAGAGTTACTAGATCATTATTTTTTATTCCCAATGACATTATTCCTAGTATTGATCTTAAACTAGCTTTATTTTCTCCTAGTACTATATTTACATCTGAATCAAATTTTGCTGCGGTTTGTACTAGTGAGGTTGCTGGTCTAGCATGAACTCCTGTTTCTGCTTTAATTGTATAATCTTTTTTTATCATTATTTTTTACCTCTTTCTTATCCCTCTAACGCTTTGACAAATCTCTCTGTAATTTCTTTAGGCCTTGTAATTGCTCCACCTACTACAATTCCACATACGCCTATTTTTTTAATTTTTCTCGCTTGTTCTGTCGTATGAATTTTGCCTTCAGCTATAACATTCATACCTGCATTTACCATTTTCTCAAGCAGATCATAATTAGGTCCATCCAGTAATTCACTATACGATGTATAACCAGCTAAAGTGGTTCCAACAAAATTAATTCCCTGTTGGTGTGCATTTAATGCTTCTTCAAAAGTAGATATATCTGCCATAAATAATTGCTCGGGATATTTTTCTTTGATTAATTTAATAAAATCATTTATTTCTAAACCATCGTAACGTTCTCTCAAAGTTAGATCTAGAGCAATTACCTCACAATCAGTTTTAACTAATTCATCAACTTCTTTTATTGTTGCTGTTATAAATGGTTCTTGTGGTGGATAGTCTTTTTTAATAATCCCAATAATCGGTAAGTTGCTAACTTTTTTGATGTTCTTAATATCTCGAACACTATTTGCTCTCAAAGCAACAGCTCCACCAGCTTCTGCAGCTTTAGCTAGCAAAGGAATAACTTCACCCTTTTCTGTATACAACGGTTCACCTGGTAAAGCTTGACAAGATACTATTAATCCATTTTTAACAATATTTATAAAATCATTTTCTCTCATAATTGTGTCCTGTCAATTAAACCTATTTTTCAATAACAAAAAGTTCGTCTGAAAAATCAATTTCTGCTTGATTAGTCTTTTTAACAGATTTTAAATCAGCTGAGTTAGTAATTATTATTGGAGTAACACTTGCATATCCTTTTGTACGAATTAAATCAGCATCAAATTCTATCAGTATATCTCCTTGCTTTACTTTATCACCTTGAGAAACATGCGCTTTAAAACCTTCACCATTCATTTCAACAGTATTAATACCTATATGAACTAATACCTCAACACCATCAGGATTTACTACTCCAATAGCATGATTTGTTGGAAATAAAGTTAAAACTTCACCATCAAATGGAGCTTTTACAATATTTTCACTTGCTTCAATACCTAAGCCATCTCCCATCAATCCTCCTGAAAACACAGGATCTGGAAGATCTTCTAATTTAACAACTTTACCTTTAATCGGAGCAAAAACTTGAATTTCATTTCTATTATTAAATAACTTGCCTAAAAAACTCATAACCTACCTCTTCTATTGAAAATGTTTAAAAATATGTATCTATTCTCTCATATTTCCATGGAGAATGCAGTAAATTTAAACAAAAAGGTCAATATTTAAAATATATAGGTTCTACAACAAATGGTGTTGGTGAGAAAAATCTTAGAAAGATATTAATCTCG
>CAUPES010000009.1:0-71723 GCA_963510375.1 uncultured Fastidiosipila sp.
CTTAACTCCTTCTTACACATATTATATATATTATATGTACTACCCTTGTACTACATAAAACAATAAGGCCGTCCTTTTCAGCACGACCTCAGTATTTTCATCTTAAACCTAGTTTCTCTGCAAATAAGCATATTTAAGCAAAAGATTATTTCTTAGCAAAAATTACACCTGCCAATTGTCTATCTCCAGCTGCACCTGTTGGTTGAGAAATGTAGTCGTCTGCGCCAACGTGAACAATTAGTGTAGTACCATCTTCTTGGTTTAGAGTATTTTTCTCGCCTTCAGTCAATGATGTGTATTGAATAACATATTTACCCTTGAATTCACCTGAAGCTGGGACGTGGATATTTGGTAAATCTCCAACGTGTGGTCCTTTCTCAGAGTGCACACCATGCTCTGCACCTGTTGGATTAAAGTGACTACCTGCATCGGTAAAATCTGGCGCTGTTGCTAGTCCAACTTCATGAATGTGCATTGCAAATTCACCTTCTGGTAAACCGTGGAATTCAACTTCTACAATTACACCGTTATCTACCTCTGTGAAAACTGCTTTACCAGCATCTTCGCCTTTTCTATTAATCATATTGGCTGTTACTGTTTTATTCATTTAATACCTCCTAATTACAATAAAGTATTGCTTTGTATATTAAGTACAAAAGTACCTAAGCACCTATAATATTATCACTTAAATAAATTTACCTTGTGATTTAACTATACTTAATTATAACTATTGCGTTAATTATTTCCTCACAAATATTAAAAAGGCCTGGAACTTTTTCTAGCTCCAGACCTTTGACTTTATATCGGTATCTTATTTGATTCTATTTTAAATCTTCCCTGCGTCTAGCAACCACATAGCCTGCTGCTAATAAGCTTGCTAGTCCAACAAATACTAGTTTTTCTGATTGACCTGTCTTTGATACTTTAGACTCATCTTTCTTGTTCTTCATAGTTGTTGTTGTTGCAGTAGCTTTTGTACTTTCACTTGCTTTTGTGCTCTCACTTGGTTTTGTGCTTTCACTTGGCTTTGTGCTTTCACTTGGCTTTGTGCTTCCACTTGGCTTTGTGCTTTCGCTTGGTTTTGTACTTTCGCTTGTTTCTGGAGTTTGTTTCTCAACTTTCTTCCATTGAGCTACAAATGTGTGATCTTCTTCAGCTGTGTACTTATCACCTGGTTGATATTCTGAGCCTTTCCAATATTCGAATTTGTATCCTTCTTTCATTGGAGCTTCAAGAATATCTACTACGCTACCCTTGTCTACCGTAAGTACTTTGTCTTCACTTGAACCATCTGACCATTTTCCGCCATTTAAAGCAAATGTTAGCTTAACTTTTTCAACTTTTTTATTATCTTCTACTTTTTCCCATTTTGCTTTTAGATTCAAGTCTGATGTAATTGGTGTATCGAATTTAAATTCTTCACCTGCTTCGGTAAACCATCCTAGGAATTTATGATCTTTCTTTGTTGGTTCTTGTTGTGGTTTTTCTACTTTTTCGTTTGCCTTTACATATTGTTCTTGCATCGCTTGACCATTATCACTATCAAATGTGACTTTGTGATTTGATACAAGCTCTAAGTTCCAACCATCAAGGTCATTACCTGTCATTTTTAATGAGTATTTTTTGTTTAACTCATCTTTATTATCACCTGTAAACTCTGGAACCAATTCATATGTTTTATAACGTCCAGTATAAGCACTAAACATTACAAAATCACTTTGCTCAAGTCCTCGTGAAAAAGCACCTTCATTTGATGGATCATCATTCCATAAATCTAATTGACCTTCTTTAAAATCTACAATGCTTTCAAAAGGGACATCTCTTCTATTATTTATATAAGGCCAATCAACTTTTCCTTCTTTTGTTCTTTTGATCTTGAAGCTAATTTTTATATTTCCCTTGTCTTCATCACGAATTTCTGAACTCTGAGCAACTTTGGCTTCTACATTGAAATTCATATTTTGATCAAATGTTACCCACTGGTCATTAGCTTCAACAGTAGGTCCAAGGCTTGATGATAAAGAATAAATATGGTTATTTCTATCTGGAGCTACTTCAATTTTTGTTACCCTACAATCGGTGTAAGTCTTTCCATTTGTCGATACCATTTTATCAACTGGGATTTTTGCAAGTTTTTCATCACCAATTTTAGCTTTGTATGGAATACTATATTGGTAGTACAAGTTTTGTTTAAGTTCACCATTCTCATCATGCCCTTCAAAAACAAGATAAAGTTTCATATTAACTTCTTTGCCTTTGTCTGCTGGATTATAAAAACCCTTATCCAAATCATAGTGATTCCACTTAATACTAATCTCTTGGTATCTAGCATTTGTATTTTCTTCTGCATCTAATGCCTTAAATGGCGACACAGAAATTAATATTGCCAATAATGATAATAACATTATATTTAGTTTTTTCTTCATACTTAACCTCTCAAACTTCTATTTTAAATTGTCTTTACTATCCGACATTTTGCACATACTAATACAAATATGTACTTCAATAATCTTTTCACATTTAATATCAATTTTCAAGTTTTCATCCCTTACTCATAGATTTATCCTAAAAATTTTGATATTAAGAACTAAATTTCATACAACTGCACATATTCTTGCACAAATAATAAGAGCTGAAACTTAGAATTAGTTCCAGCTCTTCTACTTTTAAGCTTAGCTTATGTGCTTTACTTTAATATTCTATTCTAAATCTTCTCTGCGTCTAGCAACTACATAACCCGCTGCTAATAAACTTGCTAATCCAATAAATACTAGTTTTTCTGATTGACCTGTCTTTGATACTTTAGACTCATCTTTCTTGTTCTTCATAGTTTTTGTTGTTGCAGTAGCTTTTGTGCTTTCGCTTGCTTTTGTACTTCCATTTGGTTTTGTGCTTTCACTTGGCTTTGTGCTTTCATTTGGCTTTGTGCTTTCGCTTGGTTTTGTACTTTCGCTTGTTTCAGGAGTTTGTCTCTCAACTTTCTTCCATTGAGCTACAAATGTATGATCTCCTTCAACTGTATATTTATCACCTGGTTGATATTTTGATCCCTTCCAATAATCAAATTTGTATCCTTCTTTGACTGGAGCTTCAGGGATATCAATTACACTACCTTTTTCTACTGTAAATATTTTCTCTTCGCTTGAACCATCTGACCACTTTCCACCATCTGGACTGAATGTCAGCTTACCCTTCTCGACTTTTTTAGTGCTTTCCCATTTTGCTTTCAATTTCAAGTCTGATGTAATTGGTGTATCGAATTTAAACTCTTCACCTGCTTCTGTAAACCAGCCTAAGAATTTATGGTCTTTCTTTGTTGGCTCTTGTTGTGGCTTTTCTACCTTCTCATTGGTTTTTAAGTATTGCTCTTGCATTTCTTCACCATTATCACTATCAAATGTGACTTTGTGATTTGATACAAGCTCTAAGTTCCAACCATCAAGGTCATTACCTGTCATTTTTAATGAGTATTTTTTATTTAACTCATCTTTATTATCACCTGTAAACTCTGGTATCAATTCATATGTTGCTACTCGACCAAGACCAGGACTAAAAATCCAAAAATCATTTTGTTCAAGTCCTCTTGCAAAAGAGCCGTCATTTGCGAAATCGTCATTCCAGACATCTAGTTGACCTTCTTTAAAGTCAACAACATTTTCATACTTTACGCCTTGTCTATCATTTTCATAAGGCCAATCAACTTTTCCTTCTTTTGTTCTTTTAACTTTGAAGCTAATTTTTATATTACCCTTGTCTTCATCACGAATAACTGAGCCTTGAGCAACTTTGGCTTCTACATTTACATTCATATTCTGTTCGAATTGTGCCCAAACCTTACCTTGCTCAGAAGAGAATCCACCTGCAACAGAGTAAATATGATTATCTCTGTCTGGAGCTACTTCAATTGATGTCAATTGACAATCAGTATATGTCTTACCATCAGTTGCCTCTATTTTATCAACTGGGAACTTTATAACTTTCTTTTCACCAATCTTAGCTTCGTACGGAATAATATATTTATAATATAAATTATGCTTAAGCTCACCATTTTCATCATGTCCTTGGAAAACAAGATAAAGACTCATATTAACGGTCTTGCCTTTGTCTGCTGCATTATAAAATCCTTCTTCTGTATTATTGTGATTCCACCCAATAATAATTTCTTGTTGTTTAGCATTTGCATTTTCTTCTGCATCTAATGCCTTAAATGGTGATACCGAAATCAATATTGCTAACAAAGATAACAATATTAAATTTAATTTTCTCTTCATATTTAACCTCTCATACCCCTTCTAATTTGTTTTTACTAACCGACATGTTGCATTTATTTCCTAATAAATACACGAGTAATTATTATACTTTTTTATAACTTTTTGATGACTTTATTTTTTTAGTGCTTGAAATTTTTTTAAAATTTGCTTTCTAAATTTAAACCTCAATATAAATACATGAATTTATAGACATGACAAAAGAGCTGAGACTTCAAATCAGTCCCAGCTCTTCTATTTTTAAACTTATGTGCTTTACTTTAATATTCTATTCTAAATCTTCTCTACGTATAACAACCACATAGCCTGCTACTAATAAACTTGCTAATCCAACAAATACTAGTTTTTCTGATTGACCTGTTTTTGATACTTTAGACTCATCTTTCTTGTTCTTCATAGTTTTTGTTGTTGCAGTAGCTTTTGTACTCTCGCTTGGCTTTGTGCTCTCGCTTGGTTTTGTACTTTCGCTTGGCTTAGTGCTTTCACTTGGTTTTGTACTTTCGCTTGGTTTTGTACTTTCACTTGTCTCAGGAGCTGGCTTCTCAACTTTCTTCCATTGAGCTACAAATGTGTGATCTTCTTCAGCTGTGTACTTATCACCTGGTTGATATTCTGAGCCTTTCCAATATTCGAATTTGTATCCTTCTTTCATTGGAGCTTCAAGAATATCTACTACGCTACCCTTATCTACTGTAAGTACTTTGTCTTCACTTGAGCCATCTGACCATTTGCCGCCGTTTAAAGAAAATGTTAGCTTAACTTTCTCCACTTTTTCATCGCTCTCAACTTTATTCCATTTTGCTGTTAATTTCATATCAGATGTAATTGGTGTTTCAAAATTGAATTTCTTATCTGCATCTGTAAACCAACCTAGGAATTCAAAACCAGCTTTTGTTGGAGTTTGAGGTTCTTTTGCTAATTTACCATGTTCTACTACTTGGGTTGCAACATCGGCGCCCTCAAATTCTACATTATATGTAGCTGGTACTAATTTGAAGCGAGCAAAATAAGCTGCTTGATTACTCTTATGTGGCATAGCTTTCATTGAGATAATATAGGTGTCTTTTTCGCCTTCAACTTTACTTACTGAAGCGATATGATCAAGGAATGAACTTTCAACTATTTCTAATTTCTTGCCTTCAGGTAACCTAGTAAATTGGATTTTGACTTTGTCACCCATATAAAAATCATTGCGTTCAGATACCCATTGATCTTTAGCAGCATGTGCATTACCTGTAAGACCACCTTTAACCTCTTGGTTAGTAGATAAATCAGTTACAACGACATCATAATCAGCTGTATTGTACATGTTATCACTTGGACTATTCTTGACTGGTTCCATGACATCAATTCTTAATTCAGTTGTCCAGTGTGCATAAGCGGTTCTTGGAGCTGAAGCAGGTTCATTAAAATTAAATTCAGAACTAATTTTATCTGGATCTGTATACCAACCTTTAAATTTAACTGAGTTGTAACCACCAGGGTTCTCTAATTTAGCTAAACCTTTAATCGGTGCGCCCACTTCAGTCAAATTCAAAACATCTTGGAAAGGCTTAATCGTCATGCCTTTAAGCGGAGCCCACTTTATTTCTTCCCCAAGTTTTTTCACTTCTGCAGCTGGGTCTTCTGGTTGATGTATCCATCTACCACCATTAGCACTATAAATATTCATGTAATAAGGTGTATAAATTGCATAGAAGTCTTTAGATTCTGTAATTTTAACATTATACAAAGTCTGGCTGACGTCAACGTCACTGCCTTCAACTTCTGCCCAGCCTCTAAAAACATACCCTATCTTATATAAGCCATCAGATGTTTTCTCAGATGCTTCATCAGGATACATAAATGTTACTTCTTGATTAGGGAAATATGGATATGCATATCCATATGTTTCAGAAATTTCTTGTGTTTTTACAGTGTCGCCATTTTTAAACTTAGCATGAAATCTTATGACCTTCTTCTCAGTCTTATTTGTAGAATCGGCATTTTCTGCATTTGCCGCTACTGGTTTGTTGTTTTCATTTGCTCTAACTTGATTTAAATTCATAAAAGAATTTCCTAATAAAATTAGGGTTAAAGCTAATGCTAGAGCTTTTATTTTCCTTTTCATTCTTTTCCCTCCTAACTAAAGAATCTTTAATAACACATAATATATCATATTTATCTGCTGTTAGCACAATAAAATTAAAATAGACTACACCTCAACCCTAACCGGCACACATTCAATAAAGTCCAACGCAATATTTTTATATGTAACCCCGTTCTTCTCACCTTCGAAACAAAGCAAATTGTCCAAACCGTGTTGTCTATGAACATGACCATAATAGACTCTACTTATACCCGCTTCCTCAATAATCCCAGCCAACTCACTGTCATTCGCAAATTTATTAAGTGGTGGGTAGTGAAATACAGCAACAACAGGCAAGTCCCTCGTTTCAGATTCACGCTTTCTGAGTGGTTCAACATCTTGCAAGGATAATAAAAATCTATTTTTCTCCCGTTCGTAAACCTTCTTATCTTTGGCATCTGCATCATTATCTGTAGGCAGTTTCCAACCTCTGCTACCAACAAGGATAAAGTCTGCTTCCGGCTCATCTGGATTCTTAATTAACTTAGCTTCATTTTGCATAATCTCTAAGGTTTCAAGATTATTTTCTTGGAAAAGTTTATCTACTTTACTCTTAGTAGACCACCAGAAATCATGGTTACCTTTGAGAAAAATTTTTCTACGACCTGGCAGTTGGTTCAAGAAACTAAGATCTGGGACTGCATCTTCTGCTTGCATTGCCCAAGAAATATCACCAGCAATTATTACGTTATCTTCTGGTTTAATTAAGCTTTGCCAATGATCGGCTAAAACTTCTGGATGATTATTCCATATAGGTCCAAAAACACTCATTGGTTTCGCTCCTGTATGGTCTAGATGGGTATCTGCCAAAATCCAAGTACTCATACTTCAAATCCTCTCACTAATAATGTCCCTAAATATTAATTACTAATTATTAATTTCTAATGCCTAATCCCTAATTATTATTAAAATGATTATAAACGTTTTCGGCTGTCGTTTGTCCTAAGCTCGGAACTTTTTCTAACAACTCTTCAACGCTAGCCCCCGCTATTGCTTTCATTGATGAAAACTCCTTGAGCAAAGCCTTACGCTTAGCTGGTCCAACCCCTGGAATTTCTTCAAGCTTATATTTTGTTTGGCGCTTTTTATTCAACTTCTTGTTGGCTTCACCTGCAACTCTATGGGCTTCATTTTGCATGGCAGAAAGCAACCTTAATAACGCCAACTGTTCTTCTCTATTCTCACTCTTTTCTGAGCTAAATAAATTCTTGGCAGCACCCAATTCATTACCACTTCCATAAGTCTTTTCGCCGTCTAACAGAGAAAGTGACTCCGCTAGCTCAATTATCTGTCCATCTGCTGTTACTAGACCTCTAGTTCTATGTCGCTGATCTTTAACCAACCCAGCTAGATAAATCTGTTGATCACTCTCAGCTAATACACCATGTTCTGCCAAAACAGGCTTCAATGCATTGACATGCCCTATACCACCATCAGCCAAGATAAGATCTGGTCTCTTACCAAAACTCTCATCACCCAAACGTGCTAATCTTCTATCTACAGCTTCTTGCATAGCACTGTAGTCATCTTGAGCTTCCTGTCTCTTAATATGAAATACTCGCTTATCTTTTCGTTGAGCCTTTCCATTAACAAAAACAGCCATACCACAGGTCATATCGCTGTCACCTGTATTAGAAATATCATAAATTTCCACACGCAGAGGTTTATTTGACATACCCAAAATCTCTTGCATAAGCCCAAGTGCTGTCTCAATAGATTCAATATTAGATCCTGCGATCAAAGTCTTCCTGAGCAAAGCCTGTTTGGCATTACGATTAGCCATCTTGAGCACATCATGTTTATTACCTCTCTGCGGCCAGAGTAACTTGACCTTAGATCCTGCTAACTCATTAAGAAATTCCTCAAGATTAAAGTTCATGGACTCACGATTAAGCTCTTTAGAATCCAACTCTGTTATTGATATCGGGATTAAAATATTCTTAGGAATATAAGATGCTATTGCATAATACTGCAAAATAAAAGCCGTTATAATTTCTGCATCAGTGTTAGCAACCGCATCCAAAAAGTATGTAGAAGTACCTGCTATTTTACCTGCTCTAATTTCTAATTTTTGTATACAAACTTCCACACTATTTCTTGCTAGACCAATTACATCTCCGTAGAAATTAGATTCTAGAACAGCAACCTGCTTCTCTTGCAATCTGAGCAAATCCTGTAAACGGTCTCGCCAAATAGCAGCTTTCTCGAAATCCAAATCCTGGCTCGCAGCATTCATCTTGCTTTGCATTCTCTCTTGGATACCATCATAGCGACCTTCAAGGAAGTCTGTAATGTCTTTAACTATCTCTCGATATTCAGCTTTTGACATTATATCATGGTCAGCCAATTTATCTGAACTCCAGCTATCTGCCGCTTGTGCATATTTATCTTGGGCGTCACCGAGCTCATAGCGTATCTCATCAACTGTTGAATCCGTCTTGTTATCTGTTTGAAAAATTCTGTGATAAATCTTCAATGGGAAAAGCTTCCTGATTATTTTCAGAGCTTTGTTAACATCATTGTTCAAATAGGGTCCGTAATACTTTGCCCCTTCTTTCTCATCAGGCGCTCTACGATAGGCCTTCTCAATCTTTGGGAATTCATCTTGTAAACTTACTTTAATATAGGGATAGTCATGATCGTCTTTTAATAAAATATTATAAAAAGGCTGGTATCTTTTAATTAGATTCGACTCGAGTAAAAGAGCCTCCAGCTCATTACGCACTAGTAGATATGAGTAATCTGCTATGTTTTCGATCATAGCAAGAACTTTGGTATTTCCAACTGGATTTTGGGCAAAATAATCTTGCAGGCGGCGGCGTAAATTCACGGCCTTGCCTACATAGATAACTGTACCACTTATGTCCTTCATTAAATAAACGCCTGGACCGGTGGGAACCAAGTCCAGACGTGCATCAAAATCTTTTATCGGCAATTATTGCTCCTATTAATTTTGTTTAACCTAATTCTAATTAACTTAATTGTTAATCTAATTCTAATATTCTGATAGGTTTGTTTAAACTTACCTTAATCCAATACAGGATTTAGTAAATAATCTGATATTGCTTCTAAAGCTTCATCTTCATCTGGGCCTTCGGCTGTAATTTTAATCTCAGTACCCTTATCAAGAGCCAAGCTCATTACACCCAAAAGACTCTTAGCATTTGCTCTTCTACCAGCAACTTCAAGTCTCAAATCAGAAACAAATTCTGAAGCTTTTTGAATCAAGCCTGCAGCAATTCTACCTGAGTCTACCAAATCCTCAGCTTTATCTAAAAATACTACTTCTTTCTCTACCATGCGTTCTTTCCTCCAAAGCTATATTTAGACATATAGCAATTTTTACAAATTCCTTATTAATAGTAATCTAATTATAACGGTTTACAGACTTCTTTCAACCATTCAGCCTCTTCAGGAGTTAAATCCTGGTTGATATCTTTGTAAACTTGCTCGTGATATGCATTAATCCAGGCAATTTGTTGTTCGTTCAACATGCTCTTGTCAATAGCTTCACGTTCTAGTGGGACTCTAGTCATTGTATCGAATTTCAAGAATTTATCTGTACCTACTGTGGCAGCTTCTTCACAAACAACAACACTCTCAATACGAATACCATGCTTATCTTCCTTGTAGACTCCTGGTTCGTTACTTGTAATCATACCTTCTTCCATTACTGTAGTGTTATATTTTCCGGAAGAAATGCTTTGTGGACCTTCATGAACATTCAAGAAATAGCCAATTCCATGACCTGTACCGTGTTTGAAGTCCATGTGATTTTCCCACATTGGTTTACGTGCTAACATATCCAATTGGTAACCTGTAGATCCTTCTAAGAACACTGCCATAGCTAGATCGACATGACTCATAACAGTTAATGTGTAGTCCTTGATTTCTTCTGCTGTCAATTCACCAACTGCGATTGTACGTGTAGTATCAGTTGTACCCTCCCAGTATTGTCCACCAGCATCAACTAACATGAAGCTCTTGTTTTGTAATTGAGCTTTGTTAGCTTCTGTAGCTGAGTAGTGTGCCATTGCGGCATTTGGTCCATATGCTGCTATCGTACCGAAACTTAATTCGACAAATGTATCTAATTCTTCTCTAAACTCTAATGCCTTCGCATCAACATCAAGTTCGTCTAGTTTACTTACATCTTGTGTTTTTAACCAGTGAATTAACTTGGTAAAAGCAATACCATCTTTACGATAGGCTTCGTATTGGTTCTTGATTTCAGTTTCGTTCTTGACTGCTTTCTCATCCAAAGTCCAATCTCTGCTGTTAATTACCTTTGCATCCTCTGGCAATTTGGAGAAAACTAAGCTATTAATTGCTGATTTATCTAATCTTACTGTCTTACCGGAAAGTTCAGCCACAGCTGTATAAATATCTTCATACTCTCTGAAACTTACCCCTTCAGCTTCCATAGTCGCTCTTACTTCTGCGTTAACTTTATCTAGGTCAATAAATAATTCTGCTTTATCTTGAGATACCATGGCAAATGCATAAGCAACTGGAGTGCACTCTATGTCTGAACCTCTGAAGTTATATAACCAAGCAACATCGTCTAAGCGACCAATTAGAGCAACGTCACTTTCTTTTTCTTTGAGATATTGTCTTAGGTCAGCAATCTTGGCTTCTGTGCTTCTACCTGTCCACTCTGTACCTAGTGTAAAAATCTCGCCTTTTGGCATTTCTGGCTGGTCAGTCCAAATATCGGAAATTAGTTGTAGGTTTAGTTCAATTTTGATACCTTTTTTGCCCAATACTTCTTCGTAGCGCTCTACTTGGGATTGGTTCATAATTGCACCATTTACACCAACAATATCGCCTGATTTTAAGTTCTCACTTAAGAACTCTAACAAAGTTGGATATCCTGGTGTTGCTAACTTCATTAACTCAAATTCTGTTCCAGCGATTTGATGTTCTGCTTGAATAAAGTAACGTCCATCTGCCCATAACTTTGCAGCGTTCTCTGTTACTAGAGCAGTACCTGCTGAACCTGTAAATCCTGTTAGCCAATGTCTAGCTTCAAAGTGTTTTGCATTGTATTCTGTCATGTGCGGATCTGATGTTGGAACTATGTAAGCCTGTACACCAGCAGCACGCATAGCTTTTCTTAACAAAGCTACTTTTTCATCTGTACTTATTTTCATTGTCATAATACGCTTCTCCTTTTTTGTTTTCCTTTTTATTACTATTTTTATTTTTGTACATTATATATTTATATATTGTCGTATATTATAACGTATACTAGTTCATATTTAAATCCATGAGTAAGGCGTCTTCTCCTTGCTTGTAATAATCTTTACGCCTACCAACCTCAATGAAACCTAGGCTTTTATACAAGCTAATTGCTTTATAGTTAATTGAGTTTACCTCGAGGATTATTTTCTCAACTTCATGCTCTTTAGCTGCGCTGATCAACATGTTCATTAACATTTTCCCTAGGCCTTCACGTCTTCTCGTAGGAATTACTGCAAACCTCATAATTTCCATTTCATCATATAAAGTTTGGACAATTACGTAAGCCAATATCTTCTTATCTGCCTCGTCATACAAAACATATGTCGCCTTATCTTTTTCACTCATCTTTAAATAGTGTGCTATTGTTTCTTCGTCCCAAGGATCTGAGAAAACTTCGGTTTCAAGAGAGCTCAGCTCATGTAAATCATCTTTATCTGCTTGACGAAATTCAATTGCCATATACTACTTACGCCCTTCTATAAATCCTCAATCATCTACAACTTCAATGTGCTTAAACGTGTTTATTAATAGACAGGAGCTATTTATTTAGCTCTCGCTCAGCCTCAGTCGGTGCATAGTATTCTGGCAACAGCTCTTCCGCTTCCAGGAATCTCCCAGCTTGCAACTCTTTCAGAGCAACTTTATGCAAGGCTTCTGGTCGATATAACGCCTCCGCCATCTCAACTTCTACTTTTGGCAAAAGTTCTAAAACTGCTGCATCTGCAATATACATTGCACGTGCCTGATCGCCAGCAAAAATAATTCTATTAATTTTAATATCCTTTTCCTCTAATGCTTTTGCAACTTTTTGGACAAATACCTCAACCTCTCCAACAGAAGCTTCTACTAGAGTAGACTTTCCCACAACTGCATTAGCATAGACTCTTCTATTCCTAGCATCTAACATAGACAAAATTAAAGTATCTTCAGATCTCTTGTCCTCAGCAATAGCATCTAGTGTATTAACTTTAAGGCAAGGTTTGTTTTTCACAAAAGCCAAAGCCTGAACTGTAGCAATACCAATCCTTAAACCTGTAAAAGATCCCGGTCCCTCTGATGCCGCAAAATAATCTATCTCATCCAAACTCAATCCTGCAACTTCTAATAGTTCATCAATTGCAGAAATTATATGTTGAGAGTGTGTTCTGCTGGCATCTTTAAACACTCCAGTAATATAAGAATTCTCATCACCTAAGCTACAAATCAAATGTGGTGTAGCTGTGTCTATAGTTAGTATTTTCACAATTCACCTCTTCTAAATCTCAAGCTCACTTGGAAAATCATCAAGCTCTCGCCACTTATCTAAAATCTCTTGAGACCTTGTACCATTAGCTGTAATCTCAAAATTTCTGTGAACATTATCTGCCTGGACATTTATTTTTTCTGCAGAAAAATCAAGATCCATTTTTCTCTCGGCAGTAATCTTAATTATCAACCTATCTTCAATTAGAGCTTCCTCAATAATTTCTGGCCACTCTATACAAACAACCATACCATCGCTGAAATATTCATTAAAGCCCTCTTGCAAGAAACTCTCGCTATCTTTCAACCTATATGCATCAAAGTGACAAAGTGAAAGTCCCGTATTATTCTCATAAATTTGCATAATTGTAAAAGTCGGACTACTTACCACATCTGGATCTATTCCCAAACCCTCCGCCAAAGCACGTACAAATGTAGTTTTGCCCGCACCTAGGTCACCTTGCAAAGTCAAGATGTCATTGCCTGATAAAACTCGAGCTAAACTATTGGCTATCTTTTTTGTATCAGTAAGTTCTTTAATAAGAAATTTCATAATCTAAAACTTCAAACACTTTCACAATTTTCTTTCGTATGTATTTTATTATTTTTTCGACTTATAGTCTACTAGCCTAAATGGCTTCATTTTGTGCAACTCAATCTTGACTAGAAAAATCGTTTAAAATACAAAAAGCCTCATGAACACAACTCGTACTCAAGAGGCTTAATAGTCTTAGTTTATTTAATAAATTTCAACTGTTCTGTTTACTTACTATCTTATGGTCTTCATAGCTTTAGCCCATTTAACTAAGCCTGCTACCATTAGTTCTACAGTTGCTTTACGATATGTTTGAGGTTTAAACTCCCCATCTTGCCAATCCGTAAACATATTAAAGTTTGCAAAACTACCTTGAACCGCTAGCCCTAAATTAGAGAGTGTAATTCTTAGCACCTGTATTGCAGTTATACCATCTGTATAACCATAGCCAACTAAACTCGCTGCCTTGTCTGACCATTCTCCACCTAACAAGCAAATTGCATTCAATAAAGCTGGAGATGTGTTTTTATTATACTCAGGTGTGACAAAGATATAGCCATCAAACTCTTCTATCTTCTCTGACCACTTAGTAATTCTTGGATCATCATATTGCTTATTCAACATTCTTGGCGGTGCTGAATTAAAAGCCGGCAAATCATATTCTAAAATATCCACCAACTCAAATTCAGCTTCCTGAGTAAACTCATTTGCCACCTTAACAATGTAATCAGCAACCCCTAAATTCACTCTACCATCACGTGTACTACCTGTAATAACTGCTATCTTTAACATTTTCCCTCCTCCGACAAATACTATTATCGTGTATATTTTGTATTTTTTTAATGGATAAAATATAGCTATTTATTTTTTATTAAACTGAACTTTGGTAACAATATTATTTTTTACTTTATGCTAGTTGATTCAAAATTTGTTTTCTCCCTTTTTCAAAATCTTATGAACTCTGACCTGCTGATAAATTTATCCACTAGTTACAAAATCTTTTTAATTTATGGCAATTCTTACTTATCCATTTTAGTTTGGTAATATATAATGTTAGATGCAATTTAATTATTGTTTTAAGGAGGTCAAACTACAATGAGCAGAAACAAAACTATTGCAGTCGTTGGTACTTTCGATACCAAAGGGAAAGAGTTATCTTACATAAAAGATGTAATTGAGAGCTTAGGTGCTGATACCCTCTGTATCGATACAGGTATATTTGAGACAGATTTTGATATAGATATCACTTGTGGCGAACTAGCCAGGGAAGTCGACGCTGATATTAATCAATTGCGTCAAAGAAACGATCGTGGCGAGAACGTTGACGTTCAATGCAGAGCTTTGGAGAAATTATTGCCAAGATTATATGCTGAAGACAAAATTGATGCAGCTATCTCTGCTGGTGGTTCTGGTGGTACTTCTATTGTCGCACCTGCATTCCGTGCTTTGCCAATTGGAGTTCCAAAAATAATCGTTTCAACAATGGCAGCTTCAAGCACAGGTCATACATATATAGGCGAAAGCGATTTAATCCTAATTCCATCAATCGTTGACGTTGCTGGTTTAAACTCAATTTCAACACAGATCTACGATAACGCAGCTAAAGCCATAGTTGGTATGACAAGTCTTGAGCATGAGAATACACACGAAAATAAACCTTTAATCGCAGCTACAATGTTTGGTAACACAACACCAGCAGTTAACTACGCCCGTGAATATATGGAGGAACAAGGCTATGAAGTTCTAGTCTTCCACGCTACAGGTTCTGGTGGTAAAACAATGGAGCACTTAATCGACCAAGGCTTCTTCGATGGTGTGTTAGATATTACAACCACAGAATGGAACGACGAATTGTTCGGCGGTGTACTCGCAGCTGGTCCAAATAGATTGGAGTCCGCAGGTAAATTGGGTGTACCTCAAATAGTATCTGTTGGTGCTATTGATGAGATTAACTTCGGACACATCGATACTTTGCCAGAAGCAATGAAATCCAGAAATATTTACAAACACAACCCTATGGTTACTCTAGTCAGAACAACCCCAGAAGAAAACAAAGCTGTAGGTGAAAAAATTGCAGAAAAACTTAATATGGCAAACGGTCCTACAGTGCTTATCTACCCACTCAAGGGTAATGGTTACTTATCTGAAGAAGGTATGCCATTCTATGATGCCGAAGCAGATGCAGCCTTGTTACAAGCTTTACGAGATAATTTAGATCCTGAAAAAGTTACTTTAATAGAACTAGATACACACATTAACACACAAGAGTTTGGTGAAGCTTGTGCTAAGAAACTTCTAGAATTATTAGGTAAATAATTTTGGATATGGATAAATAACTTGGAGACATTGAGAAATCAAAATATGTAACGTATTTTCAAAAATGCAAGTTATTTGTATAAAATATAATAAGTAAATTAATAAAAGCGAATAAATTAGGAGGTAAAAATGAATAATTTAAGCAGAAAAGAAATCATGGAAAAATTCAAACAAGAAGTAGAAGCAGGTGAAATGCTACTTGGTGTCGGTGCCGGTACTGGTATCACAGCCAAATCAAGTGAAGCCGGTGGTGCAGACATGTTCATTATCTATAACTCCGGTCGTTATAGAATGGCTGGTAGAGGTTCACTCGCAGGCTTACTCGCATATGGCGATGCTAACCAAATCGTTATGGAAATGGCAGGCGAGGTTATTCCAGTAGTTAAAAACACCCCTGTACTAGCCGGTGTTAACGGTACTGACCCATTCAGGAATATGCCTTACTTCTTGAAACAATTAAAAGAAATGGGATTTGACGGTGTACAAAACTTCCCAACTGTAGGTCTTATTGACGGTACCTTCAGACAAAACCTAGAAGAAACAGGTATGGGCTACGACCTTGAAGTTGAAATGATTAGACATGCACACGAACTAGACATGTTGACAACTCCATATGTATTCAATGCAGATGATGCACGCAAAATGGCAGAAGCTGGTGCAGACATTCTAGTTGCACACATGGGTCTCACAACATCAGGTACTATCGGTGCTGAAACATCCAAGACACTAGATGACTGCGTTAAATTAATTGATGAAATCGCAGCTGCTGGACGTGAAGTCAATCCAGATATCATGGTAATTGCTCATGGTGGTCCTATCGCAGAACCAGAAGAAGCTAAATATGTAGTGGAGAATTGTGAAAACATCCAAGGTTTCTTCGGAGCTTCAAGTATTGAGAGATTAGCCGCTGAACGTGGGATCAAAGGACAAACAGAAAGCTTCAAGGATATTAAGTTGAAGTAATCTAATTTAAACTAGATAAGTCGTTCAAAATACAAACAGGGGTTTCAATCGAAGCCCCTGTTTTTGTTTTACTAATCTTCTCAAATTAATAATTCAATTTACGTTTAATTTTAATAGTTGTATTAGAATATATTCTATTAAAGCTATAAGGATATTTATATGAAAAATTTTTTGCAAAAACATGCTGTCTTATTAATCGCACTTGCAACTTTAGTTATATTATTTGCTAGCGCTTTTTATGTTTTTACCAGACCACGCGTAATAGCCAGTTCAATTTCTCCTGATGGTAAATATGCTTTGACATTTATTGAAACAGATTCCCCTTTGTTTTTTGGGTCATCAAAGGTACGCATATTATTAGAAAAACCTGAAAAAGAAAAACAAGAGCTTAATACAGAAATTTCTAATGACGGAAAATATCTGGATGAAGAAAACTGGAAGGTAACTTGGAAAAAGATTATGTCGAGGTTCTGCTTATCGGCGAAGAACAAGGAGATGAGAATTTACGTTTCTATTTTATTGATAAGCTAGAGAAGTAATTTGCACTATAATATATATAATAATACTTAGGGGAGCATAAATGAGTATACAAGATTTTTCTATTAGAAATTTAAGTGATGCAGAACAAAGACATGCCGCCAGACAATTCATGAATAATTGGGCAGGTAGAGGTTACGAAAAAGGTGAATCTTCAACCTTCTGGCTAGATTTACTTAGTAACGTATACGGTGTAGTTAATGTTGGAAATTATATAAAATTTGAAGAACAAGTTAAATTAGACCACACAAGTTTTATTGATGGACATATTCCTGCAACCCATGTTTTGATTGAACAGAAAAGCATTCACAAGGATCTCTTAACACCAATAAGACAGTCTGATGGTAGTTTCCTAACACCTTTTCAACAAGCTAAGAAATATTCTTCTGAAATCCCTTACTCACAAAGACCTCGTTGGATTGTTACTTGTAATTTCAAAGAGTTCAATATTTATGATATGGAAAAACCTCAAGATGAACCTGAAATTCTTTATCTTGAGAATCTTGAAGATGAATACTATCGTCTAAATTTCCTTATAAATATAAAAGATGACAATATATTTAAACAAGAAGAAATTTCAATTAAAGCTGGCGACATAATTGGCAAATTATATAATTCATTTTTGGAGGAATATAACAATCCTAATGATAAGAATACTTTGCATAGTTTGAACGTTCTTTGTGTCAGGCTTGTATTCTGCCTTTATGCAGAAGATGCCGGCTTATTTGGACATAAAAATAAATTCCATGATTATTTAGGTCAATACTCAGCTAAAGATGCCAGACGATCTCTAATAGATTTATTCAGAGTACTGAATACTCCTGAAAACATGCGTGATCCATATTTGGATGATGATTTAGCAAGCTTCCCATATGTTAATGGTGGTTTGTTCGCAGATAGTAGTATAGAAATACCTCGCCTTAATGAAAAAATTCTAGATATTATTTTGAATCAGGCTAGTAGAAACTTTGATTGGTCAGAAATCAGTCCTACAATTTTTGGAAGCTTGTTTGAAAGCACCCTTAACCCAGAGATAAGAGCAACTGGTGGTATGCACTATACTTCAATTGAAAACATCCACAAAGTTATTGATCCATTATTTTTAAATGATATCGCTAATGAATTTGAAAGAATAAAAGCTTTTAAATCTGAGAATTCTCGCACACGTGGTCTTAAGAATTTGCAAGAGAAAATAGCGTCACTTAAATTTATGGATCCAGCTTGCGGATCTGGTAATTTTTTGACCGAATCTTATATAGCCTTGCGAAAAATTGAGAACCAAATTATTAGGCTTTTGCAAAAAGACAAGCAAATTGTAATGGACGTTTACGATAACCCTATTAAGGTTTCTATAAACCAATTTTATGGTATAGAAATTAACGATTATGCTGTGTCTGTTGCTAAAACGGCACTATGGATTGCTGAATCTCAGATGCTTAAAGAAACTGAAGATATAATCGCTAGTTCTATTGATTTCTTGCCACTTAAAGGCGATGTTCATATTTATCATGAAAACGCACTCAGAGTTGATTGGAATGAGATTGTCCCTAATTCTGAACTTAATTATATTATGGGAAATCCGCCGTTTTTGGGTGCGAGACTGATGACTGCTGAGCAAAAAGAAGACATTAATATTATTTTCTCTGATTTTAAAAACAGAGGAAATTTGGACTATGTCACATGTTGGTTTAAAAAGGCTAGTGACTATATTCAGGGCACATCGATAGAAGTAGCTTTTGTATCTACTTCGTCTATTACTGAAGGCGAGCAAGTAGAACTATTGTGGAAACCACTAATGGAAAGGCATGGGATCTTTATCAATTTTGCATATAGATCTTTTAAATGGAATTCAGAAGCAAATAATAAAGCTCAAGTATTTGTAGTAATAATAGGATTCTCAACAAAAGAACGAGATAATAAAATTATATATACTTCAGATAATATAATTTCTGCAAATAATATAAATCCTTATATCGTTGATGCTCCCAATGTTTTTATAACTGGCAGAAGTAAACCTCTTTTTGATGTTCCTAATATAGGGATTGGGAATAAACCTATTGATGATGGAAATTATTTATTTACTAAAACTGAAATGTATGATTTTCTTGATAAAGAACCAAATAGTTCCAAATTTTTCCGAAAATGGTACGGAGCAAGAGAATTTATAAATAGAGAACCACGTTATTGTTTATGGCTAGGTTATGCAAATCCTACTGAGCTAAGAACTATGCCTCACGTCTTAGAAAGAATATCTAATGTAAAAAATTTTAGATCAGAGAGTAAAAGTGCTGGAACCAGAAAATTAGCAAACACTCCTACTAGATTTCACGTAGAAAATATTCCTGACAGTGATTATATATTAATACCGAGTACATCATCAGAAAAGAGATACTATATACCAATTGGATTCATGGATAAGAAATCACTTTCAAGTAACGCTGTACACATTATTCCTGATGGGAATATATTCCATTTTGGTATTCTCACATCATCTGTACACATGGGCTGGATGAGAACTGTAGCAGGAAGACTAAAATCTGATTACCGCTACTCCAAAGATATTGTCTACAACAACTTCCCTTGGCCAGAAGTTAGCGAATCTCAAAAGACTAAAATAGAAGCAACTGCTCAAGCAATTCTTGCTGCTAGAGATCTATACCCAGAAGCATCTTTAGCAGACTTGTATGATGACCTTGTAATGCCTATAGAATTACGCAAAGCCCATCAAGCCAATGACAAAGCAGTTATGGAAGCGTATGGATTTGACCCTAATATGACTGAAGCAGAAATTGTCGCAGAGCTAATGAATCTTTATGTTGCAATTACCAGTGGAAATAACTAACTGTATCTATTGAGCAATTGAACTTCAGCCTTGTATTAACCAATTTCTTCTTACATCATTCCGCAAATTTTCCATTTTACTTCCGCAAACACTTTGCTATCATTCCGCAAATATTTATATTGTTCCGGAAATTGTTATAATAATCTCGAGGTGATGAAAATGTACATGAGCACAAAAGAAGCCGCTGAAAAATGGGGTATCTCCGCTAGAAGAGTAAGAACTCTCTGTAATGAGGGAAAAATTGCAGGTGCCTTCAAAAAAGGTAAGCTCTGGATAATTCCTATTAATTCTCAAAAACCTGAAGATAAAAGAATTAAAAAGCTAGAAAATTTGCTTCTTAAAATAGAAAAAAATAAAATTCTCCTGGACAGTAGACGTCCTCTAACTCAAGGTGAACTTGAACGATTAAACGAAGAGTTCACAGTTGAATATACTTATAACTCAAATGCAATCGAAGGCAATACACTTACGCTTAGAGAAACAGACATGGTTTTACGTGGGTTAACAATTGACAGTAAACCATTGCAGGAGCACTTAGAGGCAATCAATCACAAGGAAGCTTTTGATTATGTTTTGTCTTTGGTAAAAGATAAGGCAGAGCTAACAGAAAATATAATTAAACAAATTCATTCCCTCGTCTTAGCGGACAAGCGAGAGGATAGAGGTATTTACCGCCATGTTCCAGTCAGAATTTTGGGAGCAGCTCATATTCCAGTGCAACCCTATAAGATTGAGCCCAAGATGGCTGAATTATTAAATTGGTATCATGAGAGTTCAGATAATATTATTAGCAAGCTAGCAAAATTTCATATTGAATTTGAAGCCATTCACCCATTTATTGATGAGAATGGTAGAACTGGCAGACTGCTAATTAATTTGGAGCTAATGAAAGCTGGGTATCCACCAATAGACATTAAGTTTGCAGATAGAATAGCTTACTACGGAGCTTTCGATCAATATCACATAAAAGGCGATTTATCTTCCATGGAGAATCTATTCGCAAGTTACCTTAATGAAAGACTTGAATATTTTATAGGCATCCTTGATGAGTAAAAATATTTATTCTTGACTACATAAACATTTCACTTTAATCAAAACTATTCTCAAACACAAAAAATCCCAGTGCACTGCTGCAACTGGGATTTGATTTTTTTGATATTTCGAAAAGCTCTGAAAATTCCAATAAGTCTGAAACTTCCACTTTCGATATCGCAAGAATCCAAACCAACGAATTAACGTTTTGAGAATTGGCTTGCTTTACGAGCTTTCTTAAGACCGTATTTCTTACGCTCTTTAACACGTGAGTCACGTGTCAATAGACCTGCTGTCTTCAATGGTTTACGGTAAGAATCTGAATCTACTGCTAATAGAGCATTAGCGATACCATGACGAACTGCACCAGCTTGTCCTGAGATACCACCACCAGTTACACTTACAAAGACATCAAACTTGCCTGCTGTAGATGTTACATTAAATGGTTGCTCTACAATTAATTCATATGATTTCAATGGGAAGTATTCTTTTAATTCTTTACCATTAATTTCATATTTTCCTGTACCAGGTAACAAACGTACTTTAGCAACTGCTTCTTTACGACGACCTGTACCGTAGTAATATACTTGACCATGAGGAGCTTTCATTGTTGTTGATTTCATCTGCTATCCTCCTATATTTCTAAAGTTTCAGGTTGTTGAGCTTCGTGTGGATGCTCTGCACCTGCGTATACTTTTAATTTCTTGATTTGTGCACGACCTAATTTACTCTTAGGAAGCATGCCCTTAACTGCTAGTTCAATTAATTTTTCAGGCTTACGTTGTACTAATTCACTGTAACGAATTTCTTTCAAACCACCTGGATGTCCTGTGTGGTAACGGTAGAACTTATCTCTCCACTTATTACCTGTTAATTCAACTTTTTCTGCATTAATTACTACTACAAAGTCACCTGTGTCCATTGATGGTGTGTAAGTTGGTTTATTTTTTCCCATTAAAATTGTAGCAATTTCAGTAGACAAACGACCTAGAGTCTTGCCTTCTGCATCTACAACATACCATTTGCGTTCAACATCAGCTGCTTTTACAAATTCTGTACTCATCATGCCCCTCCTTTTTTATTTCTTTAATTATTAGTTTAAAGCACTTAAATACGCACTTCTATTAGAAATGCTTGTCTATTCTATCATCTAATAATTATCTGTCAAGACTTTTTTGAATTTTCGCACTGAGACTTCATTTTTCTCTCGTTTTCTCTCGTTTTCTCTCATTTTTGCGAAAACTTTTTTAATTATTTTATTTAGCTTTATTGCTCGCTATCTGATTTCTTCCACTGACTATCATCAGTATTATCTTCAGACTCAAGAGCGTCTACCTTCTCTTCTATTGTCTCAGCTTTTTCCACTACTTCTACTTCCTCTGTAGACTCAATTTCCTCAGCTTCGCCAGCAGACTCAGCTTGCAAATCTTCAGATAATTCAGGCGCTTGCCTTACAACAGCAGCTGTTTCTGTTTTAGCATCAAGCTCATCGAATTCGCTTGCCTGGTCTTTTATATAATGATTAACACCTTTCATCACTGAGTTAATCTCTCGTTCACGCAAGGCTTTATACTCAAGATTATAGTAAGCTTCGTTACTATCTGCTATACGCAACTTATAATTCTCGTTCTCGTAATCTCTTGCTTTATCTAAAGCTTCCGCAACTGCCAAAATATCTTGTGCTTCTTTTAATTCATGGTCAATAGCCAAGCCCTCGCCCGCTATTACACCAACTTCTTCAGGTTCATCTACTATAATATTGGTTTCTGCATTTCTCTCATTTATAGAATTAACAAAATTGTAAGCTTCTCTATAGTCCGCATAGAAATTATTCTTCAACATAATATAGTTAGAGACTCTCTCTTTATTCTTTTTCACTGTATAAAGTCTTCTAATTAAGCACAAGACTAGGAGTAATATTAATCCGCCTATACTCATAGTTAATCCAATTTCGAAACCTCTAGGAATAAAGACTAATTTCAACTCATGCTCCCCAGCCTTAGTAGGAACACTTAGTAATGCCGTTTCTGCAATTGATTCTGTTTGAACTTCTTCGCCATCAATATATGCTTTCCAAGAGCTATCGTAAGGAATATTCAAGAATAGATTACCTTCAGTTTTTGCATTATATTTAGCTATAACAGAGTTAGAATTCCATTCTTGTACATCTACTTCACGTTCCTTGAGTCTACTCATTGCACGTTCGTAGTCAGCTTTGTCTACTGTCGCAGCATACACAGTTACTGGGCTGGCATTGTCTTTGTCTTGCTCAATGCTAAAGTTTACCTCATCACCAGCAGCAACATAGCCAACATCAAAAGTCTCAATCCAGTGGATATTTCTAGTTTCTGCCTGACGCACTGTGCCCGGCTTACCTTTTTTAACTTCTTCATCCTTAGTTGTTTCATTAACACGTATCTTAACTCGCATATCTTTGTTTGTTTCAATGGCAAGGTACAAGAATTGATCTTCTTTAACATTTATTTTGAAGTTCATTAAGCCAGATGCATTGATATCCTCAGGTGTTACTGATATACCAGATTCTCCGGATCCACTAGCAGGGCCAAAGTTATAGCCGCTTACAACTTCTGGATCTACATGTTTGAATAACCCTTGTTCACCCAAAGCTTCTAGTAAACTGTTCCAGTTGGAGAAAGGTGAGCCTTCTGTTGGGTTCCAGGATTTAAGTTCTGGACCAGCTGCAGCACCTAGTTCAAGAGCATGAGGATTTTTCAGCAAGGTCATATCATTGTATTCATCAACTTTTTCCAGAGAAGTATCTCTACTTGCCCCATTCTTCAAGAGCAGATATTTCATACCCAAGAGAGAATTACCCACATTAGTTGAATCAACATATTTATAGCTATTAATGTTATTGCCGTGGAAAGCTAATTTCTTCATCATTTTAGCCGCAGCTTCTCTACTAGTTGAACTAAATAAAGTTATTCCTGGATAGCCATATAGGGCACCATCGTTTGTAGTCTTTTGCGGTTTAACTTCCATACGGAAGAAGTTACCATTCTCCTCTTTTTTGGCAACATCTATCAATTGTCCTACATCATGCATGTCATCTACAAAACTTGATCTTCTTGTATAGACTTCATTTTCTCCTATTGTATAAATAGTCATGAAACTATTTACTATCAATTCACTAATAATAATTATTCCTAGTAATAAGCTAGCCGTACGGAAGTTTCTAGCTTTTCTAAATCCTGCAAACATTGCCAAGTAAACTATGAAATACAAGACATTGATAAATGCATTTTCTCTACTGACACTATCATCTAATTTCTCTGCCAATACCACGAATAATATAGCCCCTGCAGTAATCAGCATCAAAGTCTTAGCAGAATATTCTCTAATAACAGTTAAAGTCCTAAACATTATCAAGAGCATTACAAATGAGAATAAGAATGCATATCTATAAGGGAGCTGGTTAGGGTAATGCATACCGTGCCAGAAAAAGTCTAAGAAGTTGTTATTAAAACTTATATATAAGAATCCTAATAAAGCTAAATGACTTATCTTCTCGCCGTTACCGATTTTGTTCGAGAACACGTAAAGTGGTAAGAATATGAAGGCTAAAATTCCAACATAAATATTTGGCAAGCCACTGCGAATTGCAGGGCTCATGTTCATCAAGCCTCTAGACATGAAGTCAAAGGCATCAAAATTAATACGCATATCACTTGGCCAGGCATCGCCTGCTGCAGATGTGTCAATTAAGGACAATGCTGTAGGCAGTAGCATAACTGCACTTATTGCTATGGCAATTATTGTAAACAAAGCAAACTTGCTGAACACAGGCCAGAATTTAATGTTCAATAGTTTGTATTCTAGAGTACTCTTCGTATATTCAGCTGCATTATCTGCGCTATATTCTTCCTCGTAAGGATTAATTAAGCTTTCATCATCAATGACACCATTTTTTGCATAAGCTAAATTAGTTCTCAATTGTTGTGCTTGCGATTTCGCTGTGAAGTATGCTACGAAGAAGTAACATGCAACGAACAAGCACACAAAGAAAGCTAAATAATAGTTAATCATCAGGGCTAAGGCAAGACTCACGATATAAGTAGTGAATTTGCTTTCTCTAATAGCTTTATTTACACCAAGAATAATTATTGGAAGCAAGGCTATAACATCTAGCCACATAATATCCCATGAATATGTCAAGTTGAAACCATTTAACGCATAGGCTGTTGCTAATATGATTATAAAGATATCAGTACTCTTGTCATCGCTCTTGCACAATCTGACTTCTCTTCTAGCTCTTATAGTTGCCGAACCCAAGCGCTTCGCTGGGCCCTCGTATAACATATATGCAAATGCTAATCCAGATAAACCAATCTTAGTAACAGTTAAGAAAGTTACTGCTTCTGTAATATGCTCAAGTGGGAAAAATACTAAGAATAAATTAAGTGGAGAAGCAGCATAATATGCCGTTAAAGCATAGAAGTTGGTTCCCATTCCTACAGACCAAGAGTAGAATATATTCTCTCCAGACAATAATTTGCGACGTAGTTCCGCCAAGAACGATACATATTGATGATACAAGTCAATTGTCAAAGGACTTCTATCTCCTGCAGGATAAAACTGCATTAACATATAGGTTGTAGTTAAGATTATTGTTGGAATAAAGAACGCTAATGCTAGTATGAAAATCTTTCTATTACGTTCTACTTTTCTTTGTTTTTTCATAATTTCCATATTTCTTCCTCAATTTTCTTGAATTTTTACTTACTAATAGAATACATGCTTTTCTAGCAAAAATTTATTAAATTTTTGCTGTTCAATATTTTTTTCTATTAATTTTTAATTTTCTAATTATATTAATCTTCAGTTCTCTAATTCAGATTTGGTAGTAGATATTAATTTTTTCAGATCGTTCTTAGATAAATTACTATCATCTTGCAATTCCATGAGAATTGTCTTGCTTGTTTTCCCTGCTTTTAAAGATTCTTTTATTAGTGTTTTTAACTCAAGCTGTTCGTTTGTATTCTGGGTTGCTTCCTCTTCTGCACTGGCTTTACCTAGAAGCAAAACGAACTCTCCCCTAATCTTGTTATCTGTATAATATACAATAATATTTTCTACAGTATCTCTAATCACTTCTTCGTATCTTTTTGTAAGCTCTCGACCAATTACAAGTTCACGCTTCCCAAGACCTGCTGCTACAAGATCATTTAAAGTTTGTAACAATCTGTGTGGAGCTTCATATAGCACTGTAATCCCCTTGTATCCTTTAATATCTTCTAATAACTCATGTTTATCAATTTCTTTTTGTGGTAAAAAACCAACAAATCTGAAATCGTCTGCTGGCAGTCCACCTAGACTAACTATAGCAATACTTGCGGACGGTCCCGGCACTACTTTAACTTCCAAACCAGCATCTAAACAAGCATCAACAAGCTCTACTCCTGGATCTGAAATTGTAGGCATACCTGCATCTGAGATCTGAGCCATTGACTTCCCTGCTTGTAAATCAGCAATTGCTGCATCTATACGAGAACGAAAATTATGTTGGTGAAAACTTAAGTAATGCGGCTTAATTCCAAAAGATAGGAGTAATTCTGAACTAGTTCTAGTGTCTTCTGCTAAAACTATATCAACTTGAGCTAGTGTACTCAGAGCCCGCACAGATATATCTCCCAAATTTCCAATAGGAGTACCAACAATATAGAGAACTCCTGGTTCAACTGCAGTACTCTCCCAAATTTCTTGTAATTTCTTCTTTGGAAATTGTTCAACAAAGTTTTCCCTCATTATTTGTCTACCTCGCTTATCTCACTTATTTCGTTGACCTCGCTTACCTCGCTATAATACGCAGCTACTTCATCAGTATACTCTCCAGTGTTGTTATAAATGACCAAATCTTTGCCCCATTCGAAACTTCGCTGCTTGCCCTTGGATAAAGCTAACAAGAACACTTTTACCTTAGCACCATACTTAGGCAAAACAGCACGCAAAAAGTATGGATAAAGTTGATATTTACTAGCTATATTAATTATCTCTACTAAACGTTCTGGTCTATGCAGCAAAGCCATCTTCCCAGAGTACTTGAGTGACTTGCTCACAAATTTCATATAATTATCGAGACTTAAGAAGATCTCATCTCTAGCTGCACTTACTTCCAACTCTGAAATCTTGCTAAGATCTCTTGTAGGTCCAGAATTTTGCTTAAAATATGGAGGATTGCAGATAGCTAAATCGAAATGTTCTTGGAAGTCGAATTGTTCTTGGAAATCAAATTGCTCTTGAAAATCAAAATCTAAACTATCGTGCTCACCAGTGTTAGACTTATCTCTAGAAACTTCACTTGCAGCAGAATCAGCTAAAGTCTTAATATCCGCCCTTACTGCCTGGAATCGTTTGTCTAAATTATTCATTTTGAGGTTAGCTTGCAAAAGTTCATATGGTCGCTCCATTAACTCAATAGCCACGCCTTGAGAATTAGGTATATGAGCTGAACTCAAAACTGTAAGAATTCCGGCTCCAGCTCCTGGATCTAGAATATTTATGTGAGAATTTCCATTTTCTAAATTTCTCATCTCAGCGGTATTAATAAGACTTTTGGCAAAATTAACTAAGAAGATCTGTTCATTACCAAAACGAAAACTATCTTCTAATTGAAAATACAATAAACCAGCACGATCCAAATTTTCCAAACGCAGGCCTGGATATTCTTTAATTTTTCTCATATATTCAGGAACTTGGTCACGTCTATCTGGAGTCATCTTACTTACCTGGTCTTATTTTATTTCTTACCTTCTTGAAAAGAGATTTAATCATCTTAAAGACCCAAGTAACTTCGTTTACTTCCAAGAAATGGGCGGCAATGAAATATGCTCCCATTGCGATTACACCATTAATTACATATAAGATTAATTGCTTAGCCTTGCTTGTATAGACTGGACTGATGATGTGCAACAATACCAATATACTGAATGTAAATATTGACGCAACTACAGACTTCCAGACAAAGCTATTAATATTTTCAACTTCAATTTTGTTCTTCATCATGCCTAAAATGAAATATGAAATTATAGTAACTATTAGTTGACTTAGAACTGTCGCCCACGCTAATCCATCAATGCCTAGAGCAAAGCCATTTATAAACACATAACAGAAAGCATAGTTAGCTAATAAATTAATAATTGTAGTTATCAAAATAATATAGTTCTTTTGTAAAGCAAAAAATACTTGATTAATAAAGTATAAGAAAGGTCCAACAATGAAGTCTATGGAGTAAATTCTTAAAATTGCTGCAGTAACTTTTACATTTTCATTTGTATAGGTTGCTGGATTCCATTGGTAGACCGCTTGTACAGTTTCCTCTGAAAATACCGCAAAGAATAGAGCCACAGGTACCATAATAACTAGAACTAACTTAACAGTTTTGGTCAAGAAATTGCTTGCTTCTTTATCCGCACCTCTCGCCATAAAACCACTAATATTAGACAACAAGAAACTACCTATGCTAGAAACAATTACTTGATAAGGTAAATTAAATAAAGTATTAGCATTTCTCAAACTCGTAACTACACCAGTACTCGCATTAGGGATATTTTGCTGAGCCAAACCAGCAAACCCCTGCTGTACTATAGTGTTCATCTGTGCGACTGTACCAGATAATAACGCTGGCACTGCTAACCAGAGAAGATACCAGAATTTCTTATCTTTAAAGTCCAAGTTAGGCTTATATTTCACCATATAAGGTTTAGCAAAATAAAATATATACAAGAAGTACATGACAGCGGCAAAGACTACACCCCAGGCTACATTAACTGCACCTTCTTTGGTAGGAGCGGCCAAAAATATTATCGCTAATAGATAGAAAATATTATAAACACTATCACCTAAAGCAGGTAATCCATAAACTTTGTTGGCTGACAAGGTAGAAGTTATGATTGCTAACAATATAAAAAAGAAAGTCTGTAAATAAACAACTCTAGATACAGACGTTGCTATTCCTAGAACTTCCACATGCTGACCAGGATTCAAGAAACTAATAATCTCTGCAGAAAACAACTCTCCTACAAGCATAAATCCTGCAAATGCAATCATTATAAAAGTGAAGAAAGTAGAAATACTTGGCCAGACCTTATCTTCTTCATCTCTCTCAATAGCACCGGACAACATTGGCACAACAGCTGCTCCAATTGCCCCACCAACTAGAATATTGTATACGAGATCAGGAACCGCAAAGCCCAAGTAATAACCATCAGTAACATTACCATAGCCAAAGCGGTGAGTGATCATAATTTCACGCACAAAGCCAATAACCTTAGCAAGGACTACAGCAATTATTGCAAAGAGCATGTATGCCGAATAAGCAGAGAGGTTCTGCGCCTTTCTATTATGTTGTTTTGCATTGGCATTATTACCTTCTTGGTTCATATACTTAATTAATAATTCCTTTTCTAAAGAAATCTCCTAAACATAAAAAATTAATTTCTGTTTAACCTATTCAAGTTTAGATTACTTCTCAATTTAAGCAACATTCCGCAGATGCTTATTTCAAAATTTACATTTGCCTTGTTTCTTTTAGACACTTCATTCAAAGTCTGCAAAGCATTTGATAAATCAGGAATAGAAAATTTATATTCCTGATTTAACTTCTGTAAATAGCTAATCATATCTTGATTTAGCAAATTATTATTGTCAATTTGCGTGCCTGCTTTTAGTAAAACCATGTCTCTTAAGAAACTTTGTAAAAACAATATATTTGTATTCATACTAGATTTGTTCTTATCCCAAAATGTATAGCACGTAGTCAAAACATCTACTTCTCTAGCACGTAAAAATTCTACAAACCATTTAAATATTTCTTTACGCTCTTCTTGTAAGTCTTCATCTTTTGCTAATTGCAAGGCTAATTGTGGCAGTCCTGAAGAGAAATTAATTGCTAAACTTCTCTGCTTCGGATCATTAATATCATGCACATCTAAAAAAACATTCAAGTCCGTACGACTCATTGCGGGAATCTTAATCTCTCTCGCTCTTGACCTTAGAGTTGGCAACAATTTCGTCCTATCATCTACGGTCAAAATAAAATAAGCATAACTTGGAGGTTCTTCTAATACTTTAAGTAACGCATTTTGAGCGCCTTCCTGTAATGCATTAGCATCGATTCGCCAGAGCTTAACATTATTAAGTTGAGGCAAAATATTTATCTCTGCATGAACTCTATCTCTAATTGTTTGAATCGCAATATTCTTTGAATCTTTCTCTGGATTAATCGCTAAATAATCAGGATGAGTTCCATTCTCTAAATATCTGCACGCTTGACATTCCAGGCAAGCCCCAGCTTCTCCAGGCGCCTCGCATAATAGATTAGAAGCTAGAGCATCTGCCCAAGCTTCCTTATCTGTGCCTTGAGATCCAATAAAGACAATAAATCTATCATCCCTATCTTGAGCAATCTTAATCAGCTCGCTCTTGATCTCACTGCGTCCTATTAAATTGTTATAATTCTTACATTTTTTCAAAATATTCAACATTTACTATGAAAACTGTAGCACCACCAACATTAACTTCTACTGGATATGCTCCGTATCCCATGGTTGTAGCTCCTAAACTGCTTGCATCAACTGCAACTTTTCTGGAACTGGAGTGATCTCTGATAATGTCCAAGGCTTCTTTAACTTGATCATCCTCAACACCACACATTAAAGTAGTATTACCTGAGCGCAAGAAACCACCTGTAGAGCTTAGCTTTGTAATTCTATAACCCTCTTTGTTCAAGGCCCCCATAACTCTACTACTATCATCATCATGCACAATAGTGAAAATTAATTTCATAATTTACCTCCTCTAAAATCTTCTATCAATTCGTCTAGAATTCTTTTTATTTTCGCACTAACTTCTTCAATACTAGTGCCAGCATTTACAGTTATAACTCTTGCTTCCTTGGCTGCTATCTCGAGATACTTATCTCTCACTCTACGAGCAAAATTAGTACTCTCTAATTCCATTCTATCTTCTGAAGTGTTAGTTTCTAACTCTCTTTGTTCTCTGCGTTTGATGGCTTCGTCCACAGGTAAGTCAAGATAAATTGTCACATCAGGTTCCAAGCCTTGGCATGCAAATTCAATTATTTCTCGAGCCTGTTTCTCATTAAGACCTCTACCACCAACTTGATACGCAATACTAGAATCGTAAAATCTATCTGAAATTACCCAGATACCTTTAGCAATTGTTGGTTTAACTAACTCCTCAACTAACTGAGCTCTACCAGCATTGAACAACAACAACTCAGCCTCCGCTGTCATATTTAGATTATCTTTGTCCAATAAAATCTCTCTAATTGCTTCACCAATCCTACTACCACCAGGCTCTCTTAGTGAAATATAGTCTATGTTTTGGGACAATAAATACTCTTGAATAAACTTGACCTGAGTTCCCTTACCAACTCCGTCACCACCTTCAATTGTTATAAAAAGTCCCTTTTTCATATTTCAAAAATTTTACTTCTCCTATTTTTCTTCTATAAGGTAATCTATGTACTTTCGCTCTGGCAATTCACAGCATATCTCCAGAGATTTAAATTTAGACTTTATTTTTGCCTATAAACCAATATTCTCTATACTAGATATTTCCAAAGCAATCTCTTTTTCGATATCTGCAATTTCACGACGGATATCTTCTGCAGTTTCAACTTCTGACATAGTTTCCTTGTCTACTTGTGGTCCTAAATTCTTTCTACGATTAACCTTATGCTTATCTTGCATGCGTTTTGGTTTAGAATTTCTATTTAATTCTTTATTATCTTGTGATTGTTTGCTCTTTCTATTTGCGGAATTTTGCGAATTTAAGCTCTGCTTATCTTGATTGTTGCCATTGCTATTCAATTGCCTGTTATTTCTATTATTTTCGGTATTTCTTCTGTTATTAGAGTCATTAGCCGAACTACCTTGAGCAGATCTATTATTGTTGTTGCTATTATTTTTATTTACAACTCTAGCATTTACTCTATACTCGGAATTAGTATTACCTCTAACATTTCCCTTATTATCTTGATTTCGACCTCTTCTAGGTCTACTCTTGGCAAAATTAGGATTTTTGCTGTCTGAGTTTCTATTGTTATTTCTGCTATTAGCGTTATTACCGCTGTTATTATCTGTTCCCATACCTCACCCTCGTTTTAATTACTACATAATTGTGTGCTTAGTTTGTTTGTATAAAAAGTAATATTCTTGCTCGACTTTAAGATTCTTTTGCTAAACTTTTGAATTCTTTTTACTAAACTTTGGATTCTATTTTTTCTCACTAGGATTAAATTCTTCTTCTCTAGGGCTGGTCAAAGTTTGACCTTCAGCTTTTGCACTTTCTTGTAATTTAGAAAATGCTACATCTCTAGTTTGTCTGTTCTCTGCAGCTTTTAACCTTTCCAATGCATTTTTATTTAAATCATATTTTTCAGAAATTAGGTTGTGTTCTTTTTTAGTAATAGCTCTTAGTCTAATTCCATTTTTCACTGTATCAAGATCTATATTTTCCAGAAAAGAATTAAACTCCAATACATATAGAGGATTATTATTTTTCTGCGTACTGGCACTTGCTGTAGTAGTTTTTTTAGTTGTTGCGTTGGTATTATTTGCAGCATCTTTATTCGTGCTTGTCGATACAGAACTCTCTGACGCTTCTGTATTAGTTGCTTGAGTTAAATTATTTGCATCTAAACCTATGTTCTTAATGTTAAGCTCAGTTATGCTACCTGGGAAAGAATAGAACCTAACTGCTCTTAGATCTTTCATCTCTGCATCTGCTTGTTGATGCTCACTTAATTTTTGCAGCAAAAATTTAACTGCATTTATATATTCATCTGTATTTTTTATCTTTGTTGACAAAATTATGTCAAGACGTGCCGGTAATAACGACAGATTTAAGTCTAAAGCCTTCTCTGACTCGGTTGTACTCTCAATGTTATACCCTTCTATCCAGTCACTATATTTATTTGCTAAAGGTTTAATTTTTTCTTTGTAGAAATTTTCTGTTTTTACCTTATACAAATTGTCTCTAATTTCATTGCCTTTTGCACCTAAGTTAAAGACATAGCTAACATCAAATTTAGTACCCATGTTATTAGCTTTTGCCTCAGCAGTTGCTCCCAAAGGTATTAGAGTGAGTTTGACATTTCTAACATCAAAAGTATCAATTGGGTACCTTGTATTAAGCTCTTTTTTCATCCTATTTGCTAAATGATTCTTGTAAAGCAAAAAACTGAGCAAAAAGGCAACAAGAATTATTAACATGATTAATATTTTGTTTTTACGTCTCACTTCTTATCTCTCTTAACTGAATTTATTTAATGGCTATATTTTACTAGAATTTACCAACTATTGCCAAACAATATATCCATTAAATTCGTAGACTGTATTATATCATTTTTAAATAGTGTTAAATTCTCTTTAACAATCTTAAACATTCTCACTGTTTAGTGAATGATATCTTCAATAAAATACGATAATTTGATAGAATAAAGGCAAATATTTATATAGTCAAAGGGAGGCTAAGAGGTGAACAAAATATTTAAATTAAAACCAGCAATATCTCCAAAAGTTTGGGGTGGTACAAGACTCGCAAACGAATTTGATAAAGCTGAAGCTGGCACACAAATTGGTGAAACTTGGGAAATCTCTGCACACGCAGATGGTGAAGCCGTTATAGAAAACGGCGAACTTGCAGGCAAAACCTTGGCAGCAGTTGTTAAGGCAAATCCTGAAGTCATGGGAACTTATCCTAACGAAATTGGATATTTCCCAATCTTAACTAAGTTTATTGACGCTAAATCAGCTCTATCAATTCAAGTGCACCCAAATGATGAGTACGCCCACAAGAATGAGGGAGATAATGGTAAAACAGAAATGTGGTACATTATCGGTGCTGAAGAAGGAAGCTTCATCTATCTTGGTCCAAAAGAAACTTTGAACGAAGAGGAAGCGAGAGAGAAACTTGCAGATGGTACTTTTGCAGAATTATTAAGACCGTTTGAAGTCCAACCAGGAGACTGCTTCTACGTACCTTCGGGAACCATACACGCAATTGGTGCTGGCGTTCTGGTTTATGAGATCCAACAAAGTTCAAACATAACCTACAGGCTATTTGATTACAATAGACCTGGAAGTGATGGTAAACCTAGAGAGTTACATATTGAGCAATCTTTCGCAGTTATGGATTTAGATCCTGTAGATATGAAAAATGTTTCCTTGGCTAAAGACAGAAAAGCTGGCGAAGAAAAATTATTCTACGGCAAACATTTTCAAACTGACCTAATCACAGTAGCAGGCGAAAGAAGTCTAGAAGTTGGAAATGAAAGTTTCTTAGGTTTAACAATTATTGAAGGCGAAGCAAAAGCTAGCCGCGCAAACGAAGAAGTTCAGCTCAAATTAGGTGAAACAATATTTGTTCCTGCCGGTTCTGATTCTCTATTGTTATCTGGTGACTGTAAGGCTATTATTAGTAGAGTTCATCCTTCTGAAAGTGATGTATAAAAGATTTGTAGTTTGCTTGACAAAAATATTAAGCGATATGCAAGTTCTATAGAAAATTAGGAGAAAAGAAAAGAAAAAGGAAAGAAAAAGGAAAGAGGTATTTTAATGGAAAGAAACGTTAAAGAATTATATCAACTATGGTTAGACAAAGTAGAAGATGAAAGTCTTCTTGCCGAGTTGAAATCCATATCAGGAGACGACGAAAAAATTAATGACGCCTTCTATCGTGATTTAGCTTTTGGTACTGGTGGATTGCGTGGAACTATCGGAGCTGGTACTAACAGAATGAACATTTACACTGTTGCCAAAGCTTCACAAGGTTTAGCTAATTACGTTAATAAAACAGCAAAATCAGAGCAAAAATCAATCGCTATCGGTTATGACTCACGTATTAAGTCTGACCTCTTCTCACAAGTAGCAGCAGCTGTTTATGCAGCAAACGGTATTCAAGTTCATCTTTATCCAGAACTAATGCCAACACCTGCAGTATCTTTTGCAATTAGAGAGTTGCAAACTGACGCCGGTGTAATGGTTACTGCTTCACACAACCCTGCTAAATACAATGGTTATAAAGTTTATGGTGCTGACGGTTGCCAAATCAAGACAGACGTAGCTGCCGCAATTTCAGATGAGATCAACAAGTTAGATACTTTCAGCGATATTGTTGATTACGACTTTGACTCAGCTTTAGCCGCTGGTAAAATCAAATATATCGGACCTGAAGTTTACACAGCTTATATTGAAGCAGTTAAAAATGAATCCGAAATAGATGAAAACACTAAAATTAACAAAGATGTTAAAATCATCTACTCTCCAATTCACGGTGCAGGATTGAAACCTGTTTTACGTGCTTTGGAAGAAATGGGCTACACAAACTTGAGCGTTGTTAAAGAGCAAGAACAACCAGACGGAAACTTCCCAACTGCTCCATATCCAAACCCTGAGTATTCTGAAGCGATGGCTCTTGGTATTGAATATGCAAAACGTGAAGATGCTGATATGTTCATGGCAACTGATCCTGACGCGGACCGTTTAGGTATCGCAATTAAGAACCCTTCAGGAGAGTTTGAGTTAGTTTCTGGTAACTTAGTTGGTGTATTGTTGTTAGACTACATTATTCATCGTAAACAAACAACAAATACAATGCCAGAGAATCCAGTTTTTGTTAAAACTATCGTAACTACTTCTCTTGCAGAAAAAGTTGCTGAATCTAACAATGTTGAGACAGTTAATGTTCTAACAGGATTCAAGTACATTGGTGAACAAATAGCTAAGCTAGAAGCAGTTGGTAGAGTTGACGACTACATCTTAGGTTACGAAGAAAGCTACGGTTACTTAAGTGGTCCTTATGTACGTGATAAAGATGCTGTTAATGCAGCTATCTTAGTTGCTGAAATGTTCTCATACTACATGACTAACGGCGTCAACTTATTCGATAAACTTGAAGAAATTTACGCTAAATACGGCTTCTATCTTGATACTTTAGAGTCATATCAATTCGAAGGTCAAGCTGGTTTCGAAAGAATGAACGCAATTATGCAAGGTCTACGTGATCAAGAAATTTCTGAAATCGCAGGTATGGAAGTTACAGAAATTTTCGACTATAACAAAGGTGTTGGCGATTTGCCAAAATCTGATGTCTTGAAATTTATACTTGGCGAAAATGGTAGCTTTGTAGTCAGACCTTCTGGTACTGAACCTAAGTTAAAGATCTACATCTCACTTAAAGCAGATCGTGAACAGGCAGAAGCTCTAGAAAAAGAACTAAGATCAGAAATAGAAAAGATTGCTGGTATAAGATAGTAAACTTACAAAAAGCAAAAATAAAAGCGGCGGAACAAATAAACTGCACTACAAAATTTGTTCCACCGCTTTCTTTTTCTCAGCTTATACAAAAAGTATAGTGAACTAAATATTTAACTCACTTAGTTCAAAACCTAAATATTTTTCCAGTTCTTTCTTTTTACCTTGACCATCCTTTAATTGAGTATATGATTGGAAAAGGTCGAAACTAGCACCTCTATTGGCTTCGATCAAGCATGGACCTGTTTCTGTTATCGCAACATCCCAACCAATAAAATTAAGATCTGTCAATTCCAGTGCTTGTTTACATATATCCAAAACTTCGTTGAAATATGGCACTTGAAAACCAATCAGCTTAAATCCTGTATATTGATTTTCGCTAAACTCCTTGATATTAGGATAAATTCTAAAGAAAGGATAGTTAACAACTCCGTTTTCATCTAAAACACAAGAAGCACCCTGTAGTGAGCAGTTATCCTTGTCACAATCATCAGTTGCTATTCTTGATGCCACGAATGGTGTTGAAATATTGCCTTGCTTATCTCTTATCGTCATAACTCTAATAGTATTTACAGAATTCAAAGACAATTTAGACATTTCATGATGTTGAACAATATTTTCTTCCAAAACCAAAAGTTCTCTTTCTATAAGGTCTTCATAAATTTTACTTAGCGGCTTCGACTCTAGTTCTTGCCTAGTCAATTTAAATACAGACTTACCACCATAACCAAACGGATTTTTTGCCCACACTAAATCATGATCGGCAACAAATTTACAAAAGTCAGCATAACTTGAGTAGCGTAAATCTAAGCTACTTATCGTTCTAAATCGCTCAAAATTTTTATTAAATAAACCTTTATCTTCTATGATGCTAAAATCTTTAGACTCTGTATCAAAATAATCTGCTATCTCCCTATAGTGTGGCAAATTACATACAAACGATTTCCTATACTCACTATTTGTATTTTGGTGAAAACCAAAAACAAAATACTCACCCCAGTTGAAACCTGCATTGTTGCATCTTTTAATATCAGAGCACAAATCATAATAAGACCTTCCTGTTGTCCTTTTAGCCTGTCTAATAAGTGGTAACAAACTTTTCCAGTCAACAGTGAAGAGCTTCTTGATAACTTGAGCAAACCCCATTACATATCCCTCTCAAAATTTATCAATTTTTATCTATTGTATTTAATTGTAATACAAACTAATCATCCTTGCGCTTCTTATATTCATAATCACCTGATCCATCTAGATCAAAAATTTCATAGATTGAAGCATTAACTGCTTCTGCTATTTTGTATGCTAAACTCAAGCTAGGTATAGTCTTACCATTTTCAATTTTATTAATACTAATTCTGGAAACACCAACTTTTTTACCTAACCTATGTTGTGATAAATTGTATGGCAGACGATATTCTCTAATTCTGTTTCTCATTTTCATGTCTTTTTCTTTATCTTCACTCATATTAAAAACCTCACTTTCTTAATATCTCAGGTTAAAATTACTTTACCACAAATTTCCATTATTTTCTATAAAAAAATAACAACGGAGCAGAAAGTCTATTCTGCTCCGTTGAACCTTTTTTATAAATTTTTAATTATTTGCTACTTAATTCTCAAGCTGTAAATTTCGTAAGGTTTCATTGTGAAGTGGATACCTTCTTCATCTACAACAGGTTGTGCAGCCTCATCTACACTTAGAGTACGCTCTTGTAAGTTACATGCTTCAACTGAAGAGAATTCGCCATTCCATTTCAATGTTACATGTGTGTAGGAGTTTTCTGACTCGTACAATCTTACAACTTTACCTTCGCCATCTTCAGCAACCTTAACAGTCTCAATAACTACATTAGGTGAGTCTACTGAAACTAGTGAGAATTTACCTTTATCAGCTGTATTATCTTTAACAATAACTTCTTGGTTCAAGTTGTATGATTCTTCAACTGTTCTACCTACTCTGAAATCACCTTCATGTGGCAATAGTGAGTAAGTGAAGTAATGTGTCTCACGGTCTGAAACTGGGTTTGGTTGAATACCTGACTTAATTAAGCTTAGTACTATTGTGGATTCCATGAAGGAGTGACCATATTTACAGTCATTCATCAAGGATACACCGTAGTTACCTTCTGATAAGTCTACCCATTTATGTGCACAAGTTTCGAATCTTGCTTGATCCCAGCTTGTATTTTTGTGGATCTTACGTTTGATATTACCAAATTGAATATCAAATGTAGCTTCATCAGTATTTACGTTAACTGGGAAGTGAACCTTGAGTAAGTGTTGGAATTCATTCCATTCAACTACGTTTACAAAGTCAATTCTGCGGCTATCAGCATAGAAATGAATATCTTGGTTTAATGTTGATTTGCTGAACTTACGTACTACACGCAATGTTGCTCTAACATCACCTACTTCAACCCATTCAGCACTCTCTACATCTGTTAGATCCCAGAACTTCTCTGTGTAGTAGTAGTCGATATCCCAGTTATCGTAGTACATTGGTTTATCTTCATAGACACGTAATAAGTTTGCTCTCTTACCGTCTTGAACTACTTCACGTTTGTTGTCCTTATCGTAGATAGATGTAATGTTGAAGTCTTCATCAAATTTAACATCATAGAAAGGAGTTTCAATGCTATGTTTATCTGCTGATAATACTAAGCGATTCTTTGACTCTACTTCTTGATTTAGTTTTGTGAAACTCTCGTAACCTTTGCTTGGTAAGTTTTCAACGTAAGCAATTGCACCATCATTTGTTTGTTGTACTGCATAAACAGATCCATCTGATGCTTGGATTGCTTTTGCATCGATATTGCCTAGTTTTACAACATCATTTCTTGTGTAACCATGTGGGTTGAATAGTGTTAGCTTGTCGCCTTCACCTAACAAGTAATCTAGACGTGCATCAATAAGCTTGCAAATAGTTGCTTTTGCTTCTCTATATTCTAGCCTTGTTACTTCATAGACTTCGTTAATAGCTGTACCTGGTAAGATATCGTGGAATTGGTTACGTAGTACCATTGTCCAGATTTGATCAATATCTTCTTTTGGATAATCAACACCATCAAGAGCCAATGATGAAATCAACTCTAATGCCATTAATCCTAATTCTGTCTTACGGTTAGAGCGTTTATTTCTAGCCATACTTGTGTAAGTACCACGGTGATATTCTAAGTATAGATCTCCATGCCAGACTGGTAGTTTAGGATTGTTACCTACTCTTTCTTCTAGCTCTTCGAAATATTGTTTTGCATAAACTTGACGAGTCTTAGGAATACCTGTGATACCTTTGCTTAGACGTTTCTCTGTTTCTAGCATCCAACGGGTAGCTCCACCACCACCATCACCATGACCGAAGCAGACTAAGATATCGTTATTCAAATCTTTTTGTTGATATCTCTCCCAAGCTCCGCAAATTGCATCTGGATGTAGCATACCGTTATATGTAGTATTAAAATCAGCTTTAACATCTTGACCGATTGCTGGAGTTGTAATCATGTGTGTTAGAACTTCAGTACCGTCAATACCTTTCCAATGGAAAGTATCAAAAGGAATCTTGTTAACTTGGCTCCATGAAATCTTAGTTGTCATGAAGTAGTCAACATCACTCTTCTTCAATAGTTGTGGCAACTGTGCGTTATAACCGAAAGTATCTGGTAACCAGTAAACTCTATTTTCACGACCAAAGTTCTCACGGTTGAATTTCTTACCATATAGCATTTGACGAGTTAAACTCTCACCGGATGAGATATTTGTATCCATCTCAACCCAGTTAGCACCTTCAGGCTCCCAACGTCCTTCTTTTACTCTTTCTTTGATACGTTCGAACATTTCTGGATAACGTTCTTTAACGTATGAGTAAACTTGAGGTGTACTGTGTAAGAATTTATAGTCTGGATACTCTTCCATCAGCTTAAGTACTGTAGCGAAACTACGTACTACTTTTTCCTTAGTTTGTGATACGGTCCACCACCAAGCAACGTCAATATGAGTGTGTCCAATACAGCTTGCAATAACTTCATCTTCTCCTGCTAGATCTGTGTATAAATCTTTTGCCAAGAATTCTCTTGTTTCTTTTACTGAAGCATAAAATTCTTCACTATAAGGAACACGTAAATCTAATAGGTTAACTGCATCGTTCAAAACTTTTGTAAGTTTAATTTTGCTTAGACTCTCATCCTCTAAGCGTTTAAATGCTTGTAGAGGAATTTGCAAATCATAGTATAGATCCTTGATTTCTGGATCAATTTCTAGAAGAGCAGTTGAGAAGTTAAATTCGTGGTATAAAGTACCTGAATATGCTTGTACATCTAGTTTGTATACATCACCGGCTTTTGCATTCTCTGATAAAAGAACGTCCAAGTGGTTAACATCCATACCTTGAGTAACTTTGCCATTTACGAATAGCAAGAATTGCGGATTACGCATGTCCTCACCACCTTCAAATTGGCTTGATACTTTAATCCATAGTGGTTTACCATCAAACTCTTCTGGTACAACTACTTCATTTTTGAACCAGTAGTGATTGTCTGGGCCATACCAGTGCATAGTTGCGTTATCAAACTCTGCATATGGAGTAGGATCTTGATCAGCTTCTTCTGGGTAGAAAAACTGTCCTTTTTTGAATTGCCATTTCTTAGGTGTTGGCAATGCTTGTTTGACAGTTAGTCTTTTCAACTGATCACAAATAGTTTGTACACGTTCTGGAAGATAATTCATCTTTCATCCCTTTCTTTTTGTGTCTTATTTTTTACCTTTTGTTTTCTCTAAAAAATACTGCCACTATTCTTCGAAGTGACCATCTTTTGTATATTGAACTAATTCATCAACAGTAGTGAAAGCCAAAGCTGTAACTGTATCAGCTGCACCATAGTACATTGCAATACGACCTGTTTCACTATCTGCTAGTACCGCACATGGGAATGTAACGTTAGGAACGTCACCAGCCATTTCATATAGTTCATGTGGTGCTAATACGTAATCTTTGGAGCGGTATAAAACTTTCCATGGTTCATCAATATCTAAGATAGCTGAACCGACACGATATACGTAACCATTAGCTGTATTAATAACACCATGATAAATTACTAACCAACCTTCATCTGTTTCGATAGGTACTGGTCCTGGACCAATTTTCAAGCTTTGCCATGCTGATGTATCACCTTTGACTGCACCCATAACATATCTATGACGACCCCAGTATATTAAGTCTTCACTTTGGCTTACGAAAATATCACCAAAAGGTGTGTGACCAGTATCTGAAGGACGGCTGAGCATCATATATCTGCCATTAATCTTACGTGGGAAAAGTACACCATTTCTATTGTATGGTAGGTAAGCATTTTCCATTTGATGGAAAGTCTTAAAATCTTTTGTCCATGCCACACCAATTGTAGGACCATGGTAACCATTACACCAGTTTACATAGTACTTATCTTCAATCTTAATAACACGTGGATCATATCTATATTCACGGGTCATTACATTCTCTGCATCTTCCATGCTCTCATCTGGGACTAGATGAATTGGAGTATCATCAATCTCCCAGTTCAAACCATCTTTACTAAAACCTGCGAAAATATCCATACTTACTGAACGGCTATCGCAACGAAATACACCTGCAAAACCATCCTCAAATGGTACTACTGCACTATTGAAAACACTATTAGAAACAGCATTACCGTCTCTTCCTATAACAGGGTTTCCTGAAAATTTCCAAAATGGTAGTGGACCATCTTTCTTTCTATCTTCCCAAGGCATATTTGGAATTGCCGGACCTATAATTTTTGTCATCTCATACTCCTTCTATTAAAAAGATTTTTCTAAATTTTATTCTTAAAATAAGTATAACTTGAAATAAATTGTTTTTCACAACCAATCTCATTAATTCAAAAAAGATGACGGATACATGTATAAACATTTTTCCGTCATCTACATAATACCTTAATTCGAAATTAATCCAATAAGGACTTATTAAATTTTACTTGGAGTAAATTTTAATTACTCTCAAGCGGAAGCATAACAATTTTTCAATTTATAATTTCTTATAATTATTTTCCTAAGAAAGCATTGATTTGCTTTTGAGCCTCATCGATAACTTTTTTAATACCAGCTGCTTCTTGCTCTGCGTGCATTTGATCTAATACAGCTTGTAATCCATTAACACCAGCTGAACCTGTCAACAATGTTGCTTGATATTTCTTGATAATGTTATCCAATGCTGCAATTTCTGATTCAACTTCTTTAGGATTGAATACGAAACCTAATAGCTCAGAAGCTTTAGCTTCTTTATTCATTTGGTGAATATCTTTACGATATTGATCAGCATTTGCTTTCTCTAGAATTGGATCACCAATCTTCAAGTTTGGATATTGTGCTGCATTTTCTTCGTTAACTTTATCAGCAGCAATATACATGTTCATGAATTGACCTTGTGAATAAGCTGGTACTGCATATTTGTTTGCACCTTGTTCTGTCTTAACAATTACATTTTCTTTATCTGTCTTATTCCAGTGTGTACCTTCAATACCGTATGCTAATAAGTTACGGAGATATTGGTCAACATTCATTCTTTCAATCATCTTAATTGCGTCATCAGCATTTTGTGTTGCTTTAGAAACTACTAAGTATGAACCTTGAATTGTTCCTGATGTGAACATTGGGTCTAGACGTCTGTTGACTTCTACACCAGCAGGTCTCTTTTGTCCCCAAATACTTGCTGCTTCGTCCCAACCTTGTGCTGAGAAGATTGCATCTGAATCTGGATCTTTTTCGTCACGTGTATTTGCGTCTGGGTTAATGTAACCTTTGTCATACCATTCTGCTAACAATTTGAACTTGTGAATTGCATCTTCTTGTGCATAAATGTTCTTAGCTTCTGTTGTACCGAATAGAACACCTACACCAGCTGCCATTGTTTCATACTCGAATAGCATTGAGTTAATACCACTCTTATCGAAGTACAATGGATACTTATTCAAGTGTGCTGGCATTTCTGCATCGCTTGCTGCAATCTTGTCTAAGATCTTAGAGCCTAGATCATCCATTGATTTAACATCTTTAATATCTAATTTATAAGCGTCTACTAGTTTTTTATCAAATACCCAGTATTGTGATGCAGCTGAGTCTTTGTATGCAGGAACACCAAAAACTTGGCCGTCTGATCTAGTAACACCTTTCCATAATTGCTCTGAAATTAACGCTTTTAAGTTAGGTGCTTTGTCAATAACTGTTCTAATGTCTAGGAACAAGTCTTGGTTAGCAAATTGTTGTACACCTGTAATTGCTGAACCAAATGCTAAGTCATAAGCTTCACCACCATTGATGATTGTATTTAGGTTTGAACCATACTCATCCCAACCATGGTATACTAATTCGACTTCAACATTCATGTGTTTCTTTGTATATTCGTTAATTTTGTCGTTAACTAGTTTTAGATCTTCTGGTGTACCACCAATTGTGTGGTAAATTAACTTTTTACCGTGACCTTTATAATCAGGTAATTCAGCTGAGAAAACACCTTTCTCTAAATTTACTTGTACAGGATCTTTTGAAGGATCATTTGCTTCTTCTGAAGAGCCTGATTCTGCTGGTTTGCCTCCTGTAGTTTTCTTTGTATCACTACCTTTATTAGTGTTACATGCTACTAAAGAAGTTACCAAAACTAGTGCTAATGCAGCACTTAATGCTTTTTTGAATTTCTTCATAACTACCTCCATTTGAAATTCTATCCCTCTACGAGTTGCTTCCAACCCCCGCTTCAGAATAATGATACTTTCGCATCACTAACTTTCTTATTTTTTTCACTGCCTTATAGGCTTTTGAAAACTAATTTATAATCGTGCACTTTATTACGTGCATTGCCCAATACTCTAACCCTTAACTGCTCCAATAGTTAAACCACTAACGAAGTAACGTTGGAAGAATGGATAAACCAATGCAATTGGAACAACAATAACAACAACTAATGCCATCCTAATACCGTCACGTGGTATTTCAATATTAAGTAATGTTGCTTGTTTCTGTCCCTCTTCAGAAAGCATAAAGTTTATACTTCCTTGAATATCCATTAGGAGAGCTTGTAACGGTTTAAGCTCTGGTTTCTTAATATATAGTTTTGCTTCCATCCATCCATTCCAGTAGCCAAAGGCCATGAAAATAGCAATTGTTGCAAGAACTGGTAAAGATAGCGGCAATACTATAGTAAAGAATGTTCGAAGTTCACTAGAACCATCAATTTCTGCTTGTTCCAGTATTGATTGTGATAATTGTCCCTTAAAGTATGTACGCATAATGATGATATTAGCTGTACCAACCATCGCTGGCAAGATCAAAGCAAAAATTGAGTCTTTGAAACCTAATACACCTGTATTAATCATATATGATGGAATCAAACCACCACCGAAAAGCATCGGTATCAAAATAAATACGTGAGCTGCTTTTGATAAGTAATATGATCTTTGTGATAGTACGTAACCATATGCTGCTTGAATTAATACACCTATACTCGTACCTGTAAGTGTGACAATTATGGATACTAACAACGATCTAGGAATTCTACTGTCAGCTCCAAATATTACGTTATAAGCATCTAATGTAAGTTCTGATGGGAAGAATTGGTATCCGTTTGCTTTAACACTTGCTTCTGATGCGAATGAGATCGCAACAACTAGTAAAACTGGTAGCAAACATAACATTGCCCATGCAAAAACCATTAATGATAAAAGTATATTAGTCGGCATTGAGATTTGGTTATACATCTCAATACCTGTTCTTGTTCCTTTTTTCTTTTTTATAGCCATAATTAACTCCCCTCTCTAGAATAGTGAAGACTCTGGGTCTACTTTGCGCACCAAGAGGTTCGTCGATACGATTAGCACTAACCCTATCACTGATTGCAAGAATCCAACCGCTGAACCTTGAACGATATTACCATTTCCTGTAGCTGCGTTGAATACGTAAACGTCAACTGTCATATATTGGTTGTATAGTGCCAATGATTGACGTGGCAATTGATAGTACATATCTAGACCTGTTCTAGCAATACCACCAACAGCAAGAATTAACAAGATAGCGACTGTGACTCTAAGGTGTGGAATAGTAATGTATTTAGTTTGTTGCCATTTTGATGCACCATCAATCATAGCAGCTTCATACATTTCGCCATCTATACTTGTTATAGCAGATAAATAAATAACTGTACTATAGCCGAGACCTTTCCATTGGTTCATGAAAATTAGAATAAATCTCCAATATTGAGATTGACTATACCAGTTGATTGGATCACCACCAGCACTTGTAATTAAGTTATTAATATAACCTCTATCTGGCGATAAGAATGAGTATAGCAAGTTATTAACAACAACCCACGATAAGAAGTGTGGCAAGAAGATCATTGTTTGACTTGTTTTCATGAATTTCTTGCTTCTTAAGTTAGATAAAATAATTGCCATTATTACTGGTAGAACTGCACCTAGAGCAATACCGATAATGTTATAGAAAAATGTGTTGTAGATCATTATCTTTGCATCTGGTGTGCGGAACAACAATTCAAAGTTCTTAAACCATGCCCAATCTGATCGGAATAAACTAATAAAGAAGTTTTGACCTGCAACCGGACGATAGTTCTTAAAAGCTAAGATAATACCTATCATTGGTAAATAGCTAAATAAGATAAACCAGACAACTACCGGCAGAGCTAACAATGTCAACTGACTGTCTCTACCCTTCCAGCTATTTTTTACTTTATGCTTATGCACTTCAGCTGGTTTCTTCATTGGCCCTTTTTCAGCTTGTTTTGTTACAGCCATAAAAAAGTCCTCCCCTTCTAATATTGTTTTAGCTAACCTCCTAATACTATAATCAAATTTCTAGTATTAATGCGAATTACGAATAAGACTCTGTAAAAACCGCCACCCGCTAAAACTTATATCCAAACAAGTATTTTCTAAAAATATAAAATACTTTTTAACAATGTACATTTTAGCAATATTGTATGCTAAAGGTCAAGTAAACTTTTAGCATTTATGCACATTATTCAAAAAAATTACTAATATTTCTTTTATTAAGCAAAACTAGCTTCTTTTATGTGCTAAATATTCAGAAATGTCAGCTTTTTTTGTCAACTTTACTAAAATAAAATATTTTGTCATAAATATCAAGTAAATTTTATTTTCCAGGAATTTTATTGGCCATTTTTACAAATACTATTTTTGCATATTTCAATCACTAGTTTTTATTTCGCTGATATTAGCAGTTATACAAACCAACGAAATTGTTAAAAAGACAATTCATTTATAATCTACTATAATTACTACATTCAAAAATTCAAAGGAGATATCAAATGAGTTTTAGAACTAAACTGGCATCCGCTCTTGCAAAACTTACTCGTAAAACATTAAGGTTACTCGGTAGAGAAGGGACTTTTTACTCAGGTGAAGCGGCTCTCTTATTGGATAAAAATTATATAAATAATGTTAATAAGCCACACAATATAATCGCTATAACTGGTACAAATGGTAAAACCACAACCAACAATATGATCAGTGACTTGCTTGATATCCTCGGCAAAACATATATCTCGAATCGTTTAGGCTCCAACACAATATCAGGAATTGCCTCAATGTTAAGCCAATCACCTTTTTCCCAAGACAAGGTAGCAGATTTCGCAATTGTGGAACAAGATGAGCTTTGGATGAGACACTACAATAAACAGTTGAAACCTAGTAGCTTAACTGTAACTAATTTATTCCAAGATTCATTTGATAGAAATGCTAATGTTGATTATGTTTTCAGGAGAATTAACGAAGCTATAAGTGATGATATGATGCTTATCCTGAATGCCTCAGATTCGATCAGTGCTTACTTAGGGAATGCTAAAAATAAGCGAGTCTATTTCACAATTAAACCTCTAAAGGGGGAAAAGGAATGCTTAGATTCTAAGATTCAAGATATGATTTACTGTCCTAATTGTGATAATTTACTCACTTGGAAATTCAAGCGCTATCATCATATAGGAGAATATCTTTGTGAAAATTGCGGTTTCACAAATCCAGAATCTCAATATATTGTTACTGATATTGATGAGCAGAATAATCTATTGCAAATTTTAGATCATGATGTTAATTACAGCCTACCTCTAGTTAGTTCAAGTATAGAAAATAGCTACAACCAAATTGCGGCTTACGCAACACTTAGAGAGTATGGTTTCTCAGCTGAAAAATTAATTGCAGCCTTCAAAAATATTAAAGTTGTTTCAAGCCGATTAAACACAGTACAGATTGGTCCAAAAGAAGTAATCACAATGGTTTCAAAGGGCATTAATCCTGTTGCAACTAGTAGATCATTCTTCAATATCAGCAAGAAGCCAGGTAGAAAGATAGTAATCTATCTACCTGACTACGGTCAAGACGATTTGCCCAACGCCAATCAAAGTTGGATGTATAACACTGATATGAGATATGCCCAGAATATAGATTTAGTTATTTTTTACGGTAAATTTGGCTATCCATTAGAAACAACTGCTTTACTTGATGGGGTAAATAGAGACAAATTAGCCATAGTGGATGAGCTTGAGCAGATCAAAAATTATATAGATCCTAAAACAGAAGAAACCATATATATACTTAAAGATATTGACGACTATGCTCAATTTTTAACAGATAAAGCTAAAAAACAAATAAGGGAAATCGTGGAGGCTTAAAAATGGTAGTAGAAGTTTTGTATCCAGAATTTATAACATTCGGTGAAATAGAAACTGTTCATTATTTTGATCTTGTCGCTAAAGAGCATGAACATTTAGAAATAGTCAAAACCTTTTATCATGATGAGCCTTACTTTGCTAATCATAGTGTTGACTTGATATTTTTTGGACCGATGACTGAAAAAAATATGGAAAGAGTTTACAGCAAGCTTTTACCTTATAAACGTTTATTAAAAGATCTAATTGACGATGGCTTAATAGTTTTGGCAATCAATAATTCGCTAGATCTGCTAGGAAGTGAGTTGAAGGTAATAGATGGCGAGCCTGCCAGTTGTTTAGGTCTATTTCCATACAAGACGGTTAGAGATTTTAGCAATCGTGTGTCCGAACAAGTACTTATTGAGTTCCAAGGTGAACTTGCTTATGGTAGCAAATTAGGTTTCAGCAATTATTATGGCAACGAAAATAATTATCTGTATAAATCCTTGTACCCTGAGCATGCCTTCAATCTTGACAGTCCTCTAGGAGGTTACAAATATAATAATTCATATCTAATTGAACTTTCAGGTAATATACTTATTACAAATCCTTGCTTTTTGAAACTGCTAAAAAACTTACTAGAGATAGATTCTGAACTGCCTTTTGAATCCGATTTAAATTTTGTTTACAAAGAAAATTTAAGGCTGCTAAAAAAGGTCAAAGGGTTTGGTGTATACTTTGACTAATTATTAGAATTGCAATTCACGGGAAAAACTTAATTTAATCAGAAGTTTCTGAAAAAGGAGAAAATGAAAAATGTCTCGCAAGGAGAACAATACAAAGCCTGTGCCATTTACATCAGCTATCTTAGTAGTAATATTTATAGCAACATCTCTATTTATTGGAATGTTTATTCTAAAGGTAGAGGCTCATATACCTCTATTTCTTAGTGTATTATTTGCAGCAATTATAGCAATGCTTCATGGTTATAGATGGTCAGATTTAGAAGTGGGAATCAATAAAACAGTTTCAACCAGTGCCGCTTCTTTATTTATATTGCTAGCTGTTGGTGTTATTGTTGGTGTGTGGACGCTAGCTGGAATTGTTCCTAGCTTCATATATTACGGACTTCAAATTGTATCTCCTCAATTCTTCTTACCTAGCGCAGCTATCATAACTGCTTTGACCACAATCATGACAGGTAGTTCATGGTCAACAGCAGGTACTATCGGAATTGCATTAATGGCAATTGGTAACAGTTTAGGGTTCAATCCTGGACTAAGTGCCGGTGCTGTAATTTCAGGAGCTTATTTTGGAGATAAACTCTCTCCTATATCTGATACCACTACTCTAGCTTCAGGTATTAGCAATGTTAATCTTTTTGACCACATTAAACATATGCTGTTCACGACAATACCTAGTTTCTTAGTTTCATTGCTTATATATTTTTTCATTTCCTGGAATTATGAAATTAAGGCTTTTGACCCTACTTACGTACAAACTTTACTCAACGGTATATCCCAAAATTTCTACATAAGTCCCATTCTCTTACTTCCAGCTCTCCTAGTTATAGTATTAATTTTCTTTAAAGTTCCAGCAGTTGGTACTTTACTTATCAGTTCGATAGTTGCTGGGATTATGGGAATATATTTCCAGGGAGCTTCTGTTGCTGAAGTTTTGATTTCTGCACACCACGGCTTCGTGTCAAATACAGGTATTGAAACTATTGATAAATTATTGAGTGGTGGTGGACTTAATTCCATGCTTGGTTCAATATCATTATTCATAATAGCTCTAGGATTGGCAGGCATAATGGATAGCTCAGGCATGATCTCAAGCCTCAACCACAAAATTGTTAAATTGGCTAGAGGCACCTTCGGTCTAATTGCAGCTACAGGATTAACGGTAATTAGTACTTTATTAATAACAGGAGATCAATATCTAGGTATCATTTTACCAGGTAAGATATATGTCAAAGAATACTTAAGAAGAGGTATATCCTTGAAAAATCTTTCTAGAACGTTGGAAGATTTCGGAACTGCCATGTCATCATTAATTCCTTGGGGCGCTTGTGGAATATTCATGTCATCAACTTTGGGAGTTAGTACTTTCACCTATGCTCCTTTTGCATTCTTCTGTTTCCTAAGTCCATTATTCGCATTGATTTATGCAGCTACAGGATTTGGCATTGCAAAAATCACCCCAGAGGAAATGGATTTACTAGATGATAAAGAAACTACTTTGGCTAATTCAATAGAATCAGAGGGAGAAAATCGATAAGATATCTGATATATACTGACATATAGAAAATATACTAGAACAAGTCAGCAAAGTTTATTTTCATATGTTATAATCCCCTATACAATTATAGAACCACTTTTTAGTCGAGGCTGCATGGGTCCTGTGCGATAAGAACCGTGAACCTTGTCAGGCCCGGAAGGGAGCAGCAATAAGCGGCGAACCTTATGTGCTGCAGATCTGCCTGTGTGGCTTCGGCTAAGAAGTGGTTTTTGCTTTTGATCTTCAATTATTGGGTTATAATAAAACTCAGAGACTTTGAGAGTTTTCTCAAAATAATTTCTTATCCAATCTAGATGGAGGGTTTTATGTCAGACAAAGTTTTGTACCGTGCTTGGCGACCACTTGATTTTGACCAAGTTGTTGGTCAAGAACATGTAGTAAGTGCTCTTAGGCAAGCTGCAATTAGCGGCTCAATTGCTCACGCCTATCTATTCAGTGGTACTAGAGGGACAGGTAAAACTTCTTTAGCCAAAATTTTCGCAAGAGCTATTAATTGTCCTAACCTAAGTAATGAAGGTAACCCATGTAACAAATGCGATATTTGTCAGGATGCTATCAAGGGCACATTGTTAGATATAATCGAAATGGATGCTGCCTCTAATAATAGTGTTGATGATATTAGGAAAATTACTGATGAAGTTTTGTTCTTACCTACTGTAGCTAAATATAAAGTTTATATAATTGATGAGGTTCATATGCTCTCCACCGCAGCATTTAATGCCTTGCTAAAAACACTAGAAGAACCTCCTGCTCATGCGGTCTTTATTTTGGCAACAACAGATCCTCAAAGAATTCCGGCAACTATACTTTCTCGTTGTCAGCGTTACGATTTTAAGCGTATTAAATCACACGACATGCATGATCATCTTGCTCTAATTGCAAAAGAAAATAATATTAATATCGATGAAGATGGATTATTGACTATCATTAATTTCTCTGAAGGTGCTTTGCGTGATGCTATATCGTTATTAGATCAATCAAGAAGTATTTACTCGAATAAAGTTATAACTCGTGACGATATTTTGAATATGGTTGGAGTTGTAAGTGATGAGTTTCTCGAGGAAATAATTTATAACTTGGTCTCTGGCGATGTTGACGAGTTAATGTTAAGTATAGAAAAATTAATTATAGAGGGCGGAGACATTAGTCGATTCACTTCTTCTCTAGCTCAATACCTTAGAAATTTGTTGGTTTACAAAACCAGTAAAGCTCCAGAGAAAATTTTGCAGGTTAATTCTAGAACACTAGAAACCCTTGGTAAACTTGCTCAAATTTATAGTGCTCAGAACTTAATTGAAGACATCGCTTTCGTAGCGAACTTGCAACAAGACCTTAAATACTCAGAAAATCCAAGAATTACTCTGGAAGTTGCTTTGATCCAATTACTTCAAAATGTCAAAAATAACAGAAGTAATTCGGAGCTTACACCGCCCATGCAGTTAAGCAAACCTAAAACAGAAATTGATACGTCTATAAAAACTGGAGCAGAAACTACTAATGTTAATGATTTAGCCCCAGCAAAAAGCGAGTCACCTAAAGTTAAAGCTCAGGAAATTGAACCTGAAAAAAATACTATACAAGAAAGTGAAGTTCAAGAAGCTACTTCTCAAGCTGTTGAAGCCCAACCTTCCGAACATTTAAGTCTTGAACCTTCAACTCCTACAACTGAATTTCCTGAAGCAGAAGAAATTAAAACTGAAGCCACACCAGATTTTTCTAGCGGAATAAATCTGATGTTAGATCCAAGTTCAGCTAAAATTGTCAAAGAACCTAAACCCACAAAATCAGGGGCGATTAACAGTTCAAAACTCACAGAAACTACTTCACCTACAACCGAACCAACATCAACTCCAACTAAGATTTTTTCACAAGAAGAACTTAAGGGTATCTGGCATAAATTTATCAATGAGTTGAACGAGCAAGATCCACTTCTAGCTATACTACTCAACACTTGCCAATACTATGTGGAAGATGATAAGTTTATTATTAATTTCGAAACTGAACAAATTCATATATATGATAAAATTAATACTCACGAGATTAAGGCAAGAGTATTACAAGCTTTTATAGAAGCTAATGCAAATACTCACTTGAGTCTTGATTTTAATATCGCTGGTAGATCTGTCGATGAAGTAGATACTACTAAGCAGACCAAAGAAGAGCCTGAGTGGGTCCAACGTATGAAAGCAGCTGCAGAAGCTATGGACATTCCCATTCAAGAAGATATAGATGATATAGATTAATTACACATTAAAGGAGAAAAATATGGCTAAAAAACGTGGAGGTTTCCCTGGCGGTTTTGGTGGTGGAAACATTAATCAATTAATGAAACAAGCTCAAAAAATGCAAGCTGATCTTGCTAAAGCACAAGAAGAGATAGCTGATTTGGTTGTTGAGCATACTGCAGGTGGTGGCATGGTTACTGTTAAAATGAATGGTGAGCATGAACTACTAGAACTTAATATTGATCCAGACGCACTAGATCCCGAAGATGTAGATATCCTACAAGATACTATTATTGCTGCTATCAACGGTGCTAATAAGAAGCTAGCAGAAGAAAGTGATAGTAAAATGGGTGGTCTGACTAGTGGATTGCCTGGTGGTTTGGGCGGATTAGGTTTCTAATATGGCAGGATACGCAAGTAGTATTGCTAAACTTATTTCACAACTTAATCGTTTACCTGGGATTGGCCGCAAGACAGCTCAACGCTTGGCGTTTTTCATTCTTAACATGGATAAAAGCGATGTTGATGACTTTGCGCAATCTATTATTGATGCGAAGAATAATGTTAAGTTTTGTCAAGAATGTTGTAACTTAACTGATCAGGATCTTTGCGATATTTGTGCATCTGATAGTAGAGATAAGAGCACAATCTGTGTTGTTGAAAATCCATCAGATGTTGTTGCTATGGAGAAGACCAAAGAGTTTTCAGGTCTTTATCATGTTTTACATGGTAGCATCTCGCCTATGGAAAATATTGGGCCAGAAGATATTCACTTACGTGAACTTCTACAAAGATTGCAACGCCATGAGGAAATTCAAGAAATTATTCTGGCAAATAACTCTAATGTAGAGGGTGAGGCGACTGCAAATTATATTGCTAGATTAGTCAAGCCGAGCGGAATCAAATGCTCACGAATTGCTAGTGGCTTGCCTTACGGCTCTAGTTTAGAATATGCCGATGAAGTAACATTGGGTAGAGCTATCGAAGGTAGAACTGAGCTTTAGCTCTAATTTTTCAAACATGATTTGATATATATATTTAACGCCAAATACAAAAGAAAAAAGTCTATTATTTGCATCACCGCAGAATAGACTTTTATTTTTTAATTTTTCTAAACAAAATTTAATTTACATCGATGAAAATAATTTCATCTTTTCTGATCATTCCTAGTTCTTCTCTAGCTAGTTTTTCTATTGCTTCAGGTTCACCAGCCATAGATTCTTGCTGATCTATTCTAGCCGCTTCAGCCTTTTTTTGGTCTAAAACTGCTTTTAAATCAACTTGTTCTGCCAAAAGATTATTTTTTTCTGCATTTTGCTTCAAAACTAAGGCTGCACTAATAAAAAACAACAATGCAAACATAATAATTACCAATAACCAGGTTACAGAAAGATTAAGTGCAGATTGGGATTTGCTCTTTAGACTCTTAAATAAGTTTCCATTAAATTTTAATTTACTATTAAGTTTCATCTTTAAACTAAAACTCCTCTAACACGCCCTCATCTATAGCTTCAACATCTTCTAATTCTACTTTTTCGTTAGAAATAAGCTCATACAGTTCAGAAGCCTCATCTTTTGCAACATGATCTTTTAGCTCAAGTACTTTGACAGTAATAATTCTCTGGTTAAAGTTTATGGTAATCTCGTCTCCTACCTTAACTTTGCTACCAGACTTTGCAGGTCTAGAGTTTACTTGAACTCTGCCTCTATCACAAGCCTCCGCCGCTACAGTTCTTCTCTTAAATAATCTACTAACTTTCAAAAACCTATCTAATCTCATTAAACTTCGCTTTCGCTTTTCTGATAAACCTAGTCTATCTCATTTATCCTCATCAAATTACTCAAACATCTACTTGCCTAAATATTTCGCCCATCATCAAGCCAGGTCAACTGTAATCTATCGAAAGTAACTACTTCAACAAATTGTTCCGCCGTAAAAAAAGTCTGATGGAATCTCGCAAATTCTTGAGTATTCTTCTGCATCCACAACGGTGGAGACACATCTAGTTGCTTAGATATAGCTAGGAAACACTTCTCCAATTGTGCTGTAAATCCCAAGTCCTCTTCAAGATTCTCAGCATCTATGATCCTAACTACCTTGTTGCCTTTATATACTTTAGCTTCAATCTGCATATTCTCGTATTATTATTTGCTACTAATTACTTGCTGTCTAATTACCTTATTAACAACTCTGGCAACTTACTCGTTCATGAGTGCTGCTAAAGCTGAGCCAATTACGTTAGCATTTTCTACATGCAAGAATTCATTGTAGAAACCATATTTCTTATTAACAAATTGTTGGATATGGTACATAATTTTCTCACGCAAAAGATTAGCCTTGTAGAAAGTTGAGCCTTCCATAGTAATAGCCAAAGGTCTTACTGGGTTCTTACCAACACCTGTTTGAATATGAATTCCTGCGACTATTACTGTTACAAGCATTGCTGCTCTCTCAAAAATATTGTCAATGATGTAGTATAAATTCTCTCTATCCAATTCATTAGCACAGCATTGACTCAAAATTCCTGGTCCATAAGGTTCTTCTACAAATTCAGTTAATTCTGCACTCTCCAAGTCATATACTTCTGCGAAATTTTCCTTGAAGAAATCTGAGAACAAATTAGCATCTGCAACAGCTTCTCTAACCGCATATAAAACTTGTAGTCCAAGATATCTACCTGAGATCATTTTCTCCATTACCTGTGCACCTGGAACGTTAGTTGCTCTGTCAATTTCAATATCAATAGGACTTCTATTCGAAACTGAGTAGTCGCCACTCTCCATGTTAATGATCATATTTCCTAGTGGGTTCAGTTTACCCTCGAGTTTATTAATATTAGAATTTTGTTCTATATAAGCTGAGTTAATCCCTGTACCTAAGATAATGCCTGCGTATCCTGAATATTGTTTAGATCCACCACCTGAGAATCCTCCCAATAAAGCTGCAACTGTATCATTTAGCATGACAAAGTGGATATCATCAGTCTTGTGTCCACGCTCTTCGAGAACTTTCATAATTTCTTCACCAACAACTGTTCCAATCGCTTCTGGGATTTGGATTTCTTTGGTAAAGTTAATCAATCTACCATCATGACTTGGTAACATATCGCAAGCATATGAGAAGCAGAAACCAATTTTTCTACTATACTTCAAGAAAGGAGCTAGTTGATCTGCAATGAAACCATAGAATTCTTTGGCGCTAATTTCTCCATCTGAACCTGGCATTGTCGCTTGCCTAAATTGAGAAATCTCTGTCTCACCATGCTCATTAAATTGAGTTAAACAGATTCTAAAGTTAGTACCACCAGCATCCATTACAATAACTGGATCGTTGGTTGTGAAATCCTCACCCACAGTTAAATATGTAGGGATCATTCTCATTGACTCAGGCGGTACAGAACCACGTAAACCAGCGTGCATTGATTCGATAAACTTCTCAAGCTCTGCTTCCATATCAAGATCTTCTGCCCACATTTGTCTTTCTTTAAAGAATGCTTCAACTTCTACTCTACCCATTATCAGCCTCCGATATTTTCTAATATTCATACTTTTATAGTAAAATATATCTTGTATAACAATAACAAGTTTATCATATTTACTTAAGTATTAAATACTTTGTAGATGATTTTTTAAGGAGAAAAATGGAACAAATTTCTAATAAATCATTAAAATTAGTTTTAGTTGGTCTAGGAAGAGTTGCGGAGAAACATATTAAAGCAGTTAAACACCTGGGAAATACTTATGAAATAGTTGCATTGGTTGATAATAACGCCAGCAGACAAGTAGAAGTAAATGAAACATTCAATCTAAATTTAAACACAAATAACTTTTTTCAAAGTCTTGCTGACTTCTACAATAGTGGTTTAACTGCTGATGTTGTAGCAATTGCAACTCCATCAGGAACTCACTACTCACTTGCTAAATTAGCTTTGGAACATGGATCCCACTTAATGGTTGAGAAACCTTTAACCTTAAATCTCCAAGAAGCATATGAGTTATTAGAGTTATCTCGTATTAAAAATCTTAAAGTGGCAGTGGGACATATTTATAGGTTCTTCCCTATTGTTGATCAGTTGCAAAAAGATATAGCTAATGGAGAATTTGGTAAAGTTTTGGCCGCTGACGTAATTGTACATTGGGGACATGATCAAGCTTATTATGACCAAGCCGCTTGGAGAGGAACTTGGGCTCAAGACGGTGGTGCCATGATGAACCAAACAGTCCATGCACTAGATCTCATGACCTGGCTATTATCTAGCAAAATCAATTCTGTTCAGGGCCAGATCAAGCAACTTACACACAAGATGGAAGCAGAGGACTACGGTGCTGCTCTCTTAGAAATGGACAAAGGATTCGTCTGCCGCATAGAAGGTACAACTAATACTCCAGAAAATCAGCAATCCGCATCATTCTATATTTCCACTGAACGTGCAGAAATATCTGCAGGTCTCAAAAAGAAAAAACCTTACTTCTCAATTATTAGAAGAGATGGCAAAAAATTAACCGGTAAATATATTAGAGCTTTTCTTGCTCAAGTATGGAAAAACGGAGTCAGGAAATCTATTAATGAGTTCGCTAACCCACACACCGGAATCTTCAAAGATTTAGCTACTTCTATTCACCAAGACAGATCTCCTCGTGCAAATGTCCTCGACGGCCTGCAGTCTGTTGAAGCAATTCTAGCTATTTATAAATCCGCCTTGAATGATGGTAATTCCGTAAAATTACCAATAGAGAAAGATTTCACACTAGGACAGATGAAGGGGTTCTTTTAATTAAGTTTTTTAATAAATAGATTTCAATTTTCAGCAAAACACAATTTCTAAACAAAAGAAGCGTTGTCCAAAAACAACGCTTCTCTAATTTTATTTTCTAAACTCCAACTTTAGCGCCTGTGCTTTCTCCCAGATCCAAAAGTCGTTTTGTTTTTTCTTTCACTAGCTTTACCTGCGAAAAACGAGCTAACAACGGACGAGACTTTAGGGAAAACCCCAGAACCTCCCCAGCCACCAAAGCTGAATCTGCTGACTAAATTATTTGCAACATTACTTACTCCGTCACTAACTCCAACAACCATATTACTTACTGAATCAAGAGCACTATTAACTGATTCCAAAGCCTCAATTACGGCTGCTAACAACTCTGGACTTGCTATTGCTAGGTCGTCAGTAATATCAACTACATTCTCCAAAATATCACGAATATGGATACCCATAGCTGGTAATTCTCTACTCATCTCTTCTACTGGAGTAGAAACCTCATCTATAAGTTCATTCATTCTACTTACTGTTCCGATTAACTTGAATACAAGCAAAATCAAAGCAACTAGCAATACTATTCCACCTATGATCAGCAACGCTATGCCAAGTTGTTTCAAGTCTATATTCACTGTTTGTAAAGCAACTGTTGCAACTGTACTCATTAGCTCTCTCCTCTAATATTTTTGCTCGTCATTTAATTAAACTAAAAATTAGTCTTCAAAGTTAGGAGTAACTAAAGCTTGTCCAGCTACTGGTGAGTCTGAATGCTCATTTGCTTGATTTCTACGAGCAATTCTAGCTACTTTTCTTTGATCTTTAACATCTTCAATATTATCTTTGAATTCATTGTAAGTGTCGGATACTTTTGCACCTAATTTACCACTTGCTTTGTTAATTTCTGAACCTAACTTACTTGTTGTTGCGCTAATCTTCTCGCCTAAATCTGAAGCAGCTTTTTTTGTTCTTCTGTAGCCTTCTTCTGTTGCATCTGCTATATCTTTACGTGTTTCTTTACCTGACTTTGGCGCAAATAATAAACCTAAGATAGCACCTGTTGCAGCACCACCTAGCAAACCTAATACTGTACCCAAAGCAGTTCTACGATTATATCTTCTTCTTGTTTCACCGGTTATTGAACCAAATAAATCTCTTAACATATCATTACCTCCTAAATTGATGCAAGCATCAAAACTTTTTCATTTACCACTAATTATAACACAATTTATCTCTTAATCTGTTACTGATCCATTATATCTTTACGCATACAGGTTAAAGCGAACTTAGCAATTCCACTGGGTAAAGCATAAAAATGCAGTCTGGCTTGACTTGCCCAAATGGTACTCGTGGAGAAAACTTTCATGCTATGTCCTTCGCCTTTGATCAAGGCTCTATAAGATGCCCCTTCCGGATCTAATATGTACTCATTACTCATCAAGCAACGAATTGTGTTGTTAGATTTGCCTAATAAATCTTCTCTTCTTGAATTTAATTTTGCATAAAATCTTTTTGTCTTAGATTCATTACTTGAAGCCTGGGTTGGCAAAACTCCAACCAAAGGCCAAACTGCGCCTTGCCTACTAACATAAGATTCAGCCAGATAAATTGCTCCGGCTCCCTCCGCTAAGATTGGCATACCTTGTGCGGCTAATCTTCTAATCTGTGTTCTCAAAGACTCATTTTTAGATAACTGACCAATATATTCTTGAATATTACCAGAACCTAGATATATTCCATCTACCTTGCTTGGTAAAATAGGGTCAATTAATGGGCTAAAGTAAATAATATTTGCACCCATTTCTTCGAGAATATCAATATTTTCTTGATAATATTCATTAAAAGCTTGATCTCTTGCAACTGCTAAATTAAATTTCTCATTAGAAAAACCTATAAGTTTCTGTGCTTGGAAAAGATCTTGCGGGAATTCATCTCCTAAATCTTGTGCTCGTCTAGCTAATCTAAGTATTTTATTTATATCAAGACTTTCCATTACAGCCTGAGATACATCTTCTAAGTTTTTCTCCCAAGTATCTTTTGCCAATTGAGGAATTACTCTATACAAGCTTGGTCCTTCATTACTTGGTTTATCTGCAAAACAACCAAACACTGGAATACCAAACTCGCTCTCGACCAAATCAGCGGCGTCCTCTAAGTCATGCTTGTTATCACCAACTAAAATAAAACCTGCAATCTGTTGATCATTACGAAAATCCAAAATTCCTGTAATCTTGCTTAAACTGGTAAAATTAAAGTCAGATAAATTCACAACGAGAAGCACAGGTGTGTTTGTTTTCTCTGCTAAATCTGCTGGAGAGCCATGTGGGATTTCTTTTTGCTCAGTCCAGGAATTAGAATAAGGCAGGCAGGTATCATAATAATTCCCGTCTGCAATTAGAAGGGCTAAGTCTTGAGACTCTGTGTAATGTGTAAGCAAGTAGGCTAGCTCACTCTCATCTTGGTAAAAGCTATCCAAGGTATAAGTTCTTTTGCCACTTGCTGCCCTATATTTGTCTAAATTTTCATAACTTGGACCAACGGAAAAAGGTACTGTACTAATATCTTTGCTGTTCCAGATATTTAATAGACCCAGAGCAATTTTGTTGACAAATTCCTTTGTATCTAGGCTTGCGAGCATAATTCTAGGAACTGCTGCATAGGTATCTATGTTTTCTCCCAGAGCGTCATCTTGCTTAATAGCATGTACGTAATAGGGCACTTTTTCTTTTGCCATGAACTGGTCCTCCCTTACTAAGCTATGATTGTTTTTGGATACTATAATTATACATTATTAATTATATATTATATGGATAAGATGAGGTTTGTTGGTAGCCTTGATTTTACCATATTATTATAGGAAAATATATTTACATGGTATTAATGGAGGTCTAAATAAAAAATGAATTTCGAGAACATTAAAATAAATTACAAAAATATATTAATATGGCTATCTATCATAGGTATACTAAATTGTTTCAGCCTAAGTGTATTATTGATTTTTGATTTGCTTGAAATATTTAACAACAACAATTTTTATACACCAGTTACTCTAGGTATAGTTTTATTCTTCTTACCACAGAACACTATGTCTATTGTTATAGCTAAGAACACTAACTTAAGCATGCCAGAACAAAGTAAAAATATTAATTTGCATACTCCTAGCAATAACACTTTAAAATATAGTTTAATCATCGTATATATTGTTTATTTTTTGCTTTTTTGTTTTGTGTTAACACCACAAAGCAAATTTTGGCAGCTCCTTATTACTTTGTTATTGTCAATAATTGAGTTGGCTTGTATATCTTTAATAACGCTAAATGTTCTTAATGAAAAATCTGCGCTTGAATTAAGTTTAAGATCAGAAAACAAAACTTCAAGACCTAACCCTGATAAAGACTTTAAAGTTTTAATTATTACATTATTTATTATTTGGATAGTATGTTTTTTAGGAATAGGCTTTGTTCTAGAGAACAATCATAAGTACATCTTTATACTACCTTTGATTAAATTACTGATAACGTATGTCAATTATATTTACATACGCAAATCTACTTTTTATAGTTGGTTCTATAACGACTCTTATTAAAATAATCGTAGGAGGAAAATGCAAATGTTATATTTCAATCCCGTCACAATCCTAACAATTACACAGATGTATTCTAAGATAGGAAAGAGGAGGCTCAATAATGAAACAATTTAAATTCAAAAAATATATTTTATTATCTGTAATTGTAATTATCATATTGGCAATATTATTATTCCCTTATACAAGAAAGATACAACATAATTTATTTTCAATAAATAGGGATTATCAAGGGAACTATAGTCAGGGAAAAATTGTCGTAAATGGTACTATCAAGAGTAGCATTTTTAGAGATCTTTACAAGTTTATTTCAGGCAAAGATTTCAACGAAAATGATTTCTGGCAATTTAAAGGTCTAATAATACCTAAAGAACTAATGAACAAATCAACTGACAAATATTTCGTAGTTACAAATCTACAAAATAACTCAAACGGCGAAAAAAAATATTTGCAAATATATGAAAATGAACCTGGCGAAACGATCCATATTAAAACATTGTCAATCTTAGCGAATTGTAATCTAAATACAATCATATTGTTAGACGACTTCAATCTTGATGCAAATTATAACAAGGAAGATATTTCCTTCTGGCAAGGAACAACTTTAAACATAAAAAACAAGTAATCTTGTACTTAAATTTCACATTTTCTTCGGGGAAACAGATTATTTATAATTATTAAGAGAGGGAAGAAATTCCCTCTCTTCTCATCTAATTTTCACATTTTATTCTATAAATTTTTATCTATCACATCCATTATACTACTATTCTTTTTGGCTTGGTAGTCTTGTTTTTACCATACAGTTGTAAGAAAATATAGTTAAGATATTTAACTTACAGGGGGTGGTTGTATGAGAGTGATTATATATTGATTTTAATACACTTAAATTTTTTATAAATCATATTGAAAAACAGGGGGAATTAATATGAAAAAGAAAATAATCTATTTTTCATTAATAAGTATAATTCTATTTCTTATCGTTTCTTGCAATGCTCAAACTAAATACAGTACGATTGAGTCATATAACCTAGATAAAAAATTACCTCAAAATTTAGCTAATATGTTATCAGAGGAATTGAATTTATTTGAAATGCTTCCAACTGAATCCGTTCGAGAAATTGAGTTAAACTGTTATAAGTATAAAGATGGAACATGGGAAAGAATAGGATTTGTATCATCGGCAAAGCAAAAAGAAAATAATTTTCTGGGCATAAGAGTGGATAGTAATAAACAATATATAGAAATATATCTAAATCAATCTAAAAATACGATTGACCTATTAAATTACTTTACAGGCAAAGAAAATATCCATTCAACAAAACTACCTGAGAAGAAAGACTTCACTAATGAAATTTCAATTATGTCAATTCATGATGGGGCCACTACATTCCCTCTTGAAACTTTTGACAAAAACAAAGGAAATGAAAATATAATGAAGGCTATTGTTTTTACCGTTAGTGTGCAATAAATATTTAAAAGTTAAGACTCTATACTAGAGTTTTAACTTAATCGAAAAATCCACACACACAAATAATATGTACCCTCTTTGCTGAACAAACCAGTAAGGATGGTATCGTTAAATCTAATTTTAAATTGTTTTAATTCTAAAGCAAAAGGAATGCGTTGAACCCGTATATCTATCAATCCACACTACACTCTCCAAGCTTTCAATTTACCTTTACCTGCTCTTAACAAAGCCACGAAAATCAAATAAGAGAACACTGTATTTAACAACCCTTTTATTAAATTAAACGGAACTATAATTGGCATAATCATTTTCAGTACTGCTCCTACGCTTGCACCTGTGAAAATTGGAGTAATTATAATATTAAGAGGTATCATAATAATTATTAAAGCAAGTGCTCCTCCAACTAGTCCGAAAATTAAAGATGATCTATTCTGCTTGCGTTGCCATATTAAAGCTGGGACTATAACCATTATTCCACTGGCAACAAAGTGCATTACAAATCCCCAAAAACCAGACGCATTTGGAGTGGCCATCTGCACTATACAAATTATTAATAACACAATTATTGCATGAATTGGACCTGCGATTAATCCTGCCAAAATAGCAGCTAAATCACCTAAATCATAAATTAACCATGGTGCTGCAGTGGGTAATAGCGGGAACCTTAAAAACAACATTAACAATACTCCTAATGCTGCCATAATCGCATCAAATGCCATTATTCTTGTGCTTCTCTTGGATTTACCTATACTTTTTCCCCTACTCATTTCAACCTCCGTTGCTTCAGAATTTTAGGAAAATTTTATCTTGAAGAACTCGTTAAGCCTGTACGGCTCATAATTAAGATCTTTGATTAATAAATACAAAGGCTGTGAGTAGTACTCCTGTAAAAACCGACATCAATTACTCAATAAGCTTATATTCACATCTTCTCCCATCCGGACTTTACCGTCGGCTCCAGAATTTGACTGGATCAGCAAAAAGCTTGCGGGCTTAGTTCTCTCTATCAAGGATTTTTATACAAAAAATTTGACATTTTAAGAACAACACCGCCGGTGAGGAATTTCACCTCGCCCTGAAGATTTTGTTTTTTACTATTATAGTCTATAAATTAGAAATCTATATTATAAAATTATAAAAAATTTCAAAAGAAACTATTTTTTAAGGTTTCGAAAAATCGTTGATTTTAATCTAGTAATTAAACGTAATTATGTTTAAAATGGTTATTAACTAAAAGAGATTCAGTTCCCTCGATTACTTAATATTGCTTATAACTAGATCTCAATCCACTGGAGTGTTGACATGAAATTATCATTACTTATACCTTTTTATAACGAAGAAGAACAGGTACCAGTCACCCTAAATACTGTTATACCGATTATGGAGTCATTAGATTGTATTTTCGAGATATTAGTAATTGATGATGGTTCCAAGGACAAAACTTGGGAGATAATTTCACAAAGAGCTCAGGCAGATCCGAGGATTCATGCTTTAAGATTCAGTAAAAACTTCGGTAAAGAAGCAGCTATTTGTGCAGGTCTAGAAAATGCTCTCGGAGATGCAGTTATTCTAATGGATGGAGATCTCCAGCATCCACCTCACTACATCCCAGAAATGGTAAGGCTATGGAAGTCTGGTTATGACGTTGTTGAAGGGGTTAAATCTTCTCGTGGAAAAGAAAGTAAGATTAAAAATTTCTTCGCCAATAGTTTCTATAAAAGCTTCCAAAAGGTAAGTGGAGTTGACCTTAACAATGCTTCAGACTTCAAGCTCTTGGACAGAAAAGTTGTTGATGCTTGGAATAAGCTTGATGAGCACAATACTTTTTTCCGTGGTTTGAGTTCTTGGTTAGGTTTCAAACGAACTGATTTTGAATTTGCTGTTGAAGAGAGAGTTCATGGTGAGAGCAAATGGACCTGGCCCGGACTCTGGAAGTTGGCTATTAATGCAGTTACTTCTTTCTCTACCGTACTTCTATCACTCATAACTTTGATGGGTGTACTTTTCCTGACATTAGCCATAGTTATAGGATTAATAACTATAGTTCGTTTCTTCACAGGTCACGCAGCTGATGGGTTTACAACAGTTATCCTACTCCTATTGATTATTGGTGGAGCTGTGATGATGTCCTTAGGTTTGATTAGTACATATATCGGCAAGATTTATGATGAAGTCAAAGGAAGACCTCGCTATCTTACTATGGAAGAGCTGAATACTACATATCTTCTTGCAGAAAACCCTGATCCTAATAATGCTGCAAAAGGTAAAAGTACAAATTCTAATGTTTCTGAAAATAAAGATACTAATGAGCTCTAGGTAAAACATGCTTGTACTTCTATATCTTGTTGCAGCTTACTTTATAGGACAAAACTTTCGGCAAAGTTTTAATTTTCTCAAATTATATAGAAATATAATATCTGACTCTACAACATCCGGCATTGAACAAACAGTCGGTGCTAACAAGCATTTTTCAACTAATCAGCTCAAAAATTATTTATTCAAACTTCTAATTTACTGGCCAATCGATTTAATTATTGGTCTTTATTTGAGTTCAACTTACAACTACTTCGTGCACCTATTATTAGTTAGAGTTACGAATATTATTCCAAGCATTCCTAGTTTAATAATAGTTAATTCCTTGCTCTTGCTATTAACAACTAGTCTTATAAATCATTATAAAAACGCCAGAAAAACTACATCCGCATCCACTGTGAAGGCTCATTCTAAAATCGAAGCAAATCCTTACTTATTTAGCAATAACAAAAAACTTGTCTTAATTAATAACAAGAAACTTGTCGCAATCATATGTTTACAAGCTATAAGTTTAGCTTGGGGAATTTTTCTCACTCAAAGGTCTTTCCAGCTTAACGGTTCTACCTTAGCTGCTGGAGCTACTGTGTCTAGCGATCTTGCTCCTCACACTGCTAACGTTAGAAACTTTGCCTTTGGTAATATTCCTAGTTCTTATCCACATTTTGCTGGTGCCGGAATGAATTATCACTTTTTCTTCTATTATTTGTGCGGATTATTGAATGCCTTGGGCTTACGCTTGGACTGGTCTATTAATTTTCCTTCCATTTTGGGAATAGTAGCCTTTATGCAAACCCTGTTCTATGTAAGCTTACTGTTGACTAGCAAATTAAGTGCCGGATTCTTGAGTCTGTTATTCTTCTGTTTTAGAAGTTCATTTAGTGGATTCTTCGTATTTTTTGCAGAGCTTAGAGAAAGTAATAATTTATGGCTAGCTATCAAAAATCTATGGAAGTCTAACTCTTATTCGGGACCTCTATTGCACGACGACTGGGGTCTATACAACCTTAATGTTTACGCTAATCAACGTCATTTATTATTTGTACTGAGTATTGCTGTTTGGGTACTACTTACTTTTTATCCTAGTTTAAAAAACAAGGTCAGAAACAAAGTTACTTGGGCAGAAATTATTGGGCTAAGTCTCCTAGGTCTACCAATGGCATATTGGCACGGGTCTGTTTTAATAACTCTAAATTTAATTTTGATAGTTTGGGCGCTCTTTACTAAGTCAAAGACACAGTACCTCATATTTGGAATTACAAATGTTTTTGGAGCTCTTGTTATGTTAAAAATTTTCACAAAAGTTAGCACGAATAGCAGCTCCATGTTTAAAAACATCTTTCACTTTGGATATATACTCGAAAACCCTAGTATATTAAACATCTCTCAATTCTTAATTACTCTTTATGGAATAGCTTTAGTATTTATCTTGTGTGCACCATTTATACTCAAAGAAAAAAGTTTGAAAATCGTAAGTACTTCGTTAGTACTCCCTATTGTTTTTGCTTTGACAATCTCCTTGACTCCAGACACTACTGTAAATCATAAGTTCTTTATATTTACGCAAATTCTATTTATACCGTTTATTAGCTATTTTATAGTTAATTTATGGACTTATGTGAAGGCAAAAACAGCTGAAAATCAAAGCAACATTTATAAGAAAACAGCTACAAAATCAGCTAAAGCAAAAATTACAAACTTTCTTTGCAAAACAGCCTGCATTGTTGGTTTTTTTGTTATGACTTTTACCGGCATAATTGACTTCGCCGTATACAAGAATGCTTCTCTCAACAGGGTAGAAATACAAACTGCTGATGACTTTAGCCAGTGGATGTACCAACACACTGAGTCAAATTCAATTAACCTAACTCCACCTTGGCACTATCACTCCTACTTTGTCACTGGTAGAATGTCTTACTTTGGCTGGCCTTACTACTCACAATCTGCAGGTTACGATATAGAAACAAGAGAACAAGAAATTAGAAAAATCTTACTTGCAGAATTAAGCGATTACCAAAAAACTAAGGAATACCTTCAAAAGAATAAAATTAATTACCTCATGATTGATGACTTCTGGCGCAACTATGAAGATGTTTATATCAACGAAGAACAACTGGCACAATGGTTTCCTGAGGTAGCTTACTTCCCAGAACAAAATAACTTACGTATTTATAAAGTTTCTTAGATCTTGCGCTTGCTAAAAATCAAACAGGTATACGTACATTTTTTAAAGATCACTTTTTCGTTCAAACCAGAGCACGAAATTATGTGGAAGAATTCTAGAGATAAAACGCACCACATGAGCCGGGAAACTTTGTAAAGATATATCCTTGTCACGTTTGGCTCTTCTCAATGCCTTGCTAGCAACCTTCTCGACTTTTTCAACGCCTATCTTTTTGAACCCTTTTGGCACTTCACCTTTGGCGAAGAACTCGGTCTGCATAGGATTAGGGCAAACTGCAGTAACAGTAATATCTTCTAACTCACTATTTAAAGCTCTGGATAAATTCAATACATATGCCTTACTTGCAGCATACACACTAAATCTATGTTGTGGCATAAACGCTGCTACTGAAGCTATATTTAAAATTTTCCCACCTTTATTCATGAATGGAATTGCTAGGTAACAAATTCTAGTCAAACTACGCATATTTACATCTAGCATATTAGTATTAGCAGCTAAACTAGTATCCATAAATTTCTCATTAATACCCAGTCCAGCTGAATTAATTAAATATTCAATTCTTGCATTCTCAACATTAGCGGAATGCTCTAGTCTATCGACAAAATCAGCTTCCCAAGTTTCTTGACTCAGATCTGCTACTATAACTACTGATGCAGTTTGTAATTTACTTGCTAAGTTTCTAAGTCTTTCTTCTCGCCTGGCTATCAACCAAATTTCGTCAACCTCACGTAGTTCGTCTAATTGCTTCGCAAACTCCATTCCCAATCCAGAAGATGCACCTGTTATTACTGCTATTTTTTTCATAAATCTCTTATACCTTTTTCCGAAAATTACAATTTTGAAGCTCTGAACTCTTTATAGAACAAGCTCAAAAATTTCCTAGGATCATCTCTCTTTGTCCTCAGTGGCACTTTCGCTTTGTGGCTACCATGATAATCTGAACCAGCTATTGGTAATAATCCCAATTCAGTTCCTATGTGGGCAAATTCACGACTATCTGCAAAACTAGTTTCAATATGCATAACTTCAAGACCTTGTAATCCTAAGTTTTTAAGGCGTTCTATTTTGGCGAATAATTCATCTTTGCTTATTACATTTTCCCCGTGCAACCAGTTTTCGTATCTTGCCGGATGCGAAAGCACGGGTATACCGCCAGCATCTCTAATGGATTTCAAAGTTTCCTCTGCAGAAATTAGCTCTTTTTCTACGTAAAAAGCCTGACCTTTATCCAAATATAGCCTGAATGCTTCACTTATTGAATCGACATAACCTTTTCTCATTATCAGATTAGCGATGTGAACTCTACCGATAACGCCTCCGCCCATATTTTTCAACTCATCTGCAGAAATTAATAGACCACTTTCATCGATTTTCTGCATGATTTTGGCATTACGCTCATTGCGTCGAGCTTGTCTCTCTTTCACGCTATCTTCCATCAAATAAAAAGTACCAAATGGAAAGTATGCCAGGATCTGAATATCCTGTCCTTCGAACTCTGCATTCATCTCCAATCCAGGAATAAAATCTGGTAATTCCATTCCAACTAGATTTAATTTGTCATAGAGAATACTGATAATTTTGAAACCTTCCATAGTATCGTGGTCGGTCAAGGAGAATGTATCTAAGTCACGTTTAATTATTTCTTGTACCAATTGTGCAGGGGAATCCTTGCCATCTGATACATTACTATGTGTGTGAAAGTCTGTATTGCCATTAATCATAGCTTCCCATATATACTCTAGACCAGCTTGGTTAAGCTCTTGCAACTCTTCTGAAGTCATATTTAACACTTCAGCTCTTCTCGACAAAGAATAAATTTTATTACGCATACATTTCTCCTAGATCGTTATTCTATATAGTTTATGGATAGTTTTTCTTAGATAATATATTAGCATTTTTCTTTGAGCTTTATGTATTTGGCTTATTGCTAATTTAAACTCATATCATAAAAAATATGCTCTGACTTAAAACTTACTTCATAAAAGCTACGCTATTATATTTTCCTACTTGTTTGAGTCCATTTTTTTCATAAAACCTTATTGTTTTTTCACTATCATCAGTTAATAAGATAATTTGGCGAACATCTTTATACTCTTCGAGAACTATTTTTAGCAACTGACTGCCTAAGCCTCGTCTTTGATATGCTTCTAGGACTAAAATATCTTGAATATAAATGATAGTATAGCCATCACCAACGACTCTAATTAGACCAATTAATAGATCATCATCCCAAGCAGTCCAGATCTTCAAGGAATTTCTTATGGCATTTTTTAATTGCTCTGGATTAGAGGTATAGGCACTCCATGAGACATCATTATATAAATTTAGAACGCTCTCAATATCCGGTATTGTACCTTCTTTAATTACTATATTTTCCATTCTTTCCACCTTTTTGTCCTGCAATTCACTTAACCCTGTCAAAAAGTTTACACCAAAACAGAAAAACGCCCCGTCACTCTCATCGAGAGGCTAGGGCGTTTCTCCTATGTAATGAACGAATATCTAGTTCTCTTTGCTTTCTTGGTACTTAGCAATTAATTTTTCTTGGAAATCATGAGGTACTCTCTCATAGCTAGCAAATTCCATGCTGTACCAACCTCTACCTTGAGTCATAGCACGTAGGTCTGTAGCATATCTATCCATTGCTCCTAGTGGGATCAATGCAGAAACGATACTCATACCAGCTTTTTGATCGATACCATTAATTCTACCTGTACGTTTGCTGATATCACTCATGATATCTCCCAAGTCAGTTTCAGGAACATGAACTTCAACATTGTATACAGGTTCAAGTAGGTATGCTCCACCTTGCTCCATTGCTGCCTTGTATGCTAACTTAGCGGCCATGGAGAATGCTAACTCAGAAGAGTCAACATCGTGGTAAGAACCATCAACTAAAACAGCTTTCAGACCAACAACTGGGTAACCTGCCAATGGACCTTCTTCAATAGCTTCGCGTAGACCTTTCTCAACTGCTGGGAAGTAGGATTTTGGAACAGCACCACCGAAGATATCTTCTTCGAAGATCAAGTCAGTTTCTTCGTGAGGTGAGAACTCAATCCAAACATCACCATATTGACCGTGACCACCAGATTGCTTCTTATACTTACCTTGTACTTTGACAGGAGCTTGTAATTTCTCTCTATAAGCAACACGTGGGCTTTCTAATCTAGCTTCAACCTTGAAGTTGTTTAGTAATTTAGCGATTAAAACGTTAAGTTGTAATTCACCTAAACCAGAGACAATCATTTCTCCTGTCTCATTATCCATTTCTAATTTAATAGTTGGATCTTCTTCTTGAATTCTAGAAATACCTAGTGCGATTTTATCTTCTTCACCTTTATTAACTGGATAAATAGCCATACGTAGTGGTGATGCTGGCAAGATAATACGTGGCAATATGAGGCTTTGGTCTTTTGTACTCAATGTATCACCTGTGAAAGTATTATCTAACTTAGTCATTAAGCCAATGTCACCTGCAACAATTTCGCTAGCGTTAACCTGTTGTGAACCATTTGGAGTAAAGACACCAGAAACTCTCTCTGATGCTTCCTGTTTTGCATTCCAAAGATCTTGACCTGGTTTAATTGTTCCTGAATATACTCTAAATAAAGAAATCTTACCAACATAAGGGTCTGTATATGTTTTGAATACCAAAGCTGCCAATGGACCATTAGGATCAGTCTTAAGCTCTAGAGCTGTACCATCTGACTTAATTGCTGGTTCAATAGGCATATCTACTGGGCTAGGCATGTTTTGTACGATTCTATTCATTGAGAATCTGATACCTTGCAATGCCAAAGCTGAACCTGCCCAAATTGGGATTAATTTACCTGTAGAAATACGCTCTCTTAGACCTTGTTTAATCTCTTCCTCTGTGAAAGATTCTTCCATGAAGTATTTCTCTAGTAATTCTTCGGAACTTTCAGCAACTTGTTCGATTAAAACTGCTCTTTGTAATTCTACATCATCAACTAAATCCTCAGGTATTGCGATTTCCTCACGCTCACCACTTGGATTGTTATATGTATAAGCTTTTTGGGCTAATATATCTACATAACTATCGTAACTATTACCACTCTTGAATGGCAACATCATAACTGTAGCGCTACGTCCGATTTCTTCTCTTATTTCTACCAAAACTTTATTAAAATCAGCAACTTCGTCATCCATCTTGTTAATAAAGATTGCATAAGGGATATTCTCACGTTTCAAGAATCTAAAGGATTTCTCTGCACCAACAGTAACACCACTTTTACCACTCAAAACTACGATGGCGGAATCGGCAACTCTTAAAGCTTGATTAACTTCTCCCATAAAGTCAAAATCACCCGGAGTATCGATTAAATTAACTTTTGCACCTTGCCACTCTACACTAGAAACGCCCATATTAATACTGATATGACGCTTCTTCTCCTCTGGGCTGTAATCCATAACTGTGTTACCCTCTGTTACTGAGCCCACTCTCTTTGTAACTCCGCCTCTAAATAAAACTGCCTCACAAAACGAGGTCTTACCAGAGCCGCTATGCCCTAGAACGGCGATATTTCTAATATCTTTTGCTTCATGTTTTTGCATAGCTCTTACCTCCTCTAAAATTTAATTTTTTAATAATTGCTACTCTTGCAATTTGATTCTGTATTTAATTATACTGTATATTCTTCCAACAATTTAACTATATTTGTTCATATTCTTTGTGCATAATCACGGTACAAGTTAAGCCTTTGTTTACCTTTTCACGGGTAAAAATATTTTTTATTGTGAGCAATCAGCGAATATGTCGTTTTGGATAACATGTTATAATAAAAAGA
>CAUPES010000010.1:0-55266 GCA_963510375.1 uncultured Fastidiosipila sp.
GTACACTCTATCTAATAACAATATTATACAGCAAACCTGAATAATACTTAGTCGAAAAAGGGTTATAGGTTACCTTTAACAACCTAAATACATTATATAAGGAAGTCAGACTTTACAATCTGCATGAATCCTTAAAGAAAAATTTTGCTAAAAATATGGAGTCTTTAAATGAGGTTTATGCAACTCAATTGAAGACAATATCTATTAAAGATGTAATTAATATAATAGGATCTCAATGTACAAACATAGTCATGTTTTTATTGATAGGAATCAGAGTTATCAGTGGTGCCTTGGCGGTGGGTATGATCGTTCAATTGAATGGTGCAGTCAAACAATTAATGGCAGCAATAGAAAATATTATTGAATTTGTTTCAATCTTTACTCAACCAGATGCTATTAGCAGATTTTATGAAATCATGGATTTACCTGATGAAGATGCAAAAGGTAGTATTCCTGTAGAAAAAAGATTAGATAATAAATATAATCTTGCGGTAGAAAATCTCAATTTTACCTATCCTGAAACGGATAAACAAGTGCTGAAAAATATAAGTGTAGGTTTTGAAGTTGGAAAATCTTATGCAATTGTGGGTGAGAATGGCTCGGGTAAAACAACATTTATTAAATTATTGATGCGCCTTTACGAGCCTAATTCTGGACAGGTTAAACTAAATAATATTGCTGCAAATAAATATTCTCTAAGCGAATATTACACACTTTTTTCCGTTGTATTTCAAGATTTTAGACTTTTAGGATTAACATTAGGAGAAAATATAGCAGTAGCACCAAAATATGATGAAACTAAAGTTATGGAAGTCATGAAGAGAGCTGATATGGATTCTTTCCTCTGCAAACTAGATGGAAAATTAGATACTTATTTAGGTACAGAATTTGATCGCACTGGTGTAAATATATCTGGTGGCGAAAGTCAGAAACTTGCTATAGCTAGAGCATTGTATAAAGATGCTCCAATCATGATATTGGACGAACCTACAGCAGCGCTTGACCCTGTTGCAGAATTTGAAGTATACCAGAATTTTAAAGAAATCGTAAAAGATAAAACAGCTTTCTATATCTCCCATCGCTTGTCGTCATGTCGCTTTTGTGATGAAATTCTAGTATTTGATAATGGCGAGATTGTCCAACGTGGTAAACATGAAGAGTTAGTTGAAGTTCCAGGTAAATATAAAGAGCTTTGGGACGCACAAGCTCAGTATTATGTTTAGGGTGAATTTTTGAAAGAATTAATAAGATTTAAAAACATAATTTGACTAGAAATTGTAAACAAAAACCTAAGCTCTGATGTGACCACCAAAAGTTAGATTTTTTTAGCGTAGCAGTTTATATGGCAGCTACGCTATTTTTATGCAACCAAGAACCTAAGCCTGTATTGCACTGAACTTAGCCATTCTAGCTCATTCTTCTATGACTGGATTTCTGAGGCTGCCATTCTAACCTAATGCTCCAGATGCTAAGTCCAATGATAATGAGATGTATAAGAACGCTAATTATCCAGTAAATTCTGTCATGCAGCATAAGATTATTTACTTCTGCCAACCAGGCTAAGGAGAATAATTGCATTTCTCTGATATTGGCAAACATGGCTAATGCAGGTAATACTGTAACGATAGTGGTGATAACTGCAGAGATACTTGTATTTTTGGACCTAGCTGAGATTGCAGCAATAATAGAAGCCACGCTAATGCTTGCTATGAATCTAAATATGTACATGACAATAAAATAAGTTTGCATGGTCCAGAGGCTTGGAAAATTTCCCCAACCACTATGACTTTGTACTGGTACATGTAAGTCCTTTAGTTGATCAAACTTATTGAATTCAATTATTCTAGTAACTTGTACCAATGCAGAGATAGCTAAAGTGAATAGAACTGTTATTAAGAACTTATAGCGACGCAACTTCCTATTTTCTGGAGTTATACGTAATAAACGTTTGGCATCAATAGAGTTTTCTCGTGCGAAGATACCTGAGCATAAGAATATTGCTGCTAGGTATGTAGTAATAATATCGCGGAGGTCAGCACGAGGATTGTCTAACCACTGGGCGTAGCTATCATCATTGATTAAGTGAGCAGGGATTCCTCTTTGGGCTTCGATTTCTAGAACTTCTTTGAGCTGTTTTTCAACTCTATCCAGAGCGTTGAGTTCATTCTCGACTAAATCATGTCTATTATTACTAAGTAAATTATTTCTTTCTGCAGCAATTTCTTCTAAGGTAGATTCAGAAACTTTTCCTTGGAAGACTTCTATATAATAGGCATATGCTTGCTGTTCAGAATCTTTGTAGCGGTAGGCGGTGTCTATACGGTGATAGAGTAAACCGATTAATATTAGCAATATAAGCAAACCTTTATCCGAGAATAAGACTTTCTTGAGTTCGTTGAAGAATATTCCCCCGCGACTATTAATTCTGTCTGTCAAACGGATGAAATTATCCTTGACCTTAGCAAGATATTTCCAAGTAGACTTATTGTGCAAAATTTTGGCTGTAGAGAATCTCTTAATAATAATTATTATACTAACAGTTATGAGTATTAAGCAGATAATTGGCCATAGAATTATCATTTCTACAGGGTGGTTGAATATATTAGTATTCTGATAGCGCCTAATTAAATCGAATGAGTTAAAACCATAAATAGGGTTGACGAAATGTAAAATGTTAAAGACAGAATTAACTGGAATGCTGATATAGAGAATATAAAACATGATCCAGAAACCAGCTACAATTGATAAAACTGGAATAGCGCGTTTGAGAAGTGTGTATAGGGCAAAAATTATTAAGGCTACGGTTACAGCATTTATCCATTTAATCAAAAGAGCTAGGACAAAATAAACTGCAACTGTCGTAGGATAGATTAAAGATCTAAAGTCACTTATTGACTGGACTAGTCTACTTAGATCGTCCCAACCATAGATGAAACCAGCAGTGATAATATTGCCACCATATAAGCCTAAACATAATAATAATAGGGTGAAGATAATTGCCGAAATTTTTGAAACAGCTAATCTTATTCTGCTCTGAGTTGCAGTCAGAAGTGGAAATAATTCTTCCTCATATTCCTGGGTAAACATTTGAGTTGTGAGCAAGATAATAAAAGCAAAGAGAATTAGATCTGAAAATTGAAAATCAAAGGGGCGAGTTACCTGTAGATCATAACCAATTGCTAAAGGTAAAGTTTCTAAACCGGCGAAATCTTTTACTGTTTTATCAATATTACGTTGATTATAGATAGTAATATCTTCACCACTTAGTGCAAAGGCATCTTCAGCGCGATCAGGAGTTCCTAGGATATAATCAGGGTAGGTTTTTATATATTTTTGTTGTTGGGCTAAAGCGTTGAGAGCATTGCTAGAAGGTAGACCTCTTTCTTCGGGATTTGATATTTCTTTGGTCTGCTCTGAAGATTTTAAATCTTTTAAAACCTCAACATAAGTATTGTAATCCTCAAGTATATGTCTATCCTTATGCCTGAAATGTTGTTGAAATAAGAAAATATTTAAGATTAAGGCGAAAACAATAATTGTGATGGATTTTAGATTTAACCATTTACGTAATTCATAGAACATTTATTGACCTCATGCGACAATTATATATTAAGTAAATCACCTTCGTTATAATAAAGGTAAACATCCTCTAGATTAGGGTTAACATTGCTTGCGTTTTTAGAGGGGCGCTCGTCACTGATTACTCTAGCCACGACACCATCGACTGAGTGAAAGACATTGCCTACGAGATATTTTTTCTGCAAGTTTTCCAGTTCCGCTTCATTGACTTGAATTTCAAAAACTTTGTCCTGTATATCATGTAACCACTCACTTATTGGTTTGCAGCCGATAATATTACCTTTTTTCAGTAAAATCACTTGATTAGATATATATTCAATATCACTGACAACGTGGGTTGCCAAAATAATAATTTTATTTGTAGAGAAGGAGCTGATTAAATTACGAATACGTATACGCTCAACTGGATCTAAACCAGCAGTTGGCTCATCCAAGAGCAGAACTTTGGGATCTCCAAGTAAGGCTTGAGCTAGTAACACACGTTGCTTCATACCACCAGAAAACCCTTTCATCTTTTTATGACCTATATCCGCTAAATTAACAGCTTCTAGGAGAGCTTCTACTTGGACTTTGGCACTTTTTACCTTCTTTAATTTTGCCATATAATGGAGAAAGGCTCTAGCTGACATATCTCTATATAATGCTTGTTGTTGAGGCATGAAGCCTAGAACTTCCAAAATATCTTGTGCCGGCTCAAGTTCGACTGAACCAGAATCAGCTTTTAGATTTTGGGAAATTATATTTAATAGAGTACTTTTGCCTGAACCATTGGCACCAAGTAGACCATAGATGCCAGGCTTTAAATTCATATCAAAGTCATTGAGTGCTTTAATACTGCCATAAGATTTATTTACATTGTTGATTTTTAATTGCATATGATATCCCTATGTTAATAAAAAAGTAACCTCATAATCGTTTGTTTTATTATGAAGTTACTTTTATTTTATTGACTAACTATTACCGTGGATTATATTTACTGTACTTCTATGCCAGTGTCTCGTGGTAGAAGCAAGTGTTATTAGTTGAGGTCTATATGATACATTTACATGTGATCCAGTTTTAGAATCGGTAACGCCGGGATGTTGTATGATTACTTCGTAAGACAACATATTAGGAGAACCTGTTATTTCAAAAATGTCGACTCTTAACATATCGGCACCATTATACCAAGTATTTGCTTCAACTAAATCAAATGATGTAGAATTACCTCCTCCATAAGTGCCCCCCGTTGATGTACGCCAAGTTTTAGCTGATAATGACTGTATTACATTAAGACCTAAAACAATCGACAAAACTAATGCGAATACTGATTTAAAAAGCTTTTTCTTTTTCATAATAACCTCCTTGAAAATAAACTTTTTATGATTTAATATTAGCATATACTACAAAAAAAGCAAAAAAATATATATATTTTTGTTGAAAATGAACTTTTAAAGAAGAGGTAATTATGAAAAAAATTTTTTTAGTATTATTTTCACTAATTTTTATAGTATCCTGCAATAGTACAGGTGATAAAGTTGACAATGTAAATACAATAACAGATAAATCACAAAGTCAATATCAATATGCTCAGCAATCTCGTCCATGGACAATAGCAGAGTCGGATGATTATTACTATCATATTTCAGGAAATTTTCTATATGCAATTTCTAAGAAGGATGGGAAAATAAAAGCTTTAGATAATAATCCAGATAGTTTGGCTGATAAAGAAACTGATATTAACAAATTAATTGAGAGTAATGCATTTTTCCATTCACCACGCTCTGTATACTATAACGATAATAAGTTATATGTTATGGCTAGCAAAAAGAAGCTCTCTGAAAGAGAAAATACCGATATATCAGATATTTATGAGGATTGCTTATACGAGGTGAATACAGATGGTAGTGGACAAAAAGAATTATTTTTGCCGGGCGAATCTATATACGAAGCATTTATTCATGAAGGCTATTTTTACTATTCAACCTCAAATATTTGGCAAAAAATGGATTTAATAAATAGTGGTAACTTAGAAAAAGATAGTTTAGAAAATTTGGATTACAAAATACAAAGAGTAGCCTTGGATAATATAAAAGGAAAGCCTGAAGTTATATTTGAGCAAAAAGGTGCAGGCTATATCCCAAGAATGAAAGTCTATGAAAATTACTTACATTTTTCTGATTATAAAATCACATCAGATGAAAAAGATGATAAAAAAGTAGTATACGAGAATACAGAGAGAATTTTTAATTTGAAAAATTTTGAAGTTGAAGAAGCTGTAAAAGTAGAGCAAGAAAATCCTAATTTGAAAATTAACACATCAACGATAGTACCTGTTAACAACGGAATAATGTATTTTTATAATCTTGTGGATAAGAAGCAGGAAGAATTTAACAATTTAAAGCTGGAAGAACAAATAGATAAAATTAGGAAAGGTGAAGTTGATTACCCTGAAAAAAACTTTGTCAAAGCAAAATTTGACGGGACAATTCTAGAGGAGTTTAAGATGAGCAGTAATTTGCATCCTGTTGCTTTTTTGAACGGTTATGATAAGTATTTGTGCTTAGATAATTTTATGTGGGGCAAATATGGACTTGCAGATACAAGGAAATTGCAAATATTGAATACTAAGGGTGAATTATTAGATGAGGTAACACCACCTGAGAATGCAGGTATGATCATTGGAATGGACAATGATTATATTTATGTAGAAGTTGTGAACGCAAAACCGGGAAATGCACAACAGAATATAGATATTTATAGAGTTAATTTGAATAAAATTGGTACTGATGAATTTGAGTTTGAGCTCTTCTTTACTAGGAGTGGAGGGAAATAATTATAATTTTATACTAATGGTACATACTCTTTTGAAGGGATGCGTCTTAGAGATTAATGAAAACAGTAGACTTTCATGATTACAAAATAAATATATCTATAGCTGAGCATGAGCAAGATAAAGAATTCATAAAGATTATTTATACCCAAGTTAATAATGATGAGCTAATAATTAAAGAGAAGGGCATGCCTTATATATACTCAAGGATAAAGCTAGATGAAGATGAGTTAAGGATCACTAATATTTGTAGCATAAGTTTTTCTTGGGAAGGAAAAGAACTCTTTTTCAAACTACACAAAGCAGCTCCAATTGAGCACTTACGCTATGAGAAAGACAAGAATAGAAAACGTTATGTTTTTTACAATACAGCCAAGTTTGAGAATCGTCTTACTAGAGATTATCAGAAATTTAGTTTGGATTTGCCATCTTCTATTGGGAATCTATATTCGAATTCTTCTTTAAACGTTCTATTCAATGAAAGCATGGGTGTGTTGTTTATTGTAGATAAAATTGGCACAAGAGAATTCATTACTAACAAACAAATAAGTACATATATTATTAAAGGCAATACTCTAAAAGTGGATTTTATTGTTCCACATTTAATTAAAACAGCAGATAGTTATAGTGAAATACCAGCTAATTATAGAATAACAGTTAATTCACTTGTCCAGAACAGCTACCTTGAGCTGGGTAAGAACATGCAAATTCTAAGCAATAATATTGGTAATGAAGCAATTTTATTGCAAGATATAAACGACGATATTAGAGAATTATATGTCGGCACCATAAAATATTGTCAATTGACCTCAAGTCTTATTTTTCAGAAATATTATTACTCATTACTTTTAATTAAGAATGAGACTATTACTTTATATGGAAATAATATTTATCCAAGAGATTATTTTGATTCGTTTTTCTCAAGCGATACTAAAGCTATGAAAAGCATCTATAAAAAAATAGTTTCTAAAGATTTTGGATTTATTGAAGATTCAGATTGTATAAATGTAGTAAGCCTAAACAACCCAGAGGAAAATCTTGCAGAAATATTTATAAAGAACAGAAATGAAATTCTCATTTTTATTTATGAGTGTTTTCTAAAAATTTCAAAAGATAATATTGTTTTTATTAAAAATTAATTTTCTAAACTAAGAGTTTTAAGCGCTTGAAACATTTTTTGATAAAATGTAAAATAGCAATTAGCTAAAGGGAGTAACAGCCGTTTAACGGAGATTTTGTCAACAATCTCGATTTTATAATCTGGCAAAATCAGCAAATGTGAGACGCTAGCGATAAAACGCGGCGCTTTTTTTATGTCAAAATAAGCCCCAAGAAAAAGGAGAAAATATGTCAGAAGAATCAAAAGATGTTAAATACTCTGTAGAGAATCCTTATGTTGGATCTGTTCAAAGTGTGTTGGGTGTGCAAAACGTTGATCCTAACCACGGTTTGGAAAATGATGAAGTTCATAAACGTTTAGGTGAGTATGGATATAACAAGCTCAAAGAAGAGCAAAAAACACCTATTTGGAAAAGATTTGTAGAACAATTCAAAGATGTAATGGTTTTAGTTTTGATAGTTGCTGCAATCCTCTCTGGATTCTTAGGTGACTGGATTGAAATGATTATTATTATCTCTGTTGTTATTATCAATGCGGTTTTAGGTGTTATCCAAGAGGGTAAAGCAGCAGATGCTGTTGCAGCTCTTCAAGATATGAGCTCACCTACAGCTAGAGTTTTGAGAAATGGTAAACAAGAGATTGTTAAATCCCAAGAGATTGTTCCGGGCGATATTATTATTCTAGAAGCCGGTGATATTGTTCCTGCTGATGCAAGATTAATTGAATCATCTAATATGAAAGCCGATGAATCAGCTTTGACCGGTGAATCAGTAGCAGTTGACAAAGATGCTGAATTTACTACAGATGAGCAAGTTGGTATTGGTGATAGAGTCAACATGGTATTTAGCTCCACAGCTATTACTTACGGTAGAGGTAAGGCTATTGTTACTAGTGCTGGTCAAAATACCGAAATGGGTAAAATTGCAGAACGTTTGTCCAACATTGAAGATGATGAAACACCATTACAAAAGAACCTAAATCAATTGGGTAAATATTTAGCAGCTATCGTTCTTGGTGTTATTTTAATCACTTTCGTTGTGGGAATTATGAAAAATGGTGCCATCCTAGATATGTTAATGGCAGCAGTTGCCCTTGGTGTTGCAGCAATTCCAGAAGGTTTGTCAGCTGTTGTTACAATCGTCTTGGCTATAGGTATGAATAGAATGGCAGAGCAAAACGCTATTGTTAAGAAACTTCTAGCTGTTGAGACTTTAGGTTCCGTTAACTATATTTGTTCAGATAAGACAGGTACTTTGACCAAGAATGAAATGACTGTAACTAAACTTTATACAGATAAACAAGTATTTGAAGTAAGTGGTAAAGGTTACGCTCCAGAAGGAGAAATTAGAAATTCCAAAGATAATTTAATTGAAACAGATCTTATCTTAGATAGATTAATGGACATTGCAGTTTTGTGCAATGAAGCAGAGCTAAATCAAACCAGAGATAATAACTGGGAAATTATCGGAGATCCTACTGAGGCAGCTATGCTATCTGTAGCAGGTAAATATGGTAAAACAAGAAAAGAAACTAGCAAAAACTATACACGTTTAGGTGACTTGCCATTTGATTCAGCACGTAAAATGATGTCAGTTTTCTATGATGGTTTTGCTGAAGGTAAGTTATCGTTGACCAAAGGTGCTCCTGATGTAGTCATTAATTTATGTACAAAAGAACTTACCTCAGAAGGTGTTGTTGAATTAACAGATGCTAGAAAACAAGAAATCTTAGAGCAAAACTCAGAATTCGCTCAAAATGCTTTGCGAGTTTTATCATTTGCATATAGTGAACATAATGATGGCGACTTCTCTGATGCAGAAAAAGATTTAATATTTGTTGGTTTCATGGGTATGATTGACCCAGCTAGACCTGAAGCGAAGAAATCAATTGCAGTTGCTCATGATGCTGGTATCAAAGTAGTTATGATCACTGGTGACCACAAGGATACAGCAGTAGCTATTGCTAAAGATCTGGATTTATTGGAAGAAGGATCAAATGTTTTGACTGGTGCTGAGATTGAGGCAATGAGCGATGAAGAGCTTCTCTCAGTTGTTGGAAATACTGTAGTATACGCAAGAGTTTCTCCAGAGCACAAAGTTAGAATTGTTGAAGCCTTAAAAGAAGAAGGCAATATTGTTTCAATGACCGGTGACGGTGTTAACGATGCTCCAGCTCTTAAGAAGGCAGACATCGGTGTCGCAATGGGAATTACAGGTACTGAAGTTTCTAAAAGTGCAGCTGATATGATCTTGACTGATGATAACTTCTCAACAATTGTTGATGCAGTTGAATCAGGTAGAGTCATCTATAGTAACATTAGAAAATTTGTTGGTTTCTTATTATCATGTAATATTGGTGAAGTTTTAGTAATCTTCATTTCAATGTTGGTATTTGGTCCGGACATGCTACCACTCTTGCCAATTCAATTATTATGGTTGAACTTAATCACTGACTCATTCCCAGCTTTGGCATTGGGACAAGAACAAGCAGAGCCAGATATTATGGATCAAGACCCTAGAGGTAAGAATGCCAAGATCTTAAATGCTGATATGATTGGCTCAATTTGTGTACAGGCAGTCGCGATATTCTTGGCTGTTTTCACAGCGTTTATGGTTGGCTTAAATAATTATGGTATCCGCATGGTTGACAAACAAGGTGATCCTATACATGAAACTGTATTCATGTATTCTGATGAAAGTATTTTCTCGAGAGATGTAGTCCAAGCTGAACTTATTGATCGAGAATTGAAACCAATGAAATCTGGCTTGAAATATGAATACAATAATGGATATTTCGACAAAGATGGTAAGCAAGTAAACTTCCAAGCTGATAATGGTGCCTTGACTTTTGCGTTCTTAACGTTGATCTTAGCGGAGTTGTTCAGAGCATATAGTAATAGATCTGAGCACTATAGTGTATTTAGACTAGGTGTATTTAGTAATAAATACTTAAACAAAGCAATTTTACTTTCAGTTGCTCTAACATTATTGGTTGTATATATTCCAGGTGTCAACACAGTATTTGGTACATTAGCAATAAACTTTATGGATTGGTTGATAATTCTAGGTTTAGCATTCATACCATTTATTATTGGAGAGTTCTACAAGTGGGTATTCCATCATGAGACTCGTGAGCAAAAAGAAGCAAGAATTGCTGCAGGTAAAGCTTAGAAAAAATATTTAATAGACAAAAGCCAAGCTTATTGCAAAGATAAAAATCTTGTGATAAGCTTGTAAGGCTTTAATAAAAGCGCTTATCGAAGGAGAAAAATCATGGATGTAATGATAACAATTTTAGCGGTTGTAATTATTTTAATAGCTTTAGGAACAATCTACTTGGTATTGCAACAAGATGAGAATGATCAAGGTTTAGGATCATTAAGTGGTAATACTGAATCTTTCTATAGTTCAAACAAGGGAAGAACCAAAGATGTTTTCCTTAATCGCTTAACTAAGATCTTAATTACTGCATTTATTGTTTTAAATGTTGTTGTTAATTTAATGATTGGTTAAATTTTAATTTTTGAAAACGAAAATAGTCCCATGAGTTTTTTCTCATGGGACTATTTTTATGCTTAAAATAATGTAATTTTAAAAAATTAAATTTGATGTTTACTATATATTATTACTCTGTGGCAATATCATCAAAGTAGCCTTGAATCCAAACTACTGGAGTACCTTTATCACCGGAGCCAGAAGTAAGATCTGCTAAAGAACCGACTAAGTCGGCAATTTTTCTTGGAGTTGTACCTTCAGATAACATCTGAGTTTTGCCTATTGCTTCAGAATCTTTGTGCTTAATATAATCTAGCACTGCTTCGTTTAATTCTTCGCCTCTAAGGTCAGAGAAGTTGTTATCTGCAATGTATTTCAATTTAACTTCTTCAGGTTCTCCTGATAGACCAGACGTGTAGGCTGGAGAAACAACTGGATCAGCTAATTCCCAAATTCTACTGCTTGGATCTCTGAAAGCGCCATCACCATAAATCATTACTTCGATATTTTTGCCACTAGCTTCAGATAATCTTTGACTTATTTGATCAACAATTTCTTGGCAATCATTAGGGAACAGTTTAACTACTTCTTCAGTAGCTTTATTAGCTCCCAACATACCGTACTCTTTATTGTAGCCACTGTCATTAATTGGTTCACTTAATATAGAATCAATATTATATAAAACTTTGGCACCAGCTTTTTCTAATCTCTTAAGGTTATCTTTTCTTGAGTGAATATCACATGTCAAAATATTATCAGTATAATCTAATAATGTTTCTGGATGATTAGAGAAAATAATCTCCACTTCACAACCTTCAGATTCAATTATCTCTTTGTAAAACTGAATGTAGTCAACGCCGGTGTAAGGGTGAGAACTTTTACCAAAATTGTCATAAAATTCTTGTTCGCTTAAGACCGAAGTGAATGGGTTAATGCCACTTTGTTCAACAATTTCACTTGAAATTAATTGATTTCCTACTTCATCAGCAGGGTAAGAGAGCTGTAAATATATCTTTTTTGCTGCTCTAGCTATACCACGTAAATTAATGGAAAATCTATTTCTACTTAATATAGGAAAGAGTAGTCCAAGTTCACCCTCAGGGTATTTAAGTTTAACATCTGCAGCGATATCATCTATACTTGCGTAATTGCCTTGCGATCTGGCTACTACAGCTTCTGTAATAGCAATAATATCTCTATTTTTAAGTTTTATATTCTCAGCTTTTGAAGCTTCTAGAATTGAACTTACTACAATATCTACAATATCATCACCTTCTGCGATGATTGGTGTACGAATTCCTCTTGACACCGTTCCGACAAATCTATTCATAATGCCTCCTAAAATATGGATTACGACGGTATTTTACACTTTTTTTTAGCTGAAATAAAGATAATAATATTTAAATGCGAACTAATAAGCTGGCTGCTTAAATGAATGTACGTGATTAAATGAACTTTATGTATAAGTATTAAAAATAAAGTGAAAAATTGTTGGATTAATGCATAATATACTTAATTTATACTATAAAAATACAGAAAGTTTATGCGGGAAATTATTATCAAAGTGAAATTTGAATTAAAAATTCGAGAAATGATTAGAAAAGTGATAAAAATTTTAATTATTTGAAAATATAAAAAATAAAATATACAAAAACTGTTATTTGAATTGTCAATATTAGCTAAATAATCTTAAATGTAACTAGTTATGAATAGGGGTATAGTTTAAAAAAAAGCATTGTTTCCTGACAAATGCTTCGCTTTTTATGAATTTTTGCCTTAAAACCTTTTTTTTTGTTAAAAGTCTGATATTATACTAGAAATAAGTTATCGCAATTTATAAATATGCGATTGTATACAGAGTAATCTGTGTACGGAAGGAGGAAAAAATGCGCAAGTTTCTAAAAGCAAGTGCAGCAGCTTTAGCTTTAGTTTTATTACTTGGTGCCTGTAACAAAGCAGGAAATCAAGGTGGAACTGATGGAAGTAAAGGGGCAAACAAAGATCCAAACGCTGTATATACGTATAACGATTATACAAAAGCTACACCTAACACAATGAATCCACACACTCAGGAGCAAAATATGGATAGTTATCTTGATAGTTATCTACAAACTCCTTTGGTAGATGCTATACCAGATGGTGAAGGTGGATATAAGTGGGAATATATGGGTGCAACAAGTATCGAAGATGTCACCAAAGATTTTGCTGATAAAGAAAAATGGGGAATTCCTGCTGAAGCAGATAAAGGTTTAGTATGGAAGATTACTTTAAGAAATGACCAAAAATGGTCTGACGGTACTCCAATTGATGCAAATTCTCATGTCTACAGTATGGGACAACTTCTAAACCCTGAAATGAAGAATAGACGTGCTAATACATATTTCTCAGGAACTCTAGCAATTAGAGGAGCTGAGGCTTACTATACATATGATAAAAATTACAAGGGTAAAGCAAAATACTCAAACTGGTCAGCTGAAACACCAGAGAATACAAAATTGTTCTTTAGCGTAGATAAAGTTAAAGAAGCATTCGTACCAGATAATGGCTTCTTTGGTGCAGATTTTGCAACTGTCTACGAAAAATATGGTGCTGAAGTATTCACAGTAGACGGAGTAGACGTTTACAAGAAATATCAAGGCAAAGGTCTAGTTGAAGTAACAGCTGAAGTACAAAAAGATCTAGAAGGTTTAGCAACTAACTTTGAAAACCCTGCAGAAAACTGGAAAGAATTTACATGTTTCGAAAATGGTACTTATGAAGAGGTAACCTTTGATTCAGTAGGTTTCTACAAAGGTGCTAATGATCTTGAACTATACTACGTTCTACAACAACCTGTATCGCAATTTATTTTCTTCGCAAATGCGAGAGGTTCATGGCTAGTAAAAGAAGATCTATATGAAGCTGGTAAAAATCAAAAAGAAGGTCTTTTAGCTACAAATTATGCAACAGATCTGAAGACAGCTTATTCATACGGTCCATATAAACTTGTTTCTTTCGAGAAAAATAGACAAATGAAACTTGAAAGAAATGATAATTGGTATGGTTACAAACTAGATACTGACCAATTCAAAAACCAATTCGTAGCTGACAAGGTTAATATTGAAATAATTGAAGACCCTAATACAGCGCTACAATTATTTAATAAAGGTCAATTAGATAACGTTAACTTGGAAGCAGACCAATGGCAAAGATACAAGATGAGTGAGTACATGCACTCAAATGAAGAGTCATATACATACCGCTTCATCTTTGGAACAAGCCCTGAAACATTGGAGCAATTGGAAGCTAACGCAAGTGATGGTTCAAACAAGAGAGTGTTACAATACACAGACTTTAGAAGAGCTATCTCACTAAGCTTAGATAGAAATAAAATTACTGCAGAATCAACAGCAGGTAATGTCCCAGCATACTACTTGTTAAATAATAACTACTACTACGATATTGAGAATGATCCACACTCTGTATACCGTAAGAGTGAACCTGCAATGAAAGCAATTGTTGACCTCTATGGTGTAGAATATGGTGAAGGCAAGACATACGCAAAAGTAGAGGATGCATATAAGGCTTTATCTGGTTATGATGTTGAATCAGCTAAGAAATTATTCCAAGCAGCATATGACAAGGCTATTGCTGATGGAAACTATAAAGAAGGTCAACCAGTAAATATCAATATAATGATTGGTGCTACATCTTCATTAACAGCACAAGATACAAGACAGCAAGACATAATTAATGAATTACTACAACAGGCAACTGAAGGTACAGGCTTTGCTGGTAAAGTTAAAGTTAAATACCTAACAGGTTCAAACAGTAGATATACTGATGTAGTTAATGGTAAAGTTGAAGCTATCCGTGGTGCATGGGGTGGTGCTGCATTCTATCCATTCTCAACAATCGGTGTTTATGTTAACCCAGCTTCAGTTGGTGGTTTGAATAAGATTCACGAATCTAATGGTTGGAACCCAACTGTAGAACAATTGAAATTGAAATTTGATTTCGATGGAGATGGTAAAGAAGAGGAACAAACCAGAACACTTACTGAATGGCAATCAGCAATTCAAGGTATTGAATTCGATAAAAATGTAGACGCAAAACTATTTATTCTTGCACAAATAGAGAAAGCTGTTCTAAATACAGTTCAAAACATACCTCTATATACATCTACATTTAATGCAATGACTTCACAAAAAGTAAGTGATTATACAGATGTATACAATCCATTCTATGGATACGGTGGATTTAGATTCCTTAAATTCAACTACTCAGATGCTGATTGGGCTAAATATGTAGAAAAACAAGGTGGAATTCTAAACTACGAATAGTATTAATTTAGTAATTAACTAGGTTAAAACTTATTAAAGTCAATTAAATATGCTGAGAAGAAATTCTCAGCATATTTTTGTAATAAATACAAAAAATAAATGAAATTTGTGTAAATTGCCGGTTTATATATTCTGTAAAAATAGATATAATAGTAGGAACTATTTTTACCTTCGGGTATTGTATTTTTTTAATAGTTAGATTGAAATGAAAAGGAAATAATATATGAGGAACAGCACAGTTAAATATGTAGTTAAACGTGTTCTTTTAGCATTGATGACAGCATTTATAATTATGTTTATAAGTTTTGTTTTCATCAAGATGCTTGAGCCGGAAGTGCCAATGCTTGGTACTGAAGCTCAGAATGAGATGGCTAGACGTGAAGCTCTAGGATACAATAAACCAATTTTGGTACAATTTGGAATTTATTTGAGAAATATAATTACAAGTTGGGATTGGGGAACTTCATGGGAGATTTCATATCTAACTCCTGTTACTGAAATTATTATTAAGAGACTACCTCCAACCGTAATTTTAAACGTTTATTCATCACTGTTTTCATTACCGTTAGGTATAGTTCTTGGTGTTATTGCAGCTTTACGAAAGAATACTTGGATAGACCATACAATTTCAACAGTGGTCATGCTTTTCGTTTCTGTTCCAAGTTTCGTATACGCATTCTTACTACAATATATTGTTGGGTTTAAATTAGGATGGTTACCTCTAATAGTTTCATCTGTTGCGGATTCAGGCGGCTGGTTTACCTGGGTAATGTTTAAATCAATGATAATGCCTATACTTTCACTTTCATTCGGTATTATAGCAGGATATGCTAGACTTACTCGTGCTGAGTTAGTTGAGAGTTTAACCTCTGATTATATGCTACTAGCTAGAACAAAAGGTTTAAACAAAACACAAGCTACAGTGAGACACGCATTAAAGAATGCAATGGTTCCAATTTTGCCATCAATTGTTGCTAGTTTCTTAAGCGTACTTGGTGGTTCAATGATTATTGAGAAAATTTTTGCAGTTAACGGAATTGGTGGATTAATGATTAGTGCAATTAACTCACGTGACTATGACGTGTTTGTCGCTACTACAATGTTCTATACAATTATCGGTTTATTAGCAAATATTGTCGTTGATCTAAGCTATGGTTTCTTAGATCCTAGAATTAGAATTGGTGAGAGGTAATATTAATGAACAAAGAATATTTAAACTTACAAGAAATACCTCAAGAAAAATTTACTTTAGTTCAAGAACATAAAGATATTTATGATGAGGCGATTAAGACCAAATCAATATCATATTTTGGTGATGCGTTGCGTAGATTTGTGCGTAATAAAGCTTCTGTTGCAGCAACGGTTATAATTATGTTAATTGTTGTTTTTGCATTAATAGCTCCATTTTTAACTAAATATAAAGTATATGATGTTAATGGTGTCTATGCTAAAGCAAGACCAAAGATTAAAGCTTTTGAACGTACAGGTTTCTGGGATGGAAGCAAGACGATTAGATCAAATGAGAAATACTTAATTTATTTAAACGCTATATCTATGGCTGCTGAAGACTATGAAGGCAAAGGTGCTACATGGGAACAAGGCTTAAAAAGTAAATATGCTGTAATTAATAAAATGAGTGATGAATATACTGCACAAGGTAGAACTTATAGAGATGTAGCTGTTGATTCATATTATTTAGTTGGTTTTAGTTACGTCAATATTACTGATTTGCAATATGAAAATATACGTAAATGGGAAAAAGAAACAGGTAAGAAAGTCATTTATCCAATGGTTGACAGAACTGATGCGGGACCTGCTGCTGATGATGCTAATTATTGGTTTAAGTTGGCAGAGAATGGTACTCCTATAGATGAAAACGATCGACCAATGGAATTAGCAATGGTCCAGAAAAAAGGATTAACTGACAACTATTTACGTGACGAAAATGGCGAAGTTCAATACTACACAGTAAGTAACAAAACGATGCGTCAGGTAAGAGTTTTAAACTACACTTACTATGAGTACCAAAATGGTTTTGAGCCAGTACACTACTTTGGTTCAGACGCACAAGGTTATGATATCTTTATTCGTGTAGCTCAAGGTACGAGATTATCATTAGCTTTAGCTGTTTTAGTTTCTATAGTTAACCTTACATTCGGTGCATTATATGGTGCTGTACAAGGTTACTATGGTGGTGCAGTTGACTTAATTCTTGATAGATTGACAGATATTATTAGTGGTATGCCATTCATGGTTATCGCAACATTGTTCCAATTACACTTGGTTATACCAGGTAAGGTATCTACCTTTGCGGGTATCTTATTTGCCTTTGTTCTACAAGGTTGGATTGGTACATCGGCAAGAGTTAGAACACAGTTCTATAGATTCAAGAATGAAGAATATATTCTCTCGGCAAGAAGTATGGGTGCAGGCGATGCAAGATTGATGTTTAGGCACATTTTCCCTAACGCAATAGGTACAATCATTACATCATCCGTACTTGTTATTCCAGGAGTTATCTTGAGTGAATCATCATTATCTTACTTAGGTATTGTTAACTTCAACTCTAAGAACTTAACTTCATTAGGTACTTTGTTAGGTAATGGTCAAGGATATTTGGCAACTGACCCACATATTTTATTTGTTCCAGCTGTTATAATTTCCTTGCTAATGATTAGTTTTAACCTATTTGGTAATGGATTGAGAGATGCATTTAACCCAGCATTGAGAGGATCGGAAGAATAATATGGCAAAAGTGAAACTAGAAGTAAATAACTTAAAACTATCTTTTTGGACTAATAATGGTACAGTTAAGGCTGTTAGAGACATATCTTTCGATGTTAAAGAAGGTGAAACTCTAGCAATAGTTGGTGAATCAGGATCAGGTAAGTCAGTTACAAGTCGTGCGGTTATGGGTATTTTAGCCCCTAACGCTATTGTAGAGAGTGGAGAAATCTACTTTGAAGGTATGGACTTACTACAAATTTCAGAATCTGAATATAACAAACTACGCGGGAATAGAATTTCTATGATTTTCCAAGACCCGCTAAGTAGTTTGAACCCGATAACACGTGTAGGTGACCAGATTACTGAAGCGATGATTGCAAATAATAAATCTCGAAAACGCTCTGCTAAGGCTGAAATTGATAGAGTAGAATCTGCTATTAAGAAAGTTGCGAGAGAGACGGGCAAAGAAGCTGAAGCTAATCAATATCTCAAAACATACAAAGATTATTTGGGTAATGGACATAAGTGTGCAGGTGAGTATGCAGACTCAAGAAATGCTCTAGAAACTTTAGCAAAACAAATTCGTTATGTTCTTCTAGATTTACAAGGTGATGTAGTTTATGAAGATTTGATGGATAAAGTAAAAGGATTAGAGAAAGATAGTAAAGAAATTTATCACGATTTCACTATTAGCAAGGAAAGTTCTAATATAGCTCAATGGGTAGAAGAAGCTAAAGATTTAACTAAGCACTTTAAACCAGTGGCAAAAGAATATGAAAGAGCACAAGCTGAATATCTAGCTGAAGAATTAGCTGGTGATGACCAGAAACTTCATGAATCAAGTACTAAACTACGTGAGGTAAGAGAAGAGGTAAATCTTAAGAAAAATGAAATTAGTGAGTTGCTAAGAAAAGTTCAAGCTGAAAGTGAAGAAATCTTAGCAAAGGAAGCACCTGATTTTCTTGTTGTAGGATATGCTCTGAGTGAAGGGAAAGTTAAAGACTTAGCTAATGATTACACAAAATCCAAAGAGGCTGAATTAGAGAAAGAATTACATAGTAACTTTTTAGATAAATTTGCAGACTTTTTAGTAGGTTTACAAAAACATGAGAACTCAAGAGTAAATGATGTACTTTCTTTATTAATTTCAGATCTAGATAAAGAAATTGATAAATTACAAGAAAACTTTGATTTAGATTATTTATTGAACAGAAGAAAAGATATTATTAATGCGGTTAACTCATCAATCTCAAGATTAGAAATTACTAGAGATTCATTTGCACATACATTTGAAGGTGCTTTGAATGCTCAATTAGATAATTTTGAGGATTTAAGAAGAAACAAAAAGCAAGTTAAAGGTTTAACTGTTGAAGAAAAATCTGCACTTAAAGATACATATGTAGCTAACTGTAGAAGATTATTTAATAGATTAGTTGATAGATTGAATATTAAGTATGAAAGAAAGCATGATGAAAAAGCTGAAGCAAAAGAAATTTTGCAATATTTTAATGAGCAAACATCAGATGCTACTTACACATTGAATCAAAAATTAGCAGAAGCTAGAGCTATTGATTTACTTGATGAAGTTGGAATTCCAGAACCAAGGAAACGTTTTAGACAATATCCATTCCAATTCTCAGGTGGTATGCGTCAACGTGTTGTTATAGCAATTGCCTTATCATCTAACCCTGATTTATTGATCTGCGATGAGCCTACAACTGCTCTTGACGTTACAATTCAAGCTCAGATTCTAGATTTAATTAAAGACTTGAAAGAGAAACGTAATTTCTCAGTTATATTCATTACTCACGATCTAGGTGTTGTTGCGAATATTGCTGATAAAATTGCAGTTATGTATGCAGGTAAGATTGTTGAGTATGGTAGTTCAGACGAAATATTCTATGATCCTAAACATCCATATACATGGGGTCTATTATCATCAATGCCTGACTTAGAGACTAAAGAGAAATTGATATCTATTCCTGGAGTACCACCAAATATGATTAATCCACCTCAAGGTGACGCCTTTGCAGCAAGAAATCGATATGCTTTAGCTATTGATTTTGAGCAACACCCACCATTCTTTAAGGTAAGTGATACACATGAGGCTGCAACCTGGTTGCTACATGAGAAAGCACCTAAAGTAGAACCACCAAAAATTGTTACTGAAAGAATTAAAAGAATGACAAAAGCAATTGAAGAATTAAATTTACTTGAGCGCGAACAGAACGAGGAGGTCTAAGGTGAGTAATAAAGATATTTTAAGTGAAAACACTACTTCAAAACAAAAGCAAAAGTTTGATTATAGTGATGCTGAAACTCTTTTGAAAGTCGAAAACTTAAGACAATACTTTAGACTTCAAGGTAAAGCTCTGAAGGCTGTAGATAACATTAGCTTTGATGTTAAGAAAAAGGAAGTTTTCGGAATTGTTGGTGAGTCTGGTAGTGGTAAAACTACAACTGGTAGATCTATTATAGGTTTATATGATATCACTGGTGGTGATGTCTGGTTACGTGATAAATTAATTAATACTGGACTAGAAGTAAGAAAAGACCAAATCAAAATAGCAAAAAATGCCGGTAAAGTTGATACAGTTAAGAAACTTGAAGAAGATTACAAGAGATCTAAGAAAGAAATCGAAGATAATAGAGATGCTCTACATCGTAAGATTCAGATGATCTTCCAAGATCCAGTTTCATCTCTTGATCCAAGAATGACAGTTAGAGAGATTATTGCTGAAGGTTTAATTATTCAAGGAGAGAAAGATAAGAAACTAATTAACGAAAAAGTTGATTCAGTTTTGAATCAAGTTGGATTACTTGTAGAACATGCTGATAGATATCCTCATGAATTCTCGGGAGGTCAAAGGCAACGTATTGGTATAGCAAGAGCTATCATAATGGAACCAGAAGTAATTATTGCTGACGAACCAGTTTCAGCACTTGACGTTTCTATCCAGGCACAGATTATCAACTTACTCAATGACTTACGTGAGAAAAATGATTTAACAGTTATTTTCATTGCGCATGACTTGGCAGTTGTTAAATATATTTCTGATAGAATCGCTGTTATGTTCAATGGTAAAATTGTTGAATTAGCAGAATCTGATGAGCTTTTCGCTAGACCAATGCATCCGTATACTAAATCATTGCTATCTGCGATACCAGTTCCAGATCCACACCTAGAACGTTTACGTAAACGCGAGACCTATATTCCTGCATTATCTCATGATTACAGTATAGAGGAACCTACAATGAGAGAGGTATTCCCAAATCACTTTGTATATTGCAATAGTGAAGAGGAAGAGAAGTTTAAGAATTTATATAATTAATAAGCTTATAGCTTCAGACAAGAGTAGGAATTAGTATGGATTACAATCCTTATCATAAGAAAAAGTTTAGCAAACATGATTATATAAGAGCCTTTAGTTGGGGATTGATATTTTCTGTTGTAGCTTTTGTTTTTCAGATATATAGAACACCAAATAGAGATTTATTTATTAAACTTAGTAACTCATTTTTGTTAGGTGGAGGATTACAACTTGTTTATGCTGCCTTTAGTTATATTAATAAAGAAGGTTTTTTCGATGTCGGTATAGTCGGTTTTAAGCAACTAGGTTCAACTATTGACAGTGGGTTGAGAGGTAGTAAAGATATGCAGGATTTACCTAATCTTCAATCGTATAAAGATGAGAAGATGAGGACTCGTAGAGTTAATTTGCCTACTTTGATATCTGGGATATTTTACTTAGTACTAGCAATAGTCGCAGCAGTGATATTTTCATACAAATAATTAGAACAATACAAATTAAAAGCAGCTCTACTAGCGTTGAAATTCAACCGCAGTAGAGCTGCTTCTCTTTGTATGTTAAATCTATGGTCACTGTAATCAGCCATATCCTTTATTACAGTGAAATTTTTCTTTAAAATAAGTCCTCGTCCTTAGTAAATAGAAGAGCTCTGGATGGTCCAGCATCATAACCAGAAATTCTAAGAGGAAGTGATAACATATTATATTCACCTTCAGGAACTTCAGCTAATCTAACGTCTTCCATACAACCAATTCCATTACCTAATAAAATTTGGTGAACGGGATGTTCTGGGTCATTACTTTCCAAGCTCATCGCGTCTAGTGCAACCGCTTTTATTTTGCTTTCAGCCATATATTCTGCTGCTGAAGGAGCGAAACATATGAAGTCGAAGCTGAATTCATCGGTTAGAGAGTTTTTGGTTTTACAAAGAATAATCTCACCTTCTTGTAAGTTATATTTTCTAAGATCATCAGCTTCTATTTTTCTATCTAAGTCTGTTAGATCCAAGACTCTAGCGTGACCAACAAATAAGTCCCAAGGTAGAGTATCTACAGATTCACCATTTTCAAGCATGTGAATTGGAGCATCTATATGAGTACCTGTATGTAAATTCATTAGAAGCTCTGATTCTCGTACACCTTTGTCAGCATAGAAACTTACCCAAGTAAATCTAGGTTTCTTGTTGAAACGATTCTTGTACACTGACATTTCAGGCTCTATAGTTCTGCTAATATCATAAATCATTATAATTCTTCCTCCTTATTGAAATTTTTTTCAAGTCTTTCAAGTCATAATAGCTATACACAAAATATATCTATGTACGAACTAATTTATTTTTTTATACATTTTTTCTTGTGATTCAGGTCCTGTGGATCCTTTGCGATAAGACTCTAATTTTATCTGGCACTCTTGACGAAGCTTTTGTAATTTTGAGATCCATTCCCAAGTGATTTCAATTTGCTCCCAACTTGGGAAGTACTCCTTTTTACCTAAGTAGCAACTATAAACTAAGCGTTCATATGCTTCTGGCGAATCAGCTTGATTAATTTCAGGACTAGAAACAAGATTAAGCTCTTGTGTGACTTCTTCCAGGTTAGCATCATCAGCTGTAATAGTCCAATTTATTGAGGGATGTGGATCTATTTCAATACACAATACTTGACCGCCTCTGAAAATTATTTCTACATTAGTCAATTTTTTTTCAGTTGCTTTGCCAGATCTCAATAGAAATTCCACATTTTCCCAACGAGGATTAGCCAAGAATACTCTTAAAGCAGCAAAAGTCTCTGTCTGACTATCAGAATCTACTTCAGCATGATCTTTGTAACCTTCATATTGTCCTACTATAAGATTATTTTCTAATTCACTAGGTTTTCTTAAACTATTAAGAATCTCAATTTGCGCCTGAATATATTCTTGTGAGCCTTTCGGAAAAGTACAATCCATAGTAAGCATAATAAGAGTTAAGAATAGATGACTTTGAATCATATCTCCCAGGGCCCCAGTTTGATCATAAAATGCACCTCTGTCACCAATGTCAATTTTCTCAAGAGCATTAATCCTTACAGATTTAACAAAATCTTTATTCAAAATAGCATCTAAGAATTTATTTTCAGCTCTTAGAGTGAATAGATTTTGCACCATATTTTTTCCTAGGTAATGATCAATATGATAAACCTGACCTTTACCGAAAGCATTTTCTAACTCTAAACTTGTCTCTTTAGCAGTTTCTGGATCTGGTCCAAAAGGTTTTTCTATTATAGCTCGACATTCTCCACGAAGGCAACCAGTTTGAGCGAGATTATCTGCAATAGTAGCATAAAATTTTGGCGCTACTGCTAGGTAGAAGATATGCTTAGTGTCGTCACTTTTTGCCCAAGGGAATGAGCTGTAGTAGTTGAATAATTTCTGATAATCTTCGGATTCAGTAAATTGCATTTCAAAATAATCGATATGTTTAGAAAAGTCCTCGAACTTAGCCTCTGTAAATTCACATTTAGAAAACTCTTTGACACCATCTTTGATTTCAGAAATATATTTTTCTCTAGTCCAGTTACGACGGCCAATAGCCAAAAATATTACATCATTTTCAACTAAACCACGACAGAAGAGGTTATAGAAAGCTGGCATCAGCTTTCTATATGCTAGATCTCCTGTTGAGCCAAATATAGTAAATATTAATTTATTTAATTTACTTTGCTGTTTCATCATTCCATTCATGATGGTAAACTCCATCTCTATCAGTTCTTCTATAAGTATGTGCGCCAAAGTAATCTCTTTGTGCTGAAATCATATTAGCCTGGGATCTAGCAGCTCTTAGACTGTCATAGTAACCTAGAGCTGAGCTAAAGGCTGGTATTGCAACACCAGCTAAAGAAGCTATGCTTACTAATTTTCTAAGTGCTGGTATTCCTTTAGAAATTGCAAATCCGAAATTCTCAGCCAATAATAAATTATCTAAATCTGAATTTGTTTCATAAGCTTCCATGATAGGAACTAATAATTTAGAACGAATAATACAGCCTCCACGGAATGTAGCAGCTATAGATTTGTAATTTAAATCCCAACCATATGCTTTAGAAGCAGATTTATATAGAGCAAAACCTTGGGCATAGGCTATTAGTCGTGCTAATAAGAAAGCATTGCCCAACTCTTCAATATTGATGTTTTGCTTTAATATATCATTTTCAGAACTTACACCAGCAGGCAAGACTTCAGACGCTTTTACGCGAAGAGCTTTTTCCGCACTCATGTAACGAGCATTTAAACCGGAGTAAAGAATTGAAAGATCTACATGTAATTCTAAACCTTCTTGATTTGTCCATTTACCAGTACCCTTTTGCTCGGAAATATCTAGAATGTGGTCTAATAAGAACTTACTATCGTTATTGGCACCAATACTGCGATATTCTGCACCAACTTTGCTTTCTATATCATCAAGTAAGTCATCTTGAGGATTTGCTAAATCTTTTTCTCTCAATATATCTACAGTAATTTCACTGAGGTAGGAAGATAGCTCACCTTTGCTCCAATTTTCAAATACATCTGCTATTTCAGGGTTGCTGTACCCATTTGATTTAAGTAGTGAATAAATCTCAGCAATAATTTCCATGTCAGCATATTCAATACCGTTATGTACCATTTTGACATAGTGTCCAGCTCCACCAGAGCCCATATACGCTTCGCAGGCTTCATCCTTATTAACCTTAGCGCTAATAGCTTCAAATATATCAGCAACTGCATCATAAGCTGATTTGCTACCACCAGGCATGATTGCAGGACCACGTCTAGCACCTTCCTCACCACCAGAAACACCAACACCTAAGTATTGTATACCGTGTCTTTGTAAGTCTTCGAAACGTCTTTGGGTATCTTGGAAGTGAGAATTTCCACCATCCATTATAATGTCGCCCTCATCAAGAAGAGGAAGTAAACTCTCAATAAGCTTATCAACAGCGGTTCCAGCTTTTACCATCAACAGAAGTTTTCTTGGGCGCTTTAAATTAGCAACCAAATCTTCTAAGGTCACAAATACACTTAGATTTTGCTCAGGATTTTCTTCTGCAGCTGCAATAGCCTTGCTTGTAGTTCTATTATATATTGCGACTTTATAATTATTGTCAGCAATGTTTAAGGCTAAATTTTTACCCATAACAGCCATGCCTAGGACTGCAATATCACACAAATTATTACTCATTTTTATCCTCCTATATACCTATAAAGTTTATCACTTATTTTAGATATTAGCAGTTATTATGCTATACTTGCTTTCAAGATATTTAAACAAACTTCAACATTCAGGTTTGCTAATTATTATTTGAATGTTGTAAAGGAGATTACATTTTGTATAAGAGAGATATTTCAGATGACAATATTCTTAATTTACTTGAATATATTAAGAAACTAGAAGCTAATGGGGTGGGAGTAGAGTTTTCTCCATCTTTATCTTTGAAAGAAAAACCAGAAAATATTGAGATTGCTTTCGTTACATATGATTCGAGAGAAATTGAGCCGAATAGTTTGTTCATCTGCAAAGGTAACAGTTTTAAAGTTGAATACTTGGAGCAAGCAAAGGCAAAAGGTGCAGTAGCTTATTTAGCTGACAAAGATTATGGAGTAGATTTGCCTCTCATTAAGGTTGATAATTTACGTAGAAGTATTGCAGTTTGTGTATCTGCCTACTTTTCTAATCCAGAAACTAAGTTGAATTTTATTGGTGTTACTGGTACCAAGGGTAAGAGCACAACCGTAAGTTTGATATTTGAAATGCTTAAAGCTCAAGCCGAGTTAGAAGGTAAAGTACTTCCTGGATTAATTTCTAGTTTGGGTAATTTTGATGGTGTAAATCATTTAGACTCCAAGCTGACAACGCCAGAGCCTATGGAACTATTTTATATACTCTATAAAGCAGTACAAAATAATGTAAAAAACATGGTAATTGAAGTATCTTCGCAAGCTCTTAAGTACGACAGGGTTTATGGAATGAATTTCAAAATTGGAGTGTTTACAAATATAGCTCCTGATCACATATCAGATGTCGAGCATCCTACCTTTGAAGATTACCTACAATCTAAATTAAAACTGTTGGAACGTAGTGAAGTCGCTATTCTAAATGAGACTAGTGATTATTTAGAGGAACAAAGATTAGCTGCTCAAAATACTCATGTAATTTTGGAAGTCGGCACAGAAATAAATAAAAACTCAAAACATGATGCTAATTATTTTGATGTTTATATCAAAGATATTGAATTAGAACACATTGGCATGAACTTCACTGCAGTTTTGAAAAAAAATAACAAAAAACTAAGGTTGAATACTAAATTAGAGGGAATATTTAACTTAGAGAACATAGCTCAAGCTCTTGCTGTTGCGGAGTTAATGAATGTTGATGAGAGCTCTATCAGAAAGGCTCTTGAGATTGTACAAATGCGTGACAGAACTATTGATGTCAAAGGTGATAATGATAATGTTATTTTTCACATTGATGCTGCCCATAATGGCATTAGTTTTGAAGCAGTATTTGACCACATTAAACATAAATATCCAGAATATAAGAGAGTTGCAGTATTTGGTACAGTTGGAAATAAAGCCGAAAACCGTCGCGAAGGTATAGCACTTGCTTGTAACGGAAGAGTTGATGAAGTTTATATTACTAGAGATGATAATGATTTTGAAAGTTTAGATAATATATTTGACGATATAGTGATACATATTGACTCGAGTTTGCCGGTAACAAGAATTGACGAGAGAATTGAAGCTATACAAACAGCTTATGATAATGCTATGAAATTATGGCAAGAAGAAGGTATTAAGTCATGTATTATCTTGTTGGGTAAAGGTGCAGAAAAGTATATGAAGATTAATGGAGTTAGATTACCTTATGAAGGTGATGAGTATTATGCAAGAAAAGCAGTAGCAGCTCAAAAAGGCTTTAATTAGTAAATTCTAAGTTAGTTCATAGCTTATGAGTTCAATAATTAGTATAATAAAAGCCTAAAATAAATTGAGGTATGAAAATTGCAGGGGACAGATGAGAGAAAAGAAATTGTGAATAATGATTTAGTGTCTATAATAGTGCCTGTATATAAGACAGCTGAGTTTTTGCCGCGTTGTATTGAGTCACTATTAGACCAAGATTACGATAATATTGAGATTATTATGGTAAATGATGGTTCGCCAGATGACTCTGCTGCAATAATAGAGCGTTACCGTAAAGAGAATCCAAACAAAATCGTGCTGATAAACAAAGAGAATCAGGGTGCAGGAGAAGCTAGAAATACAGGCATTGACAATGCTAAAGGCGAATGGTTGTGCTTCGTAGACTCGGATGACTATGTTGAAAAAGATTACGTTAGCGCCATGCTTAGAGCTGCAACAGAAAGAGATGCAGATATAGCAGTTAGCAATTTGTTTTTGGAAAAAGAAAATGGTAGAAAAATTATTTTCCCTTTAGCATTTATTAAGCCAGTAATTAGTGGTGAAAAAGCGGCAAAGAAATCATTGGATTTATTATCTATCCCCAATTTTGCTTGGAACAAGTTGTATAAGCGATCATTATTAAATTCAATTAAGTTCAGATTTCCAAGCATTTATTTTGAAGATGTTGCTGTTGCAGCTAAGGTGCTAAGTCAAGCTGATAAGGTAGCCTTTACCAATAGGCCACTTTATCATTATATTCAGAGAGACTCTGGTCAAGTTGGGACTTTTAATGAGAAAAAACTAAAAGAAGCTCTCGAAGCAATTTCTATGGTTGGTGAATTTTTGAAGCAATCTGGAAAAATGGATGATTGGTTTAGAGCTTGGAAGCAAATGCTTTTACATGTCAAAGTTCAATTTACCACGCAAGTGATGGTGCAAATGAAGGACAAAACTTTCGCTGAGAAATCCAAGCTGTTGAAAGAACTTAATGAAGAACTAAAAAATATTGACAGAAAGTATAGATACGAGAGTGATTAATATGGGTTGGGAAAATTTAAGCTTATTTACAAAGATTTTAATAACTATTTTAATAGCAGGAAATATTTTTGGACTAATTTATTCGATATATCAGGTATATATAGCGTTACCAATTTTTAAAAAATATAAGAATCGCACAGGACCTGAGAAACCTTATAATAAGTTTGCGATTGTTATTAGTGCACACGATGAAGAGAAAGTTATTACGAACTTATTAAACTCTTTGAATGCTCAAAATTATCCAAAGGATAAGTATGAAATATTTTTGATAGCAGATAACTGTACAGATAATACGGCTAAGATAGCTGCAGAGCTTGGAGCCAATGTCTATGAGCGTTTTGACCCAGAGCATAAATCGAAAGGATATGCTTTAAACTGGTTCTTTGACCAATTTATTAAAAAATATGATAGAACAGATTATGATCTAATTACTGTAATAGACTCAGATAATGTTATGGACGAAAACTATCTTCTAGAAATGAACAAGCGCTATAACTATGGAGATAGGGTAATAATAGGATATAGGATAGGAAAAAATCCTTCAGCCACAATCTGGTCAAATGCGAATAGTTTATTCTGGATTATGCAAAAACGAGGGGTCGATCATCCACGTTATATGTCAGGTAGAAGCTTAACTTCAGTAGGTGGTACTGGATTTGCTTTTGCTTACGATATTATTGATGAACATGGATGGCAAACTCATAGCTTGACTGAAGATTTAGAGTTTACCATGGATGTCAATTTAAAGGGTGAAACTATTACATATTCACGAGAAGCAAAATTTTATGACGAACAACCAGAAGATATGATAAGCACTATCAAACAAAGATGGAGATGGTCATATGGTTTGAGAGAATTATTAGAGCTTAAAGCCGAGCCTTTATTGAAGTCTGTTTTTGTCGGTCGTATTGAAAATTTAGACTCATTTATGTTTTCTATTATGTACGTAGTACTTTTAGTTTCACCTGTTTTATGGGTCTTAAGCATGATTTTATTAGGTATAACTTTAGGCTTCTGGTCAATGTTGAAAGCTATATTACTTAGTGCTCTTGTAGGGGAAGTAGTCTTAAGCTTATTTATTTATATTTTGACTGTAGTTGAGAATCAGCATTGGGAGGGTCAGTGGAAAGGAATATTATTTTATCCGATATATCTATTGATAATTAGCTTAACAATTTTTATGGCACTGGGCAAAAGACCAGGCTGGAAGAAGATTGATCACTCCGATCAAAGCACTATTAATGATATGGGTAAAAATGTTAAGAAACGTAGGAATCGCAAGCCAAATAATGATGAAAGTAAATAAAAACCAAGTTACTAACTTAAATAATTATTTAAGTTAAATAGAAATTATTATAAATAGGCATACAAAATACTTTACAAATCGCATATATTGCTATTTAATACCATTTATCAAAAAGTATTAAATTAAGGAGATTAAAGGAGTTTTGTCATATGAATAGCATTGCCGTTATTTATTATAGTGCAAGTGGAAATACAGCAGCTATGGCTGACGCTGTAGCAGAAGGTATAGAGAGTATGGGAGCAGAAGCTAATGTTTTTGAAGTATCTGAATTCCTGATAGATAATTTAGAAGATTACGATGCTTTTGCTTTTGGCTGTCCTGCTTCAGGCGATGAAGAACTAGAAGAATTTGAATTCGAACCATTTTTCTCAAATGCTATTGAAACTTTAGGCGATAGGCCTGTTGCTATTTTTGGATCTTACTCAAGTGGTAACGGGAAATGGATGAGAAAATGGGAAGACGTCTGTGATGACATGAACTTGAATTTGGTAGCTTCTGGAGTTATTGCGGAGGACTATCCGGATAGCGATGCGATTGAATCATGTCAAGAACTAGGGGAGATTTTAGTAGAAAATTTAGACGAGTTTTATTAATTTAAAGTTATCCTAGATAAAGGTAATAAAATTATTATGAGTGATGATGTTAGAAATTCAAAAATTGAAAATGATTCAGGAATTAGATATAGCAAATTAAGTAAGAATACAAAAGAGAATGCTGAATCTAGTGAGCTTGAAGGTCAAAATGAAAAAACTTCAATACTTGAGAAGTTTAAGCGTCTTAGTACTGGTAAAAAGACTGGTGTTATTAGTCTAACTGTTTTATTAGCATTTATATTAATTGTAGTTGTATTTGTTTTCAGTAAGATAGCGAGAATTAATTTTGTTAATAAAAGTGATTATACACGTAGTTCAGCATCATCAGATGAGCACGGAATTTTAGCAATTGATAAAGATGGTAAGTCCGGCAAAAACCTTGATCAAGATGCAATTAGAAAATTAAATTCAAAACTAGCAAAAAATTTGCCTAAAGATATTATTTTTGATGAAAATATTTTAAATATATTATTAATTGGAGTTGATTCAAGAGAGGCCGAAGAACAATCATTATCTGACTCAATGATTTTGGCATCTATAGACTTGAAGCATAAGAAAATTCATCTGAATTCTCTATTGAGAGATACTTATGTATATATTCCTGATTATGGATATAGTAAGTTAAATAGTGCAAATGCACTCGGTGGTCCACCGTTATTAATGGAGACAATTGAATACAATTATAGAGTTGCGGTTAATCATTTTGCTCTAGTTGATATGTTTTCTTTAGCAGAAATAATTGACACAATAGGTGGCGTTGAAATCGATATCAAAGACTATGAAATTCCTGCTATTAACGAAGCCCTAGCCTATTACAATACTTTAATCAAAGAACCTAAAAATTCTGGATTATTAAAAAAACCTGGTAAGCAAAAATTAAACGGTAAACAAGCCTTGAATTATGGACGAATTAGAAGTGTAGGTAATTCAGACTATGAAAGAACTGAGAGACAGAGAAAAATTCTCAAATCAATTTTTGATGGAGCAAAAAAAGCAAGCTTAGGTCAATTAAATGAAATGGTTGATAAAGTTTTCCCATTAGTCACAACCAATCTAGGACTTAATGATATTTTCAACTTATTGCAAAATGTCCAAGGACTTCTAAAGTCTAAAATAATTTCAGAACATGTACCTATTCTTGGGACTTTCGAAGAAACATATATTCAGGGAATGGCATGTCTAGTACCTGATCTAGCTTCAAACATTAAGCATTTAGCCAAAACTGTATACGGAATGAGTGATGCTAAAATTGCTAAATTGTTCGAAGGTGTTATAGATATAAAAGATGTTGAAGTTACTACAGAGGCTACATATAGAAAAACTGAAGCCAGAGCTAATACAGATCATAATCATGAAGAAGCTGCTCCAGAGGTCACTGAGACTCCGAGAACGACTTCTGCCACAAGCGAAATTGGTTCAGGGACTCCTAGTGAAACTCATTCAACAACTAAAGATGTAGAAAGTAAGCCTTCATCAAGTGATCTTGATAACACTGAACAAGATCCTACACCAGAACCAGAACCAGAACCTGAGCCTGAGCCTGAGCCAGATTTGACAGAAACTCCAGGTGAAGAAGCCTCAAATGATGATATAGAGGAGTAGGTAAGTAATAATAATAAAAGGTGATAATATGCACGATGAACTGATTAAGATTAAAAACAGTAAAATTTTCAATAAAATTTTATTTGCAATCTTGTTTATTGTGCTATTTTTTACTTTTTTCTTAAAAACAGAACTTAGTGCAGAGACTGATAATAAGAGAAATGGATTAACATTTAACTCTGTATTTAATCACATTAATATTCTTAGAGATGGTCGTGTAGAAGCAGTTTTGCAATTTGATGTAAAAACAAAAAGTGTTGTTAATGTATTAAATATATCCGTACCTTATCAGAAGAATCAGTTTATATCTATTAGCGATATAAAGTTAGCAGAGGTAAATTCAGATGAGCCAACTCTGGAATATATCAAAGCGACTCAAGTTAATGAATTCCAAAAGGATCAAATTAATTCCTATACTATTTCAGACCTAGGAGATAAGATTAACATTAAATTGAAAACTTCCTTACCTGAAGAAACAACGAAAAGAATTAGAGTTTCTTACACGATAAACTCAGCAAGCCAAAGATTTAATGATGCAGCTATTACGGATTTAACTTTACTTGATGAGAATAGAGATTTTATTATTAATGGCTATACCTTAATAGTGAGTTTTGATTCAGTGATTTTTCCAGAAGAAATTAATAAATACAATTTATACGAGCATAATAGTTTAGACGATTTGGGAAAACTATTGCAACCTGCGTTCATTTCAGAGATATTAGAAATTTTAAATATTGATAGAAGTGAGATCCTGGACATACCATCAGATGCGTATATTAGTTATTCTAATTTTATTCCTGAAAATACTAGAGTAGATATCCGTTTGTTATATCCAAGCGACTGGTTAGCAAAAACTAAAATTACTTTAACTGAAAATTCCAATGAAAGTATGTATGAGAAAATCAAAAGTGAAGAAAGCACTTATCTTTGGAAGCAGATTCAGAAGTTTAGATATCAAGTAGTTAGCAGATATATTGTTGGAGTTTTGCTCATTCTAGCCTCAGTTTATTTTGTTATTGTATTATTGAAAAAATATATTGATCGCTACAAAGATGCACCAGAAGTTAAATTTAGCATGTTTGGTGAAATTTCGGCGACTGGAATAGCTTTTCTCAAAAATAAGAAAGTTGATGCCAATACAGTTTGGGCAGTGATTTACACACTTATAAGCAATGGTTTCCTTGATATTAATAAAAAGAGACTATGGCGAGCAGATGAGCAATTGCTACCTGATGAGATGCACTTGCAATATTATGAAAGAGTAGTTCTACATTGGATTTGGAATTTAATGGAGGGAAGCAACTCTATTTCACTCGAAGAATTATCCCAAATAATAGAAAGCAATTTGGATAAAAATATGAGTAAACTCTCAAGATTTCAAAAAGCTATGGAATTATATTGTATCGAAAATAATTATTTGTTAGCTGAAAGAAAAATTAAAACAAAAAAGATACACTTAATTGTTGCTTTATTTTACATATTCTCAGCCGTATTAATTTCACTTGTCTCTAACTTCTTTGTGCCAATGTGGTTACTGTTACCAGGTGGAATATTCCTTGTTATGGCTTTGAAACAAAATCGTTATACTGATTTGGGTTTGAAAATTTTAGGTGAAGCAAATAGTTACAAGAAATATTTACGAAATATAGATAGATATTATAAAGGTAACTATACAAAGCAAAAATTTATAGAGGATTTTATTTTTAGTGTAGCCTTGCAATGTAATGATAAATATTTACAATCTCTAAAATATATCTTGCCTATGAGTGTAGCAGTTAAAGATAGATGTTTTACTAATTTAGGATTTAACGAAATTGAGACCAATATCTATAAAGAACTTTCTAAGGAAAAAGTGGACATACCAATTAAACGTCAAAAAGAAATTTATAGAAATATTTCTGATATTGTTGAGCAAAGACTTCTGGGAATACAGCATCTAATTAACAAGCTTGAAATGCATAGAATTTTCCCAAAAAAAGAAGAAATTGAAGTTGAATTTGAATAGAATTTTTTAGAATAAAAGTTGTTAATAAAATGCACATACTTTATGAACAAAGCAATGTTTTCATGAAGCATTAAATTGCATGTGCTATAATTACATGAGTTATAAACTTGATTAAAATGAATTAGAAAGAATATTACTGGAGGTAATTATGGCTAAATTAACTAGACTTGCGACGACCGTTACCAGCCATGAAGTTAAGAATGATAGCTTGATCAATATCTTTTACTTAGATGGTCGTAGCAACAGATTTCCACAAACAAATGATTTGGACATTACGTTAGATAGAACCGCCTTAGGATTCTACTTGAATATTAGTTCTACAAGGAAAAAAGATGCTAATAGAGATAATTTACTAGAGAAAAGAGTAAGTCAGGACCAAATTACAGAAGCTATTAAGACAAATGCTGACATTGATTCTGTAGTTAATGATATGGCAGAAAATGCTATTAAGTTAACAGGTAAATTCAATCTTGATACTCAAAAACGTGAATCTAGACCTTATTATTCTGGAGTTATAATTAAAGAGAGTGAATTAGCGGCAGTTACTTTAGGTGAGGCAGTTGCTTTCTTGTACAGAGATGAAACTCTTTACCCATTGACAGAGAATGATTTTAAATTCAAAGCAGAGAACTTCCATGGTGAAGCTGTTGATAACTATGATATATATGCAGCAGGCCGAGCAGGTTCAATTAAATACTCAAATATTGCCCAATTAAGAGTTGATGATTGCATTATCTTAGCGACAAATAACGTTATAAAATCTTTAGGTCAAAATAATTTGCTGAAAATTTTAGATGAAGCTTATGATCAACAAGAATCAGCAGAGTTAATTCATGAATATATGACTCTAAAACATCCACACGAACCATTCCAATTCATGATGAGTTTCGTTGAAGATATTTTTGTAACAAGTAAGAAATACCGTGGTGATGGTTTCGTTAGCCGTGATACTCAATCAACACAAATATTTACAGATGAGTATTTAGCAGAGCTTGAATCAGCTCAAGCTGAAGTTGAAGGTGAAAACGCTAAATATGCAGCCAGTGCAGCTGGAATCGCAGTAACTGGTGCAATTGCTAATGCACATGCTCAACATGGTCAACAAACTGAAGATGCTCAGAAAGAAGAAGTAAATGAGCAGTACAAGGAAGATTCTAACTATGAACAGCATGAGGATTATACCGAAAGCCCTGAAACTCATGAAGATGAATATGATAATGACAACGAAAAGGTTGAGCAAGCTGATTATTTAAACTCAGAGAATATTGATGATGCTGCTGAATACAATTACGACGAAGAAGAATATGATGAATTCGAAGAAGAGGCAGTAGAGGTAGAAGAAACTGAAGAACCAGATAGATTCCAAAAAGCTTATGCGAAGATAGTAGAAAATGATGATTATGATTACGATGAAAGTGGTCATGATGAAGAAGATGTTCGTTATATGTCAAGTAGAGCTGAATCAGAAGAGACTTTGGATTTTGATGAAGATGATGATAGAAGTAAAGGCGGTCGTAAAGTATTCTTAGTAGCAATACTACTAATAGTTTTAGCGTTAGCAATTCTAGGGTTGGCGTACTTACTTAAGGAAAAAGGATTCTTCAACCGCCCAGCAGATGCACCAAGAATTACATCATCTGATAAAAGCTCAAATACTACTAGTGAATCTACAACTGTAGAAAAACCAAAAACTACTACAAGTTCAGAAGAAACAAATAAGACTACAACGACAACTACAACTACAAAATCAGAAAATGATAATGATGATGCAGAAGTAGTTAATGGAACTAAAGAAGGCAAAAAAGGTGGAACATACCCAGCAGAATATGAAGTTCAGTGGGGAGATAATATGGATTCTATCTTTGAAAATGTATATGGCAAGAGCTATGTTACTGACGTGGATTACGAAACTAAGTTGAAAGTATTTAACTTAATTATTGAAAATAACCCTGAAACAATTTCAGGTTCAATAGAAGGTGAAGACTTACAATTATTTGCAGAAACAACAATCAAAATTCCAGATCCATCAGGTCTTCTAGAAGCAAAATAGTAGAGTGTATTAATAAGAAGATTTATAATTAGCCGTAATCTTTATTTTTAAAGATTACGGCTTTTTTCGATGTAGATTTCGCTGTATTAATTTTATTATCTTCCAAGTAAATACTTAATTTGCTTGTACTTCAATTAGGTAATTATCACCACTTGAAAATACTATTTTACCTAAATTTTGGAGTGCAGACTCATTAATATCAGGATGCTTGATCCTTTCAAGCTCAGCGACAACTATATACTTTATCTTATATTTTTTGAGAAAATCTATTTGTAAGGATTTATTGTCAGTCGTATAGAATTCATTTATTTCATGTTGTAGAGGTGCTATTAAATTTTGATATGAACTTTCTTTAAAGGATGTAGTTCTCCACAACCATTCGTGAGTTTCCCAGCCTAGAACAGTTGCTAAACCAGTATAAGCAGATACTGAAGCGTAATCTGAGTAAGAGCTTCCGTATGATTCAAGTATATTTACACTAGTAAATTCATTTTCATTAAGATAGTCAATTAGATTTAATCGATTTTTTAGGCTGTGATGCACTCCAGTATCATCTTCTACACTTAGATTAGCAATATATCTACTCCCATCAAGGCTGCGTTTGGCTTTGTCTTTGCTGGAGTCGAACCAATCAGAAATACTACTTGTATAAGAGAATGGAATGATAAGACCAAGTGTACAGGCTAAAAGAGGGAGTAAATATTTGAAATTCCAATCATTTCTTTCTTTATTAATATAATTTACCTTATTATTAAATATTTCCGCACTCTCAAGTCCTGCAACATTCTTCTTTGGCATAAATTTAAATAACAATTCTCCAAAGAAGTAAGCTGCACCCAAAGATAACAGGGCGAAACTTTGGTAGGTGAACTTAAACATAGTATTAGCTCGTGCAAAATTAACTTCATAAATATCTTTGAGATAAATAATTTCAGGTACAAGAATTAAGCCTAAACCGCAACATACTAGAATGAAGATGAATAAATTGTCAGCAGGAAGATTAGTTATGGCTTGTACCAAATTTTGATTTTCTAGGTTGAATTTTAATCTATTGCGTTTCGACCAGAACATATAAACAATGTATATAATTCCTATGCAAGCGTGAAATACCCAGAGTATAAATAACTGATACAAACTAGAGTTATTATGAACCAGTTTAAAAGTTTTTGGCATTTGTGACATGTTAAGATTCATTTGAAGGCTAAAGAAGTGACTAAACACAAAAATCAAGCTGAGATAGAATCCAGAAATAGTTAAACTGTCATTTTTATATTTATATATTATATATGAGCAAATACTTGCGATAAGGTATAAGCCTAATTTAATTAGTGGGTTTCCAAAATCTAACAAGAATGGAATGAAATAAGTTAGTGTTTGAACAATGAAAAGTAGGATGCTAAGCCAATTATTTTTGCCCTTAGATAATAAAGCTATAGTTATAGTTAAAAAGGTTACGACAAAATAAATAGCAAAATCCCAATAATTAGTCATTGAGAATATTGCAAGTAAAAAGCCTAAAGCAGTGGAATAACTTAAGGATCTCTTGCTTAACAAGTTTTCTGCTTTGCGTAAATAAACATAAAAAGCAAATAGAATTATTAAAAATAATAGAACAAAACTTAGATTAATCATATGAGCATGAAGATCCCCTACAACATAAGAATACAGAGGAAACTCATGAATAGTTTTGTCGCTGGTGTCAGGATTATGTCCAATAAAACGAGTAGAATCTGAGAAATAGAATTCACTAATTTTGCCCGTTTTAGTCCCGAAGCGTTGTAGATATTTGATTAGTCCATGTCCAAGGAAGCTTGGTCTATAAAAGAATGCATGACTATTTCCAGCAAGACAAAGAAGCAATGATGCTAATAACCCACTAAAATTTGCTATAAAATTATATGAACCTTTATTCTCTTTGATTTTATAGATAATAATATCTCTAATTAATGAGTAGGCAAGTGTGAAAGTTATGGAAAAGCTGGCAGCCATAGAGAGATTGTAAGAGATTTTTGGCTCAATGTTTGTAAGTTTAGCCAAGAGAGTGAAAAGATATTGACCAAAATAATAATAATTAATAGAATGACCAGCAAGCCACATATCTTTGGCGGGTAATGAATTATCTCTCCACATGCTCATCATGAAACCGTAATCCATGAATTTTTCCAAACCATAAATTTCTGGCTTAAGTGTCCTAAAATATATTCCTACTGCAAACGAACTTAGAAAAATTAATGTAGTTAAAAGTACTTGATTAATAGAAGAGTGGCCTTTGACTGTTAATTTATGAGTATCTTTTTTTAGAATATTAAGTATCCCACTTGCGAGAATTGCTACGATCAAGATAACTTGAATAAAGCGAGATGTAAATACAGGCAAACCTAAATGAGCTAGACACCAGGTAGTAAAGCCTATGCCCAACCAGGAAAAAACAATTGAATAAAAGAAAGCTGAATCTGCACTGAAAGATATTAATTTCTTGACAAAGAGTTGAGTAGGAATCGCTAAAGCTAATATACACATACTCCAATTTAAAAATGCAAGGAAATCATTGAAGTTAAAGGTAAAAAAGCTTATGAGTAATATTCCTAAAATAAGTAAAGATAAGACTGATGTAATAACCAGTGCAGTCCTTGAAATTACTTTGCAGTTTTTAGAAGTTGTTGTTTTAAAACGAGAATTTATAAAATTGTCCATAGAGATCCCCATTAATTATAATATTTTTTAAAATTGCTTAAGTTAAGAAAATAATAGTTATTTTATACTATGATATAATAATAAACTGAAATTATAAACAAAAAAGAGGTATAAAACATGAAATATATGACAGTAAATGAATTGCGTGAAGCATATTTACAGTTTTTTGAGTCAAAAGGACACTTGCGTATTCCAAGTGCTTCTTTAGTACCCAAAAATGACCCGTCAATTTTATTAATTAATGCAGGTATGACTCCAATGAAGGCATACTTTACTGGCGCCGCTATACCTCCGGCGAAAAGAGTCACCAATAGCCAAAAATGTGTACGTACTGGTGATTTAGAAAATATTGGCTACACTGCAAGACATGTTAGCTTTTTTGAGATGCTTGGAAATTTTTCTTTTGGAGATTATTTCAAAAAAGAAATGATTCCATGGATTTGGGAGTTTTGTACCCAGGTTCTTGGAATGGAAGCAGATAAACTTTACCCAACAGTATATGAATCAGATGACGAGTCTTTTGATATTTGGACAAAAACAGTTGGTGTACCAGCAGATCGAGTTTACAGACTAGGTAAAGCTGATAATTTCTGGGAGCATGGTGTAGGCCCTTCAGGTCCTTGTACAGAAATTTTATACGATCGTGGAGAGAAATACTCTTGTGGTAAACCTACTTGTGCCCCTGGATGTGATTGTGACCGTTATATGGAATTCTGGAATAGTGTTTTCAGTCAATTTGAACGTCAAGAGGATGGTACTTATACAGATCTTAAACAAAAGAATATTGATACAGGTGTAGGCCTAGAACGTTTAGCAACAATTGTCCAAGATGTTGATAGTATCTATGAAATTGATACAGTTAAGTCTATCTTAGGTAAAGTGTGCGAAGTAAGTGGCAAGACTTATGGAACAGACGGAAAAACCGATATTAGCTTACGTATTATTACTGACCACGCAAGATCAGCAACTATGATGGTTTCAGATGGAATTACACCAAGTAACAATGGTCGTGGTTATGTTTTGAGAAACTTAATCAGACGTGCTGTACGTCAGGCAAGCTTATTAGGTGTAGAAGAAAACTTCATGAGCAAAGTTGTAGAAGAAGTCGTAGCACAATCTAAAGATGCTTATCCAGAGCTTGAATCTAATTTGAAATTTATCTTATATACCATAGATTCTGAGGAAACAACATTTAGAGGTACATTAAGTTCTGGTAGTAAGATACTTGAAGGCTATATTAAAAATGCTATAGATAATAAACTAGAGGCTTTGCCAGCAGAGGATGTATTCAAACTTCATGACACCTACGGATTCCCGTTAGATTTAACCAAAGAAATTGCAAAAGAGTCTGGATTAGAAATTGATGAACAAGGTTTCCATGATTTGATGGAAGAGCAACGTCTGAGAGCTCAAGCTAATACTAAGAAGAATGTTCAATCTGCCTGGGCAGGTGATAAGATGCCAAAAGAAATTGCTCAGATTGAACCTACTAATTTTACAGGATATGAAACTTTTGTCGATGAAGGCAAAATCTTGTACTTATTGGTAGAGAATGGCGACAAGTACAAGCTAGTTGACTCTGTTGAAGCAGGTGCAGACGTAGTCATTATTACAGATAAAACTCCATTCTTTGGAACAGGTGGTGGACAAATAGGCGACAAGGGTCTAGCTAGCCAAGGTGATACCAAAATAGAAATTATCATGACTAATAAGAACAGGGATAAAGTTTACTTCCACCAAGCGAAAGTGATAGAAGGCACATTATTTGCTGATAGAAATATTAAGTTAGAAGTTGATAGAGATAATAGAAGAGCTACAGCTAGAAACCATACAGCAACACACCTTTTGCATAAGGCTTTGAGAAAAGTTATAGGTGAGCATGTTATCCAAGCAGGCTCAGAATTTAACGGAGAGTATTTCCGTTTCGACTTTACTCATCAAGGTGGTTTAAGTGCTGAGCAATTAGCAGCAGTTGAAGCAGAAGTAAACTGGGCAATTTTAGAAGATTTTGCTGTTGAAGTACTTTGGGAACCAGTTGAAGAAGCTAAAGCTAAGGGTGCAATTGCTCTATTTGATGAAACTTATGCGGAAATAATGAGAACTATCTACATAGGTGGAGATTACTCAATCGAGTTATGCGGGGGAACACACTTGAAACACACCTCACAAGTTGGCTCTTTTAGAATTTTATCTGAAACTTCTGTTGCCGCAGGTATTAGACGCATTGAAGCTGCTACAGGATTTAATGCGTTGAGATATTACAATGCTGATAGAGAGTTATTAAGGAGCCTATCGGATAAATTAAACACATCTGTAAGTGAACTAGATTCTAGATTAGATAATTTAGTAGAAAAGAACAAAGAACTAGAAAAAGAAGTAAAAACCTTAGAAAATGCCAAGATGGAATCAGCTAATAAGGATCTTCTAGGAGATTCAGAAAAACTTGCAGGTATAAGCTTACTAGTAACTGAGGTAAATACAGATTCAGTTGATCAAATGCGTGAATTAGGAGATAAATTTATGGCTGAACTTGATCCAGCAGTTGTAATTTTGGGACGTAAAGAAGCTGAAAAGGTTAACTTCTTGGTAATGTCTTCTGATCAAGCAATTGAAAAGGGTGTTAAAGCAGGAGATATTGTAAAAGTTGCTGCTAAAGTTGCTGGCGGAGGCGGTGGAGGCAAAGCCAATATGGCGCAAGCAGGCGGTAAAGATAGTAGTAAACTAGAAGCTGCATTAGAGAATGCGAAAGCTGCAGTAGAAGAAATTTTAGCGCAATAAATTAGATTGCCAGTTAGGTGGAAAAACTTGTTGCTAACAGCTTAATGAGTGAAAGGTTAAAAGCGTGAAATTAATGATTGATAAAAATTGTATATTTTGTAAATTAGCTAACGGTGAAATTCCAACAGAAATTGTTTATGAGAATGAAAGTGTAGCCTGTTTCAAAGATGCTAACCCACAAACTGAAACTCATCTATTATTGCTTACTAAAAATCACTATGCTAATGCCTTAGAGTTATTTTCTCAAAGTGGAGAAGATAGTCTAGCTATAACTAAAGCGATCCCTGAAATTGCAAGTAAACTAAAGCTTGAAGAACAGGGGTTACGTATAATAAATAACTGCGGTGAGAAGGCAGGCCAAAGTGTTTTCCACGTACACTTCCATATTATGAGTGATGCTGACAAGCTTAGAGAAAAATTAGTTTAGTGATTAATCCTAATACTATTGAGTTTTGTTAAAGAGTCAGAATTGTTTTTCTGACTCTTTTTGTTTGTTTTTGTGAAGCTTATTAGCTTTTTGTAAATTTTTAAGTCATTTCAAAAAAGTATTATATTTCCAAGTTGATATTTTAGGAGGAAAAAGAAATGATAAACAAATCAACAAAATCAACCAAAGTAAGAAGTCTAATTGCCACAGCTTTCTTAGTTGTGAGTTTTAGTTTAGGTGCACATAATGTTTTTGCTGAGGAATCTACAGCTGAAAAAGTTGAGGTAGAAATGCTTGAACTTGAAGAAAAAACTGAATCTAAGGTGTTAAAGTGGAATGCAAAAATGGGTTATATAGAAATACCTTTAAACTTAAAAGATGTAAACTTCAATGTCTTAATTGATGGAGAACAATTAGCCTCAGATAACTATTCTTTGAACGAGAATAAGACAACATTGTTCATTCATCCTGGATACTTAGCTAGTCTAAAAATTGGTGATTATAAGCTGCAAATAAAAAATTTAGATCAAGAAAAATTGATCAGTGAGTTAACGATTTCAATTGTTGAAGAAGGTAACAAAATAACAACTCCAACAAGTAAAAATGATACTGTAGAAAGTAAAGAACCTAAGACTTCTGCAAGTACTAAAGAGAGCAAAAGTACAAGTGCAAAACCAGAGATTAATGAGAATACAAGTGTAGATACCAATGCATCAGATAAAGATCAAGCAGTATCAAGTGAGAATAATACTGATCATACAAGCAAAAAGATTGTTAATCCAATTAGACCAGAATTTAATAAAGATAATGAGAGTCTTAGTCGAGAGAAAAAAAACAATGCAAAATCTGATACAAGTGGAAATAATGGCCAAGCAGATGCGAAATTAACTGCAGAAAATTCTAATAAAGAATCAGGAAGCCAAGAATCAGCAAACAAAAAATCAGCCAGCACAATCGCCAGTACTGGTGTTGGATTTGCAAGCATTCAGGTGTCAAGTTTAATATTAGTCGCAAGTGCTGCAATAAATTCAGTTAAAAGAAAATTTGTAAATAACCAGAAAAATGAAGATGATTAAAAATTTGGAGTTAATTAAGAAGCTACCAGAATAAGTTTGTTATTAATCAAATCTGTAACTACTTAAATTACCATTTTCGTCATAAACTAATTTCACACTGAAAATTTCATCAGATTGGTCTAAAACATATGGGAGGAAGAGTAAATCTCCCTCCCATAAATTTAGTTCCATTATCTTATTTACAGGTATCCATTCTAATACACCTTCAGAAGTAATAATTGTTTCAGTAGTTTCAGAGTTAGCTCTATAGACAAAGATGTAATCAGTCTCTTGGTTAGGGTAGACAAAGGTAACAATCCCTTGAAAAACTATTTTATCAAGGGATATGCCAGTTTCCTCTTTAATTTCTCGTAAAGCTGCTTCGTGTGGAGTTTCGCTAATTTCTAAATGTCCACCAACCCCAAGCCACTTACCCTCGTTGAAATCATTTAATTCTTTAATTCTATGAAGCATTAAAATTCTGTCATTGTTTCTTATATAAGTAACTGTTGTTAGTGCCATATGACTTACCTCCGCTATTTAATCTTATCAAAATCAGCTAAGAAAATAATTAAAAAAGCAAAAATTATTAATTAAGATATAAATTTCATTTATAATGTCATTTGTAAAGTTTACATTCATTAATAACATTGCATTCGTAAGAAGCGATAGGAGGTTGAGAATGTTAGAAAGAGATCGAAGAAAACAAAAGCTAGAGAAATTAACTTTGTTTTCAATTTTGACTGCAACTCAATTGCTTTTATTTTTCACACCATTGGGATTTTTACCAATAGGTGCATTATCACTAACAACATTACACTTACCAGTAATTATAATAAGTGTAATTCTCGGACCAGCTTATGGATTGGCGTCTGGTTTTATATTTGGACTTTTAAGTTTTTTGAGAAATACTTTTGCTCCAGGTTTAACTAGTTTTGTATTTTCGCCATTTATAAGTTATGGCATTATTCGAGGAAATTTTTGGAGTATAGTAATTTGTTTTGTACCAAGACTACTCCTAGGATTGATACCTGCTGCTTTATTGAAATTGTTTAATTTAAGAAGCAAAAGTAGATCATCTAAACCTTTGCAAGCAGCTATAGTTGCTTTTGCAGCAACTTTCATGCACACATTTTTAGTGTTATCTGGGATCTATCTGTTCTTTGGTGATGCGTATGCTAATGTACTTAATAAAACGAAAGACGCTATATTAGTGCTATTGGGAATGACAGTTTTTACAAATGGAGTGCTTGAAGCATTCTTAGCCGCTTTTATTTTATTCGCATTTACTAAGATCTACTATCACTACTTAAGGAAGGAAGATTAGCTATGGCAAATATTTTACTCGGAATTTCTGGTGGAATAGCTATTTTTAAGGTTGCACAACTGGTTAGTAATTTGAGTAAAAAACATCAGGTTAAAGTAATTATGACAGAGAATGCACTCAAATTTATGAGCACAGAAGTTTTTGAAGCTTTGACAAAAAATAAAGTTTATACAGATGTTTTTGAACCTTATATTGAAGATCAAGCATATAAAATTTCTCATATTGAACTTGCAAAGTGGGCAGATATTTTTGTTTTGGCGCCTGCTACAGCTAATCTTATTGGGAAGATGGCAAATGGTCTCGCCGATGATATGCTTTCGACCTGTTTATTAGCAAATAGAAGTCCGATACTTTTATGCCCAGCTATGAATACCTATATGTTAAATAATCCTGCAACGAAAGAAAATTTACAAAAGTTGATACAGAGGGAAGTTAAGATTATGGAGACTGAGTGTGGAGACCTTGCCTGTGGAGATTTTGGTAATGGTAAATTAGCTAGCCCTGAATCTATTGAAACTGAGATCGAGAAGATACTGAATGATAATAGAAATGCAAAAAAAGATTTCTCTGGTATGAATATTTTAATTAGTGCAGGTCCAACGGTAGAGCCAATAGACCCGGTTAGATTCATAAGTAATCATTCGACTGGAAAAATGGGTTACGCAATGGCAAAAGCAGCACATAACAGAGGGGCAAATGTTACCTTGATTTCGGGACCAGTAAACATAGAAGTACCTACAGGTATTAAGGTGGTTAAGGTTAAAACTGCAGCAGAAATGTTCCAAGCAGTACAACACAATCTAGCAAGTAATGATGCTCTTATAATGACTGCTGCTGTAAGTGATTATAGGGTCAAGAATGTTAGTGAAAATAAAATCAAAAAGACTGATGCTCAATTAGTTCTTCAACTCGAGAAAAACCCAGATATTTTAGCCTGGGCAGGAGAACATGCAAAAGCAGGAACTGTGCTCTGTGGATTTGCCATGGAGACTGAGAATTTAATCACAAACGCAAAAGAAAAATTAGAGAAAAAGGGACTAGATCTTATAGTTGCTAATTCCCTAAATGAGCAGGGAGCTGGATTTGGAACTGATACCAATATTGTTACTCTAATAGATAAAAAGTTTTCTGAACAATTAGAAATTATGAGTAAAGCTAAAGTTTCTGAAAAAGTTCTTGATAAAGTTTTGTGTATTTACAATAGTAAAAAGGAAATATAGAAATGCTATTAGCTATCGATGTAGGAAATACTAATATATTTTTAGGTATATATAAAGGTGAAGAGGTTCTAGATACGTTTAGATTGAATAGCAAAAACGATAGAACAGCCGACGAATTAGGTTTACTAATATTAGATTTATTAAGGTCATGTTCAGTAGAATCCACTGAAATAAAAGGTGCAGTGCTAAGTAGTGTGGTACCACACCTTACAGAAAGCCTTAAGATGACTTTAGAGAAGTTTTTTAATATTTCACCTGTTGTTATAGGGCCAGGAGTAAAAACTGGAATTAATATAGCTACAGATAATCCTAAAGAGGTTGGAGCAGACAGGTTAGTTAATGTAGCTGCAGCTCATATGAAATACGAAAGAGATTGCATCATTATAGATTTTGGTACTGCTACAACTTTTGATTATGTAGATAAGGAAGGTAGTTTTAAATATACTATAATAATGCCAGGGCTTAAATTAGCTGCTGATGCTTTATTTACTGGAACAGCTAAATTACCGGATGTTGAATTAGTAATTCCAGATTCCATTCTAGCGTCTAATACTGTCGAAGGTATGCAAGTTGGGATAATGCATGGATATCTAGGCGCAGTCAAGTATATAGTAGAAGAGCAAATTAAGACTCTCAAGATTGACCCATTAGTCATAGCTACAGGTGGTATATCATCTAAGTTTATTGAAAAGCTAGATATAATAGATCTATACGAACCTAATTTAGCCTTAGAAGGTATGAAGTATATTTACAAAAAAACTTTAGGAATTAAGGGTGATTTAGCTTAATAGAATAGAAGAAAAAAATAAAAAGCTCTAGCTTTTGGGGCACATCTTTGTGCAACTAGTTAGAGCTTTTCTTATTTTGAAAATTATGTTTAATTAATTTTCAGTATTATTTTTATAATTTTCAGAATCATTTACTCTAGATACTTGTATTTTAGAAGATTTATTTGCATAAATTGCTTCGTCATTATCACCTGGAAGCTCTTCAAATTCATCTTGTTCTTCATCCTCTAAGATTCTTTTCTTTAAAATATAATAAACAATCATAAGGATTATTAGCAAGATAATTAGTGCGATTACGATTAACATTGTTGGATCTAATTTAGAAAATAACGATTTGATTTTATTATTTTCTGCTTGCATATTTGTATTTGAATCATTTGCACCTATTATTAAACCTGAGTCGGATTTTTTAGTTGTAGTTTCTAAAGTCGAGGTTTTTGAAGTAGTTGTTTTCCTTGCTTTTGTAGTTTCTTTTGTCTTATCATCTTTACTTGTAGTGCTTGTATTGGACTTACTATCTTTCTTTGATGATGTAGTTTTCTTAGAATTAGAGTTGTTATTGTTGCTGTTGGATCTAGTACTATTTGGAGTTGAGGCGCTATAGTCATTTAAGTATGACCCAGCTAGATATGCTGTCTTACCATTGTAATTAATTACATACCAACCATCATCTGTTACGCCGATTACGTCTACAACAGTACCTTTATCAAATGAGCCTAAGTATGTACTTGATAGACTTGCATTTGAACGAATATCTAAGTCTGTTGTTACAACCATCTTTTTGTTAATGCTCTTATAGTTCTTATTATTATTTTCTGAGTTTGTGCTAGGTTTAGCTTTTGTTGTTGCAGTTGTATTGTTGCTTGTTTTCTTTGTTGTAGGAGAAGGTTTAGGAGTTGGTGTTGCTTTTGGAGCCGGTGTAGGTGTTGCTTTTGGTGTAGGTGCAGAAACAGTAACTGTAGCTGAATTAGCAACATTTATTGATTCATAGTCGGTACCGTTATTAATAGATATTTCACCAGAAACAGAAATTTCATAATTACCTGGACCAGATAAGTTAATTTTAATTGGATTAATAGTATGGGACTTAGCTTCATTTAAACCTAAACCAGTAGGTGTAGAAACAACTTGTCCGTTAACAGTAACAGTTAGCAAATAATTAGCAATAGGATAATCAGATGAAACTGAAATATTAGCCGTAGTACTTGTAGATCCTTCTGATGTAATTTGATTTGGAGATACATTAATGGTTACAGCGCCATTATTTGCAGACTTTACGTTAGTGGAAGATATAAAGAGAAATAATGTCACAAACAGTGTGAAAAAAGTTACTTTTATTTTTCTATTTGATAAATTTTTTGAATTCATAATTTTTACCTCGTTCTATTTTCTATTGGATTTTTTGAATATATGGGATGCTATTAAAATCAGTAAAACTATAGCTGAAATTAATATTAAAACTCTAAAGTCATATTTGAATTTAGAATTTTCTGTTTGGTTAATTTCTTCTGGTGAGAAGGTATTACTGCTAGTAGTATTTTCATTTGTAGTAGCAGAATTTTTTGGGTTTGTTTTATCATTATTTTTATTAAGTCCTTTAGTAGTAGTTTTTGTTTGGTCCGAAATAGAAGCAGATTGCTCTGATTCATTTTGAGGATTTGTTAATTGAGTAGAATCACTTTGTCCATCTGAAATTGAACCACTACCATTAAAAGGATTAATTTCTACTGTGAAATATTTCAGCATAGAACCAGAAATATTATTTCCCTGTAAATCATAAAATGTAGAATTTGAAATTAACACTGAGGCTGCACCAGAATTTTTAGCTCTAAGATTAACAGAGAAATAATCATTCTCTCCAATTGGTAGATAAGAATTGTAACATTCAACAGTTAAAATTCCTTTGCTATTTGCTTCAGCAGATTTAGAGGCTCCAGATAAAGACTTAGAAAAATCAGTGCTGATATATTCAAAAGCAGAGTTGTTATAATTTAGTCGAATCTTAAAACCACTAGTTTCAACATGAGTTAACCCAGAAACCTTTAGTGTAACAATGTCATCGCTTTGTTCTTGTGTGGACTCAACATTTATTGTTGCACTAATAGCAGATACGTCTGAACCTAATAATAGCAGGGAGAGTATATTTACTACGAATAAGAAAGTTAAGATTTTTCTATGTTTAGGACTTGAGTTCATATTAATTTAGCTTTCTTTTACCTCTAATGTGCTGTTCTACATAAGTAATATCAACAATATTAATTTTTCCGTCTTTATTTGCGTCAGCTGATTTCCTTTGAGATTCAGTTAAGGTTCTCTTATTACGAATAGCTTGCTCAATATAAGTAATATCAACAATGTTGATTTTACCATCCAAGTTAGCATCGCCTACCATATACTTACCAGAAGGCTTTGGAGCATGTGTAGGTTTAGGTGTTGGAGTAGGTTTAGGTTTAGCTTGTTGATTTTTACCTCCAACTATTTCTTGTGTAGGTGGGTAGGCAATAATATATCCTTCAGTGTTTCCGTAACGAATTCTATACCATTGATTAGTGTAACCTTCTGTGTATGTACCGGCGACACGCTCTAATACCTCTACTTTATTGTCCGGATTAATAACTTCTATTCCGTTGTCATTCGCAGCTTCTGGGTAACTTCTTAGCCAGAAAGCAGTCTTTAGAAGCATTTTATCCCCAGAGTTTGCATAAGGTTTTGCCTTAGTTAATTCGAATTCTGAGAGGTTAGTTCCATTATTTGGAGCAGAACTCTGGAATACTGGGACAGAGTCATAATATCTATTACCTGGGTCAGCATATGCAGTATTTGTCATATCTTGATATACAGGAATTAAGAATACCGAAGGTTCACCTAATGTTCCGGATTTAGAATATGTTTGATATTGAACCTGTGCTTCTGTGACAGGAGCTACCACACTGGTCATATATTGGTGACCAATTCTGGAAGGAATTTGATCTTTAGGCCAACGCATATTGAACTTAAAGTAGTAGTTATTATTTTGTTTGGCATTAATATAAGAACCTAGGATAAAGGTAAGCCCTCCATAAATAGCTTTATACTGACTATCCCAAGGGAGCATCAAAGCTGCACGGCTTTCAGCTGTACTATTATATCCCATGGCGTAGAGAATACCATTTAGCTGTGGATTTGAACCATCATAAGCACCGATATTAAATACGTTATAGTAAGGTTTACTTAAGTCAGGGTTAAAACTACTATCTCCAAGAGCTTTAATAATTTCAGGAGTAGCTCGTAGAGTACCTTTTGCAGAAGAACTGATAGTATTTCCTATTCTAACTTCAGTTAAAATTCTAGTTCCTACAAAAATTGGGTTAACTCTATGATCTTTCGATGCTTGAATAATTGCTGGAATCATATTTAGAAGATCTTGGTTTCCTGCAAACATAATTTCTAATCTTTTCTCTGCAGGAACGTAATCAACTTCACCAAGTTTTTCGAACATGAAAACATATTTTTCTGTTAGCCAGTTTCTAGGATCCATGACAAATGCAATTGTATCCCAACTTGCAGCATACCAGCCTCCTGCATCATACATTCTATTGTAGTTATAATCTCTATAGTCGCCATAATAACCAGGAACTAAGTTTCTACCAGCATATGATTTTTGTTGGTTAACAGCGTACTCTAAACTAAAATCATGATATTCAGGCTCAAATTGCCATGCAGGGTATTTTTTATGTAAAGCGTTTAAAGATTTATGATATGAAGGTGGGAATGAGTTTAATACTTTTTGCCATTCTGAGTCTGTATAAGCTGCATTACCTGGAGCAGTACCTGGATTGGATGGATCTGTGGGGACAGGTGTTGGAATAGGTCTATCAGGAGTTGCTGTAGATTTTGAGCTGATCTTATGATAACTGTCGTGGCAAAGGTAAGCTGTACCGCCTAGAAATGTAACCTTATACCAGACGTTTCCTGAATAAGATGAGAGTGAATAACTTCCTCCACGTGTCACATCTAAAACAGTTACTTTATCTCCATATTCTAGGTATCCAGTTGTAGCATAATTTGTTCCTGGGCCGGAACGTACTTTATAAGTAGCTACAACAGTGATTTCGTCACCTTTTTTTGCAAAAGATTCAGCATTTACAGTTAGTGTAGGGAATGTTAAAAATGTCAAAATTAGTGCTAGAAATAAAGCAAGATATTTGACAGATGAATTTTTGCCGTCAGTATTATTCAGATTTCCTACTAGATCATTCATAAAATTAAAACCTCCAAGTTAAGAAAAATTGCAAAGAGCAAAATTCTTCAAAATAACTAATTGAATAATTATGGAATATTATATCATCTAAAAGCTTATATTAACAATTTATAAAGTGCACAAAGATCTAGTTAGTTGTAATTGTTTACAATTGAAATAACTATTAGAGAATTTTTAATATAGAGAAATTATAGAAAGTATTGACTTTCTTTTAACTAGTGTGAAGTCTGCGAAAAATTTCAATTTATTTTGCATTTTACACCTGGAATGTAGTTTTATATTAGCCATATGGTATTAATATTAAATGTGTTAAAATAAGACTTGATAAAAAATATTTTACTAATAGTAAAATTATTATGAAATAGGGCTTGTGAAGTCTTGGAAGAGAGGATCAAAATGGACATTAAAACTATGGCGATAGGATCTGATCACAGTGGTGTAGCTTTAAAAGCTTTTATCAGTGGAGAATTAGAGAAATTAGGCATCAAAGTTTTAGATTGTGGTACTAACTCTGAGGAGTCAGTAGATTATCCAGATATTGCAAAAGCAACTTGTGCAAAAGTTATCGAAGGTGAAGCAGATTCTGGAATTTTGATTTGTGGTACCGGTATAGGAATTTGTATTTCAGCTAACAAAATAAAGGGAGTTAGAGCGGCTCAAGTTTCTGATGAATATTCTGCGAAAATGGCTAGAAAACATAATGATGCAAATGTGATTTGTCTTGGTGCCCGTACGATTGGTCCTGATTTAGCTTGGGATATTGTACAAGCATACTTACAAGAAGACTTTGAAGGTGGACGTCACAATCGCCGCTTAGATAAAATTAGAGAGCTAGAGGAAAATTAATAGTAGCTTTTATATAGTTCATTAGTTTCCGTTTATTGAATTATGACAAAAGATGATATAAGAAATGTTTTAGGTTTTTGGTATAGCAAAGAAAGTTTTAAGTCGGTTTATCCAGAAACAGAAGAAATTCTTTCTGATGAGATTGAGGAGTTGCCATGGGAAAGTCAGAACAAGTCTGGCAATTACATGGTGTTTGGAGGGAAAATTGACAACTCTACAATTGACTCTTTACTCCAGCCTGGAAATGATCTATATAAAACTTTCGATAATAATAAAGATTATTCTTCCATTTATAACTTTTCCGTAGACGAAAAAGGTAATTATAAAAAATCCAGTTTTAGTATTAGTAATTACTTGTATCTGTTTTCAAAAATATGGCTTGAAAGAAGTTTAAATGAACTTGAATTTGAAATTGTTTCAATTAATGAGCAAATTGATTCTGAGATAAGTAAAGCTAATCCGAAAATAACTAAACAACTTCTCAAAAATTTAAATAGAAGTATAGGTCAATTAATTTTTAACGAAAAACTTAAGGACTTAGATAACTTAAACTTAGATGCTTTTGTGACAGTTAACGGAGATAGTTTAGCTAGTCAAAAATCTAAAACTCAAAAACTTAAGTTCATTAGAAAAGCAGCCAGCGAAGTAGAAAAATACGATGCTCTTTATAAATTTATTGAAGCAGGCTTAGCTGGACAATTAAATGTTGTAGATATTAATAACATGGAATATTGGGATAGAAATTTGAATCCAAATGCATATCCTAAAGCGGCTTGGCCACGTAAAACACTTCCAAATGCTAGTCAACAGTGGATTATTAATGATTTTACAAAATCAGACGCTAAAAAAATAAAATCTTATAATGCTCCAAAATACAGTCACAGAAGCTTGATTATAGAAAATTTTATAGCTCAAAGCTTAGAGGCGAAAGCTGATTATCTTTTGAAATTGAAGAAACCAGCTGATGCTTTCGCTATGTCTAGGTTTACATATCCTCCGCAAAATAATTCTGCTAATTATTACAATCCTGCTAACAAATTAACGCAGCACAACATGATTTTATCTGGGATAGATAGAAATAAACTTAAATCAATAGTTGTAGAGATAATAGAAGCCGATTCCCTAAATGTAGATAGTAGCACTACTAGCTATTTCGACATACAAAGAAATGAAGAGATTTATTTAACCAAAGTCATTAATAAATATAATGAAAAAACTGGGTATATGGATAAACCTGCTTGGGGAGCAACTGCAGTCTATATAGAAACAAAGGCTGATTTAATTTTATTAATAGATCTACTTTTAGAGTATATGGAAGATCACAGATTTTATTTTGACAAAGAAAACCCACAATTCTATTTACCAGAATTTAAATCAGTGCAAGATGATTATTTCAACTCAAAGAATGAGGCTAAGAAAGCACTAGATAAAAATGCTGAAGTGTATAAAAGTGCTTTGAATTTTAATCGCAAATTAGCAGAAGTTGAAAGAATTGAAGAGCGTATACATAATAATGAATATCGATTGCTAAAATTAGAAGAACAGCAAAAAGAACTAGGAAGGTCACTTTTCTTAAGTGAAGATAAAATTTTAGCAAGAAAATATGAACTTGATGAATTAGAAAAAAACATTAATTTTTGGCAGAAACTATTATATAAGTTACTAAAAATTGGCGAAGAAGGGAAAGCCTTAGCTGAGGCGGAAGAGAAGCTTAAGCAGAACGAACAAGAAATTCAAGAAATAAAAAACAAGCAAGATGGACTGGATAAATTTAATCACGAGCTAAAAGAAAAAATTGCAGAGCTGCAAATTCAAGCTGACCAGGAACAAATTAATATAAACAATTTGCGCCCACAGGAAGAAATTAACAAGTCCAACTTTGGAAGAAATTACATAGATAGAGAAACATATTTAGATATTAGCTCGATTAAGTTCCATAACAGCACTCCTTGGGAAGATGAACTAAGTTTCAAAGTTAGATGTGAGAATTTCTACAGAGCAATGCAGCTGAATAGAACATTCGTGCTCAGATCAAATGAACTTAAACAAAATCTTAAGCGAATGAAAAAACTACTCAATGACGAGTTTGAGGAAGTTGATTTAAGGAATTCATGGCAAAGTTTATTCTCTAGTTTACAACTGATAATTCCATTAATTGCTATACCAAAAGCTTCACTAGAAGCTATATTTGAATATTCTAAGATAGGAGCATCAGGAATTGTTGTTAACTTAGACCCACAAAAAGAAACTGCGGATGATCTAGTTAGCAGTATATATATTGCCGATAAAGTAGTATTTCTCGGTGATTTTATGCAAATGAATGTGCTAGATTCATTAAATAATAGAATGAAACAAGCTCTCCTAAGTAAGTTTAATATTCCAACTGAAACATTATTATGTGACTCGAGGAGTACAGATTTCCTCTTGTATTGTGAAGAAAATGTTTTGACGCTGGGAAATGAATTAGTTCCGTTCTCAGTACGAGTTCAGAACAGGATTGTAGAACCTTTATTTTCTCTGCAAAATGAAATCTGCTTGGATAATTTGCTACTGGGTAAAGCTATAGCAATGAACCCTAATCCAGATAAAATTTTAGAACAATCATCTTGGTTAATGCTACATACTGAAACAGTAGAAAATTCATTGTTCTCAACCCAAAGTGCAGATATAGCGATGGTAACAATCTCTGAATACTATGATAAGCATCAGGAGCTACCAGATTTAGGAATAGCTTTCTTTTATAACGATGTATATCAAAATTGGATTAAATTTAGTAGGGAATATTTAGAACACAAAAAGAATAAGTCAAAAGATGATATAGAGAAAATTCATCAGTGGATAAAGAATAACAGTTTCTTGTTGTCTGAATGGACTGGTAGAGAATTTGAAGAAGTTATATTTATTGCAGGTGCTAGTCTTGATACTGATGCAAGTATTATCTCTGAGTTTGTAGAGTCAGTTAAACCGCTAAATACTTTATTTAACACAGTAAAACGTAATCTAATGATTTTAGCAGATTCCAGAGTTTGGGCACAAACAGAAGCTTTTGCTAGGTTATACTCTGATTTAAATGGTCAAAATCAAAGCAAAAGTTTGAAACAAAAAGAACTTACTTTTGTTACTTTCCCATTCAAGGCTAATTTGTTGGATGAAAACTCTGAAACAACTGAAACTTTTGATAAATTGAAAGAAACAATTCAGAATACAGGTATTAAGTTTGATACAGATGTGTATTATTCAGGAGATATTTTCGGAATCCATTCATTGATAGAAGCAACCTATGCAGAAGACGCTGCAAAAGAATTAGTTGTCTTGAATAAATTAGAACCAGAGTGGATAGAAAATGAGAAGAATGAAATTAGTCCAATTTCTATTTTGAATGACATATTGCAAGAAATGGACAGATTGTCGCAGAATAAAGCAGTTATTATTGTTGATAAAAAATGGATTGATAAATATTTAGAGTTGCTTTACAAAGAAGTAAACGAAGACAAGATAAATAGAATTGATGAAACGAGTATAAAGCCAGTAAATACATTATTAAACCTGAAATTCAACAAACTAGAGAGTTCTTGGAATTTAGTTCAAATATCTCTATTAAAAAATTAATAAAATTTAGCAGTAAAGTGGTTGACAAAATATTATCTGCTTGATAGAATAGCTTTTGCACTTGAGAGAACTAGCTCGTGTGGCGAAATTGGCAGACGCAGCAGACTTAAAATCTGTGGGAGAGATCCTTGCCGGTTCAAGTCCGGCCATGAGCACCATAATTAATTTAGATCTTTCAAGTGTTATATAGCGGAGTGGAGCAGTTGGTAGCTTGTCGGGCTCATAACCCGAAGGTCGCGTGGTTCGAATCCCGCCTCCGCAACCAAATATTAAAACGTCGGCTATTAGCCGACGTTTTCTTTTGTCCAAATATTTAATTGTTTTGGTTCTTGCACAAATGGTGTTGGTGCCCTAAGTTCTAATTAAATCATAGCCGTGTGACTTATGTCATGCGGCTTTACTTA
>CAUPES010000011.1:0-53547 GCA_963510375.1 uncultured Fastidiosipila sp.
ACGAGATTAATATCTTTCTAAGATTTTTCTCACCAACACCATTTGTTGTAGAACCGTATAATTACTCTATAAAAATATTTTTACCGTAAAAATATATTTAACTTAGACGTGAGGTGAATTTATGTTATATCCAAAAGTTAGTAATTATAGAAATCTGTTGAGTCTTGATGGTATTTGGAAATTTAAATGTGATTTTGAAACTGAGGATATTAATCCAGAGCATGGCTTAAAAGATTATGAGTATATGGCTGTTCCAGGTAGTTTTAACGATCAAACTTTAGATTTGAAGGTTAGACAACACTCCGGCTATTTTTGGTACGAGACAGACTTTAATTTACCAAAGAATTTTTTCGATGAAAGAATATTTTTAAGATTTGGTTCTGTTACTCATGAAGCTTGGGTATATGTTAATGGAAAAGAAGCCTGTCATCATAAGGGTGGATTTACGCCTTTTGAAGTGGAGATAAATGAGTTTGTTTTGAAAGAAAAAAATAGACTGACAGTTAAAGTTTCAAATATTTTAGATTATTCAAGTTTACCTGTAGGAAACTATAGTGAGTACAGAGATGATTCTGGCAAGCTAATAAGAAAAGTTGATGAGAATTTTGATTTCTTTAATTATGCAGGAATTCATAGACCAGTAAAAATTTATACTACTCCTAGAGATTATATAGAGGATATAACTATTAGCTATGATGTTGATTTAGAAGCTAAAGTGGCTGATGTCAGAACAAAAGTAGCGATTAATGGAGATTTTGATGAAATAAAAATAGATATCCTAGATCAAGATGATAATTTAGTAGTTTCTTCATCAGGAATTGAAACAAGTTTGCAGATTGAAGAGGTGAATCTGTGGGAGCCTTTAAATGCCTATCTATATACTGCTCGAGTAAGCTTGATTAAATCTGAGCAAGTAGTTGATACATATGAAGAGGAGTTTGGATTTCGAACTATAGAAGTAAAAAATGCCCAGTTTTTGATTAATGGTAAGCCGTTTTACTTCAAAGGTTTCGGTAAACATGAAGACACTTATGTTAATGGTAGAGGCTTGAATGAGGCTTATAATGTCTTGGATTTAAAACTTATGAAAAAGATGGGTGCTAACTCATTCAGAACATCTCACTATCCTTACTCAGAGGAAATGATGCGTTTGTGTGACAAAGAAGGGATTGTCGTGATAGATGAGATTCCTGCAGTAGGTTTGATTCTTAATTTTGGATTTAATGTAGCTGCTGGTAATGAAGGCGAAAATACTTGGGTCGAGTTAAAGACAAAAGCAATGCATGAGCAAGCTATAAAGGAACTTATTTGCAGAGATAAGAATCATGCTTGTGTAGTAATGTGGTCTCTTTCTAATGAAGCTGCAGACTTTATCGATGGATCATTGGAGTATTATAGACCGTTATTTGAATTAGCAAAATCTTTAGACCCCCAAAAGAGACCTTGCACAAATGTTTTAATAGGATATTCAAATCCTGATACTACTAAGAATGCAGAATTATTCGATGTTATTTGTCTAAATAGATATTATGGTTGGTATGGATTAACGGGTGACTTAGAGCAAGCAGAGAAGTTCACTAGAGAAGATTTGCAATCGTGGATAGATAAATATCCAGATAAACCTATAATGTACACAGAATATGGAGCTGACACAATAAATGGTATGCATAGTGCTTACAACGAACCTTTCAGTGAAGAATATCAAATGAATTATTACAAAATGAATAGTAAGGTCTTTGATGAATTTGATAATTTCATTGGAGAACAGTTATGGAATTTCGCAGATTTTCAAACTAAGTTTGGTATTCAAAGAGTTATGGGAAATAGGAAGGGTATTTTTACTAGAGAAAGGCAACCGAAAATGGTAGCTACATACTTGGCTGAGAGGTGGAATAGTATACCGGATTTTGGCTATAAAAAGTAGGTAAGAAAGTTGTCTAATAATAAAAAAAGTTGTTAAAATCTTTGAAAAACAAGGAAGATGTTTTAGGATCATTCACTTAGGGATTTAATTCCTTAAAAAATTATCGGCGTAAAAAGTCTGATACTTCTATTCTTCTAAATCTATCCTTAATTACAGGATTTTTTATAAATTAAATAGTGTAATCTTTCATCCATTCAATGTAGTCACCACTCTCATAGATGTATATTCTACTTTCAAAGAATGATTTTTTACAACAGTCGCAAGTTTTCTAAGTTTACTTTTTTTATAGAGCTTTTTATGTAATTTGTCTAAAGTAGATGACGGTAGTTCATAAGACCCTTTTTGTTTATCCTTCCTGTACATAAGCGAAAAGTCTAAATGATTCGTACCACTTATGAAAGATATTATTTTCATTAAATTTTTTCATTCTACTAGGTAGCCTTAGGATAGGGGTAAATCTTATGTTATTGGAAAGAAAAAATCTCCTGAGACTATATGAAATATCTGCAGGAGGTAGAAAAAATGAATTTATGCTATAATTATGCTATATCACTGAAATGGATACATAAGGAGATTAAATAAGATGACCTGTTCAGAAGAAATAAAGAAAATTCGTCAAAAATGCTTTCTGTCACAGGAAGCTCTTGGAAGAGAACTTGGTGTGTCATTTTCCTCTATCAACCGTTGGGAAAGTGGAAAGACCAAGCCCAATATGTCGGCTATGAAAAAAATTAAAGAATTCTGCGAGACGCAGGGTATTGATTTCAGTGCGTTGGAAGCAGAATGGACTAAATAACTGAAAGGATTAATAATATAATGGCCCTAGATACTAAAAAAGAACAGGAACGTGACGAACTTCACCGAGCTATATGGGCAATTGCCGATGAACTTCGTGGTGCAGTAGATGGTTGGGACTTTAAGAACTATGTGCTTGGCACTATGTTCTATAGATATATCTCTGAAAACATTACTAACTATATTAACGCAGGTGAAATTGAAGCCGGCAATGCTGAATTCAATTACGCACAGATGTCAGACGATGATGCAGAAGAAGCAAGACAGAGTCTTGTTGAAGAAAAAGGTTTCTTTATTCTTCCGTCAGAACTTTTCTGTAATGTAAGAGCAAAAGCTAAAGGTGATGAAAATCTTAATGAAACACTTGAAAATGCATTCCGGCACATTGAAGAATCGGCTAAAGGCAGCGAATCAGAATCAGACTTTGCAGGTCTTTTTGATGACTTTGATGTAAATAGTAATAAGCTTGGCTCTACAGTAGCAAAAAGAAACGAAAAGCTCTGTAAGCTTATTTATGGTGTGGCTGATATGAATCTTGGTGATGTTAAGAACCACGATATTGATGCATTCGGTGATGCTTATGAATACCTCATGACAATGTATGCATCAAATGCAGGTAAGTCAGGTGGCGAGTTCTTTACTCCTGCTGATGTATCAGAGCTTCTTACAAGGCTTGGCACAGTTGATAAAACAGAAATTAATAAGGTTTATGACCCTGCCTGTGGTTCAGGTTCACTGCTTTTAAAGGCAGAAAAAGTACTTGGCAGAGATAAAATTCGTAATGGTTTCTATGGACAAGAAATCAATATCACAACCTACAACCTTTGCCGTATCAACATGTTCCTACATGATATCGGCTTTGATAAATTCAATATTGCTTGTGAAGATACCCTGACAGCACCGGCACACTGGGATGATGAGCCATTTGAACTGATTGTTTCAAATCCTCCATATTCAATCAAGTGGGCTGGTAATGATAATCCATTACTTATCAATGATCCTCGTTTTGCACCTGCAGGTGTTCTTGCTCCAAAGAGTAAAGCAGACTTAGCTTTCATTATGCACAGCCTTTCCTGGCTTGCATCAAATGGAACGGCTGCAATTGTATGCTTTCCAGGAATTATGTACCGTGGCGGTGCTGAACAGAAAATCCGCAAATATCTGATTGATAATAACTATGTTGATTGTGTTATCCAATTACCTTCTAACCTTTTCTTTGGTACATCAATCGCAACCTGCATTATGGTAATGAAGAAAAATAAGATGGATAACCGTACGCTCTTTATCGATGCAAGCAACGAGTGTGTGAAAGTTACCAACAACAATAAGCTGACTCGCGAGAATATCAACAGAATCGTTGATATATTTACAAAACGTGAGGAAGTAGAACACATTGCTCACCTTGCTTCTTACGATGAAGTAAAAGAAAATGACTTTAATCTTTCGGTATCTACGTATGTGGAAGCTGAGGATACGAGAGAAAAAATCGATATTGTAAAGCTGAATGCCGAGATTCAAGAAATCGTTGCTCGTGAGCAGGTCCTTCGTGATGAGATTGACAAAATCATCGCAGAAATCGAGGTGGGCGTATGAGTAATGAATTTCAGTTTTTAATTTATAAATCAGCTGAGGAAGATGTTTCTGTCAATGCGTTTATTCAGAATGAATCAATTTGGATAACAGCAAATCAAATGGCGATTCTTTTTGACAAAAGTGAATCTACTATCCGAAAACATATCAATAATGTTTTTGATGAAGGCGAATTGAATAGAGAGAACAACACGCAAAAAGTGCGTGTTGATGGAGTAAAGCAACCGGTTGCCTTTTACAACCTTGATACGATTATTTCAGTTGGCTATCGTGTCAATTCGCACAAAGCAACAAAGTTTAGAATTTGGGCAACGAGTATTTTGAAAGAATATATGCTCAAAGGTTTTGCCATGGACGATGAACGCTTAAAACAGGGAAAAACGGCGTTTGGTAAAGACTATTTCAAAGAATTGCTGGAAAGAGTTCGCTCTATCCGAGCAAGTGAGCGTCGTATATGGCAACAGATTACAGATATTTTTGCAGAATGTAGCATTGATTATGATAAGCATTCACAAATTACTCACGATTTCTATGCTATGGTGCAAAATAAATTTCACTATGCTATTGCAGGACGGACTGCGGCAGAAATTGTTTATACGAAAGCAGACAAAACTAAAAAAAACATGGGGCTTACTACATGGAAAAATGCACCGAATGGGCGCATTTTGAAATCGGATGTAGTGATTGCAAAAAATTATCTGGAAGAAAAACAAATTCGACAATTAGAAAGAGCCGTAACCGGATATTTTGATTATATTGAAGATTTGATAGAGCGCCATAATACTTTTACTATGGAGGAATTTGCAGCCAGTGTGAATGAGTTTCTAGCATTCCGAAGATACGATATTCTGCGTGATAAAGGGAAAAATTCTGGGAAAATGGCAAAGGAAAAAGCCACTACCGAATATATGGAATTTAATAAAACGCAAACAATTACTTCTGACTTTGATAAAGCGGTTAATCAGATGCTGAAGGCAGGTGAAGAAGAATGAGCCGATTAGATGAATTGATTCAGGAATTATGTCCTGATGGGGTGGAGTATAAAAAACTTCGTGAAGTTTCAGATATGCAAAGAGGAACTTCATTGACCAAAGCAAAAGCAATTACAGGAAACATACCAGTAATATCTGGAGGTAAAGAACCTGCATTTTACTGTAATTCTTCAAACAGAAATGGCGAAACAATAACCGTTGCAGGAAGCGGAGCAGGAGCCGGTTATGTTCAGTATTGGGATATTCCTATTTTTGCAAATGACTGTTTTACTCTCAAGGGAAATAAATTTGTAGAAACTAAGTATTTATATTATTTTATGACAAACATACAAGAAAAAATATCTGATACTAAAAAAGGAGGAGGAGTTCCGCATGTCCACATCTCTGATGTGGAAAACTTTAAACTCCCTGTACCTCCTCTGGAGGTACAACGTGAAATTGTCCGTATTTTGGACAATTTCACGGAGCTTACAGCGGAGCTTACAGCGGAGCTTACAGCGGAGCTTACAGCTCGCAAGAAGCAGTATGAATTTTATCGAGATGATTTGCTGACGTTTGAAAGTGATATTCCATTACTTCCAATCAAAGAAGTAGTGAAAAAAAGCTGTGCTGGAGCAACACCTGCAAAAGGCAATTCTGAGTATTATAAAGGTGGAACAATCCCTTGGATAAGAACGCAGGATGTCCGTTTCAATGAAATCACAGAAGTAGACTCCTTCATTACAGAAAAAGCGGTGGAGGAGACTGCAGCAAAATGGATTCCAGAAAACTGTGTTATTGTCGCTATTTCCGGTGCAACAGCAGGGAGGTGTGCAATCAATAAAATTAAAGCTACAACAAATCAGCATTGCCTTAATATGCAAATTGATGCGGAGAAAGCATTATATAAGTATGTATATTATTGCATTTGTAGTAAGCAGGATGAGCTTATTTCAAAAAAGCAAGGTGCCAGAGGTGATTTGAATTCATCATTGATATTAGGAACAAAGATTCCAGTTCCAAAGCTTGAAATTCAGAAGAAAATCGTTCATGTTCTTGATAATTTCGAAGCCATTTGTACTGACCTTAATATCGGTCTTCCGGCTGAGATTGAAGCACGTCAAAAACAATACGAATATTATCGTGATGCACTCTTGACATACGCAGCAACAGGCAAGATAATTCCTAGACAGACAGACAGACAGACAGACAAGCATAATTAAGCTTATTCAGTTTATCTATGGTTATGCTCCTGTTAAATTAAAAGATATAGCAGAATATTCAAAAGACAGGATTAATGCTACTGATGTTGACGAAAATAGTTATGTTGGAGTAGATAATTTACTTCAAAATAAGAGAGGAAAAACTTTATCGAACTGTGTTCCTCAAGCAGGAAGATTAACACAGTATAGATGTGGAGATGTGTTAATCGGTAATATCCGACCATATTTAAGAAAGATATGGCTTGCAAGTAACATTGGTGGAGCTAACGGTGATGTTTTAGTTATAAGAGGACAGGAAGATATAATTACTCCTAGATTCTTGTATTACTGCTTATCATCTGAAGATTTTTTTGAATATGATAATCAGCATTCTAAAGGTGCAAAAATGCCTAGAGGAAATAAAGATGCTATTATGGATTACTCTTTTGAAGTTCCAAATATAGCAGAACAAGAAAGAATTGTGTCTATCCTCGATAGATTCGATTCATTATGTAATGATATTGCATCTGGTTTACCTGCAGAGATTGAGGCAAGACAAAAGCAATATGAATATTACAGAGATAAATTACTCAGTTTTGAGTAAATAAGTAAAGGAGGTGGATACTGTGCCATATTTTAATATTGTTGCACAGACAACAGAAAATACAGTTGTTACAGAATATGAGCCGGTAAAAACACGCTCCGGCAATTATCAGTCTGAAGCAGCCTTAGAAAAAGAATTTATTCGCATGCTCACTGAACAGGGCTACGAATATCTTACAATACATCATGAAAAAGATTTGCTTGCCAATCTTCGTACTCAGCTTGAAAAACTGAATAGTTACCATTTCTCTGAAACGGAATGGGAGAGATTTTTCAAAGATTCCATTGCCAACCAGAGTGAAGGAATCGTAGAAAAAACCCGTAAGATTCAGGAAGATAATGTTCAGGTGTTAAAGCGTGATGATGGAAGCACAAAGAATATCACTCTTATTGATAAGAAGAATATTCACAATAACTTCCTGCAGGTCATCAATCAGTATGTTATTGGTACTGCCGAAGGTGCAAAGCACGATAACCGTTATGATGTTACGATCCTTGTGAATGGTTTGCCACTTGTTCATATAGAACTAAAACGCAGAGGTGTGGCTATTCGTGAGGCATTTAATCAGATTAACAGATATCAGCGTGATTCGTTTTGGGCAGGAAGTGGTTTATTTGAATACACACAGATTTTCGTTATCTCTAATGGAACAAATACAAAGTACTATTCCAACAGTACACGTTTTAACGCTATCAAGGATATTAATGCTGTAGCTACTGCTAAGAAAGGTAAAACAAGTAATAGTTTTGAATTTACTTCATTCTGGGCAGATGCAAACAATCGTGTCATTCCTGACCTGATTGACTTTACAAGAACATTCTTTGCAAAACATACAATTTTAAATATCATTACCAAGTACTGTATTTTTACATCAGAAAATATGCTTATGGTAATGCGTCCATATCAGATTACGGCTACAGAGCGTATCTTGAATCGTATCGAGATTGCCAATAACTACAAAAAATATGGTGATGTTGCAGGTGGTGGCTATATCTGGCACACAACAGGTTCAGGTAAGACCCTTACATCATTCAAAACTGCAAGACAAGCTTCATTGCTCCCTTATATCGATAAGGTGTTGTTCGTAGTTGACCGTAAGGATTTGGACTACCAGACAATGAAGGAATATGATCGTTTTGAAAAAGGTGCAGCAAACAGCAATACTTCCACTGCAATTCTTAAAAAGCAGTTAGAGGATAGCAATGCTCACATTATCATTACGACCATTCAGAAGCTTGCAACATTCATCAAAAAAAATAAAGAACACGAAGTATATAATAAGCACGTGGTTATCATCTTTGACGAATGCCATAGAAGTCAGTTTGGTGATATGCACGCTGCCATTGTAAAAAGCTTTAAGAAATATCATCTGTTCGGCTTTACAGGAACACCAATCTTTCCAGCTAATACAGGAAGTGTGTGTAAGAGACAGTTCTTTACAACCGAGCAGACTTTCGGTGATCAGCTTCATACATATACTATTGTCGATGCTATAAATGATAAGAACGTACTTCCATTCAGAGTTGATTATGTAAAGACAATGGATATGGGTGAAGATATTGATGATGAGCAGGTGTGGGATATTGCCCGTGAAAAGGCTATGATGGCACCTGAAAGAATCAAGCTTGTTACGGAATATATCCTAAATAACTTTGATAGAAAAACCTATCGTGGTGATAAGACTTATATCTATAATACCCTTACAAACATTTCTGAAGTTGCTTCCGGCAAGAATGCTGCGGTAGAAGAAATCAAGCAGAAACAACGGGTAAGTGGATTTAACTCTATCTTTGCCGTTGCCTCTGTTCCGATGGCAAAATTATATTATCAGGAATTCAAGAAACAGATGGAGGCTGACCCTACCAAAAAACTCCGTATTGCTACTATCTATAGCTATGGTGCAAACGAAGCTGAATATGATGAAGGTACAAGCGGTATTCTTGATGAGGAAAATTCAGAAGATACATCTGCACTTGACCAGTCTTCAAGGGATTTCCTTGAGGCTGCTATCAAAGATTATAACGAGATGTTCCATACGAACTACTCTACAGATAGCGACAAATTCCAGAACTATTATAAAGACGTTTCCCTTCGTATGAAGAACAAGGAACTTGATTTACTAATCGTTGTAAATATGTTCCTTACAGGCTTTGATGCCACAACCTTGAATACATTATGGGTTGATAAGAATTTGAAGATGCATGGACTCATTCAGGCATTTTCAAGAACAAACCGAATTCTTAACTCGATTAAGACATTTGGTAACATTGTCTGCTTTAGAAATCTTCAGAAACGTGTTGATACTGCTATTTCACTTTTTGGGGATAAGAATGCAGGTGGTATTGTCCTGATGAAAGGCTTTAAAGATTACTACTATGGCTATGAAGGTATTGATGGCAAGTTGCATCTGGGATATATAGATATGATGGATGATCTTACATCAAAATTTCCACTTTCAGAGCCACAGATTATAGGCGAGCAGAATCAGAAGGACTTTATCTCCCTATTTGGTGCAATCCTACGTATGAGAAACCTTTTATCTGCATTTGATGAATTCGCTGGCAAAGAAATGATAACTGAGCGTGATTTACAGGATTACCTTGGTAGGTATCAGGACTTGCGTGATGAATGGAATGAAAAACTCAAGAAAGGGGAAAGCACCGATATTATTGCTGATATTGTCTTTGAGGTTGAACTTATCAAGCAGATTGAAATCAATATCGATTATATCCTTATGCTCGTTAAGAAATATCACGATAGTCACTGTGAAGATAAGGAAGTCCTTGTCACAATCAAGAAAGCTATTGATGCAAGTCCTGAACTTCGTAGCAAGAAGGCTCTTATTGAAACCTTTATTGCAGGAATTAATGATGTCGAAGATGTTATGATAGAATGGCATGGTTATGTAGCTAAAAAGCGTGAAGAGGAACTTGTTCAGATTATCAAAGAAGAAAAGCTGAAAGAACCTGAAACAAGAAAATTCCTTGAGAATGCATTCCGTGACGGTGAAATCAAAACCACAGGTACAGATATTGATAAGCTTATGCCTCCTGTATCTCGTTTCGGTGGCAGAAACAGAGCCGTTAAGAAACAAGGTGTCATCGACAAACTGAAATCATTCTTTGAGAAGTTCTTCGGGATTGGAGGTTCATTCACTACTGAAAAGCCAAAGTTTTTTAATTACGCCGATTCGACGGCTCAACAGTCTGTTCTTATGGTTGCAGAAGATTCCGCAACTCATGGGACAAAGAAAGATGGTGAGTAAATGGATAAGTCTTCTGAAGCAGTCTTAAAGACGTTATATATATGATATATTATCTATAAATAATGAAGCATCGGTTTCTTCTCCTGAATATAACAAGGAACAGATCGATAGCCTTGTTAATTCAGGTTATCTTGAAAAAATTGATGCCAGCACGCTTAGTGGCTGGAATTATATTATAAGACCAACTTATGCTGGAAAGACATACTTTGAAAATAAGAAAGCAGCCAAAAGAACAAAATTTAAGCATGACACAATTGAGATAGTGAAGTTTTTGATTCCAACAATCATTTCGATAATTGCATTGATAGTGTCCATATTTAAATAAGCTCACACACCATTTTGGTACTTGAGCATAAGAAAACGACCATATAAGCATTTCTACTCTTGTATGGTCGTTATTTTTTACGTTCCCGCTTAAAGACTTTCAGTCGTTTTTTTAAATCCCTTCCTGAACACTCCTTTCTTCCTTGTTTTCCTTTTTATTAAAATAATATGAAACTAAATAATATTAATCAGTTTAAAATTTTTAGCGTTTGTTTTATTTTTCTTCTTCCATTTTAGTTATAATTATTTAGTATCTATTATTAGAACTGAGGGAGTTGGCATGACAAACACAAATAAAGAAGGAAGATTCCACTATGCGTGGGTAATACTTATTGTTGCTACATTAGTCTTAGGAGTATATGTTCCAATAGTAAATTCTCTTTCAAATACCTGGCAGCTTGCAGTCACAAGTGATTTAGGGTTTTCTAGAACCAAGTTTTCTTTTAATACCACGATAACTCAGGCGGTAGGGATTTTCCTGGGTCCCGTTGTGTCTTATTTTTTGACGAAATATGATTTCAAACGAATTTGGAGGATTACAGCTTTAATATTTGCTGGAGCTGTTTTTGGATATTCCATGGCTCAAAACGAATACCATTTTTATATATTAGCATTCTTTGTAGGTTTTGCTTATATAACCACAGCACAGATTCCTATGACGATGCTGATAAATAATTGGTTTAATGAGAAAAGGGGTCTTGCAACTTCTATTGCAGTGTCAGGTATTTCTGCAGGTGGGGCACTTTTAAGTCCAATGATTAGTGCGCTAATTAAAAATTTCGGCTGGAGAAGTTCCTATCGCATATATTCACTAATAATTTTAGTAATTGCAGTTCTAGCAGGTTACTTCTTTATACATCTGAAACCTGAGAATTTAGGCCTGAAACCATATGGATATAGACCTGAAGATAATAACGAAGATAATGATGACACTTCTAAAGATCATAAAGAAATGCATCTTGATAAGGTCAATGAAGTTGCAGCTCAAGCAAAAATTGAGACTGAAGCCAGTAAAGAAAAAATGAAATCATTAAATGTAGGGCTCTCAATATCTGCATCATTAACAACCGTTTTCTTTATTTCTTTATTATTAGGATCTGTTATGAACGGTTTATCAAATGGTGCAACTTTACAGTTCCCACCAGCCTTACAAGATGCAGCTGGTGTAGGTACTGCAGGTAAGGTTGTTGCATTGTATTTGCTTTTGGGTGTATTTGGTAAGCTCTTAATAGGTCGAATCGCAGATAAATATGGTATATCTATAGCCCTGGCATTGAGTTCAGCTGCGTTAGCGCTTAGTTTTGTTTGTATGTTATTTGCAGATAAAACCTGGGGAGCCTGGGCTGTTGCTGTTGTTTTTGGTTTAGGTTTAGCTATAGGGACAGTAGTTCCACCACTAATAACTTCAACAATTTTTGATAAAAATATGTACGGCGAAGCTTATGGTTTCGTTCAGTCAGCTATGCAGGTTGGTGCTGCTTTTGGTCCGTTATTAGTTTCTGTAATTTATGATTATAGTGGTACTTACTACTGGGCCTGGATAATTAATATTATTTTTAGCATATTAACAGGAATATTATGGATATTAGCACACAAACAGGCAAAGCTTTACGCTAATAAAGTTGAAAAATAGGAGAAATGTTAGAAATAGGAGAAATGTTAGAAGTAGGAGAAATGTTAGAAATAGGAGAGATGTTTTATGAATAAATATATGAAAATATTGGAAGACTTAATAAAAATAGAATCTGTAAATAATTATGAAGAGCTAGTTGCTGATTACATCTTAGATTTGTTTAAAGATTATGAGAATGTTGAGACAGAGACTGTAGTATCGTATCCAGGAAGAAATAATATTATAGTTAAACTTAAGGGCAAAACTGCTACTGAAAATAGTAAGATCTTTGCGTTTTCTGGTCATTTAGATGTAGTAGTTCCAGGTGAAGGTTGGACTCATGGACCTTTCTCTGCGGAAGTAATTGATAATAAAATGTATGGCAGAGGAACTGCAGATATGAAAGCTGGTGTTGCAGCAAGTTTATGTGCAATTTTAGATATTATGGAGTCAGGTCAAGACTTCCCTGGTGAAATTTGGTTTTTAGGTACAGTTGGTGAAGAAGTAGGTATGCAGGGCGCCTTGGACCTTGTTGAAGGCGGATATTTGGATGATGTTGATGCAATTATAATTCCGGAACCAACAAAAAGAGATAATGAAAATCAAGCAATTTTTGCCTCTAAAGGTTCAATAATGTACACAATTTCTGCTCAAGGCAAGGCGGCTCACTCATCAATGCCAGAACTTGGCATAAATGCGATTATGACAGCAGTAGATTATATTGATAAAGTGCAGAAACAGTTTGATGAAGTTACAGCTAATCCTAGTTATCAAAATAAAAATCTTGGTTCAACCATCAATGTATTCTCTATGATTGAAGGAGGAATTCAAGTAAATTCCGTTCCTGATAAACTTGTTTTAAAAGGTAATACTCGTACAGTGCCTGAATTTGGATCTGAGGAAGCAACTAAAATTTTTGAAGATGCGATTAAAACAAATAATATGGATGATAGCAAGGCGAAGTTAAGTATTGAGTATGATCAACTATTAGATCCAGCAGAAGCTCAAAAAGATAACGAACTTATTCGCTCACTTATTGCAGCTGCACCTAATAAAAATGTTCAGGTTAGACCATTAATTGGTACATGCGAATTATCAAGATATATAAATATTTCTGAAAAAATACAATTGGTAGTGTATGGACCTGGACTTACAAAAAATGCCCATATTGTAGATGAATATGTTGAGTTGGATGAATATTTTGACACTATTGAGATATTTAAGAAATTGGCTTTGAATTTTTTGAGAGATGAGAGTTGTAAATAATCTACTTTTTTATGGAGTCATTGATTAATAGTTAAAAAACAGTCTAAAAATTTAGGAATTAAAAATGAAAAGTCACTGCTAGCTAGTAGTGACTTCTTTTTATAAAATTTAGCCGTGCTTAACAGCTTCTGTACCTAATTCAAGCATTCTTATTGCTGTATTTAGTTGCTCGCCTATTAAGTCAAACGCTGCATCTTCACTTAATACAGCTCTTGTCATATCTTCAGGAAGTTCACCTGCTACATCTGCGTCATAATCATCAAACCAAGCTTGACTTGAATAATAATCACTTAATTCTTGATATTCCTTATTACTTTCTTCATATTCATCAAGAGCTGCGTTTAATTTTTCTAAAACAGCAGTGTGCTTCTCTAATATGCTATCCATTTTTTTGATTCGTTTAATTCTTTCCTCGTTCATAATAAACCTTCTTTCTTTGAAACATCCTAATTCTATGGAGGTTTTGTACTTATTATGATACAAGAGCTTAAATAAAACAAGATTAGTGTAAATTATTATTGTCGGCATGATGCACAATAAATTTGAGCTAAAATTGTCTAAATGCAGAAAAGTAAAAGTTTGACTGTCAATAATTTGAAAGTTTTTGTGGGGGGGCGTACAATTTAAACAATCGATTTATACAAAAAAAACAAAATAAATCGGTAATTTTGTGGGAGGGTTTTGCAAAATGTCAAAAATCAAAAAAGCTACAACGTTGACTTTATCCTTACTGCTAATGCTAAACGCTGTTGCTTGCTCTAATAACAATAATAGCAAGCAAAAAGTAACAGCAAGCACTGAAAAGGTAAAAGTCGACACAAACAATAATATTTTTTCTGCTGATCTTGATGATTACAAAGGCAGTGGAGAAACTTTATCAATGTATACAGTTGGTGGCGCACCAGAAGATCATGATAAAGTTTTCGCAGAGGTTAATAAATATCTGAAAGAGCATTTAAATGTAAATATTAATCTTACATATTTCTCTTGGGGTGAATATGGAACCAACATGAATACAAAAATCAATGGTGGTGAGTATTACGATATGACTTGGGGACCAGATCTAGTTGGTGTTAATGATTTTGCCAGAGATGGTTTATTCTATGACGTATCTAAACTTTTGCCTGCAGCACCTAACTTGAAAGCCCTGATTCCGGATACTGTCTGGAAAGGTGTAACTCTTGGTAATGGAAGCATATTCGGTGTGCCAACATATAAAGACTCATCAGCTACACAATATTGGATTTATGATAAAGAATACCTTACAAAATCTGGTATGGATGAGAAGACAGTTCAAAATGTAAAAACTCTAGAAGATCTAGATCCAATTGTTGAAGAAATGAAAAAGAAAAATCCAGATACTAACCCTATGCTAATGACAAGCGCAGGTATCCAGAACTTAAACTATGACTATGAGCTTGTTGCTGGTCCTGGTCCTGTAGCTGTAAAATTTGGAACAACAGAAGTAGTAAATCTCTTTAAACAAGATGAAGTTAAGAGAAGATTTGAGTTACTTCATAAGTGGTATTCAAAAGAAATAATTAACCAAGATTTCGTACCATTTGGTGAATTAGATAACTCACAATTACATATCTGGGCAGCTCAAGGTTATCCAGGTGTTGGTGTTCAATGGGAGAGAAACCACAATGCTCCAATAGTTTCAGTACCAAGGTTAGGACCTATGTTTACAACAACAACAATTCAAGGTTCATATTGGACAATTAATGCTGCGGCAAAATATCCAGTTGATGCAATTAAAGTATTGGAAAGAATTAACGTAGATCCATATCTAAGAAACTTAATGGCATATGGTATAGAAGGTGAACACTACAAATTTGTTGATAAAGAGAAAAATATTATTGTCAAGACTGATAATGGTAAGTATGATCCACTAATTTATCAACAAGGACAGTTTATGAACCTTTACACAGTTGCTCCTCAAGTAACAGAGGAAAATGCAAAAGATTATCCTAATTTAAAAATTGGTGATCCAATCATGGAGCTTGCTAATCCAAATCAATGGCAAGAAGTCCACGAAGTTAATAAGAAAGCAGAAGTTTCTAAGTTGTTAGGATTCATTTTTGATCCAAGTAATGTAGAAACCGAGATTTCAGCATTAAATAACGTTACATCTAAGTACTTTGAACCATTACACACAGGTAAGGGTAATACAGACGAGATATTGCCAAAGATGTTGCAAGAGATGGAACAAATTGGAATTGATAAAGTAATAAAAGAAGCTCAAAAGCAAATTGATGAATTTCTTGCAAAAAAATAATAAGAAATAATCGAATATAAATTTGACTAGCCTTGTAGAGTAGTTATTTGAAATACAGGGCTAGTGTTAATTTAAATGTGTGGGAGATATAAATGTCAAAGAACAAAGATCAATCTAAATTAATTGCAAAAAAAAATAAAAAGTGGAAATCAACTGATTTAGAGTTAGTTATATTAGGGTTACCTACCTTTTTGTATTTTTTACTTTTTATGTATTTACCTTTACCAGGTTTGCTATTAGCATTTAAAAACTATAGGCCTAAACCAGGTCATAACTTTTTCTATAGCTTGTTTACTTCGAATTGGGCAAGTTTAAAAAACTTTGAAGTGTTATTTAGGACACCAGATGCTCCGAAAATGATTTTTAATACTCTGTTCTATAATGTGATTGGAATCATGTTAGGAGCAATTTTACCGGTAGCTTTAGCGATGATGCTATCGCAGTTACGAAGCAAAAAAGTTATGAAAACCACTCAAACAATGATGTTCCTTCCACATTTCTTATCTTGGGTTGTTGTAAGTAACATCGTCTATGCATTCCTTGCACCTAATAGAGGTTACGTAAATAATGTTTTGCTTGCAAATTCAAGTAAGCAAATAGATTGGTATAATACTCCACAATACTGGAGATTCATACTTATCTTTATGAATCAGTGGAAAAGTATAGGATATACTTCGATTATATATATGTCGGCTATCACAAGTATTGATAACTCACTATATGAAGCAGCCATGATAGATGGGGCAACTAAGCTTCAACAAGCCAGGTATATTACAGTTCCACACCTAAGAAGAACAATTTCCGTAATGTTGATTATGAGCATCGGAAGTATTTTTTCTACAGGACTAGATTTATACTACTTAGTTCCAAGACAAGCATTCCCATTGTATAATACTTATATTACAGTTGACGTATATGTTTATAATTCAGCTACAAAAGCAGGTAATTTACCTCAAGGTTCTGCGGTAGGTTTTTTACAGTCTGTAATTGGATTCTTCATGGTAGTGGCAGCAAACCTTGTAATTAAGAAAGTGGACCCTGAGTCATCACTGTTCTAGAAGAAAGAGGTTGTATAATGAATAAAACAAAAAAAGGTTTAAGATCGGGATTAGAAACATATAACAATATCAGCACTTCTACGAATATTATCTTTTCATTGATAGCTATAGTATTCGCACTGATGTGTTTATTGCCAGTAATACTTGCAATGAGTATTTCGTTTACTTCTGAAGCAGATCTAAATGTTAACGGTTATCAATTTTTACCTGAAAAGTTTTCGCTAGAAGCATATAAGATTATTTTTGGTATCCAAAGTGGTATTCCAAGAGCTTTGTTTGTATCGGTTGTAACAACTTTTTTAGGTACAGTTTTAGGGATTTTTCTTAACTCAACTTATGCATATTTGCTTACACAAAAGAAATTTAAATTTCAAAGATTTGCATTAATATATATTTTAATACCAATGCTTTTTGGTGGTGGTTTGATCCCATCCTATATGATTAATAAAGGATTCTTAAGATTAGGAGATACATGGACAGTTCTTATAGTATTAGGAGCAGTATCGTCATTCAATATAATAATTATGAAGACCTTTTTTGAAGGTCAGCTAGGAGAATCTATATTAGAGCAAGCTGATATTGATGGTGCAGGACATTTTAGAAAATATTTCCAAGTTGTTCTACCTTTGTCAAAACCAGTGCTGGCTACGATTGCAATTTTCCTCGCCTTTGGGTATTGGAATAGTTGGATGAATGCTTCATTGTATATCGAAAATCGACCAGACTTGAAGCCATTGCAAGCAATTTTGATGGAAGTTGAAAGAACAATCAGCTTCTTGAAATCTCCAGAAGGACAGAAGTCACTTGCTAATATGGGTGCTGACATCGTAAATATTCCAAGTGATCCAATTAGAATGGCAATTGTTGTAATTATTGTTGTCCCTATCGCATTAATATACCCATTCTTCCAAAGATACTTTACTAGTGGTTTGATGATAGGCGCTGTTAAGGGATAAAACATGAGGTTTAGTGGTAGTTTGCTACTTAACTGAATTGGTAATGATTTCATTAGTTAAATAATAGAGGAGGGATGTAAATTTATTCCTTCCTCTATTTATTTTTTGTAGCGATTTTTTATAAAAATAAATATAAGATGTAATACAAAATGAAATTTAATAGATATGAGATAAAAAATAAAAAAAGAGGATTTATGAGACTTTGGCATCAAGACTTAATAAAACATTTACCAAGACAGCAACTCCTTGGACAACATCGAGAGTGTGCTGCTTTGAGAGGGAAAGGTTGGGGTAAAAAACATGATACTGTAGACTATGTTTTTTGGCATTCGCCATATCTGCTTTATTCGTATCATAAAAAAGTAATGGAAGAAATGGAATACCGAGGCTATAAACCAGCTTCAGAGTGGAAAAATAAAAATTATCGTGGTAAAACTTGCGCTCCATATAAAGATTTAGAAAAAGTAAGTTTAACTCAACCAATTTATCCTGAACATGACAGAGAGTATATGGATGAGTGTTTAAAAAATTTACAAGCAAAAGGCATTTATATAGAAGTAAAGTTAAACGGACTTTGATACAAACTCAGTACAGCTTTCGATAAAAAACTAATAAACACAGGAAATTTGTGTAAGGTTTTAACTTAAGTAACAACTAATTTCTATAACTTATAGTAAACTTTGCGCATGGTAACCAAGAGGAACCATTTACACAGGTTTAGATGAAACAAACTATTAAAACTATTTACTAGGAGGGTCAAATGAGTAAGGAGAAGGCAACATTAAAACTTAACAATGGAACTGCTATACCACAGATAGGTTTAGGTACCTGGCAAATGAGTCCAGAAGAAGCTTATAAATCAGTGAAATTTGCTTTGGAAAATGGATATATTCACATAGATGGTGCAAGAGCTTACGCAAACTCAGAAGCAAGCGGTAAAGCTTGGAGAGATGCAGGAGTTAAGAGAGAAGATATTTGGATAACAACAAAGATTAGAGCAGAAATTAAAGATTACGAAGGCGCAAAACAAGAGATTGAAAATGAACTAAGAAGTTTTCAAACAGATTATCTTGATCTCGTTTTGATCCACTGTCCACAACCATGGGCTGAGTACAAAGCTAATGGAGAAGGTAATAGATACTTCAAGGAAAATTTGGATGTCTGGAGAGCAATGGTTGAAGCATATGAAGCTGGCAAGATCAAAGCTCTTGGAGTTTCAAATTTCCATCCTGTAGATTTGGAAAATATTATTAATAATTCAGATGTAAAACCTGTAGTTAACCAAATTAGTTATAGAATTGGATATACACAAGATAATTATGTTGAAGCAGCAGACGCAAATGGTGTTTTAATCGAAGCATACTCCCCGCTAGGTACAGGCAAGATTCTTAATAATGATGATATTAAGAAAGTTGCAGACAAATATTCTAAATCAGTGGCACAAGTAGCTATTCAATATTGCTTACAAAAGGGTCATATAGTTCTTCCTAAGTCAGTTACTCCAAAATACATTCTAGAAAATATTGATTTGGACTTTGAATTAAATGCTGAAGACATTGATTACCTAGATGGCCTGGATACCAAGTAATATTTTCTGTGACAAAGTAGATTAAATAATTGATAAGAAATTAAAATTGATTGATATTAAAATAAAAAACAAATAATAAAAATCAAATTAAATTCTACAAAATTAGATTTTTGATAAATAAGCCGCTTCTTTTCTTACTTGAAATTGAGGTGGCTTATTTTAGTTATAATCTATTATCTATTGATTAATCATTTATTCTTATTTTTTAGTTTAAAATATACTAATAAGCATTTATATTCTGCTAGAATGTTTATAAGTGGAGGTAGTAATAATGACTGAAAAGAAATTGTTAGTTGTAGATGATGATCCTAATATTTGTGAATTAATCGAACTTTATTTTTTGAAAGAGGGCTATGAGGTTAGAGCCTGCCACGAAGGGGATAAAGCAGTAGATGCATTTAGAGATTTTGACCCAGATATAATTCTTCTTGATTTAATGCTTCCAGGAATGGATGGCTACGATATTTGTCGTGAAATTCGTAAGGAATCTTCAGTGCCTATTATTATGTTGACTGCAAGAGGAGAAACTTTGGATAGAGTTGTAGGTTTGGAGCTAGGTGCAGATGACTATATTCCTAAACCATTTGAACCTAAGGAAGTTATTGCTCGTGTAAAAGCTGTTTTGCGTAGGACTGAGTTTGCCTCTGATAGCCAAGACGAGAAACAAGTTGAATATATTGAATATCCAGGCTTGAAAGTTAATATTTCAAGTTATAATGTTGAGATTGCTGATGAGAAGATAGAAATGCCACCAAAAGAATTGGAATTACTGTTTTTCTTAGCAACACATCCAGACAGAGTTTTCACCAGAGAACAACTATTAGGTAATGTTTGGGGATATGATTTCTTTGGAGAATCTAGAACAGTTGATGTTCACATTAAGAGAATTCGTGAAAAAATTGAGGCAGTTGATGTCGATGGTACCTTACCTTGGGCTATTGAGACAGTTTGGGGTGTAGGATATAAATTTGAAACTGCTAAAGAAGAATAATATTTGAAATTAGAAATTAAACACCTTCTGTACCTATAATCAGAGGGTGTTTATTGTTGTAAAGTATGGAGACAAAAGAGCATAATAATAAACAAAAAGATAAACAATCTAAATTGGAGCAAGTTAATAAAAAACTTGATGCAAAGCGTAAAAAATCTACGACAAATATGCTTAAGCAATTTAACTTGCTTATTATTGTGCTTGTGGTTCTTTCTTTTTTAGTGTTGATCTTTGTTTATTCCAGAATTATTTCATCGGCAGCCTCTGAAGAACGCTTAGTGCAAATGGATAGGGCAGCAAATGCTATAACTAACTTTTATGAAGAAGCAAGTGAAAAATCTCTATGGAGTACGAATGAATTATCTGTATATATGTCAGTAGTTGCAGAAGCTACAGGATCTTACCTATGGCTTTATGATGATACTGGTAGGCTCATATATATAAGCCAAATGCCAGATTCTGCTAAAGGAAATATTAAGCTAGGCTCGGATAATTATATGTACTTACCTAAAGATATAATTGATATTGATATACCTGAAGGTGGTATTAATTTTCTGGGTGGTAATTTTTTAGGACTTTTCCAAGATGATGGCAATTGGGTCACGGTAATTCGAGAGTTAAAAGATAAAAATGGTAATAAGTTTTCAAATGTACTATTGGCGCACAAGATTGTACCAGTATTAGACAGTGCTCAGTACATGATTGAAGGTGTATTTATTGTTTTCTTAATTGCGGTAGTTTTGGCTATGGTTATAATTGTTATCTATACTCGTAGAATTTCAGACCCAATAGAAAAATTAACCAAAGCTGCAACTCAAGTGGCGAATGGGGATTTGTCCGCTCGTGTTGATATAACAAAATATCAGGAGAATCGTCATGCTTATGAAGATGACGATATTATGATTTTGGTAAAGATATTTAATCGTATGGTAGAACAAATTGAGAGGGGCAACTCAGAACAAAATGACTTTATAGCAAGCATTTCACATGACCTTAGGACGCCTTTAACTTCTATAAAAGGGTTTATTAATGCTATTTTAGATGGAACAATTCCTGAAGAAAAACGTGATCACTATCTTGGCACTGTTCAGAATGAAGTTAATCGATTAAGTGACCTTGTCAGCGATATGAACTCAATTATACTTTTGGATAACGATATTGACCCTAATAATTTTGAAGAGTTTGATATTAATGAAACCATAATTGAAACAGTTCAGGGAACAGAAATTCTTTTGCAGGAGAAAGATATAGCTGTACAAACTAATATTCAGAGCGGATCTAAAGCTGTTAAAGTTTATGGAGAACGAAGAGAGATTAGTCGAGTCATTTATAATCTTGTTACTAATGCAATTAAATTTGTTCCAGATAAAGAAGGCATAATATCTATTAATGTTGATGTTCAAGGACGAGATATTGTAGTTATAACAATTGAGGATAATGGCCCGGGAATTGCCGAAGATAAATTAAAGCATGTTTTTGATAGATTCTATAAAGTAGATCATTCTAGGACAGATAGGACCGGTAGTGGTTTAGGTTTATATATCTGTAAACGTATTCTTCAAAAGCATGGCCAGAGCATTTTTGCTGATAGAAGTGAAAGTTTAGGTGGAGCGAAATTTGAGTTTACTTTACCTTTGATAAAAGTAGGGTAATCTTTATTAAGGGTTGATTTGTTATAGAACTACTATACGAAAAAACTTAATGGGTGAAAGTATGATTGATGAGCGCAATCCATATGAAATATTTTTAGAGCCAGTTACAAGGATTAAAGGCGTCTCTGCTAAGCGTAGCGAGAAACTAGAGCGTTTAGAAATAGAGACTGTTGGTGATCTGGCTTTTCATTTCCCACGTAGATATGAAGATTGGACCAAAATTAAATCGATTATTGATCTTCAAACAGAAGAAGATGGTGTTTTTCTTGGGCGTGTGGAAACTGTTCCAAATCTATACAGAAAAGGTAAGCGAAGTATTCTTAATGTTACAGTACGTGATGATACAGCAGTAATGAGGATAGTCTGGTTTAACCAGCCATATTATCAAGATAAGCTTATTCAAGGAAAGATTTATCTTTTTCGAGGCAAAATCAAACGTCAGGGACTTAGATTTGAAACAGCAAATCCGAAGTTTGTAAGCACAAGTTTAGACTCTTTTCCTAGGAGTGAAGAAGAATGGCAAAATGTTTCTGCAAAATCATTTGTATCTCCAATATATCCAGCTACGGAAGGGATTAGTCAAACGTATTTACGTAAATGGATAAACTCTGCTGTTGAACTTGTTCTACCTGTTATGGATGACTATTTAAGTTCTGAGTTGAGAAAAGAAAATGATCTGGCAGATTTGATCTGGTCAGTGAAGCAGATTCATAATTTGGACCAAGAGGAAAATTATGATATTGCTAGAAGAAGGCTGGCCTTTGATGAGCTTTTGTTTTTGCAAATTAATAATTTAATGGGTAAGGCTGAAGGATCCCGCAAACCAGGTGTCCAAATATCTTTGGTGGATAATGGCGAGAAACTGGACTTTTGGGGGAGTCTTATAGATGAGTTAAGTTTTGAGTTAACTAATGCTCAGAAACAGGCTTTAAATGAGATATTAAAAGATATGTCTAAAACTACAGCCATGAATAGGTTGTTACAAGGTGATGTAGGTTCTGGTAAAACTATTGTGGCATTTTTAGCCATGTTATGGGCAGCATTGAATGACAAACAATCTGTACTTATGGCTCCGACATCTATTTTAGCGAAACAACACTATGCTAGTTTTGTGAAATTTTTCCCAAATATAGATGAGTCTAATGTGGCACTTTTAACTGGAGATACGACAGCGAAAGAGCGGCAAGATATTTATGAGAATATAAGTAATGGAACAATTAAATATTTAATTGGTACGCATGCAGTCATAGAAGATAAGGTTAAATTCAAAGATCTTGCACTAGCAGTTACAGATGAGCAACATAGGTTTGGTGTTAAACAAAGAGTACAACTTAGTGACGGTAGTTTTGCACATGTGTTAGTTATGTCGGCTACACCAATACCGAGAACTTTGGGAATGTTATTTTATGGGGATTTGGATATATCTAGCTTGAAGGAGAAGCCTGCTGGGCGTCAGCCGATCAAGACTTACACAGCGAGAAGTAAGGATAAAGATAGACTAGTAGATTTGCTCTCTAGAAATGCTGCAAAAGGTGGTCAGGCATATGTAGTTTGTCCAACAGTTGATCCAAGTGAGAAATTAGAGTTGGCTTCAGTAAGTACAACTTATGAAGAGTTAAAAAAGAAACTTCCGCATTTAAATGTTGCTTTAATACATGGTCAAATGAAAGAGGTTGAGAAAAATGAGATTATGCAAAAATTTCTCAATGGGGATATAAATATTCTGGTAGCAACAACAGTTATTGAAGTTGGTGTAGATAATCCTAATGCAACAATGATGATTATTGTTAATGCTGAACGTTTTGGTTTAGCTGCGTTGCATCAATTAAGAGGTCGTATTGGCAGAGGACCTAAAGAATCTTTGTGCGTGCTCTTGAGCGATGTTGGGGAAGGAACGAGTCGAGAAAGATTAACTACACTATGTAGGACTGAAGATGGATTTGAAATTGCGGAGGCTGACCTTAAACTTCGTGGACCTGGTGATTTCTTCGGCACAAGACAGCATGGTATTCCTAGCTTCAAGATAGCTAATCTTTATGAAGATAATGAGTTATTACAGTTGACAGGCAAAATTGCTAGAGAAATTATAACTACTGATCCTAATTTAGAAAAAAAAGGAAATCAAGAATTGAAGAAAATTATGAGTATTTATAGAAGGAGAATGCAAAATGCCTAGAGTAGTAGCAGGTAAGGTTGGTGGAATACCTCTTAAAACACCTAAAGGTGATAGAGTCAGACCTACAGCAGATAAAACTAAAGAAGCTATTTTTTCTAGTATTGAAGAGTGGCTTGATGATGCAGAATTTCTAGATCTTTTTGCAGGAAGTGGACAAATGGGAATAGAGGCCCTGAGTCGAGGCGCAAAACAGGCTTGTTTTGTAGATAAATCACGAACTTCTATTGATTATATTAAAGAAAATCTAGCTAAAACTAGACTTGGAAATCAGGCAGAGATATTAAATTTGGACGCAAAAAGAGCCTGCGATAAATTTTTAGCAAAAGGGAGAAGGTTTGATGTAATTTATTTTGATCCTCCATATGCTGATTTTGATAAATTGTTTGAAAACCTAGCGGATACTTATCTTGCGGAATTGCTACAAGATGATGGTATATTAATAACTGAGGCAGATTCTCATGATCAGATAATTAATCCTGAAATTACAGGCACGGAGAAATTAGCAATGCTAAAACGTTGTCAGTACGGCCAAGCAATGGTATCATTTTATCGAATAAAAAGTAATTAAATTACAAAGGTTGGTCATATGAAGGAATTTGTTTTTCCTGGATCATTTGATCCTTTTACAAAAGGTCATGAAGATATAGCTAGCAGGGCATCTAAGCTCTGTGATAAGTTGCATATACTTATATTAAATAATGCTAATAAGGAAGCTGATTTTTCCGTAGAAGAACGCCTAGATATGGCACAAATGATATTGAATAAATATCCAAATATAGAGGTTTCCTATTATAATGGATTGATGGTCGATTACTTGAAAAATAATAATCTGAATGTTGTAGTTAGAGGGCTCAGATCTGAGAGTGATTTCAGATATGAGTTGCAGATGTATGCAACAAACGGTTTAATGTATGAAGAATATGAAACTATATTCATACCAAGTAGAGGTGACTATTCTTATACAAGTTCAAGCACAGTTAAAGAAGTTGCTCGTTATAGCGGAGATATATCAACAATGGTTCCTATAGAGATTGTAGATATAGTCACAAAGAGATTTGAAAAGTAATATAATATATAAAAATGTTATATAATATTTTATGAGCGTATACCTAGTAAATTATAGCTCAAGACGAAATTAGGAGAAATATTTATGGCTGAATACAACAATTATGAAAATACAGATAATCATGAGTCTGAAGATACAAAAGATACTTTTGAACTTTTGGATAGATTAGAAAGTCTGATAAAGGATGCAAGAGCTGTTCCTTTTTCATCAAATGTAATGTTGAATCAAGAAGAGGCTTTGATGCTATTGGGTATGGTCAAAGACTCATTGCCAGGAGAACTGCGTCAATCTAAATGGCTAGTTGAACAGAGCCGTGAACTATTGGAAACTGCTAGAGAACAAGCAGATAATATTATTGATGATGCTCAACATGAAGTACAACAAATGATTGATGAACATGAAATTACTCAACAAGCAAGAATGTATGCACAAGATACAATTGACGAGGCTAATGCGACAGCAGCAGAAATTCAAGATGCTGCTATTTCATATACAGAAAAGAGATTAACTGCATTAGAAAATCAAATTACGGATGTATTAGTAACAATTAGAAAACATAAAACTGACTTGCAAAACGGCTAAGAGGTCTAACTATGAAAAATAATCAGGGGAACGAAAAAAACTCAGATAATTTAGAGAAAAATAAAGATTTTCTTAGAGGTTATCAAGAGAATGAAATTAAACCAGAAGAGTTTACTACACCAGAATTTTCTGATGATAATTTTGAAAGGTCAGAGCAATTAAATTCACAAGATTCTTCTAAAGAAGACTTTGTAGTAAGAAAATCATCTGATCTGCAAAATAAAACTATTAATCAAAATGTTACCAACCCTGAGAATTCTGAAGAAAATAATGAAAATAGGGAGCTTACTGAAATTGCAGAAAATTCCCATAAAGCATCTTCAAAAGAAGATGCATCTAAGTATAAAAAACGTGAAAATAAGAAAACGAGCATAAAAGAGAAAATAGCTAATGCAAATATTAAGCAAATTTTCCTTGTAATTATGGGTGCAATAGTTGTTTTCTTAGCTGTTTGGGGCTTAATGGACATTATCAACTCAGTTAAAGAAGCAAGAAATCCTCTATTAACGCCAGAGTCAGCTACTAGACATTTAGTAAGTTCTATTTCAGCCGATAATTATGAAGAGTTTAAAAAATTAGCGGAGCCAATGAAGAATGTTGATAATGAAAAAGCCTTGTACGATAAGTTAAAAAAATCATTGGAAACTTCTAAAGATAATTTAATCACAAATTTCGTAATGATTAAATTGGAAAACGGTGAACAATACTTATGTTCTTTATATCGTGATGATAATAAGGGTGAATTTGTTTTCCGCTCAATAGTGGAAATACCTGCAGATGCACAAGGTTTTTTTGCAAGGTAAATCAAGATAAATTTTATCTAATTTTAAATTGAGGAATTTTAATGAAAAATATAAATAATGTAATGGTGTTGTTCGGTGGAGTTTCTACCGAACATGCTATTTCTTGTCGTTCGGCATATACAATAATTAGTGGTTTGAAATCAGCAGGATATAATGTTATCCCAGTAGGAATTTCTCTGGAAGGCGAATGGTTGCCATTTCGTCTTGATTTGGAGAAAATTCGTGAAGATAATTGGGTCGAGTTGACAAAAGCGGATTTAGCCAAAGATGAGTTTCCAGAAATTGGCTTAAAAGAGTTGAGTTCACCAAAGGCTTATTTGCGTTACTTGTGTGGCGGAATTGATATAGACCTTGTCTATATAGCCATGCATGGAATAAATGCAGAAGATGGCGCCATACAGGGGTTATTAGAGCTATGCGATATTCCATACATAGGAGCTAATTTAATTTCATCAGCAATTTCAATGGATAAAGCTTATACCAAATTGTTAATAGAAAATTCTGATATCCCTCAGCTTGATTTTGTAATTTGTCACAGAGAAGATATTAAAAATGCTATAGACTCAGTAGTTACAAAGGTTGAAAGACTAGGGTATCCAGTCTTTCTTAAACCAGCAAATGGAGGTTCTTCCGTAGGTACGTATAAGGTTAATAATGCAGAAGAGCTCAAAGCAAACTTAATTGAAGCAGCTGAATTTGATAATAAAGTTTTGGCAGAACCGTTTTATTTGGCTCGTGAAGTGGAAATTGCTTGCTTAGGAAATCATCAAGCTAAAACTGCTGTAGCAGGTGAGATAGTAAAATCTGCTGATGTAGAGTACTATGACTATAAAACTAAATATATTTCTGCAGATGGTGCAAAAGTTCAAATTCCAGCTAATATAAAAGCTGAAACTATGACTAAACTTCAAGACTACGCCAAACAAATTTATAGTCTTTTAGAAATAAATGGTTTATCACGTATAGATTTCTTTGTTTCTCCGGACGAGTCAGAAATATATTTTAATGAAATTAATACTTTGCCAGGATTTACAAGTATTAGCCTTTTCCCGGTAGCTTGGAAAAAAGAAGGCTTAGAGCTATCTAATTTATTAAAAGAGATATGCCAATTAGGACTAGAGGCGTACGAACAGAAGAAGAGGAAGATAGATGTCTAAAAATAAATTCATAGTTGATTTATTTGTAAAAAAACAGCAGCTTGTTGAAGCTCAAGAACAGGAAGAGTTTTCCATTGTTACACAGGCTGAATTGACAGAGACAGATGATTCTTATTTTTTGATTTTTGAGCAGACTGAACTTTTTGAAGAAAAGCAAGTTAAGTCTAATAATAGGACAGAAATAGAAGCAGCTAAATTTAGTTTAAAAATACAAAAAGACCTCGACAGAATTATATTAAGAAGATTTGGCGCAAGCTCCTATGTCCTAGAATTTATAAATTTTGATCTGAGTTATAACTATATAAATACTAATTACGGTAGATTAGAGTTGCGTTATAGGACAAATAGGATCGTAAAAATCAAAGATACTGAGAAGAACTTTGAGATTAACTTGGATTATGATTTAATGCAAGGCGACTCAGTTTTAGCAAACAATAAGTTGAGTATTGCTTTCTCAAAGGTAGCAAGCTAAATAATTAAAAATTAGCAATAAAAAAGGAGGATTTTAAAATGATAAATATTAATATTGCATCACTTTTGAACTATAAAGGTAAAAGAATGCCTGAACCAGTTTATTTTGAAGGCAATGAAGCTATTGAAAATTACGAGAATTTCGAGTTTCCTGATGGACTTGACTATGATTTTGTGATTTGGCCAGGTGAAAATAAAATTCTCCTTCTAACTGGACAAATAGAATTTAAATGGGTTGCAGATTGTGATCTCTGCCTCGAGAGAGTTGAAAACGTTGAAACAATTGAAATTGCAGAAGATATTTATCCTGCTCAATTTAATCCATTTGAGAATCGTATGGAAGATGATAAATTTGAATTTGCAGGTGAAGATGAGGAATATGAATTCTTGATTCATGACGGCAGAAAAGTAGATCTAACAAGATATATTATTGATACAGTTTATATAAATCTACCTTTGGTCGTAAAATGTTCTGAAGATTGCCCTGGTTTATGTGTAAATTGTGGCAAAAAAGACCTTGAAAATCATGAATGTAAAGCAAAAAAAGATGTTGATGAGCCAAAAGCTGTGAGACCAGAATTTGACAAATTGCGTGAATTATTGTAAAAGTATATAGCTAAACTTTTTTTGAAAAATATAGGCAAAACTAGTATGATATATTAGTTCTTAAAATAGTTAATAATAAATAGAAATAGAAGTATTAATAAAGGGGGCGAGAGACATGGCAGTACCAAAAAGAAGATGGTCAAAAGCAAGAAGTAGAAGATCACATTCAGCAAACTATAAATTAAAACCACTTAATTTAGTAGAGTGCCCACAATGTAAAGAACTTCGTAGAACACATAAGATGTGCAAGAGTTGTGGTTACTACAAAGGTGTAGAAGTAATGAGTGTTGAATAATTCATTACAATTGTAGATATAGATATAAGTTGAACAGCGGCGGATATAGATATCTGACGCTGTTTTTGTTTGAATTATGAAACTAAGCTATAGTTAGTAGGAGGTGGAAAATGCATAAAACAGTAATAGCCATTGTTGGCAGACCAAATGTAGGTAAGTCTAGCTTCTTTAACTATCTAGCGCGTGAGAGAATCTCTATAGTTGCAGATACTCCAGGTGTTACTAGAGATAGGATTTATGCTGAAGTTGAGTGGCTAGGTGAACCGTATGTTTTAATTGACACTGGTGGTATTGAACCAGAGAGCAAAGATAACTTGTTGCAACAAATGCGCACACAAGCTGAAATTGCTATTGAGATGGCTGATGTAATTCTTTTCATGGTAGATGGAAAAGAAGGTCTGCATCCTAGTGATTTTGAGGTCGCTGATATTTTACGTAGAGCGAATAAACCTATTATTGTTGCAGTGAATAAATCTGATGGTCCAGATTTACCAGTAGAATTTTATGATTTTTACCAATTAGGTTTCGAAGAAGTTCACGCAATATCTGCAGCTCAGGGCTTAGGTATGGGTGATTTACTGGATAAAGTCAATGAACTTGCTCCAGAGTACGAAGAAGATGAAGATTTTAAAGATTATTTAAAACTAGCAATTATTGGCAAGCCTAATGTTGGTAAATCTTCTCTTGTTAATAAGATAACAGGGCAAGAACGTGCAATAGTCAGTAATATGGCAGGCACAACTAGAGATACAACAGATACCCCAGTTGAGAATGAGTATGGTAATTTCATGCTCCTAGATACTGCTGGTATGCGTCGTAAAGCTAGAATAGGAGATCAGTTAGAGAGATATTCAGTTCTTAGGGCAACTGCAGCAATTGAACGTGCAGATATTTGTCTAGTAATGATTGATGCAACTGAAGGACCAACAGAGCAAGATACCAAAATTGCTGGACTGGCTCACAAAGCTGGTAAGGGAATTATTATATGTGTTAATAAATGGGATCTTCCAGCAGACGAAAAAGCTTTTGACTTCAATGAAATGAGCTTGAGAATTCGTGAGACCTTCGCATTTATGCCTTATGCAGAGATAGTTTTCATATCTGCTAAAACAGGTTCAAAATTAAATAAATTATTTGAAACTATTAATTATGTTTGGGGAAACTGTAATCGTGAGATTAGCACCGGTAAATTAAATGAGATTATTGGTGACGCCCAACAGATGCTGCAAGCACCAAGCTACAAAGGTAGACGCTTGAAGATATCTTATGCAGTACAAGTGGCAACTAATCCACCGTCTTTTGTACTATTCGTTAATGACGTAGAGTTACTTCACTTTAGTTACGAGAGATATTTAGAGAATCAAATTCGCAGAGCTTTTGATTTCCAAGGAACTTCGATTAGAATTTTCTTGCGCAGTAAAAATAAACTGAAAGAAAATCCTGAATAGAAAATATTATATTTATTAAATAATAGGATAAGTAAAATGTCGTAAAAGCAGCTGAAGAGTGCTAAAATTTTTACAATAATAAAAAGGAGAAAATGATGTCACAAACAATTGAGAGAATTCGTAATATCGCCATTATCGCTCACGTTGACCACGGTAAGACGACATTAGTTGATAGTATGTTGAAGCAGTCAGGAACATTTCGTAGCAACGAAAATGTAGTTGACCGTGTAATGGATTCAGATGATCTAGAGAAAGAGCGTGGTATTACCATTATGGCTAAAAATACCGCAATTCATTATAAAGATTATAGAATCAATATTGTAGACACACCTGGGCACGCAGACTTTGGTGGAGAAGTTGAACGTGTTCTCAAAATGGTGGACGGAGTTATTCTCCTAGTGGATTCTTTCGATGGTCCAATGCCACAAACTCGTTTTGTATTGAGAAAGGCTCTTGGTTTAGGACTAAAAGCCTGTGTAGTTGTAAATAAGGTTGATAGACCAGATGCACGTCCTGAAGAAGTTCTTGATGAAGTTTTGGACTTATTTATTGAATTAGGTGCAGATGATGACCAATTGGATTTTCCACATGTTTTCGCATCAGGTAAGAGTGGATACGCTGTTAATTCGTTAGATGAAGTTGCTGAAGTAAGCAAAAATGGTGGAGATCTAGAAGCGTTATTCTCAATGATTATAGATGAGATACCAGCACCTGAAGGTGATACTAAGGCACCATTACAACTATTAATTTCTAATATTGATTATGATCCTTACGTTGGTCGTATAGGTATAGGTGAGGTCCATAGAGGTACTATTAAAGCTGGTCAAAACGTTGCAATAAGCCGCAAGGGAGATGAAGGTTCTGCTTCAGGTAAAGTTGTTAAATTAATGCGTTTTGAAGGATTAGCAAAAGCTGAAATTGAATCTGCAAGCGTGGGAGAAATTGTCGCAGTCGCAGGAATTACTGACGTAGAAATTGGAGAGACACTTACTGCTCCTGATGTAGTTGAACCATTAGACTTCATAGAAATTGATGAGCCTACAATTGCAATGACATTTAGTGTTAATGACTCTCCTTTAGCCGGAACAGAAGGTAAATATCTAACTTCTCGTCATATCAAAGGTAGATTAATTCGAGAAATGGAACGTAATGTAAGTATGCAGTTAGAAGAAACTGATTCTACAGAAGCTTTCGTTGTTAAAGGTCGTGGTGAATTATCTTTGTCAATACTAGCAGAAAACATGCGTAGAGAAGGATATGAAATTCAACTCTCTAAGCCACAAGTTGTTGTTAAAGAAGATGAAAATGGCAAGAAACTAGAGCCTGTTGAAGAGGTATTTATTGAAGTACCAGATGACAACTTAGGCGTTGTTATTGAAAAAATGGCTAACAGAAAAGCAATAATGCAAAGTATGAAGGCAGGTAACGCAGGGTATACAAAAATTATTTTTCACATTCCATCACGTGGATTAATTGGGTACAGAAATGAATTTTTAACAGATACCAAAGGTAATGGTGTCATGAATACTGAAGTTATTGATTATCAACCTTGGGCAGGGGAAATTAAGACAAGATCTATGGGTGTTTTAGTTGCAACTCAAAGTGGTGAATCAATTATTTACGGATTGCATGGAGCCCAAAGTCGTGGTGACCTATTTATTGGCCCTAATGAGAAAGTATATGAGGGTATGATAGTTGGTAGAACTAATAAATCTGGAGAAGTTGATGTTAATGTCTGTAAAAAGAAAAACTTAACCAACGTTAGAGCCTCTGGATCAGATGATGCCTTGACTTTGACACCACCAAGCAGATTAAGCTTGGAACAATGTCTAGAGTTTGTTGATGATGATGAGCTAATTGAAATTACTCCTGAGAATATTCGCTTGCGTAAGAAAATATTAAATACTGAACAAAGAAGAAAAGCTCTATCTAAAACTAAATAGATGCTACTTGTATTCGAGGATTATTTGCTATAATAGAACTAATATATGAAGCTGTTAAGAGATTGGATAAAGTATGTTAAGCAATAAATTGAAAACAATATCAGGTTACTTTATAGCAATTGTTTTGGTGCTATTGACTTTGCTGATTGGATTTAGGATAGGGTACGGATTTATTTTGGACCAAGATGCTAAAGCCGCAGCTATTGCTAGTGCCTCGAGACAGGCAGAATTAGATGCAAACAATCCTGATGCAAGTAAATCAGAATCAACTAAGAAAAATTCAAAAAATGTTAAGAAAGTTAAAATTCCAGTTCATGTGACCAAAGATACTCCAGGTGCTGTTGAAATTTACATTAACTATGGAGATGGATCACGTGATGTTGCTAAACAGTTAGTGGAAAAAGGTATTATTGATGCTGCATTACCATTTGTAGTGGTTGGTAAAATTAATGGCTTCGATGGTAAGTTTCAAAAGGGTACTCACTTTGTTTTGAAAGGTATGAATTATAACGAAATTATGTATAATCTTTCATTACCTGCAGAATCTAGTTGGGTTACTTTCCCTGAAGGAACTGCTTATGTCGATATGAAGAAGATTTTACGTGAGAATGGAATTAATTTTGATGAGAAAACAATGGATAAACTTGTCAACTCACCAGAACTTTTCACAAAGTATTCATTCATAAGTGCAATTCCTACAGATAGACCAGAAAGAACTTTTGCATTGGAAGGTTATCTTTTCCCAGATACATATAAATTTGACTTGAATGCTACAGAAGAAGACATTATCAATACGATGTTACGCAATACCGAAAATAAGTTAACAAAAGATATTACTGAAAGAGCATCAAATTTAGGCTACTCCTTGGATAAGTTGCTTACTTTAGCATCAATTATTGAGTCTGAGAGTGGTAACATATATGATCAGTACAAGATCTCTAGGGTATTTCATAATAGACTTTATTATGATTGGAACTTAGAGTCTGATGCAACCATTAACTATCTGCTTAAATTAGAGGGCAAAAAAACAGTTTGGGCAGCAAACAATGAGCAACTAGAGATTGATAGTCCTTATAATACGTATAAGCATGAAGGCTTACCTCCTGGACCAATTTCTAATCCAGGTTTAAATGCTATCAAAGCAGCGCTATATCCAGATACTGATGACCAGAGCATAATGTTCTTTGTTGCAGATGGTGAAGGTGGTACAGTATTTGCCTCAACGAAAGAAGAACATCTAGCGAATATAGAGAAGTATAAACACAAGTGGAAATAAATTTGAGTGCTAAGTTCGATTAAAATAATTTTATTAAAGCCGTTTGAAAATTAATTCAAACGGCTTTGTTATTACAGAGTTAAATTTTTATTTGGTTTTTCTAATTAGTGTCAATACGTTTATAGATTGGTAAATCATCATGTGACTGTACAAATTTAGCCTGTTTAATTTCTATGACTTCTTTAGTATTGAAATTTTGCCATTTACCTTTAGGCAGATAGATCAATCTTTCATCTGTATTAGCAGTTGTTATTGGAGCAATGATTAAGTTTTTGCCAAAACAAAATTGATCGCATAGAATTTCTGTAGTTTCAGGATAATAGAATTCTACTGGCGCTATTATAGGGCTCTTATCTTTAAAAGAAGCTTCTACAATATTCATTATGTAATCTTTTAGCTCAAGACGCAGATTGATAGCATTATTTATCCTGGATTGATTACTAGCAGTAAGAACTCTATAAGGAGCAGCTGAGAATTGCATAACTGGCATAAATGCAGCAATTTGTGCCCATCTTACAAAAATTTCCTCATCTAAACTATCTACATTATAGAAGTGTAGATATTCGCCACCACCAATCATGTCTGGTGAAGAATAACTATGACCTATCATTGAGGCATTAATTGAGTTAGGAATCAGGGAAGCAATCCCTTTACCATCCCAACTATGATCTTTGTCAGCTAAACGTTCCATAATATTCATTCCAGCAGCATTTGTTGCTGCACGTAGTTCGTTGAAATTGTAAGTTGAGCAAAAATCTCTCCAAGCATTACTTTGTTTAATTGAAGCTTGAATTTCCTCAACATTAGAATGAGGATAATATCTGACATCTCCAGCATCAAATTTAAAACCAGCAATTCCTAGATTGACTAAAGCTTGTAATTGTTCGTCTAGCCAATTTTTTGCTTCTTCGTTTAAAAGATCTAAAACTGCAGAATGTCCATTCCACCAATGAGATATATATATTTCGCCATGACTATCTTTAAGTAGGTAATCTTTTTTGGCTAGTTCTCTGTATTCGAATGTATCTGCTGTGATAAATGGACAGATCCATAACATGATTTTATAACCCAGGGAATTGAGTTCTTTAATCATTTCTTGAGGGTTTGGGAATTTCTCAACGGAAAACTTCCACTTGCCATAATAATCGCTCCAACCATCATCAATCATTAGAATCCCGGCTGGCATTGAATGCTGCAAATTATCTTTGGCATAGCGAATAATGTCTTCTAGGTTTTGATTAAAAGTCAACTCAATCCAGCTATTATAGATAGGAGCTTCGAAAAACTCTTTAGCAAGATTAATTTCTTGCTTAGAAAAACAGTTTTCTTTAGCCAATTCATATGCAGCTGCTAAAGTTTGCTCATTTGGATTTGCGAGTAAATTAACTGAGTCTGACGTTAATATATCGCCAATTGAGAATTCTACAACACATTCATATGCACTTCTTTGCTTATAAAGAAGTCTACCTTTGTTTGAAATGAAAAAATCTACCATTTGGTTTGAACCATCATTATAAGTTAAGTCAATCTTACACTGACTATCTTTTGTGTATGGTTGCTCGATTCCGTCATTTACATAGCCACCATACCAGTGCTCATTTTCTAGAAATTTAAATTTTTGCATTAATTATTCTCCCTCTGATTATTTGTTTATTGAGTTAAGATCAAATGCTAAGAGCCGATTCTGACTTCATTAATTGCATAATGATTCCAATAAATATTGACAGAATTAATTTTAATTCGGATTGCTTTTGCATGAATTGTAGGGAAACTAATAGTCTTTGATTCTAGATTGTTATCAGCAGTATTCCACTGGACATTCCCGCTTTGAGCAATTTGCTTCCAATTATTTTTGCCGTCAAGTGAGTATTCAATATCCCAATTAGTAGGAGCCTGTAACAAAGCATAGCGAATATCCAAACTAACTTCTGAAATTGCTTGAATATCTTCCCAGTCAAAATATAGATATTCAGGTGTATCTAAAATTTTAGAAAATTCATTGGTGCTATTTTTCTTGAAGTCTTGGCTTTGGAAAGCTGAGTTTTCACTGTTATCACCATCGTTTAAGTGAGAAGGTAAAGATGTCCAATGATAATCTTGTCCTACACCTGTTGTAGCAAGCAAAGCAAGATTGTTTTCTGCCATTGCTTCTCTTTTTAAGGCTAAATCTCTATCTTGATTAAATTTAATCATTTCTGGTGTTTGGTAAGCTCTGAAATAATCTATAGTAAATTGCTTTGGATAATTAGTATCATTTGGATCAGGATTTTTTGACCAAGTTATACCATTCCATCCTTCATAAATACCTAATAGTGTCAACATTTTATAATTAGGAGATTGTTTACTAGTTCTAACTAATTTACCATCAAAATAAAACTTCATTCCTTCAGGTTCCCATAGGAAGCCATAGGTGTGAAAATCTGATTCTAAATCAGCTTTAACGTGATAATACAAGGTTTCTCTACGGATTTCCGGATCGCCCCATGGATGAACACCAGCTCTAACTTTGCTCCACTTCGGACCGACTTCTGGACCTAGAATTTCGAAAATATCAATTTCGGCTTGTTGATTTCTAAAATCTTCAGCACCTATCATCCACCATGCACTATGTATTCCACCGGAAGAAGGTACTTTTGCTCTTAGTTCAAAATAACCATATTGGGTAATGAAGTTATTTATAGCTGGATGATGATCTGTTATTGTACAAAGATTCTTATCGAAACGATGCATCCCATCACGCATACCTGTCTGAATACTACTTAATTTTTGTTTGTCAGTTCCATGCCACCAAGGCGCAGGTTCTTTTGGTATGTTTAGAGAAATATTTCCATCGGCGAGTGTATATTTAGCACGTGCGTTATCTGGAGTAGTCCAGTGAATTAGATAATTTTCATCATTGAATTTGCTTTTATCAAGAATTGTATCATTAAATTCTTCGTTGAAAACAAGTTGCCAGTCATTTTCTGGGATGTCAGATGCAGGTTCTATGTTATTTGCTTTACTTTTGCTTGGAACAGAAGTAAGAAGCAGAAACACTAATGTCATAGCAAGTACAAGACTTTTATTTTTTATTGAATTTGAGCGTGAAAGATTTGTATTGATATAAAAATTAACGGTGCTATTTTCAACGTTTCTAAATTTTCGCATACAGCTTACCTCTATAATCTTTGTGATATAATAATTGCACTTTGTTAAATATTTAACAAGTATCTAGAAGTTTTACGTCAGAATAACCAAAAATGGTTTTGAAATTTGTGTAATTAAGAGATGTTGAATTTATGAGAGTTTTGTTAGTAGATGACGAAAAAATTGAGAGACAAGGGCTAAAGTATCTCTTTGATAAACACGGTTTTGATTTTGAAATTCATCAGGCTAAACATGGTGAGATTGCGTTAGAAAAGTTGCACGAACAAGAGTTTGATCTTGTAATCACAGACTTGAAAATGCCAGTGATGGATGGATTGCACCTTATTGAAAACATGCATGATTTGGAAAAAGTTCCAAGGACTGTAATTTACAGTGCGTATAGCGATTTTTTCTACGCTAAACAAGCTATTCATTTTGGCGTTATTGACTATCTAATTAAACCAGTTGAAGAGCATGAATTTGTTAAACTTATTACTAGAGTTGAGAACGAAATAAGTTTAGAAAAAACAGCCAATTTAGAGAAGGTTTTAGGCTCCAGTTTGAGCCAAAGAAATGAATATGGCTTAAAGCTAAGTGCTGATGATTACAATGTGGAATTAACAGGTATTGCAGTCGCATTTGATATAGAAGCTAGTACATTAGGGCAAGTTCATGAAGATTTTAAAGGAATTCTCGAAACAGTTTTCCCAGAAGTATATTTATTTATTGAGAATGAACAAGAAGGAATTTTTTTCGCTTTAAATGTTCATAAGAATGTTTATGAGAGTCTACAAAAGTTAATTCCTGTTTTAGAAGAAAAGGTTTCGGGATATGTACGTTTCTTTATTTTTGAAAGTTTTACTAATTATGAAAAACTTAAAGAGTCTGTAAGTAATGGTAAGAATAAACTAAAATCTAGAATATTTGCTCCTAGAAGCCAAGTTTATTCATTATTAACAAAACCCGATGAAAATGAAATTTATTTGAATAGAAATTCAGTGATGCACAATGTGCAACGGGATGATTCGACTGTAGCAGAAACCCTAGAGAAGATGATAGATGAACTTGCTAAACTAGGACAATTCAGTAATCTTTACACAAAATATATATTTTTGCAGATGATTGAGAAAGTTAATCCGAATTTGTTACCAAAAGACATAGAGAAATTTTTAGCTTTGGAAAATTTGGAAGAAATCGAATCCTTTTTGTATGGAATTATTGGTGTTGCTAGTGATAGAAATACTACAAACGTATGGAAAGAAGGCGAAGAACTTACAAATTCTAACAGTCAAGATGATATTGAAGATATTGTTCCTGAGGTTGAAACTGTTAAAACATACATTAAGCAACATTTTCAAGACAATCCTAATCTGGAGACAATCGCTCAACAGGTGCATTTGAGCCCGAATTATTTGTGCGTAATTTTCAAAAAAGAATCAGGAATGACTGTAGTAGCCTATATGACTGAAGTCAAATTGAATTATGCAGCATATTTATTAGAAAATACTTACGAAAGAATAGCTGATATAGCAGAAAAAGTAGGTTATACGAATACTTCTTATTTTAATATGATTTTCAAGAATAGCTTTGGAATGACTCCTTCAGTCTATAGAAAACAAAAACAAATAAAGGCAATGGACAAATAAGTTGAGGTTTTCAGGGGCAAAAATGTTTAGAAATAAAGAAAAAGTTAAAGAACATGAAAAAGGGTTTAATTTGAATTTTGCACCAAGTATCAAAGATAATAAAAAGGATACACTTTTATTAAGGTTAAGTGTTTATTTATTAGCTTTTAGTGTTTTGCCAATACTCTTTCTAAGCCTTTACTTTCAACATCAACTGAAATATGAACAAGAAAGTACCTTGAGTAGAGCATATGATGATTACAGTGTATATATGGCTGAACAAATAGATCAGAAGGTTAGTAATATTAAAGAAATAATGCTAACACTTGGTCAAAATCAGAGTCTCCAAGAAGCACTTAGATTAAGAAATACTAGTGATTATTATTTTGACAAAGATTTACGTCAGAACTTTGAAACATATATCTGGTATAACTTAACTAGTAATCGCTCTATTATAAAAAGTTTTAGGATTTATTCAAGAAATGCAGAGCGACATATAGGTTACTTTATCTCTCCCTATGAATATGCTGACAAAAATGTACAAAGCATTTTAAAAAGACAAGCCAAATATGTTGGGCTGACTGCAGATGCTAATTCTGAACTTTACTATATTTATCCTATTTTTTCACGCTTTGGTGAAGAGCCAGTTGCCCATGCTTTAGCTGTGATTGATAAAGATAAAGCTTTTTCCAATAAAGTACAAATGAATGCCAGAGAAAATAATTTTGCATCAATAATCTTAATGAATGATCAAGAAGTGAAGAGTACTTATTCTAGTGATTTCCAATTGCCTTATGTAGAAGTAAATAGACATTGTCCACTTAGTGGCTTGGATTTACAATTACTGATCCCATATAAGTCTTTGCATGTTGATGTTTTGCCATTAATATTTTTTGCACTTCTAACCTTAGTTATTTTTATATTGTTATTTTTATTAATTAATAGGCAACTAAGAATATTAAGAGAACAGATAATTCAAGAACAGAATATGGTTCAAGTTTTGCACTATAACAGCTTACAAAGACAAATGAATCCGCACTTTTTGTATAACACCCTATCCATGATTAATTGGAAGGCTAAGTATGCTGGACAGGAGGATATTTCAGATATTACCTTGCGTTTGTCCAAATATTATAGGTTAGTGCTTAATAATGGTAAGCCATACCAAAGTTTAGAAAATGCTTTTACAATGGCAGAAATATACTTAAGCCTCAAACAAGAACTTATGGATGAGGATTTGAATTTTAACCTAGACTTAGAAAAAAACATAAGAGATAGAAAGATTATTAATTTCATTCTCCAGCCTTTAGTAGAGAACGCTGTTGTTCACGGAATTAGCGCAACGGGACAAGCAGGATATGTAGAAATTAAAGCAAAAGAGATTAACGAAAATAATAATAAAGAAGCAAAATCAGATTTATTAATCCTAATATATGATGATGGTCGCGGACTATATAATTTCAATGAGGTTCTTGATGAGAGCGAATCCGGTTTTGCAATCAAGAACATAGCAACTCGTTTACAATTAGCACATGGAAAAAACTATGGACTAGCACTTTATTCTGGTGAGGAGATCTACAAGCTCAATGCTGATGTAGCAGAGGATGTTTACTACGGTGATCAAGATTTTAGAGAATTTTTAATTAAAGCCAAAGAAAAAGGTACTTTAACCGTATTGTTTTTACCATAATTTTTACAATAATCAATAAAATATTGTTATATTTTATAAGAAATTGCTATTTTTATATCTAAAAAATTCTACTAAACTATAAGTAATAGAGATATTGACCAAGGAAAATAAGGACTTGGAGGTTATAAGTTCTATACTTGGCCAAAATAAAAATGGAGGATTTGAAGATGAGAAAGATAGTGAAAAAATCACTAGCGACAGTTTTGAGTTTAAGTCTTGCACTAGGTCTAGTAGCATGTAACCAAAACACTCAAAAAGAAACGGGTAAAACAACAGACAAAAAACCTGGAAGTGAACAATCAACTGGCAAAAAAGATGATGGTAAAACTTCCAAAGAAAACCAAGACAAAATTCCTCTGAGAATTATGTATTGGAACAAACAAGAAACAATGCAATCATTCCTAGATCTAGTTAAAAAGAAATTACCTCAAGTAGATCTAGAATTTCAATTCGTTCCGGTCGGTGAGTTAGATAGTATAGTCAGTGCTCAATTACAAGCTGGTGAAGGTCCAGATATTTTACCTTCTGGTACTAGTGAAGCATATGCTAAAGCAGGTTACTTAGTAGACTTATCTAATGAAGATTTCATGAAGAACTTTGATGAAAGTGCTTTAGACCTAATTTCAATCAATGGTAAGCAATATGGTATACCAGGATTAAGCTGGTATGAAGGTATGTTCTATAACAAGACTATATTCGAAGAAAATGGTTTAAAACCTCCAAAATCTTTTGAAGAGTTAATGCAATTACACAAGGCTCTAAAAGATAAAGGCATTAAACCTCAAGCAATGGGTGCAAACTCATGGGAACCAATGATGAAATCAAGCTTAGGTTTCGCAATTGCTGAATGGTTACGTACAACAGAAGATGGTAAGACATTTGATCAAGGCATTCGTGAAGGAACTAAAACATTCTCAGGTTCTAAACTTAAAGAAAACATCGAAATTTGGGATCAATACATAGAAGATGGTTACTTGACTCCAGACATGTTGGAAGTAAGTTATGACGAAGCTTTAGTAGAATTTGCTACAGGTAAAGCAGCTATGTGGGAATCAGGTCCATGGGCAGTTGAAGCAATTAAGAAAACTAATCCAGATCTAAAATTTGATATGTTCCCATTCTACGGTACAAAAGGCGATGAAGGCTGGTTAGTTGGTGGTCCGGGTGTTACATTTGGTATTAACTCAGCAAGTAAGAACCAAGATGCAGCTAAAGAAGTTCTAGCATTAATGGCATCTCCTGAGGGTCAAAAAGCTCTTCTAGAGAACAACCCAGGTTCAGGTTCATTTGGTAAAGATGTTAAAGTAGAACTTCCAGAATACTTCCAAGGCGTAAAAGAAGTCTTAAGTAGTGGTCGTACATATTGTCCATGGTTTGTATGGAGTACAAATAATAATCCATACATTGAAACTTATGGTAAAGGATTACAAGAATACCTACAAGGTAATATGACAATTGATGAAGTCTTAGCTCAAGTTGATGAAGTTGCAAAAGCAGATCATGAACTGAAATAGTGTATATTTCGACCAGTAGCTAATAAATAAAAAAGTTGGCGGGGTCTTGGCTCCGCCAATTTGTTTATAAATAGAATTGAGAGGAAATGGTATGACTAAAGCCAGTATTGATAAAAAGAATAAAAATTCAGATGTTAGTAAACACAGGAGAAAACAAAAATTTAAAATAGCATTGCAGTATGAAATTCTAATTGTCCCAGCTTTGGTCTTATACATATTATTCTGCGGAGTTCCTTTCATATCGACTTTCTTATATAGTGTCACAGATTACAATATATATAACTTAAAAGATTACGGATTTGCTGGATTAAGTAATTACATTAGAGTATTTGAAACTTCTGTTATAAAAACAGCGTTGCTTAACTCAATTTGGTATGCATTAGGAATGACATTTTTCCAATCTCTAATTGCTATACCTTTAGCAGTATTACTAAATAATAAAATTCCAGGAAGAAATTTCATGAGAGCAGGCTGGTTCTTGCCAGCAATGTTCAGTCCAATGGTAGTTGGTTTCCTGTTCAAGTTCTTGTTTGGACGTAGCGGTCCTGTCAATATGTTTTTGCAAAATCTAGGACATGAAGGAATTGCCTTCTTCAGTACAGATAATGCTTTAAATACAATTATTTTCTCACAAGTATGGCAATGGACTGGTTGGGCAATGGTCATATATCTTGCTAATTTACAAACGATTCCGTCAGACATGATAGAAGCCGCAAGAGTTGATGGTGCAAGCGGTTTTGATATATTCTTCAGGATTACTTTACCATTATTATATCCTGGAGTAACTGTCGTAGGTATTAGTTCACTTGTTGGTGGCTTAAAGGTATTTGATATTGTCTATTCCATGACAAACGGTGGCCCAGGTTATTCAACCGAGACAATTATGAGTACTATGCTCAAGATTACTTCGGGTAGAGGAGATTACGCTCTGGCATCAGCATTTGGTGTTGTGTTTTTTGCAGTGGTTTTATTCATTAGCATGATCTTACTTAGATTGCTCAAAGTTTGGGAAAACAAGGTTAATTAGGAAGAGGTGCTAGAGATGAAAGAATTTGTATCGAATTTTAAATATATATTCAAAAAAGGTAATCGTCGCTACATAGGAGTAACGTTGTTATTGATAGCTTTATTCTTAGTATTTATGATACCGGTATATTATTTAGTAATAACTACGGTGAAAACTCCAGAAGAGGCAGCTTTACACCCAATGGCTCTACCAATTAGCTGGGATTTTTCTTCATATGGAGAAGCACTAAAAAAGATGAACTACTTTAATGCTTTGAAAAATACAATGTTTATAGCAGGTATGACAGTAGTAATTAACATATCTGCAGCAAGTATGGCATCTTATGCTTTAGCACGTCATAGAAGCAAATTGAATTCATTTATATTCATGTTATTTGTAAGTGGTATGATGATACCTTTCCAAATGGGTTTATCAAGCTTATTTAAATTAATGAGCGATTTAAACTTAGTTAATACTCCTTGGGCAGTTATATTAGTAAATGCATCAGGAAGCTTGATTTCAAGTATCTTTATGATGAAATCATTTATCTCCTCTTCAGTGCCAATTGAGATTGAGGAAGCTGCCAGAATAGATGGAGCAGGTGTTTTGGGTATATTCTTCCAGATAGTTTTACCATTGATGAAACCTGTAATAGCTACCATGTCTATAATTGTTATGTTAGGTGCCTGGAATGATTTCTTGAATCCTCTACTATTCCTAATGGAAGATAAGAAATACGTATTATTGCAACAATTATCTAAGAATATTGGTCAGTTCTCAGTTGACTGGAATAGCATGTTCCCAATGCTGGTACTGTCAGTTTTGCCATTGACTTTAGTATTTATATTCTTGCAAAGATACATTATTTCAGGTGTAGTAGCAGGTGCGGTTAAAGGATAAAAATTAAAAAAATAACAAAATAACAATTTTTATGATGATTTGTATGATTGAGAGAATGTGGTCTACTTACATAGGTAGATCACATTTTTTGCTAAAAGTTTCTTAATTGTAGAGCTTTTTTCTTAGAATTGCTATAATCTGTATAGCAATATGAAAGGCCAATGAGATGAAAAGTAATAGAAAAGACAAGAAATTAAATGATAGCTTAAATAATCAAAATGAAGCCACTAAGGACAAGTATAAATTGCCAGGAAATGGCTTTGAAATCAAAGTTGAGCCTTTACAAGTGTCTTTTGGATTAGTTGAAAAAACTGAGATAACAGAACAAATTGAAGAAAATGTTAAGAATGAAAATTTAGATGCTCAATTAGAAGAACTGAGCACAGAATTAAGTGAATCAATAAATGAAAATTCGGAAGCAACGGAAGAGATCCTAAATGAAGGTGAAGAGAGCCTTAATGAGTTTGAGGAAGCTCCTAATGATTCTGAAGTAGATCCTAATGAGATTGAAGAAGAGTTCAGTGAAATTATCAATAATATAAATCCAAGTAGGGTTAATGCTGTCGAAGAAACAGATACAAGTAATATTTTAATTGATGAAGATACTGACGAATCAGCTCATAAGGAAAAAGATTTTGAACTAGATGCAGAACTGGAATTAAATGAAGTTGCGGAAGAAACGATAGAAACTACAGAAATAGAAGGCAATAATCAAGATTCTGTTGAAGTTTCTCCTGAAAATACACCCATTAGATATGAACCTGAATCAGATGCAGAAGTTACACCACAACCTGAACTTTTTTTAGCTGAAGATAGAAAAATTGATATAAAAAAAACAACAAAATCCGCTTTTGCCAAAGTTAAAGCTGGCAGCAAAAATATAGTTGAAAAATTAAAAACTAATTGGCAAAAAAGAAAGGCAGAAAAGACTAAATTTGAAGCTGGTCTGAGTGCAGCTGAAAAAGAAAAAATACAAAAACGTAAAGCCGCTGGGACTTTAATATTGTTTGCGACAATTATTGCCATTGTAACTAATATTGTTTGGGCAAAAATCCCGGTAGAGTCCTTAAACTTAAGTAGATACAATCTTAATGGAGTGTTTTTTAAGAGCTTATTGGAATTTTTACTGGCTATGTTGATTCCTAGCGTTGTAGTATTTAAGTTATTTTCACTTAAGCAAACTGAAGTTCTTGGTAAAACAAAACAGAACTCAACTGCATATATTTTAACAGCTTTGATGGGAATACCACTAGCCCTGGTTATTACAGGATTGCACAATGTTACAATCTTTATACTTGATAAGTTAGGCGTTAGTGTAACTTTCAAAAATCATTTTGCAATTAATCAATCTCCTTCGATATTAGGATTTATTTTAATGCTGTCCGTTTTAGTTTTAATACCGGCTATTGTTGAAGAATTTATGTTTCGTGGAGTATTACAAGCTAGTTTGAGAAATCCTGAGAGATTGCAACTGTCATTGTTACTCACTGCAACAGCATCAAGTTTGTTCTTTAAGAATATAATGTTTGTTGTTGTTTATTTAGCAATTTCTTTAATTTTATCTTTAGTGAAAGAAGCTGCAGATAATTTATTAATACCGATTTTATTGCATATCTCAATTTCAACATCGTTGTTGCTTATGCAGTATTTCTTGCCTTTGTACCGTTCAGCCATAGAGTTAAAAAGCATTGATGGGCGAAGTAAATTCTATACAACTATTATATTAGCTGTAGTTGCAATAGTATTGTTGATTCCATTATTTAAGGCGAGCTTCAGCGCATATGACGATAGTAAAGATGGTAAATATGATGAAGAATCTGAGATGGATAATTATATTGAGTTGCAAAATGAGATTTCTCCAGTTGATTGGCAGTTTGTCTTAGCAATTTTATTACTTTTGTTGTCATCAACAATGGTGTAATCATCAACAGTGTAGTAGTTCATAGGTATTAAACAGCTTTATAAGAATATAAAAATTTAGTTATTAGATGTCTAGTTTTCTAAATTAAATTATTAGCAGTTAAAGATGAAAAAAGCACCATCCTTAGCTGCTTAGCTATCAGGAAAGTGCTAAAACTGGTGCGACCAACAGGACTTGAACCTGCACGAATATTACTTCATAACGACCTCAACGTTACGCGTCTGCCAATTCCGCCATGGTCGCAAATTGTTTGCGTAGTGAATAAGATTATATACGTTTAAATAATATAAAGCAAGAAGATTAGTCTGTATGGATTAGTCAGAGGATTAGTCTACAGAAAGCAAGGAGTTTAGTTAGAAAATACATAGAAAAATTCCGAATAAAATCCTTTTAATGCTATAATATAGCTCAGTATTTATATAGGAGAAGAATATGTCAAAAGATAAGAAATTTGTAGAAAGCATAACATCAAGAGATGTTGATTTTCCTCAATGGTATACAGACATTTGTCTACGTGCAGAACTAACTGATTATTCAAGTGTAAAAGGTTGTATGATCCTATTACCAGGCGGTTTTGCTATATGGGAAAATATTCAAAAAGGTTTAGATAAAGCATTTAAAGAAACTGGTCACCAAAATGTGGCAATGCCGATGTTTATTCCCGAGTCTTTGCTACAAAAGGAAAAAGATCACGTAGAAGGTTTTGCCCCTGAAGTAGCGTGGGTTACTCATGGTGGTGATAATGAACTAGAGGAAAAAATGGCAGTTCGTCCAACTTCAGAAGTTCTATTTTGTGAGCTTTATTCTAAGATAGTTCGCTCATATAGAGATTTACCTAAGAGATTTAACCAGTGGGTTTCTGTAGTTCGTTGGGAAAAAACGACTAGACCATTCTTGAGGACTAGAGAATTTTATTGGCAAGAAGGGCACACAGTTCACGAGACTGAAGCTGATGCCATGGAAGAAACGTTATTAATGTTGGATGTCTATACCAAATTCCTGGAAGAATATTTAGCAATTCCAGTAATTAGAGGTGAGAAAACTGCTAAAGAAAAATTTGCAGGGGCAGAAAAAACTTACACAATGGAAGCTCAAATGTATGATGGCAAAGCTCTACAAGCTGGTACAAGTCACTACTTCGGTACAGGTTTTGCTGAAGCATTTAATATTCAATATAGTGATAGGAATAATGAGTTACAATATGCCCATCAAACTTCCTGGGGTGTAAGTACAAGACTAATTGGTGGCCTGATTATGGTCCATAGTGATGACTCAGGACTTGTTTTACCACCTAAGATTGCACCTAATCAATTAGTAGTTATTCCAATTGCACAACATAAAGAAGGTGTATTAGATAAGGCATACGAAATTAAAGATCAATTGGCAAAAGAATTTAGCGTAATTATTGACGACACGGATAAATCTCCAGGCTGGAAGTTCAGTGAGTATGAGATGAAGGGTGTTCCTCTTAGAATTGAGATTGGTCCAAGAGATATCGAGAATAATGTCTGCGTTGTTGTTCGTAGGGATACCCGTGAGAAAATTACTGTTGGTTTAGATAGATTAAACAGTGAAGTAGCATGTCTGTTAGATGAGATTCAAGAAAGTCTTTATAATACTGCTAAAGAACGTTTAGAATCAAGAATTTATGATGTTACAAGCTATGATGAATTCAAAGATGTAGCCGACAATAAACCTGGGTTTATGCGAGCAATGTGGTGTGGAAAGACAGAATGTGAAGACGCGATTAAGGCAGAAACTACTGTGACAAGTCGTTGCATTCCATTTGAGGATGAACAAGCTAAACTTTCAGATAAATGTATTTATTGTGGTGAAGCTGCAGAAACAATGTTGATTTGGGGTAAAGCTTATTAAGCTTGAATAAGCAGTTACATTAACGCAAAAGTACATTTTATGATTTAAAATGATGAAGGCTTTGATTAGCAATAAACTAGTCAAAGCCTTCTTTATATCTAAAGAATAATTAATTTAATTACTTTCCTGGAAATTCACTTGTACTTTCTGTGCCTTCAGTATCTTCTGTAGTTCGGAACCAAATACCACCGTTAGCTCTAGATAGGAAAACTATGTAAGGACTTTGGTCTTGCTTATCCACTGAGAAGCAAATATAGCCAATTGAAGTTTCACCTTCTTCAATTGGAGATAGGACAGGAGTAATGTTGCGAATTAAAGTTACATCACCATACATTCTGCCATCCTTGCCGTTAGCTAAAGAGAAGTAATAAGGGCTCAGACCTACGACTTCTTGATTTCTAGATGAGGTTATCTTTACTAAGACTTGTGCAACTAAATATTCTTTACCAGCTTCTGGTTCGGGGTTAAAAATACTAGCATCTTTAATCATTTTAAGAGCGGATTCGCCTCTATATATTTCTTGGATTTTTACTTCGGATTTAAATGGATCAAATAATGTTTCGCTTCCATCAAAGTAGGCAGTTTCACCAATTTTGTGAGGTTTATGCATACTACCATTTTTATCTTTGTTTTTATCTTTATCTAAGCCCAGTATTGAGTTAAGTAAGCGCTCTCCATATGAACCATTTTCTGAATTTTTGTGCTTTTTAATTTCAGATGAAGTGAGTTTTTTTGTACTCAAAGTATTCTCTGACTTTACATCTGATCTTGTTGTCTCTTGGCTTCCTTGTTCTTGTGTGTTTTCTGGTTCTAATGTTGTATTAGAAGTATCAGTCTCTTCAGCTTTAGAGTTGCTGCTATTACTATCTTTTTGATTTGAAAGGCTGCTGCTTGGATCAGATTCCTTATTGCGAATGGATATGCTAGGTGTGCTCTCTAATGAAGATTGCCTATCGTTAGAATTTTCAGCTGAAACTGTTGTCTTAGTTTCATGAGCGTTTGGGGGAAGAACACGTTGGCATGAACTGCTTACGCAAACTAACGCAAGTAGAGTGGTAGCTAGATTGAATAATTTTGATTTACGCATATGTTTCCCCTAATTAATTTATATTTAAGCCTAACCATTCTATAATATTATTACTAGTTTTGCCAATATATATAGCTGTTTGAATTTATATAAAAAAACTGCTTATTACTTTACAGTTCATTATTTGCTAGTAATAATACATGAATTTGATATAATGTAACAAACTATTACTGTTTGTAATATTGTATCGGAGGGAGTTAACAATGTTAAATCGCGAATCTAATGATTTTAATCCTGATTATAGAGGTTTAGACAGAAACGATAATCAGAATAATTATCAAAATAACAATTATAACAACAAAAGTTCTCATGGTAATGAACAAGATTATCAGAGAAATTATCAGTCTGAAGCGTATCAAAGAGAGCCTTACGAAGCTACTGCAACAGAGGCAGAGAGGGTTCAAAAAGAGCAAAATCCTAGTTATTTAAATCCTGAAAGCTTTGATCAAGAAGAATATAATCAAGAAGGTTATTATGGACAAACTCAACCAGAAGCTGAAAATGTACAAGGAAAAGTACCTTATACATATGCAGCTTACGAAGGTCAACAACATGTTTCTGAAGCAAAAGATAGTAAGTTCAAAGTTTTAACTGAAGAAGTTTTAGCTTGGTTTAAGAGCTTTATTTCTGATAAACCAAGTTCTGCAGCAGAAGTTGCAAAACAATCTAGAGAACCATTGGCCTGGACTATATTTTTAGGTGTCTTGGCATTAGTAGGTGCTTTAAAAGGATTATTTAATTCAATTGGTGCTGGTAGAAATTCAGGTTACGTAATAGGTAGATTCTTTGGTGTAATGCTAATTTCAGTATTAATTTACTTTGTAAATGTCTTAGTTTTTTACATTGCTCAGAGCTCTAATAAGACACTTAAATCTTGGTATCAAGCTTTTAATACAGCAGTTATACCTACATTACCAATATTGTGTGCATATACATTGAATATAATTTTTGGAAGTTTCTTTAATGTCACAATGATGACAATTTCAGGAGCTATAACATACATAGCAGTTATATTTAATATAGTACTTCTAAATAATGTTCTGAATAGAGAATTTGAAGGCAAAAAAGCTCGTGAATGGAAAGTCTTAGGATTAATAGTTCTAGTTGTTTTCCTATGCGTTATCTTAGCTGGTTTAGTTGAAGTTAAGCCTGCAGGTATTGCTGATTATTTAAACTCACTATTCTAAAATAAGTTTAATTAGTAATAATATAAAACCAAAATAGTAATAAAGTAATAAAATTAAAGAGAACCTCTTACCTGATGCGGAAAATATCATCTAAGGTAAGAGGTTTTTGTTTGAAAATTAGAACAGAAATAAACTAATTAAATAAAGTAAACTAAAATAAGCATGATCTATGTGTATTTATTGTACTCTCTGCTCAGCATGTAACTTTATTTAAGGAATTACAAAAATGTTTGAATTATATGTATTGAATGTCTTTACAACATAGTATTATTTACATTTATCATGCTAAATAATATGACTTTAGTGTGTTATTATGGTAGGATAAAATTGCAATTGGAGAATAAAAAACAATGCAATATAGAAGAAAGGTGGAAGATGTAATGAGAAAGTCTTTAAACAAGGTATTTAGCTTGTTTTTGGCAGGCGCTATAATACTTAGTGGTATGAGTTCATCTATCATAGCACAAGGAAATAGCAAGCAAAACATTTCCAATAAGATGGAGAACATTGCTTTAGCTGATGCCCAAAATCAAGTATCTTATAAATACCAAGCAAAAGATGCCATGGGTAGAGTAATTACAGATATTCCTCAAGAAGTGATGAATACACTACCAAATCCAGAAGTGAAGAATCCAGGTGAAGTGGCAACGCCTACTAATCCAGGAGAAACCAGATTTGAAAATTCATCTTACAAAGACAGAAAAGGTCACTGGCGATTTAAAGGTTGGGAGAAGAAATCGCTAACTGTATCAGGAGATGCTACCAAGGACGTCTTTGTCGGTAATTGGGAATTTAGAGATTTAGGTTTTGGTAGAAGCCCATATCTGGGTAATCAATTTATCAGTGTTGATCTTCAGAAAACAATGAAGGTTGGTAAATTTACTATAGAAATAAAATTAGATAGGCTCGAGGGAGTAGAACGACCTAATCCCGATCCATTTTCACTACCTGAAACTTATGAAATAAGAAAATCCCTTGTAGGCGATCCTGATAATAATGGTCATATTAGAGCTAGAGAAGTAGGCGTAAGAATTGCTACTGGAAGATATAGGAAAGATAATAATTTACCTAAATGGCAGAAAGATGCTACTGAAGGCGGATATTTAATAGATTCCTACGGTAAAGCTGTAACACTACCACTTTTCGATGAAAATGGAGTTGGTATAGAGTATCAGGTCCAAAATTTGGATATGCCTTTTAATGAAGACGGAAAAAATAGCGATCATCACCATCGTTGGTGGAGACTTAATGCCACACCGGGACATGCATTCGAATGGAACAAGGAAACTGGCGAGAGTATAATGAGACTTAATAACTATGAAGGTTATACAGAGCTAGTCAGCTCAGAATTTCGCAGTACGTGGTTAACAAGCACTCCTGAAGCAGATCGCCCTGATATAAGAGCGATTGTCTTTCCTGATGATCCTGAAGGTGCAACATATATTCCTCTTCTAAAGAAAAATTATGAAGATAACAAAGACAATTTCGTACGTACAAGAACTGATGGACCTAATGAAACTTGGTTCCATAATTTTAAGGAAAATGAAGACAATCAGGAGTTTGGTCTCCTTGATCATTATAGAGACTCAGCCACAAAAGAAGAAAGTTCTGATTTGAGGGAGAAATTCCCTGTAGCACTCGAAGGCATTGACAATGACGGATTCATAGAAAAAGATGGCCACCGCTTCAAGTCAAGTATCACTTATGATATTTACAAAGGGGCATTTGCGACTTTCCAAGAAGAGTATAAACTGACCTTCCATGCTGAGAATGGAAAATTTGCCGGCGATGATACAGAAAAGGTATTCCCTGTATTACATGGTGAGAAACTCCAAGAAGAAGTTAAAAAACCAATTAGAGAAGGTTATATTTTCCAAGGTTGGCGTGTAGGTAATACTGGTGCAATAAAAACTTTTGATGGTAAGGCTCCAGTAACTCAAAATATGGACATATATGCCATGTGGAGCAAAAAGCCAATTATAACAACTGAAGAACCTAAGATTACCGATGAATCTGGTAATCAAGTGGTAGACAAAGATTATCGTAAGTTAACATTTGATGCTAATGGTGGCGCATTTAATAATGGTAAGCAACCTGTAACATATTGGATATTGAAGAATGCTAGTTTTAAACAAGCTGCTGCTGTTCTAGACGATAATGATTCGAATATTTTTAATATTCCTACTGCTAACAAAGATGACCACAATTGGTTAGGTTGGTCTACAGATAAGGACAAGACAGAAGCAGAGTATAAAGCTGATATGTCAGATTTCACACAAGCAGCAGGTACAAGTGAAGATGTAACCTTATATGCAGTATATAAAGAAAAACCTAAAGGAACAGTAGAATATACATTCAAAGCAAAAGATGCTGATGGTACAGAAATTCAAACATTACCAGAAGAATTGAAAGCATTATTGCCAAGTGATAATAATAAATATTTATTAGAAAATAAGACTAAGGTTACACCTAAAGACCCAACAGAAACAGAAGTTGCAGGAACTTATGCAGGCAAGGCAGGAGTCTGGAAATTTGAAGGTTGGGAACCAAAAGAACTAGAAGTAACTAAAGATGTTAACACCTTTGTAGGAACATGGAAATTTGAGGTTAATAAATATACTCTTAAATTCCATACAGAAGGTGGAGAATTTACAGATAAAGATACAGAAAAAACATTTACAGTTCTTCACGGAGAAACCTTGAAAGCAGCTGAAAAGGAAGCAGTTGAAAGTCCAGTACGTGCATATCATGTATTTAAGGGTTGGCGTATAGGTACAGAAGATCCAGTCAAAGAATTTGATTTTGCAGCAGCTGTAACTCAAAATATGGATCTATATGCTGTTTGGGAAGCAAAACCAGTTGTAACAACAGAGGAACCGAAGGTATCTACTGAAGATGGTGAGATTAAAGATCCAGAGTATCGTAAAGTAACCTTTGATCCAAATGATGGTAAATTTGGAGAAAGTGAAGAAGCAGTAACATACTGGATATTGAAGAATACAAGTTTTGCAGATGCGATGAAGTCAGAAAATACTGCAGGCGAGAAAATACTAGTAGTGCCTACAGCAAATAAAGACGATCACAGTTGGGAAGGCTGGGCAGAAGATAAGAGTACAGGTGTACTAAAAGCAGATTTGAGTGACTTTACAGAAGCAGAAGGTGCAACTGATGATTTGACTTTCTTTGCAGTATATAAAGAAAAACCTAAAGGAACAGTAGAATATACATTCAAAGCAAAAGATGCTGATGGTACAGAAATTCAAACATTACCAGAAGAATTGAAAGCACTGTTACCAAGTGATGACAAAAAGTACCTACAGGGATCTAAATTACAACCTATGCCAGTTGAAAAAACAGAAGTTCAAGCTACTTACAATGGTAAAGAAGGTACATGGAAGTTCGAAGGTTGGGAGCCTAGTGAAATAGAGATTGCAGAGCAAGGTAATCAATTTGTTGGTACATGGAAATTTGTTGAGAAAATAGTAACACCTGAACCAACACCGACTCCAAAACCAGGTGAACCAGGAGAACCAACTCCAACGCCAACTCCAAATCCGGGTAAACCTGATGAACCAGGAACACCAACACCGACTCCAACTCCAAACCCAGGTCAACCTGATAAACCAGGAACGCCTACACCGACACCGACTCCAGAGCCAAATCCAGGTCAACCTGATAAACCAGGAACGCCTACACCGACACCGACTCCAGAGCCAA
>CAUPES010000012.1:0-49610 GCA_963510375.1 uncultured Fastidiosipila sp.
TCTTTTTATTATAACATGTTATCCAAAACGACATATTCGCTGATTGCTCACAATATTTATTTTTCTTTAAATTTAGCTCTGCTATTATATATACATAAATAAAATAAAAAAGAGAGGCCAACAATGAAAGATAAAAATAAAGAAGATAAAGCAAATGAGAAAGATAAAGTTTTAGATGATTATATGGCAAAGTTGTGGTCTTACGATCCAGAGAATCCTGAATTAGGCATGCGAGATTCCAAGGAACTTGAAGAGATTTTTACCAAAGCTGATTTTGATTTTAATCCTTTAGCCTATCAGGCAGGCGAACTGCGCTACTTGGCTTACCATGGAGGTAGATTAGTTTACTTCATGCGTCTGGACAAAGCTCAAAAACGTAAAGAACGTGAAAAGATAGAGGCAGAAGGTGGCAAGACAGAACTAAGTGAAGAGCAAAAAGAAGCTGATGAGCAGAGTACAAACCTGCTATTAGTGACTCAAAACCGTCTCGATATAATTCATGAAGGTTTAAGAGATAGGATAATAAAACTTCCAGGTGTTTATTACTATAAATCTAAAATAACAAATGCTCCATATATTGATGGTAAGGGTAGAGTATTTATTTTTATAACTCCAACAGCCATTGAAAAAGCAGAAGCAGTAACCAAAGAAAATCCTGATCTTAAATTAGAATTCACAGATAATATTGAGAGTTTATCCAAACAATTATACCTAAATGCATGTGACATGATTCTGGTTAATGATGGAGATTTAGCATTTGAGGCTAAAAGAGAGTATATATTGCCTCAGAGCGAAATTGAGACTGATGAAGAAAAGGATGTAATTTCAGAAAATAATAGAGCTTTACGTTATTTTATCCTGTCGTTTGGTCAAGTCTTGATGTCAGAACATGAATTTGCTAAAGAAGATGAGGAGCAATATAGAATGGCATTATTGCAATTAGAGGCTCAAATCTCTGCACGTTTAATGTCTGCAAATGCATACTTTACGGTCAAAGAAATAGCAGAAGAAAATAAGGCAGTTGAGTTTGTTATTCTTAACGATGAATCAGGTAGGAAAGCTATCGGCTGCTTCGTAGATGAAGTTTCTTTACCGGTTGGTGGTCCATTCGAATATAAAGTAATGCCTTTCTTACCAATAGCTAAACTTGTATTAGAATCTCTTGAAGCGGGGACGGAGCAAGAGCTGGATGGTATTATAATAAATCCAGGTACATTAAATTTCTTCTTAGACATTAAATGGCTACAACGTTTATTGAGTTTTGCGGAGTATATGCAAAAGCAACAAGAAAATAAAGATAAGAGAGATTCAGAAGAGTAGTAATAATAAAAATCAATTAGATTTATTCCGTGAAATTTTACTTTAGTTTTTTAATTCTAGTTTCGTCTTTGAAGAAAATAAAAGGGACTTTCGTTTGAAAGTCCCTTTCTTATACTAAAAACTTATTTATCTGAATTATAGATCAGCGTTTAAAGCATCTTTACCTAAGTATGTAGCTCTTTCGCCTAATTCTTCTTCGATTCTTAGTAATTGGTTGTATTTAGCAACACGGTCTGTACGAGCTGGAGCACCAGTCTTGATTTGACCTGCGTTTAATGCTACTGCGATATCTGCAATGTAAGCATCTTCTGTTTCACCTGAACGGTGTGATACAACACTTGTGTAGCCAGCTAATCTTGCTGTTTCCATAGCGTCCATTGTTTCTGTCAATGTACCAATTTGGTTAACTTTGATCAAGATTGAGTTTGCAGCTTTTTTCTCAATACCTTTTACTAAACGGCTTGTGTTTGTAACAAATAGGTCATCACCAACTAATTGGATCTTGTCGCCAAGTCTTTCGTTAAGTTTTGCCCAACCATCCCAGTCTTCTTCTGCTAGACCATCTTCTAGAGATGCGATTGGGTATTTGTTTACTAAGTCTTCCCAGAAGTCAATCATTTCATCAGTAGTTCTGAATTCGCCTGTCTTCCAGAAGTAGTAACCGTCTTTGTTGATTTTCTTAGCTTCGTCATATAACTCAGTCATAGCTGGGTCCATTGCTAATACGAAATCTTTTCCTGGTTTGAAACCAGCTTTTTCAATAGCTTTTACTAAGTACTCTAGAGCTGCTTCGTCTGATTCTAGATCAGGAGCGAAACCACCTTCGTCACCAACAGCTGTTGATAAACCGTCAGCTTTCAATAAGCTCTTCAATGTGTGGTATACGTCTGCACACCATTGTAATGCTTCACGGAAGCTTGATGCACCGATTGGCATAATCATGAATTCTTGTAGATTTAGGTTTGAGTCAGCGTGTTTACCACCATTCATAACGTTCATCATTGGAACAGGTAGTACGTGTGAATTTAAACCACCTAGGTATGTGAATAAGCTTTCGTTACGTGTCAAAGCAGCAGCTTTTGCAGCAGCTAATGAAACACCTAAGATTGCGTTAGCACCTAGCTTAGCTTTGTTGTCTGTACCGTCTAACTCTAACATTGTGTTATCAATTAATCTTTGGTTGAAAACGCTAATACCTTGTACTGCTGGTGCAATTAGCTTGTTAACATTTTCTACAGCTTTCAATACACCTTTACCTTGATAACGTTTTTTGTCACCATCGCGTAACTCAACTGCCTCGAATGCACCTGTTGATGCACCTGAAGGTACAGAAGCACGTCCTAATACACCTGATTCTGTAACTACATCGACTTCTACAGTAGGGTTACCACGTGAGTCTAAAATTTCTCTAGCTCTAACTGTTTTAATAATACTAGACATTTAAAACTATCCTCCTTTTTTATTGTTATTCTTATAACAACTTTATTAAACATACATATTATAGATTAATTTTGCTGATTTTGGTAGGGGAGTTTTGCTCAATGCTTAAACTATTTGTAAAGTTAATTTATGTTTAGCCAGTTTAATTGCAGTACGTACCAAGATAAAAGCTGAATTGTTTTCTAATGATGTCGAGAATAGCAAGTTTAATAAAACCAATTACTGAAAGCGTTAGTATTATTGTATATGATTAAATAAAAATTATGGTTAGATAAAAATTGGATTAACAATTTTAAAGAAATTCTAATATTACTGCGAGTAGCTATTTTGTTAGTCTAAATGCACTATTAGAATTTGAACTCTATGCTAAAATTTTTAAACAGTTGAGTTCTAAGTTCCTAGAAACGGTAACTCGAGTTACTAAATATTCTATTGTTAGGCGTATATAATATTTCGCAAAGTGAAAAAATATTGTGATACATAGTTGTGACGTATATAATAAGCTTGTTTGTGAAATAAAGAATGTTAGATTTTGTTGGAAGTGATTTTATGGAGAGTTTAAGTAAGAATCCTGATAAGGTAACAGTTTTACACTTTGGTACAAATTGGTGTAAAAATTGTGAAAGAATTGAACCAATACTAAAAGAATTAAAAGAAAAATATGCAGACGAAGATGTAGAATTTAAATTTGTTGACGTAGAGGAGCAGATCGAATTTTGCGAGGAGTCTAAAGTTTTTAGTATTCCTACTACTTGTGTTCTAAGGGGAGACAAGATTGTTGAGAGGATTATTGGTTGTCATGATGATGAAGTGTATTTCAAAGCTGTTGACAATGCACTTAACCTAACAAAAGCTGAGGTTGAAGCCACCGAAAATGAGATTGTTAATGTCGACAAGGAAACAAGAGAAAAAATTAATTAAAAAATATTTTAATTTTATAAGAGATAAAGTCAATGAGAGAAGTAATTCTAAAAAATCCTGAAGATTTATATAAATATGCTGGCCGAACTTGGGTTGAAATTGATTTTGGTCAACTTAAAACTAATTATCAAATTGTAAAATCAATGCTGGCAGATAAAACTGGTATTATTATGGTGCTTAAAGCTAATGCATATGGGCATGGTGCGGTTGAGTTATCAAGAGAAGTTTCCACATTTGGACCTTTGGGCTTTGCTGTCGCTAGCCTAGATGAAGGCTTAGAATTAAGAGAAAATGGAATTAAAGAGCAAATTCTATTATTAAGTTGCAATGAGCTTGAACGTGCTAGTGAAGGTATTGCAGCAGAATTGACCTTTAGCCTGATTAGCAAGGATTTTGGCGAAAAGTTAAGTGAGGCTGCTAAGTCTATAGGTAAAAAAGCTAAAGTGCATGTAACCTTAGACAGCGGTATGGGAAGACTCGGTTTTAAGACTGATGCAGTTAACTCACTTCAAGAAGTTGAATATCTGTACAATTTGGGAACTTTGGAATTTAACGGTATTTATACGCATTTTGCTACAGCGGATGGGCATGATTACAGTACAGGTGGAGATTTAAGACCTTTAGCAGAGGAGTATATGAATCAACAAAAACGTAAGTTTGATGATTTTGTCGAAGCTCTCGAAGTAAGAGGCATACATATTCCAATCCGTCACGTATCTAATTCCGGTGCAATTGTAACCCAGCCTGATTTTCATCTAGAAGCTGTTAGATCTGGAATTATTAGTTATGGTATATATCCATCTGAAAATGGTTTTGTCCCTGGAGTTAAACCAATTTTATCTTGGAAAACAAGAATTATGCAAATCAAGCATTTAAAAGCAGGGGATACAGTTAGTTATGATAGACATTTTGTAGCAGAAAAAGATATGACTATAGCAGTTTTACCTGTTGGTTATGCTGATGGATACGATAGAGATATGTATGGCAGTGCTCAAGTTCAGTACAAAGGCATAAAGTGCGATGTTATAGGAACAATATGCATGGATATGCTAATGATTGATTGTAGTGAGTTGGACTTTGAACCACAGATTGGTGATGTAGTTGATCTAATAAGTAATAAGTTAGGTAATGATTACGTTAACGTATATAATCATGCAAGTTGGAGATCCACTATACCTTATGAGGTATGTACATCAATATCATATAGAAGCCCAAGGGTATATTGTAGAAATGGAAAGCCTGAGAAAATTGTTTGGCTATAAGATGAATACCTAGATTTTAGTAAAAAGAAATAAATGTAAAATTGTACAAAATGCTGCTGTGTGCAGCATTTTGTATATGTCAATTTATTCGGCATTCTTAATAATATGTTAGCTTATAGTGAATATGCACTAAAAAATATCGAATGTTTTGGATAGTTTATAATTTTAAATATGTTAAAATATGTTTCATGAAATTCTTAAATACTTAACTTTACATTGTTGAGATACGAAAAGAATTTTAAACGTTTATGTAGCTTGGTTTTCCTGGGTTATGTATTAAATTTAAGATAACTTAAGTTTATTTTGAGTTTAGAAAATTTACCAAAAATCTACAACGTTATTTGTACACTTTAGCATATGGTATAAAAACGGTAGCCGTGGTAAACTTGATGCAAGAAAATCGAGATGCAGAGAAAATTGGAGGTAATTTATGGCAACAGTAACTTTAAAAAATGTTGTAAAAGAATACGAAGGCGGAGTTATCGCTGTTAGAGACTTTAACTTAGATATTCAAGATAAAGAATTTATTATTTTGGTTGGTCCTTCAGGTTGTGGTAAAACTACAACTTTGCGTATGATCGCTGGTTTGGAAGAAATTTCGTCAGGTGAAGTATACATTGACGACGTACTAGTTAACGACGTGCAACCAAAAGATAGAGATATAGCTATGGTTTTCCAAAACTACGCTCTATATCCACACATGACAGTTTTCGATAACATGGCTTTTGGTTTGAAATTACGTAAAACACCTAAAGATGAAATTAAGAGACGTGTTAATGAAGCTGCTAAGATTTTGGAAATAGAGCACTTGTTAGACCGTAAACCAGCTGCTTTATCTGGTGGTCAAAGACAACGTGTTGCTTTAGGTCGTGCTATTGTTCGTAATCCTAAAGTATTCCTAATGGATGAGCCGCTGTCAAACTTGGATGCTAAGCTACGTGTTCAAATGCGTGTTGAAATTACAAAATTACATCAACGTTTAGCTACTACATTTATTTATGTTACACACGACCAAACAGAAGCTATGACAATGGGTTCTAGAATCGTTGTTATGAAAGATGGAGTTATCCAACAAGTAGCTGACCCTACAACATTGTATAGACATCCAAACAATACTTTCGTTGCAGGATTTATCGGAATGCCACCAATGAACTTCTTAAATACAAAAGTATTCAAAGATTCAAATGGTATTGGTATTGAAGTTCACGAACACAAGATTTACTTAGACCAAGCTAAATATGATGTACCAGAAGTTAACGAATATGTTGGTAAGGCAGTTATCGCAGGTATTCGTCCAGAATCATTAAGCGATGCTCCAGCTAAAGTAGAAGCAGCTAAACCAGTGGGTGCTGTGTTCCCAGCAAAAGTTGACGTTGTTGAAAAGTTAGGTGCTCAATCTTACGTTTATACAACAGTTGGTGAGTTCATTATTACAGCTAGTGTTGACCCAATTCACTCACAAAGTAAAGTTGGTGATCAAATTGAATTAGCATTAGATCCACTACGTGTTGTATTGTTTGATAAAGAAACAGAAAATACAATTATTAGTTAGTTTGATTCTTATGAAAAGATAATAGGAAAATGAACAAAAGGAGAGTGATTGAACTCTCCTTTTGCTTTTTTTACAATTGTGTTTTATCTGTAAAAATATATTTACTTGAGCGAATAGCGTATTTATTTGCTAAAATTGTATTTGGAAAAGTTATTATTAGAAAAAATATTAAATATTTAGTTTATAATATATTTGTAATGTGCTTGAAATATTTTAGTAATATTGTCATAATATTATAGAATTCTTCGGGTGGAGGGAGAAAACTCAATGGAAGAGATTACAAGATGTATTGAGCAAGCTGCAGCTATTTTAGATAGAACAGCTGGTGTCTCAGATCAAAGCGGTGTAGTTGTAGCATGTACAGACTCATCAAGAGTAGGCAGTGTAAATAAGTTGGCTGCAGAAATTTTTGCTAGTGATGATGCTTTTGCTGTTACGGGTGAGACATCTTATATGAAATTTGGAACAGGTGATGTTTTTGAGTATGTCTGCTTTATTGAAGGTACAGACCAATCTGCTCAAATAAACCTAGAACTTTTAGTTAATTGGTTGAAGACTGTTGTAAGAGAAGAAGATCAGAATGATGAACGAGAAGCCCTCTTGAAAAATATTCTTTTAGAGAATGAGTTACCTGGAGATATCCCATTAAAAGCTAGAGAGTATAGTATTCCTTATGCTGCAATGAGAGTAGTCTATGTAGTCAGAGTTGCTGAAGAAAATAGTTTAGATTCTCTTGAAGTAATGAGGAGTATGTTCCCAAATAGAAAGATTGATTTCGTTTTAGCAATGGACGAAAACAATATAGCTTTGGTTAAAGAATTTAATCGTGGCGCTGATGAAGAGATTGGTGAAATAGCAAATCAAATTCAAGATACTTTGAATACAGAGTCAATGACTAGTGTCAAAATTGCTGTAGGTATGCCAACAGAGACATTAAAAGATTGTGCAAAGAGTTTCAGAGAAGCTACTTTAGCATTAACTATTGGTGGAATTTTCAACCCGGAGAAGAGCATAATTCGCTACGATAAATTAGGTTTAGGAAGATTAATTTACCAACTTCCTCCAACACTATGTAAAATGTTCTTAGATGAAGTATTTGTTGATGGTTCATATGAAGAATTAGATTTAGAAACATTAACGACTATTGATACTTTCTTTGAAAATGATTTAAATGGATCAGAGACATCACGTCAATTATTTGTTCATAGAAATACTTTGGTATATCGACTGGATAAAGCACACAAAATTACTGGACTTGATGTAAGACAATTTGAAGATGCAGTCTTATTTAAATTAGCAACTATGGTTAGAAAATACTTAGAGTATTTACAAAAAACAACTGAAAGAAATTCTAATAAGTGGTGGAAAGCCTAATAGTTTAGAATTGGAAATTAATTATGCTAGATTTTAAAAACGTTAGTATGTCCTACACTAAGCATGCAGACTTAGCTTTGAATGATGTTAGTTTTCACATTAATTCTGGAGAGTTTGTTTTCGTTATCGGAGCAAGTGGTTCAGGTAAATCAACTGTTATAAAACTAATAAGCTGCGAAGAAGAGTTTCAGTCAGGCGAGATAATTGTAGGTGGTACTAGATTAAGTAAAATTAAGAAAAGATCTGTACCTTATTTAAGAAGAAATCTTGGAATGGTTTTTCAAGATTTTAGACTTATAGAGTCAAAAACGGTATTTGAGAATGTTGCTTTTGCTATGGAAATCTTGGGTAAAAGTAAGAGACAAATTTCGAGACAAGTTCCATTGGTCCTAAGTACTGTAGGTCTTAGAGCTAAAAAAGATGCATATCCAAATGAATTGTCTGGTGGTGAGCAGCAACGAGTAGGTATTGCTAGAGCATTAGTAAATAACCCTGATATTATTTTGGCTGATGAACCAACAGGAAATTTGGACCCTGATACTAGTGAACAGATTCTTGGTGTTCTAAAAGATATTAATGAAAGTGGTACAACAGTTATTGTTTGTACGCACGATATTTCATTAGTTGAAAGAATGCAGGAACGAGTAATTCAGATTAAAGATGGGGCACTCTATAAGGATGTGGAAAAACATATTTAGTAAGGCGAGTAGGAATATTAAATGAAGTTAAAGATTATTGGAAATACATTCAAAGAGACAGGAAGAAATATTATACGCCATCCTTTTATTACTATAGCCTCTTTGACAACAATGACATTAATGTTACTAGTTTTAGGATTTTTTATAGCTTTTTCTATGAATGCTAATAGCATGATGGATAGAATTTCACAGACACCACCTGTAGAGATTTGGTTAAGAAAAAATGTTAATAAAACTGAGATAGATAATATTGATAAAGCCTTAAGCTCAAGCCAATATGTTTTGGAATATAAATTGAAGTCGCCACAAGACCATTACGAACAGTTTAAGGAAAGATTAGGTGAAGATGCAGAGTTATTAAACAGCTTGGATCCCAAGATTTTGCCGTATTCTTTCACCCTGAATTTAAAAAGCCCTGATATGATTGAGGACTTTCAAAAAGAAATTGAAGTTTATCCTGGAATTGATGAAGTTCAATATAGCGAAACTGTAAGAGAGTTCATAACGAATTCAACTAGAGCGGTAAACTGGTTTTCTTTGATTGTGGTAACAGTTTTATTTGCAATAGCTTTATTAGTAATTTCAAATATGACTAGAATGTCGATTTTAGCTAGAGCAGAAGAAATTAGCATAATGAAATATGTTGGTGCAACTAACACATATATTCGTGTCCCTTATTTGCTTGAGGGAGCTATTATAGGTCTCATAGGTGGACTTATTGGAGGAGGAGCGATAGGATTTGCCTACGCTCAGGTATATAAGATAGCCATGGTCAATACACCGTTGACAAGTCCTGTGGCATTATTGCAAATACATGAAGTTATTCCAAATGTAATTCTAATTTTAGTAGGAATAGGTGTTGTAGTTGGAGCAATAGGTAGTGGATTGTCAGTTAGAAAATATGTTAATGTTTAGGATTTAACATTTAATATGAACTGAAAAATAGGAAAATAAGACTTTAAATAATAAGTGTAAACATGAGTTAAGCATGAAAAATTAAGGATAAAAGAAATTAAGAATACTAAAAAATATTAAATACAAGCAATTAATACAAATTTTGATCGGTTGATTGTATGGAGGTAAAGTCCAAATGATACACAGTAGAAAGCAGAGAAGAAATAAATTTATAGCAGCAGCTTTAGCAGTTTCTATGATTTTAACAGTAGTTCCAACTACGCAAGTATCTGCTAACAATAATGAATATGCTAGCCAAGAGCAACTAGATGAATTAGAGCGTCTAAAGAAAAGAGAAAAAGAATTAGCATCTGCACAAGCACAACTAGATGCAGATATGAATACAGTTAAATCTGAAGTTGCTAACTTACAAAGTCAAAGTGCAGGTTTGAGCTCACAGCTAGAGCAATTGATGGCAGAGGATGTAGTTCTAAAAAAAGATTATGATAGGCTACAAAAAGAACTTAAAGAAGCTGAAGAATTTATGAAAGCCGCAATTACTGCATACGAAGACGCTAAGGCTGATGTTGATAAAAAGCAAAAAGAATATGAACTAAGAATGGTGGCTATGTACAAACGTAGTAACCAATCGATAATAGATATTTTGATGAGGTCTGATGGAATTAGTGGTTTCTTTACAAACTTACAATTAATCAGTGTTATTGCAAAATCAGATCAAGATGTGTTACAGGAACTAACCACAGCCAGAGAAACAGCTCAAGTCAAAAAAATGGCTGCAGAGGAAAGTAAGAAAAAATACGATGAGTTTGTTGCAGCTAAAGCAAAAGAAATTGAAGAGTTAGCTAAAGGTATTAGAAGTAAAGAGAGTGAAATTAACAGTGTACAAAACAATCTTTTGAATAGATCTTCTGATTTAAGTAACTTAAAAGAAAAATACACGGTTAACGCCCAAGAGCGTTCTAATATTAAATCTCAATCAAGTGATATTCAAGAACAAATAGATGCACAAGCAGAGGCTACTAGAGCTGCGCAGGCAGCGAGACGAGGCCCTTCAGGAGGTGCTGGCACTATAGTAGGAAATCCAAGCAGTTACGGGTTGGTGCATCCATCTCCAGGTACATATGGTATCACTAGTTATTATGGCTGGAGAAGTTGGCCACTTGATCCTAGCGCAGGTTATGATTTCCATACTGGTATTGATTTTGGTGGTAATTTTGGTGATCCAGTAGTAGCAGCTAATGATGGTGTTGTTGTTGCAGCAAATAATCCATTCCCAAATTCAAACTATGGTGGATTTTATTCAGGTGAAGCAAATTATATAATTATAGATCACGGAAATGGTATGCAAACTGCATACTGGCACTTGAAATCTGTAGAAGTATATGTTGGACAAAGAGTAAGTAGAGGACAAAGAATTGGTGGAGTTGGTTCAACTGGTTATTCAACAGGACCACATTTGCACTTTGAAGTTAGATTCCCAGGTTCTCCAAATGCTGGAATAAACAACACTGTTGATCCATATCCATATATATACGGTTAGTTCGAATAATATTTTGTGATTAGCATTTTGTGTATTACGAAAATATATGATGTTTAAAATGTAATAAATGCAAATTTAATTAGATATGAAACTAAAAAAGCTGATATCATATAGTTTGATATCAGCTTTTATACATCTAGAGGTGTGAAATGAACAATAAAGATAATAAATTTAATAATGAAGAAAATAATAATTTTGATCCAAAGCAAAGCGAATCAGGCTATGATTCAGAATATACACATGGATCTTGGGATCCTAATGCCATGGAAAAACCAAGAGCTAAATATGAATCAAGAGAACCTTTAAATTCTAGTAATCTTGGGGAAAATAGTGAAAACAAAACTCAAGGCGATGAGTATATTAATAATGCCTTTCCAGGTAATGGCGGACAAATTCCTAACAACCCAAATGAATTGCATGACGTTTATGTACGCATGAATCAACAATTTGCTAAAACGAGACAAGCTAATAACACAGTTTTTGTAATTCTTTTAACGGCTTTAATAACTGCGATAATTACGAGTGTTTTAGTCTGGAATTTAACTAAAGGTGGTATATTACCAGGCCCGAATTTGAGTGGAAATGATACATCTAACTCTGGTGTACATTCAATACAAGGTCTAGGTCTTTCCATTCATACAGATGATCCTGAAACTGAGAAAGAGGCTGACAAATTAGCTCAAATAGTTAAATTATTACAAGATAACTATTACTCAACTTTAAGTTCAAAAGAAATTATCTCGTATATGAGTAAAGGAATTTTAAACGCAGTCGATAATCCATATACCTATTACCTTTCACGAGAAAAATTAGCTGATTTTAATGAAGCAATGAAAGGTAACTATTATGGTATAGGAGCAAGTGTTAGAAAAACAGAAGAAGGCGAATTCCTAATCACAGAGATAATGGAAAAAAGTCCGGCTGAAAAAGCAGGTCTAAAAAGAGGTGATGTAATCACAACTGTAGCAGGAAAAAATGTTAGTGAATTTACTGATGCTTCAGATTTGGCAAAAAACGTTAGAGGAGAAGCTGGTAGCTCAGTTGAAATTACTGTAAAAAGGGACGGAAAAGAAGCTAAATTTACAGTAATCAGAGGAGAGGTCGTTCAAAAAGTAGTAAGAACTAGAATGTTAGAAGACGGTATTGGCTATCTTTATATATCAGATTTTACAATATCATTACCAGAACAATTTGCAGAAGGACTTAAAAATCTACTAGAAGCTGGAGCTAAAAATATTGTTTTCGATATGAGATACAATCCTGGTGGAAGTGCAGACTCATTGATTAAGGTTGTAGATATGCTCTTAGACGAAGCTAGAATTGCTGAGATCAGAGGTAGAGATAGAGGTCAAGCTATGCGAGAAACTTGGGACTCAAAAGATGGCAAAATGGTACCGGATGAGATGCGTTATGCAATACTTGTTAATGGTAATACTGCCTCAGCAGCAGAGTTATTTAGTGGAGCGTTGAGAGATCATGATAAGGCTGTACTGATTGGATCTAAAACATTTGGTAAAGGATCTGGAACAAGAATGTTTGAGTTAATAGATCATTCTGGCGCTAATATTACTATTTTTAATTATTATCTTCCAAAAGGAGATTTAATTGAGGGTAAAGGAATTACGCCTAATATAGAATCAGAAGGTCCAAGTAAGGAAACACTCCAGAAGAAAGCAATATACGAGCTTGAGGCTTCTGAAGATCCTGACTTGAGCAAAGCCATAGAATATATTAAAAAACTAAAAAAGTAATAGATGATGCTAGATTTTTATGATGTAATTGCAGAGTTTTATGATCAGTTTCAAGATTTTGATGCAAGCAGACTTCCAGAACTCTGGGCTGAGTTTTTAGATCAGGAGTTTAAGAAAGATTTTGCCATTAGGCATGCAGATGCTCCTGAATCATGTGAATCTGGATGTTTATTGGCGCTGGATTTGGGTTGTGGGACAGGTTCAGTTACTTTAGCAATGGCAGATAGAGGCTGGAAGGTTTTTGGTGTTGATAACTCTCCTGAAATGTTAGAAATTGCCAATAATAAAATTGTTGGCAGCGATAGCAATATGGTAAAAACTAATGAACTTCAAGTTAAATTTATTCTCGATGACATACTCAAATTAGATTTAAATGAAAAAGCTGATCTGATTTACACAAGCTTAGATGTCTTTAACCACTTAGACGAATACGAAATTGTGGAAGTTTTACAGAACTCATGTGGACTGCTTAAGGATGATGGAGTTTTAATTTTTGATTTGCATTCTTTAGAGTACATGCAAAACGATCTTGGAAATAATATATATCATAGTGTTACAGACGATTTTGTAGTTATATGGGAAAATGACTTCTCTGATTCGGATTTAATTAATGAGGCAGTTATAACTACTTTTAAAAGAGAAACTGATGGTAGATATATAAGAAAAGATTCAAGTTTGCTTGAATATTACCATTATCCTAAACTTATTAAAGAATATTTAGAGTTTATAGGCATGAAAGTAGAGTTTATAGAGAATACTCATTTCACAGATATGTGGGAGGGTAAAAGAATTTTTATTAAAGTGACTAAGAGCTAGAATGATGAAAATCTAGAATATATTTAATTAAAAGTATTTTTTTACAGAAACGCAAATGGAACTATAAGCAGGAATAATAAATATAAAGAAATTAAAGGTGAATAAATGAATAAATTAAATTTACACCCTGAAGGAGATCATATTGTAAGAGCTCTAGGGGTTAATTCAGAAGTGAGAATGACAGCTATACGTTCAACTGAGACGGTTGCAGTAGCAAGAGAAGCACATGGTTTAAGTCCTATTGCAGCAGTTGCTCTAGGACGCTTTATGTCAGGGTTGCAGTTAATAAGTCAGGACCTAAAAAATCCAGGTGATTTATTATCAGGAAATATAAAATCAGATGGACCATTGCAAGGTATTACAGCAGTAGCTAATGAAAATGGTACAGTCAAAGGCTATGTAGATAATCCTGTTGTAGAAAGTATTTTTTGTAATGACAAAAAATTCAATGTCGCAGCAGCAGTAGGTAATGGGAATTTAAGTATTACTAGAAAGCAAGCTGGAGCGAAGCCTTATACAGGTTCAGTTCCGTTGATATCAGGTGAGATAGCAGAAGATTTAACTTATTACCTGTATCAATCAGAGCAATTGCCAACAATTTTGGCTCTAGGTGTGCTCTGTGATGAGAATGGGATCAAGCATGCTGGAGGGTTGATGGTCCAAGCTCTTCCTGGGGCAAAAGAGGAGACTATAGATTACTTAGAACAAAGGATAGCTGGTTTCCCAGAGATTTCATATTTAATGGAAGAGGGATTTGATCCAGCTGAAATTTTGAATTTGTTTATAGGTGCGGATATTGAATATTTATCTGTAAAAGAAAGTAAATTTTACTGCGATTGCTCCAAAGATAGAATGTTTGACGCACTTTTGACTTTAGGCACAGAAGATTTGTTAGATTTAAGTCAAGATGAATCAGGTATTGAACTTATTTGTGAATTCTGCAATAAGCTGTACAATTTTACCCAAGCTGAGTTGAAAGATATTTATTCAACGAGGAAAAAATCTTTAGAAAAAGATTAAGACAAAAGCCTTTATAGAAATTTAATTATGTAAAAAAGGAGTAATTTATTTGCTTGCTTATGCGGCTAAAAAGTTGCTCCTTTGGTATATACGAAGGCTAAAATAATGCTATTAGAAAAAGGTTGTAATGGAAAATTTTATTGTAGCTGTTGAAGCTGTTTTACCGCTGGTTGTGTTTTTATTCTTGGGTGTCTTACTTAATAAGAGGCAAGTAATCAGTCAAGAAGGTTTTGTTGAATTTAATACGTTATTGTTTAATGTATTGTTGCCGATTTTGGTTTTTGACAATATATATAACGCTGATTTAAGTGACATCTGGTCATCGGATACTTTAATTTTTCTATCATTGTTTTTTATTGCAAACTTCTTATTATATATTTTAGTAATTTATATAGTAGAGAAGGATAATAAAAAAAGATCTGTAATGCTTCAGGGGATTATTAGAGGAAGTGCAGTTCTCTTTGGCTTACCTTTAGCTAATAACATTTTGCCAAGTTCGCAACTAGCGACTGTATCTTTAGCGGCAACTTTGAGTATCCCTGTAAATAGTATATTGCCAGTCTTTTGTTTTGTTATATTTATGGAAGAGAAGGCTAGTTTTAAAGCTATTCTTAAGAAATTAATTACAAACCCAATAATGATGGCTGCGATAATTGGACTTGTGGTTAAGTTAATAGGAATAAATTTACCTGATTTCATTCTAAATTCGAGCAAAAGTTTATCAAAAGCATCAACACCATTATCTTTTATTTTACTAGGTGGCACATTTAGATTGAGCACATCTGGTATCAAAGATAGATCACTTTGGTTTACGGTAATAGCAAAGTTGTTGCTTGTACCTGGAGTTGCTTTAGTGATAGCATATGTTTTAGAAATTAGAAATGCAGATCTTATTGCAGTTCTTGTAGCGACAGCAGGACCAACAGCTGTTTTAAGTTACCCGCAAGCGGTGTCAAGCGGAGGAGATGCGGAATTAGCAAATAATATTGTTGTATATACAACTTTGTTTGCAATAATTACGGTAGTGTTGTTGCTAGGGATTTTATTGTCAGTGTCTGCAATTCAATTATAAAATGGAAAAAGTGGAAAAATGTTTTGTGCAAAGTGACGAATTTGCAAAAAATATAATTAAAAGCTTTAAAATCAGGTAAAAAATGCATTTTTTTACTTGAAGTTTATCAATATTAAATATAGAATGCTTAAGCACAGTAAATCGCAAAGGACGATTTGACAGCTGAAGATTGCTACACGAGGAGCTGCAAACCTGTGGAGGGAACTTCGGTTGTACGTGGCTAGATCAAAAGATTTGGCGACAGGTGATACTTTTAGACACTAACAATTGGAATCACAGAAATGCGGTTCCATATTTTTGTGGGGTCATGAAAATTTAGTTTTGTTTTGAAATGAAACACCCGGAAAAGTAGCAGCCTGTAGCAGCAGAAATAGGAGGGAAATATGGCTATAAGTCAAAAAATTCGTATTCGTTTGAAAGCATATGAACACAGAATTTTGGATGAATCGGTAGAAAGAATTGTTGAAACAGCGAACCGTACAGGTGCAACAGTTTCAGGTCCAATTCCTTTGCCAACAAAGAAAGAGGTTGTAACAATTTTACGTTCACCGCATGTTGACAAGGACTCACGTGAACAATTCGAGATGCGTACACATAAACGTTTGATTGATATCTACGCACCAAACACCAAAACTGTTGAAGCTTTGATGAAGTTGGATATTCCAGCAGGCGTAAATATAGAAATTAAGTTGTAATCAGAATACTCTAGGTTTTAGAACCGTTTCTTCGATTTTTAATAAAAAGAGAAGTAAGTATCTGGTAATGTTCGTAAAATAACGAACCAATAACCAAAGAAGGAGAAAATAATGAGTAAATTCATGTTAGGTAAAAAAGCTGGTATGACTCAAATTTTTGACGATAACGGAAGTGCAATTCCTGTAACAGTCATCGATTGTGGACCAGTTACCGTAGTTCAAAAGAAAAATCAAGAAGTAGATCAATATGAAGCTGTAAAAGTAGCATATGACGAAGTGAAAGAGAATTTATTGAATAAACCAGACAAAGGTCAATTCGATAAAGCAGGTACAAAGACATTTCGTAATTTAGTAGAGTTCCGTGTCGAAGACTCAGGCGCTTATGAATTAGGACAAGAAATAAAAGTAGACGAGATGTTCGCTGTTGGTGATTTCGTAGACGTAACAGGTACATCAAAAGGTAAAGGATATGCTGGTAACGTTAAACGTCACGGTCAAAGTGGTGGTTTAGAAGATCACGGTTCTAAATATCACAGAGGTGTAGGTTCTCTTGGAGCATCAGCATCACCATCAAGAGTTTTCAAAGGTAAAAAACTTCCAGGTCAAATGGGTAACAAGAAAGTTACAATCCAAAACTTAGAAGTAGTCTTAGTTGATGGTGAAAGAAATATTGTTGTTCTTAAGGGTGCTATTCCTGGTTCTAACGGAAATGTTGTTAGTATTGCCGACACAGTCAAAGCTGGCAAACATAAATAGGATTAAGGAGACGTTAAATGGCAAAAGTAGATGTATTGAATTTAGCAGGTAAAGTTGTAGGCGATTACGAACTAGCTGACTCAATTTATGGTATTGAAGCTAAAGAAGATTTAATCTATCAAGTAGTTAAAGCTCAACTAGCTAATATGCGACAAGGTACTTCAAAAGTTAAGAATAGAAGTGAAGTAAGTGGCGGTGGTAAAAAACCATGGCGCCAAAAAGGTACAGGTAGAGCTCGTGCAGGTTCAATAAGAGCACCTCAATTCATTGGTGGTGGAGTAGTTTTTGGACCTACGCCAAGAAGTTACAAACTATCAGTTCCTAAGAAACAAAGAAGAATTGCATTGAAGTCAGTCTTAAGCTTGAAAGCAAAAGCAAATAATATATATGTATTAGATGAAATTGCACTAAGTGAACCAAAGACAAAAGAAATTGCTAATTTCTTAAAAGGTTTAAATAACGAAGGCAAAGCTTTATTTGTATTAGAACATGATAATAAAGCCGCTGAGCTATCAATCAGAAACTTAGCAAATGCAAATTATGCACACTTCAATACAATTAATGTATATGACATTTTAAACAGCGATGTATTAGTGTTGACAAAAGCAGCCGCTGATAAAATTGAGGAGGTATACGCATAATGAAAAGTCCGTACGAGATAATTAAAAGACCTATTATTACCGAACGTTCAGCTGAAGGTATGGCAGATGGTCGTTATACTTTCGAAGTGGCAAAAGATGCTAAGAAACCTGAAATAAGAAAAGCAGTTGAAGAATTGTTCGAAGTTAAGGTTTTAAAAGTTAACACAATGAACATTCCAGGTAAGAAAAAACGTGTAGGTATGAACCAAGGTTATACTTCAAACTGGAAAAAAGCTGTAGTACAAATTGATACAAATCCAGAAGAATCTAAGTACTTAGGTGAAGGTGGAAAAGAAGTTAAGTCCGACAGAAAATACAAATCTTCAATTGAAGATTTAGGTTTCGGACAATAGACTCAGACAAGGAGATAAAATATGGCAGTTAAAAATTATAAACCAACTTCTCCTGCAAGAAGAGGAATGTCAGTCGTTGATTATTCAGGATTGACAAAGAAGAGCCCGGAGAAAAGACTAGCTAAATCTAAAAAAAGAGGTAGCGGTCGTAATAACTCAGGTAAGATAACCATTCGCTTCAGAGGTGGTGGTAATAAACGTAAATTGCGTGAGATCGATTGGCGTAGAGATAAAGATGGAGTACCAGCAAAAGTAATTGCTGTTGAATACGATCCAAACCGTACCGCTTTCATCGCTTTATTACAATATCTAGATGGTGAGAAAAGATATATCTTACAACCAAAAGGATTAAAAGAAGGTGATAAAGTTCTTAGCGGCGAAACAGCAGAGATTAGAGTTGGTAATACTAAGAAATTAAAAGATATTCCTACAGGTACAATGGTTCACAATGTTGAATTGAAGCCAGGTTACGGAGCACAAATGGTTAGAACTGCTGGTGCAGGTGCTCAGTTAGTAGCTAAAGAAGGTAAATATGCAAACCTTAAGTTACCTTCAGGCGAGTACAGATTAGTTTTACTAGAATGTAAGGCAACCATTGGTGTGGTTGGAAACGCAGAACACGAGAACGTAAACGTAGGTAAAGCTGGTAAGACAAGATATAAAGGTAAAAGACCTCACGTACGTGGTGTTGTTATGAACCCTAACGATCACCCTCATGGTGGTGGTGAAGGTAAATCACCAGTTGGTCGTCCAAGTCCAGTTTCACCTTGGGGTCAAAAAACATTGGGTTACAAAACTCGTAAGAAGAATAAACCTTCCAATAAATATATTGTAAGAAGAAGAAAGTAGGAGGAAAATAAATGAGTCGTTCAGCAAAAAAAGGCTTTTTTGTCGAAGAATCTTTAATAAAGAAAGTTCGCGCACAAAACGATGCAAATGAGAAACAAGTTATAAAAACTTGGTCAAGAGCTTCTACTATCTTCCCAGAGATGGTAGGACATACAATAGCTGTTCATGATGGACGTAAACATGTTCCTGTATATATCACAGAAGACATGGTAGGACACAAATTAGGTGAATTTGCAACAACACGCTTATTCCGTGGTCACAAACGTTCAGAGAAAAAAGTTGGATTGAAAAAATAGGAGGTAAATGATTTTGGAAAAGAAATATACTAAAGCATATTTAGAAGATAATCGCGAAGAAGTATTAGAATTATATGCACAAAAGCACACAAAATCTAACCGTCCTGCAGTTTTGACAAAGAAACAACGTAAAATTCTTGGTATTGGTAAAGACAGAGGTGTCGCTAAGGTAAGTAACGTAAGAGTTGCACCAAGAAAAGTACAAATTGTTTTAGATCAAATTAGAGATAAAGATGTACGTGAAGCAAAAGCTATTCTAAAATACACTGATAAAGTAGCTACTGAGTATTTAATTAAACTATTAGATTCTGCTGTAGCAAATGCTGTTAATAACAATGGCATGTCAGAAGATAGTTTATATGTTGCAATGTGTAACGTTGGTCAGGGTGTAACACTAAAACGCTATAGACCACGTGGTAAAGGTAGTGCTTCACCAATCAACAAGAGAACAAGCAACATTACAATTGTTGTTAAGGCTAGAGATTAGGAGGTTACGAAATAATGGGACAAAAAGTTAACCCACATGGCTTTCGAGTAGGTGTTATTAAAGACTGGAGCACCAAATGGTATGCAGATAAAAAAGACTTTAGTAAATACTTGGTAGAAGATAAGAATATTCGTGATTTCATTAAAAAAGAAGTTTACGATGCAGGTTTAGCTGATATTCATATCGAAAGAAAAGGTGATGACGTAACAACTCTAACTCTTTACACAGCAAAACCAGGTATTATCATTGGTCGTCAAGGTGCAGGTATTGAAGAACTAAAGAAGAAATTAGCTAAAAAGTTCAAGAAAGATTTCTTGATTAATGTTAATGAAGTACCAAACCCTGATACAAATGCACAATTAATAGCAGAAAGTATTGCTGCTCAATTGGAAAGACGTGTTGCTTTCCGTAGAGCAATGAAGCAAAGTATTTCGCGTGCTATGAAAGCAGGTGCTAAAGGTATTAAGACCATGACAAGCGGTCGTTTAGCAGGTGCAGATATGGCTCGTACAGAGCAATATGATGAAGGAACAGTTCCTCTACATACATTGCGTGCTAACGTAGATTATGGTTTCGCTGAAGCAGATACTCAATACGGTATTATCGGTGTTAAAGTTTGGGTCTACAAAGGTGATGTTTTAGACGGCAAGCTACACTCAATCGCTACAGAACCTGTAAGAAAACAAGGTCGTGGTGATAAACGTAGAGGTAATAACAGAAGAGGAGGAAATAAATAATGTTACTCCCAAAGAAAGTTAAATATAGAAAACAACATCGTGGACGCATGAAGGGTAAAGCTACCCGTGGTAATAAAGTTACTTATGGTGAGTACGGTTTAGTTGCACTCGAGCCATCATGGTTAAAGGGTAATCAAATCGAATCTGCACGTATTACTATCAATAGAAGAATGCGTCGTGGTGGTAAATTATGGATTAAGGTTTTCCCAGATAAGTCTGTTACTAAAAAACCTGCTGAAGTTCGTATGGGTGCTGGTAAAGGTTCACCAGAGTTCTTCGTAGCAGTTGTTAAACCAGGAAGAGTTATTTTTGAAGTAGCTGGAGTTCCTGAAAACGTTGCAAGAGATGCTCTTAGATTAGCAAGTTATAAATTGCCATTTAAGACAAAAATTGTTAAAAAAGGTGAGGAGGACGTAGTAAATGAAGGCTAATGAATTACGCGAAAAAAGCACAGAAGATTTAAATATTGAGTTAGCTGAACTAAGCAATGAATTATTTAAGCTACGTTTCCAAAATGCAACTCATAACTTAGATAATCCTGCACAATTGAAACATGTTAGAAGAGATATCGCTAGAGTAAAGACAATTTTGCGTGAACGCGAAATTTCTCTAGAAAATAAATAAGGAGGAGTTTAAATGGCTATAGAAAGAAATTTACGTAAAAGTCGTGTTGGTCAAGTTGTTTCCAATAGTATGGATAAAACAGTTATTGTGGCCGTAAACGAGTTGAAAAAACATCCTCTATATAAGAAGCATGTTAAGACAACTAAAAAGTTTGCAGTGCATGATGAAAATAATGAATGTAATGTCGGTGACCGTGTAAGAATCATGGAAACTAGACCACTAAGCAAAACAAAATCTTGGAGATTAACCGAGATTATTGAGAAGGCTAAGTAGAAGGAAGGAGATTAATATGATACAAGTAGAATCTATACTTCATTCTGCAGATAATACCGGAGCCCGTACACTAAAATGTGTTAAGGTTTTGGGAGGTTCGAAGAGAAAATTCGCAAGCATTGGTGATATTATTGTCTGTTCAGTTCAAGAAGCAGCACCAGGCGGCGTAGTTAAAAAAGGTGAAGTTGTAAAAGCTGTTATTGTTCGTACAAAGAAACCTATTAGACGTAAAGATGGTTCTTACATCAAGTTTGATGAAAATGCAGCAGTTGTAATTCGTGAAGATAAGAACCCAATGGGTACACGTATTTTCGGCCCAACAGCTAGAGAATTACGTGAAGGTGGATTCACAAGAATCTTATCCTTAGCTCCAGAGGTACTATAAGGAGGTAACAATGGCAAAGAAAATACATGTAAAAAAAGGTGATACTGTCTACGTTCTCTCCGGTAAGGATAGAGCTAAAACAGGTGAAGTTCTAGAAGTTTTCCCTAAAACAGGTCGTGTTCTTGTAGAAGGTGTTAATATCGTAGCAAAACACAGAAAACCTCGTAGAATGGGCGAAAGCTCAGGTATATTTGCAGAAGAGGCACCAATAGATAGTTCAAATGTTATGTTAGTAGATCCTAAAACAGGTGAACCAACAAAAGTTGGAGTTAGAGTTAATGAAAACGGTGATAAAGTCCGTTATGCAAAGAGAAGTGGTAACGAAATTGATGTTATCACCGCAGCTAAGAAATAAGAGAGGTAGGGATAATGTCAAGATTAAAAGATAAATATATAAATGAAGTTGCCCCTGCTTTAAATGAAAAGTTTGGCTATAAATCAGTTATGCAAATTCCGAAATTAGAAAAAATTGTTCTAAATATGGGTGTTGGTGATCGTGAAAATAGCAAAACTGTAGAGCATGCAGCAGAAGATTTGACACTTATAGCAGGTCAAAAAGCTGTTATTACTAGAGCTAAGAAATCCATAGCCAACTTCCACTTACGTGAAGGTATGGAAATCGGTACTAAAGTAACTCTAAGAGGTGAAAGAATGTATGAATTTTTAGATAGATTCATTAGTGTTGCAGTTCCACGTGTACGTGACTTTAGAGGTCTTTCAGCAAATTCATTTGACGGTAGAGGTAACTACTCAGTTGGTATGAAGGAACAATTAATTTTCCCAGAAATCAACTATGATAATATCGATCAAATTAGAGGTTTAGATATTAGTATCGTTACAACAGCTGAAACAGATGAGGAAGCTTACGAGTTATTAAAACTATTCGGCTTCCCATTCGCAAGATAAGGAGATAATAATGGCAAAAACATCTAAAAGAATTAGTGGAGCAAGAGAAGCTAAATTCTCAACAAGAAATCATAACCGTTGTAAGTTGTGTGGCCGTCCACGTGCCTATATACGTAAGTACGGAATTTGCCGTGTATGTTTCCGTGAACTAGCATATAAGGGTGAAATACCTGGTGTGCACAAGTCAAGTTGGTAATCGGGAGGTACAAATATGCAAAGCACAGATAAAATAGCAGATATGTTAACAAGAATACGTAATGCTCAAAGAGCTAATCATGAAACAGTTGACGTTCCTGCATCAAAGTTAAAAAATGAAATTGCTAAAATTTTATTAGAAGAAGGTTATATTAAATCTTTTGAAGAAGTGGAAGCAGAACCACATAATGTTATTAGAATTACTTTGAAATATTCACAAGGTAGAGCAGCTATTGGTGGTATTAAGCGTATTTCTAAACCAGGGCTAAGAATTTATAGTCAAGTTAATGATTTGCCACATGTTCTTGACGGTTTAGGTATCGCAATTGTATCAACTTCAAAGGGTTTAATGACTGATAAGACTGCACGCGAAGAAAATATCGGTGGAGAAGTGTTAGCCTACGTTTGGTAGTCTTTACACTCTGAAAGGAGCCTTAGGGCTCGCAATCTTAAGAGGAGGAATTATATATGTCACGTATAGGTAATAAACCAATTGCTGTAACTAATGACTTGAAGATTAATATTGATGATACAAATCATATTATCGAAATTTCAAATGGTAAAGACAGCTTAAGTCAAAAATACGCAGACGTTATTGATGTTAAGGTAGAAGATGGCGAAATCATCGTTTCAAGACAAAATAATGAAAACACAAGCAAAGCTCTACATGGTTTATATCGTTCTTTAATTCACAATATGGTTGTTGGATTAACAGAAGGTTATAAGAAAACATTAGATATTAATGGTATTGGTTTCAGAGCTAATTTAAGTGGTAAAAAGCTAGAACTACAAATTGGATACTCACATCCAGTTGTTTTTGAAGCTCCAGAAGGTATCGAATTTGAATTACCAACTCAAACACAAATTATCGTAAAAGGTATTGATAAACAACTAGTTGGTGAAGTTGCTGCTAAGATCAGAGCAAGTAGAATTCCTGATGTATACCACGGTAAAGGTATTAAATATTCAGACGAAGTCTTACGTATTAAAGAAGGTAAGACAGGTGCTAAAGGTTAATAGAAAGGTGCATGTTAAATGATTAAGCAAGTTAATAAAAATAAAAATCGTCAAAGAAAACATGCTAAGATACGTCGTACCCTAAGTGGTACAACAGAGATTCCTAGAATATCTGTGTATCGTAGCAATAAGCATATATATGCTCAATTGATTGATGACCTAAATGCGACAACATTAGTTAGTGCATCTACTCTAGACTCAGAGTTAAATCTAAGTGATAGTAATACAGGCTCAGTTGAAGCTGCAAAGGCTGTAGGTGAACTATTAGGTGAAAGAGCTAAAAAGGCTGGTTTCGAAAAAGTTGTATTTGACCGTAGTGGATATATTTATCATGGTCGTGTTGCAGCTTTAGCCGAAGGTGCACGTTCAGCAGGACTTGCATTCTAATACGAGGAGGAATACTAATGGAAAATAAATTTGAACCAGAAATTATGGATCGCGTTGTAGGTATTAGCCGTGTTGCTAAGACTGTTAAAGGTGGTCGTAACATGAGATTCCGTGCACTCGTAGTTGTCGGTGATGGACATGGTAGAGTTGGTGCTGGAATTGGTAAATCAATTGAAATTCCTGAAGCTATTCGTAAAGCTAAGGAAAGTGCAATTAAGAGCATGGTTAATGTTACTACTGATGGAACTACAATCCCTCACAGATATGTTGGTGAATTTGGTGCAGGTAAAGTTCTAGTTATGCCAGCTAAACCAGGTACAGGTGTTATTGCTGGTGGTGCAGCTCGTGCTGTTGTTGAATTAGCAGGTATCAAAGATATTCGAACAAAATCTTTGGGTACTGCAAATCCACTTAATGTTGTTAATGCTACAATAGACGCTTTAAGTAAATTGAGAGCAGTAGAAGATGTAGCTAAAACTCGTGGTAAGAATCCAGAAGAGATTTTATAGGAGGTTCCGCGAAATGGCTAAATTGAAAATAACACTTAAGAAAAGTACAAATAACAGATTGACAAAACATAGACGCACACTAGAAGCGTTAGGTTTGAAAAAAATAGGTCAATCAGTAGAGCATGAAGATACTCCTTCACTACGTGGTCAATTGAGACAAGTTGACTACTTAGTTGAAGTAGAGAGTTTATAGGAAGGAGCTATACATGAAGTTAAATGAAATTAAAGCTCCAGCAGGCGCAACTCATAACACACAACGTAGAGGTCGTGGTGATGGTTCTGGTCGTGGTAAGACTTCAGGTCGTGGTACCAAAGGTCAAATGGCAAGATCAGGAAGTCGTAGACGCTGGGGATTTGAAGGTGGACAAACTCCTTTATTCCGTAGATTACAAAAACGCGGATTTAATAATAAAAACTTTGAAACAAAATATGTAGAAGTGCCAGTTTCTAGATTGAATGTTTTTGCAGATGGTGATGTTGTTGATTTGGCAGCTATCAAAGAAAATGGTGTTGCTAAGTTTGATCACAAACAAGATAAGTTAAAGATTATCGGTAATGAACAACTTGATAAAAAGCTTACAGTTAGAGCAAGCAAGTTTACAAAATCTGCTAAAGCAAGTATAGAAGCGGCGGGAGGCGTCGCTGAGGAGGTATAGATATGTCAAGCATTGGAAATACCTTGAAAAAGGCAATTAATGTTCCAGAATTGCGTAAGCGCATATTTTATACACTGTTAATCATAATCATTTATCGTGTGGGTGCACACATTCCTGTTGCAGGAATAAACCGTGTTGCATTCACCAAATTGATTAATAGTTTTGGTCAGTTAGGACAGATGATGGATATTATTTCTGGTGGTGCTTTAGCCTCAGTCTCGATATTCTCACTAGGTGTCCAACCTTACATTACAGCGTCAATTATCATTCAATTATTGACAGTTGCCATACCTTCTTTAGAAAGTTTAGCTCAACAAGGTGAAACAGGAAGAAAGAAGATTCAAAAAATCACTAGATATACAGCAGTAGGCTTAGCAGCAGTTATGTCATTCTCATTCTGGTTTGCGACTCGTTCAGCTTCTGTAAGCAATCTGCCAATGTGGTTAAATGGAATTTTAGCTATTTCTACGTTTACCGCAGGTACAATGATTGTTACTTGGCTAGGTGAATCAATTAATGGTAACGGTGTAGGAAATGGTGTTTCTATTATAATTTTCACCGGTATTATTGCTAAGATTCCTGATATGCTAAAAGCATTATGGTACACAGTTAGAGCTTGGGATGTAAATAATAATTGGGGACCAATTGTAGCAACAGTTTTATTAATAGTATTTGTAATAGCAGCTTTGGCATTATTGTCATTTGTAATATTTATTCAATTAGCTGAAAGAAGAATACCAGTACAATATTCAAAACGTGTTGTAGGTCGTAAACAATATGGTGGACAAAGTTCATACTTGCCAATTAAGGTAAACCAATCTGGTGTTATGCCTGTAATCTTTGCTTCTGCTATTGCATCGTTACCTTCATTGTTAATAAGTATGTTCTGGCACAATAGTAAAAATGGTATAGTTAACTTTTTCCGTACATTTGGTGCGAATCCATTTTATTATGTATTCATGGCGTTATTAATTTTAATGTTTACGTTCTTCTATTCATTAATCTCATTTAACCCAATTGAGATTTCAAATAATCTACAGAAGAATGGTGGTTACATACCAGGTATTAGACCAGGAAGACCAACATCAGAATTCATTCAGAATACTTCAAATCGCTTAAATTGGTTTGATGCATTGTTCTTGATAATTGTGACTTTATTACCTACCTTGATAGGTACATTAACAAATACAAGTGCAATTTGGATGGGTGGTACATCTATCATAATTATTGTTGGTGTATGTGTTGAGTTACAAAATCAATTAGAGTCAGAAATGACAATGAAGAGTTATAAAGGTTTCTTAAAATAGATGGAATTAACAATGTAAAAATTGAAAAATTATACAAAGCCTTACCTGGCTTAGGTGAGGCTTTACTTAATTTTTGTGAGGAGAGATTATGAGACTAATACTTTTAGGAGCACCAGGTTCAGGAAAAGGTACAATTGCAGGTGAGATAAGCAAAAAATTTGGTATAAGCCACGTTTCTACAGGTGATCTTTTTAGAAAAAATATTAAAGGAAATACAGCTTTAGGCCAAGAAGCTCAAGCATATATGGAAAAAGGTGAATTAGTTCCAGATGAGTTGACAATCCGTATGTTGGAAGACCGATTTAGCGAAGCTGATATTGAAAACGGTTTCTTATTAGATGGTTTCCCTAGAAATATTGCTCAGGCAGATGCTTTGCAAGAACTTTTGCAGGGCAGAGATGAAAAGCTAGATGTAGCTTTGAACGTTTTTGTACCTTATGACATTATTAAAGAAAGAATTTCAGGAAGAAGAATTTGCAGTAATTGTGGTGCAGCATTCAATATTTATTTTGATAAACCAAAAAATGAAGGAGTTTGTGATAACTGTAATTCAGAATTAACTCAAAGATCTGATGACAACGAGGAAACAGTAGTTAAACGTTTACAAACTTATGAAGAACAAACTAAACCTTTAATCGAATATTATGAAAACTTAGGTATTCTTAAAACTGTTGACAATAGTGGTGAGTTGGAAGCAACTCTTGAAAAACTTTGGCAGGAATTATAGTTATGATTAGTATTAAATCTAAATCTGAGATAATTAAGATGCGAGATGCAGCAAAATTGCTTGTGGATGTGATGTATGCTATGCACGATGCAATTAAGCCAGGAATCAGCACATATGAATTAGATAAAATTGGTCATGATGTTATAAAAAAAGCTGGAGGAGATGCACCTTGTTTAGGTTATGCTCAACCACCTTATCCTGCAGCAACTTGCATTTCTATTGATGAAGAAGTTGTACATGGAATACCACGAAAAGATAAGATCCTTCGATCAGGACAAATTATCAGTATAGATCTAGTTGTTGGATATAATGGCTGGATGGCTGATGCAGCACGTTCTTTTGGTGTAGGAGAATTGGATCCTGAAAAACAGGAATTAGTTGATACTGTAAAAGCTTGTTTCTATGCTGGTTACGAAAAGGCTATTCTCGGAAATAGAGTTGGTGACATAGGTGTAGCAGTTCAAAAAGTTGCAGAAGATAAAGGGTACAGTGTAATTAGAGAATTTGTCGGTCATGGTATTGGTACAGAAATGCATGAAGATCCACAAGTCCCAAATTATAAGACCGTTCGCAGAGGTCCAAGATTAGAAGAGGGAATGACTATTTGTATCGAACCAATGATTGCAATGGGTAAAGCAAATGTTTACCTAGAAGATGATGGTTGGACTGCTGTAATGAAAGATAAAAAACCGTCAGCTCACTATGAAAATACAATTGTTATTACCGCTAACGGACCAGAAATTTTAACAGAAATGAAGTTCTAGAGGAGGAATCATGGCTAAAGAAGGTGTAATCGAAGTTGAAGGTATTGTTGAAGAAGTTCTTCCTAATGCAACCTTTAAAGTTAAATTAGAAAATGGACATATAGTCCAAGCTCATATCTCAGGTAGATTGAGACAAAATTATATTAAAATTCTACAAGGTGATAAAGTGACTTTAGAACTTTCACCATATGATCTAGATAGAGGAAGAATTACTTGGAGAGACAAATAATTCGTAGAAGCTATTAATTAGCTGATATTTATCTAAATTGCAAGTATTTGTGCAAATTAACGTGAAAAAAGCGAAAATACACCCTTTTTGACTGTGAAAATCATAAAAAGTTACAAAAAACTTGCAAGTGAAATATTTTTTGGTAGAATATTAAAGCATGCGACCCGTCGCTGTGTCGCTTTGCTTAAATGTGCTAATAATAGAGTTGAACAAGCAAAATGAAGGAGGCGAACTATGAAGGTACGTGCATCTGTTAAACCGATGTGTGAGAAATGTCGTATTATTAAACGTAAAGGTTTGGTTAGGGTTATTTGTTCTGATCCTAAACACAAACAAAGACAAGGTTAATAATTTATTCTGGTAGGTGTTAAGTTCAGGTACTGCTAAATGCTGGAGCATTACTAGCTTAAAATTTACTTTAATATATATTGATAGGATTAATATTTTTATTATTAATGTGTTTACTATTAATTACGACTAACAAACAAAAGCTAGTTTATTGCTAGTAAATAAGAAGTAAAAAGTAAGTATTTAGATAATTAGGAGGAATGCGAATGGCTCGTATAGCGGGTGTTGATTTGCCAGATAACAAAAGAATAGAATATTCACTTACAGCTGTATATGGTGTTGGTCTACATACATCACAAGAAGTATTGGCCAAATGTGAAATTGATCCTAATACAAGAACTAAGGATTTAAGTGATGCTGATTTAGCTAAGATCCGTGACGTATTAGAAGATTATACAATTGAAGGTGATTTGCGTCGTGAAGTTGCTATGAATATCAAACGTTTACAAGATATTGGTAGCTACAGAGGTCGTCGTCATAGAGCAGGTTTACCTACTCGTGGCCAAAGGACAAGAACTAATGCAAGAACAAGTAAAGGTCCTAAACGTGGTTCAGGTATTAAAAAGAAGAAATAAGGAGCTAGGTTAGATGGCTAAAACTAAACAAACACAAAAAAGAGTAAGAAGAAGAGATAGAAAAAATATTGACAAAGGTCAAGTTCATATTCACGCTACTTTTAATAACACAATTGTTACTATAAGTGATATGCAAGGTAATGTTATTTCTTGGTCAAGTGCAGGTGCACAAGGTATGAAAGGTTCACGTAAAGGAACACCTTATGCAGCACAATTAGCTAGTGAAGTAGCAGCTCAAGCAGCAATGGAACATGGGTTAAAAACTGTTGAAGTTTACGTTAAAGGACCAGGTTCAGGTCGTGAATCTGCAATTCGTGCCTTAGGAAATGTCGGTTTGGAAGTTACAATGTTAAAAGATGTAACTCCAGTACCTCATAATGGTTGCCGTCCTCCTAAGAAGAGAAGAATATAATTGGGAGGTAAGATATGGCAAGATATACAGGTCCAACCACACGTTTAAGTAGACGTGAAGGTCAAAATCTATATTTAAAAGGTGATCGTAGTTTCAGCAATAAAGATGATTTCGCAAAACGTCCATATGCTCCAGGTCAACATGGTAAAGCAGGTGTACGTCGTAAGATGTCAGAATATGGTATGCAATTACGTGAAAAACAAAAGACAAAACGTTTTTACGGATTACAAGAGAAGCAATTCCATAAGCTTTATGAAGAAGCTGATAGAATGAAGGGTAATACTGCGACTAACTTCCTAACTTTATTAGAACTACGTTTTGATAATATTGCTTACCGCTTAGGTTTAGCAAGTTCTAGAGCTCAAGCAAGACAAAGAGTTAGCCACGCACACTTTACAGTTAATGGTAAAAAGGTAAATATTCCTTCCATTACTTTAAGTGCAGGTGATGTTATTGAAGTTGCTGAAGGTTCAAGAGATTTGGAAATTTTCAAAGAACTAGTAGCAAATCATGCTGTACCTGAATGGTTAAGTTTTGATGCTGACAATTTAAAAGGAACTGTTGTTAGAACACCAGGTAGGGAAGATGTTGATTTAGAAGTTCAAGAACGTCTTATCGTCGAGCTCTATTCACGTTAATTTTCCTTCCTTGTTGAGAGTTGCTAGTTAGACTAGCTTATAACCCAGGGAGGTAAATGATGTTAAAAAATAATAAACCAGTTATAACCATAGCTGAATCAAATGAAGATGAATCATATGGAAAGTTTGTTGTAGAACCTCTAGATAGAGGCTACGGAATTACTTTAGGTAATGCATTGAGAAGAGTTTTGCTTTCTTCTCTTGGTGGTGCTGCTGTAACAGCCTTGCGTGTTGATGGTGTTTACCATGAATTCTCACCAGTAAATGGTTTAATTGAGGATATGACAGACATTATTCTTAATGTCAAAGGCATTAGAATTAAAATGAATGTTTCTGGTCCTAAATCACTTTATTTAAGTGTTGAAGAAGGTGAGACAGGTGTAATTACAGCTGGTGATATTGTTCATGATGACGAAATTGAAATTATGAACCCAGATCATGTTATTGCCACTTTAAATGGTGAATCCAAAGTATTTATGGAATTTACAGTTAGTGAAGGAAGCGGTTACAACACAGCAGAGGAAAATAAATGGCCTAACCAACCAATTGGCATTATTACTGTTGATTCAATTTTCACACCAGTACAAAAGGTTAATTATAGAGTAGAAAATACTCGTGTTGGTCAGGTTACAGACTTTGACAAATTAACTATTGAAGTTACTACAGATGCTACAATTTCAGCTGAAGATAGTTTGAACGAAGCAGCATCAATCTTGATTGATCAGTTCTCGCTATTCTTAGACCTTGAAGAAGTTGAGGAAGAAATTGAAGTAATCGATGAAGAAGAAGAAGAGAGAAATGAGTTACTCGACACAGCAATTGAAGACATGGATTTCTCAGTAAGGACATACAATTGCTTGAAGAGAGCTTCAATTAATACTATTGGTGACTTAACAATGAGATCAATGGATGATTTGCTAAAGGTTAGAAACTTAGGTCGTAAATCATTAGATGAAATAGATTCTAAACTAGCAGAGATTGGATTGCAGTTAGCTCCTGACTCTGCAGAGTATTAATAAATTATTGCAGTAGAAGGGAGTCGTTATGGCAGGATATAGAAAATTAGGCAAACGTAATGACATTAGAGAGAACATTTTACGTAACTTAACAACTCAGTTAATCGTTAGCGGTAAGGTAAAAACAACCGTAACAAGAGCTAAAGAAGTTCAAAAAATAGCTGAAAAACTTATTACTTCTGCAGCTTTAGAAGCAGATAACTTTACAACAAAAGAAATCTTAGTTTCAGAAGCTAAAAAAGATAAAGATGGTAAAAAAGTTTTGAAAGATGCAAAATCTTTGGCTGGAAATGATTTTTATAAAGTAGAACGTGAGTTAAGTACAAAGGAAGTTCAAGTTGATGAACCATCACGTTTAGCTGCACGTAGAAAAGCATTAAATGTTTTATATCGTGTAAAAGATGAGGATAACAAGCAATTGAATCCAGTAAATATTTTATTCAATGAAATTGGTCCACGTTTTAAAGGTCACACCGGTGGTTACACTAGAATTATTCCTACTGGAACACGTCGTGGTGATTCAGCAGAGATGTGTGTACTAGAAATCATTGATGCAGAATAGTTTTACTAAAATTTAGTTTAAAGTATTATATATTAGGTCAGGGCTACCCTGACCTATATTATTATTTAGAAGTATTTGGATATCTGCACAAGTATGAATGAAATTAATGAACCTTTTTTGAATATTAAAAATGTGAGCTATATTTACGATGAAGGCTTAGAATTCGCTGAACAAGCTCTGGACAAAGTAAGTTTAAGTATCGATTTGGGACAAAAAATTGCCATTCTAGGTGAGAATGGTTCAGGCAAGTCTACTCTGGCTCATATTATTAATGCATTAAACTTTCCACAGGAAGGTGATGTTCTTGTTTTTGGAAAATCTACTCAAACTGAGGAAGTTTTTTCAAAAATTCATCAATTAATTGGAATGGTTTTTCAAAATCCAGATAACCAAATAGTTGGAACTACAGTTGAAGAAGATGTAGCTTTTGGTCCTGAAAATCTCGCCATACCTAGGGAAGATATGTTAAAACTAGTACCGGAAGCTATTAAGAAAGTTGGTCTAGAAGGTTTAGAGTTGAGAACTCCTGCAGAATTATCTGGTGGGCAAAAACAAAAGTTAGCAATTGCTGGAATTTTAGCTATGCAACCAAGCTGCATAATCTTAGATGAAGCTACTTCAATGTTAGATCCTAAATCTAGAAGAGAAATTTTATCCATACTTTATAAACTTAATGAGAGATACAATATAACTATTATAAACGTTACTCACCATATGGATGAAGTGGTTGGAGTTGATCAAGTTTTTGTAATGCAGTCAGGTAAAATTGTTTTTGCAGGTAAACCAGAAGAGTTTTTTACTGAAGATTATTTATTAAAAGATGTTTCCATGAGAAAACCTGAATATGTTGAATTAAGTTCAAGATTATTTAATGAGCTACAGGAAAATCTTGAAACTGATTACTTAATAAGTCCTGAGACTGCTGCAATAAGTGTTAGTGAGCTTCTCAAGCAAGCTGAAATAGAGAAATTACAAGAAATTTTTTCTGAGTTAGAAGAAGAAAACCTATTTCCTGATACCATAAGTTATATCAATTCAATAAAAAACAATAGAGATCTTATTATTAAAGCAGAAAATTTAAGTTTCCAATACGACAAAGATGATGACAATGCTTTTGATGCACTTATTGATATAAATTTAGATATTTATAGTGGAGAATTTATTGCTGTTTGTGGAAGTACAGGTTCAGGCAAGACGACTTTAGTACAGCATTTTAACGGATTAATTAAATTACAGGCTGGAGAGTTAAAAGTTTTTGATAAAGATTTAAGAAATATAGAAGATATAGCAGCTATAAGGAAAAATGTTGGAATGGTTATGCAATATCCTGAAGATCAGTTATTTGCAGAATCTATATTTGAAGATGTTGCGTTTGGTCCTAAGCAACTTGGTTTTTCTGAGAAAGAAATTACAGAGGCAGTTAATAATGCCTTGAAGATGATGGGAATGCAAGATATTGATCCTAATAAATCTCCATTTGCTCTTTCTGGGGGACAGATGCGAAGGGTAGCTATAGCTGGTATTCTAGCAATGAAACCAAAAGTATTGATTTTAGATGAACCTGGTGCAGGCTTAGATCCCAAAGGTAAGAAAGAACTTTATAGTATTCTTAAGCACTTGCAAAAGCAAGGAGTCACAATAATTATGATTTCTCACAGTATGGAAGATGTTAGTAAATTAGCAGATAGAGTGATAGTTATGAAAGAAGCTAGGATTCAAAAATTCGCAACTGTTAAAGATGTTTTTGCTAATATGGATTTCCTAGAAGAGAGTGAATTGGACAAGCCAGAATTAATTGGATTTGCTGAAAAATTCAAAAGTTATTACCCAGAACTTAATATGATACAGTTTAGAGTTGAAGATTTAATTAGAGAGTTACTTGAAGCTGAATTAAATTCAAGAGAAACTTGCGAAAGTTTATTTGAATAGTAAAAAAATAGTGAAAAATGATGAGAAAATAGAGAATAAAGTCAAACAAAAAGGATTATAAATCAGGAGATTTTCGTGAAACTTAATGTAATTGGAGCGTACAAAGCAGGAGATTCAGTAGTACATAAACTAGATCCTAGGATTAAGTTATGTCTATCTTTTGCATTGATGATTTTGGTGTTCTTTTTGAGATCACCATTTGCTTTAGGAATGTATGGACTGTTTACATTTACACTAGCAATATTAGCAAAAATGAACCTGAAGAGAGTTTTCACCTCGATTAAACCTATTCTTTTTATTCTTAGTTTTGCTTTCTTAATTAATATCTTCACCATACCAGGGGAAACTATGTGGTCGTGGGGTTTTTTGAGAATAAGTAAGGAAGGTCTTATTTCTGGTATATTAGTAAGTGTGCGCCTGATTCTTCTTACTGTTCAAACTAATGTTTTGATATCTTATACAACAAGCTCATTGCTTTTAGCTGATGCGATTGAGTCACTATTGAGCCCTCTGAAAAAGCTCAATGTACCAGTCCAGGACTTTGCTCTCATGATATCAATTGCCTTAAGATTCGTACCAACTTTAGCAGAAGAAGCAGAGAAAATTATGAAAGCTCAATCTGCTCGTGGCGCTAATTATGACACAGGAAAGTTTAAAGACAAGGTCAAAGGAATGATTACGATATTAGTTCCACTTTTCGTAAATGCGGTTAAAAGATCTGAAGAGTTAGCAATAGCCTTAGAAGCTAGAGCTTATGGTATTAGTACAGTTAGGACAAAATATAAGCCTCTTAGATTAGGTTGGAATGATCTAATCTTTAGCATTTGTAGCATTGTAGTAATTTGTTTAATAGTATTTTTAGAGGTTATATTTTAAGCGAACAACTTATGGAGTTTAAATGATTAGTGAAGTTATAGAAAAACAGGATATGGAAGTTGATGTGGATAAAATTGAAAAAAACACACAACCTAGTCAAGCCAAAGATAAAAGCAAGAAGAAAATAGCTTTGTTAGTACAATATGTTGGGACAAATTATGGTGGCTGGCAAAAACAAGACAATGCTCCTACTGTACAAGGCGAATTAGAAAAAGCCTTGACCCGATTATGCAAAGAACCAATCCGTCTGCAAGGTTGTAGTAGAACAGATGCAGGAGTACATGCAAGGGTTCATATTAGTCATTTCATCAGTACTACTACAATGCCAATAGAGAAAATTCATATAGCTATGAACACGATTTTGCCAGGTGACATTACGGTTATGGATGCCAAACTCGTAGATATGAGCTTTAATGCAAGGTTTGATACTATTGGTAAAAAATATAGCTATTACATTTGGAACAACACACATAAGAGCGCTTTTTTGACACCTTATTCTATTCAAGAGAGTAGAGATTTGGATTTAGATGCGATGCGAGAAGCGGCTATTTATCTAGAAGGAGAACATGATTTCCAAGGTTTTATGTCACAAGGATCACCCGTAAATTCTACAATAAGAGAACTTTTCGAAGTTAAGGTACATGGTGAGAAAGGTCAAATGATACGAATTGATGTCAAGGGCAACGCCTTTCTTTACAATATGGTTAGAATCATTGCGGGCACACTGCTTTATGTCGGCTTAGGCAAAATCAATTCTAATGATATCCCTGATATTATCTTGAGTGGTAGAAGAGAATTAGCTGGCAAAACTTTGGCAGCCAAGGGGCTGTTCCTAGAAGAGGTTTACTACGACAATGAGTTGTTCAATGAGTGGTATAATGGAGAGCAAAATTTGGTAAAATATTTAAGTATGTAATTTATTCAATGTCCTGAAGATGGAGGTGGAGTTTTGAGTAAGTGGGTAAGAAAAAATAATATGAGTCTTGTATTGGACTATTACGAACTAACTATGTCACAAGTGTACTTTAATGAGAAAAGACATGAAGACATAGTGTATTTTGATCTATTCTTTAGACGTGTGCCAGAGAATGGTGGATATGCCATAATGGCAGGTCTAGATGAAATTATAAATGCGCTGGAGAACTTTCACTTTGATGCAGAAGATATTGAATTCTTGAGAAGTACTGGTGATTTTACTGAAGAGTTCTTGGATTATTTAACTAATTTGAATTTTTCTTGCGATATCTGGGCTATACCTGAAGGTACTGTAGTTTTCCCAGGAGAACCTCTACTTAAGGTTAGAGGTCCACTAGTTCAAGCACAGTTGATTGAAACAATGCTTTTGCTTAATATAAACCACCAAAGCTTAATTGCGACAAAAGCGAGCCGTATAAATCATGCTGCTGAAGGTAGAGCTATTGCCGAGTTTGGTGCACGTAGAGCTCAAGGATACGATGCTTCAGTTCTTGGTGCAAGAGCTGCTTATATCGGAGGGGTTTCAAGTACATCCAGTACAATGGCAGGTGGAGTGTTTAATGTCCCAGTATCAGGAACAATGGCACATAGCTTTATTCAATTGTATGACAACGAATATGATGCATTTGTAGATTATGCTAGATCATATCCGGATAATACAGTGCTCTTGGTAGACACTTACAATGTTTTAAAACAAGGTATTCCTAATGCAATTAAAGTTGCAAAAGATGTGCTAGAACCAATGGGCAAACGCTTGAAGGGTATTAGAATTGACTCGGGTGATTTGACTTATTTAACACAAGAAACACGAAAGATGCTAGATGAAGCAGGTCTAGAGGATTGCAAAATAACAGTAAGTAATTCATTAGATGAGTACGCAATCAAAGATCTATATTCTAATGGCGCAAAAATTGACTCATTTGGTGTGGGCGAAAGATTAATTACATCAAAGAGTGAACCGGTTTTTGGTGGTGTTTATAAATTAAGTGGTGTCGAAAATGAAGATGGTAGTATCCGAGCAACAATGAAAATTTCAGAGAATATTGCTAAGATTACGAATCCAGGTAGTAAAGAAGTTTATAGATTTTACGATAATGAAACCGGTAAAGCTATAGCCGACTTAATTACACTTGCAGGAGAGAATGTAGTGGCTCAAGATTCATATGAACTATTCGATCCAAATGCCACATGGAAACGTCAAACAGTTACTAACTTCACAGCAAGACCATTGTTGGAGAAGATCTTTGAAAATGGTGAGTTGAAATACGAGAGACCAAGTTTGAATGCGATTAAGAACTACTGTACAAAAGAGAAGAGTACATTATGGCCATCTGTAATGCGTTTCGATTCACCACATGAATACTATGTAGACTTGTCTCAAGCCCTCTGGGACTTAAAACAAGAAATGATCCGTAAATTAACAAAGAATATATAAAAAATTCAGATAATTAACAACAAAGTTTAAGGTATAAAAATTACAATATATTAGTTTTATATATTGTAGATAGGAGTATGTAGAAGCTATGACTGATGTTTTTGAAGAGAAGAAAAATTCAGATACAAATAAATTTTATTTAACAACACCAATTTACTATCCAAGTGATAAATTACATATTGGTCACTCATATACTACTGTTGCGACAGACTGTATAGCGAGATATCAAAGATCATTGGGAAAAGACGTAATGTTCTTGACTGGTATGGATGAACACGGACAAAAAATCCAAGAAACAGCAGAAGCTGCAGGACTTAAACCACAAGAATACGTAGATAATATGGCAGTTGGTATCAAAGATCTTTGGAAACTGATGAATATTAGCTATGACAAATTCATTAGAACAACTGATGATTATCATGAGAAGGCAGTTCAAAAAGTATTTAAGAAGCTATATGATCAAGGGGATATTTATAAGGGCGAATATCAAGGATGGTATTGTACTTCTTGTGAATCATTCTGGACAGAGTCCCAATTAGCGGAGGGTGGAGTTTGTCCTGACTGTTCAGGCCCAGTCTACTTAACTAAAGAAGAATCATATTTTTTCAGATTAAGTAAATATGGAGACAAAGTTCTTGAACTTTACAAAAATCAACCTGATTTCTTAAAACCAGATAGATCCAGAAATGAAATGATACATTTTATTGAAGAAGGTTTGGAAGATCTTGCAGTAACTCGTACTTCTTTCAATTGGGGTATTCCAGTTCCATTCGATCAAGATCACGTTATCTATGTTTGGGTTGATGCTTTGGTTAACTATATTAGTGCTTTAGGTTATCCAGAAGATAAAGATGGAAATTTTGCAAAATATTGGCCTGCCGATATTCATTTAGTAGGAAAAGAAATTGTTCGTTTCCACTGTATCATCTGGCCTGCGCTATTAATGGCTCTTGGAATTGAACTTCCAAAGCGAGTTTTTGCTCATGGTTGGTTGTTATTAAACGATAGTAAAATGAGTAAATCCAAAGGTAATATTGTTGATCCAGTATTGCTTTGTGAACGTTATGGTGTCGATGCAATTAGATACTTTTTACTCAGAGAAGTTAGCTTTGGATCTGATGGTAACTTTAGTAATGAAGCTTTGGTTGAGAGAATAAATTCAGACTTAGCCAATGATTTAGGTAATCTTTTAAGTCGTTCGACCGCAATGGTTAATAAATACTTTGACGGTATCTTAACAGATGAAAGAGTAGAAACTGAATTTGATAAGTATCTAAGGGAAGTTGCTAATAAAGCAATTACTGATTCAAGAAATTATCTAGAGCAAATGCAATTTTCCCATGCGCTAGAATCAATTTGGGATCTAGTTAAGAGATCTAATAAATATATAGACGAAACTAGTCCATGGATTTTAGCAAAAACTGAAGAAGAAAGTGCTAAGTTAGCAAATGTTTTAGGAAACTTACTAGAAGCTTTGAGAATTACAGCAATTCTATTGGAACCATTTATGCCTGATACTTCAAATGCTATCTTATCTTCTTTAGGCAAGAGTTCAGATGTAAGCTCAGACATTGAGTTTTCTGAATTTGTTACTGAATCTAAAGTTGAAACAAGTAAGCCTTTATTCCCAAGACTAGAGTTGGATAAAGAGATGGAATGGCTCGATAAAATTAATGCTGAACAAAAAGAAAAAGCAAAGGCAAGACAAGAAAAGTTAGCAAAAGTTAGAAATAAAAATGCCAGTGCTGGAGTAGCCACAAAACCTGAGATAAAATTCAATGAGTTTGAAAAGATGGAACTAGTAGTAGCAACGGTCAAAGACTGTCAAGCAGTTCCAGAAACAGATCGTCTATTACACTTCAAGCTTGAAACTTCTAATGGTGAAATTAGAGACGTTGTTTCGGGATTGTCAGAGCATTACAAGCCTGAAAATCTAATTGGAAAACAAGTTGTTCTATTAGCTAACTTAGAGCCTCGTAAAATTAAAGGAATAGTAAGCCAAGGTATGATCTTGAGTGCTGAAAATAAAGACGGCTCATTAAGTCTTTTAACTACAGATAAAGAAGTAGAGTCAGGAGCAGAAATAGGTTAATATGCTTTACGATACACACGCACATTTGAATGACCCAGTATTAATGCAAGAATTAGCTAATTATATTGAGAGTGCCAAACAAAATGGCGTGAGCTTGATTAACAATGTTGGTTATGATTTAGAAAGTTCTTTGGCAGCGGTCAAGATAACAAAAGAAAATCCTAATTGTTATGCAATTATTGGTATTCATCCTCATGATGCTGACCAGTGGAATGCAGAGAGTGAGACTATCTTTAGAGAACTACTAGAAGATAAAATATCCAATAAGATTATAGGTATTGGTGAGATTGGTTTTGACTTGCATTTTGATGATAGGCATAGTGATGAGGTGCAGATGCACGCTTTTCTTGGGCAAATGCAACTAGCGTATGAATATGACTTGCCTGTATCAATCCATTCGAGAGATGCAAGTGCAATAACAGAACAAGCATTAATTAATTTAGAAAATCAAGATAAACTTAAAAAAGAAAGAATTGGTGTTTTTCACTGTTATTCATATGATGTAGAATATGCAATAAAAATGAAAAGATTTGGTTTTCTTTTTGGTTTTGATGGACCAGTTACTTTTAAGAATGGAGCTGACAAAAGAGAAGTAGTTTCAGCTCTAGAGCTTGAAGATATTTTACTGGAAACAGATTGTCCGTACATGGCACCAGAACCATATAGAGGCAGAACAAATCAACCAGCATTTCTTACAGAGATTGCAAAAAAAATAGCAGAAATTAAAGATATTTCTAATGAGAAATTAGCTGAGCTTAGCACAAATAATGGAAAAAAACTATTTGACTTAGAGAAATATATTTAAGCTAATTTATTTAATAAATATTTTCTTTGAGTTTTAGAATGAGGTTATTATGAAGAAAATTAAGTATATTGCATTGGCTTTAACTGTACTATTAGTAGCATGTGACGTACCAAAAGTAAAACAAGTAGAAGGTCCTGATAATCAAGGCGCAGAAAGCTCAAGTAGCACATCTAGTCAAAAAACTAGTAGTAGCACAAGCAACGCTGATACTAAAAAGTCTTCAAGCAAAAGCTCTGAGAATCATGAAAAAAATATAGATGAATCTAAAGAGCAAGCTGGAGATGCAGATGGATCTAGACAGGAAAGCACTGTAAAAGATAATGGTAGTAGCTTAACTACGGTGCCAGCCAAAGAAGCAAAACCTGAATCATATTTTGCAGACGCATTGTTTATAGGAGATTCCAGAACGCAAAGTTTAATGCTATATGGAACTTTATACGATGCAGATTTTGTAAGTACTAGAGGATATAATACACCTCAATATTTCAGTGAAGTTGTTTCAATTAATGGTACAGAAACTACAGGTGCAGATTTTGTAGGTTCAAAACAAAATGCTTACAAGGATGTTTACTTGATGTTAGGAACAAATGAATTGGGATATGATTTAGGTGTATTTATAGAAAACTATAGAGCAGTTATCAAAGATGTTAAGGCTAAACAAGCAAATGCAAATATTTACTTGAATGCAATTTTGCCGGTTACTAAGTCTAAAGATGACACTAATGATGTTTGGGGTGTTAAAAATTCTAATATAGTTGTATTTAACAAAGAATTAAGAAAACTTGCAGATGAAGAAGGTATTTATTTCTTGGATGCTAGTTCAGTCATTGCAAATGAAGCAGGGTATCTTCCTGAAGAAATTTCACCTGATGGGGTCCACTTTGACAAGAGTACTGTAGATAAGTGGCAAAGTTTTATCCAGACGCATGTAGCCTAAATTGGGGTCGTTTGTAGGTAATTATAAGATTTAAGAAATAAGGAGATTATTATGAAGAGAAAATTAATCAGTGTTTTATCAGTATTTGTTTTGGTGTTTACTTTAGTAGCTTGTGGAAGTAAAACAGGTCAATTGAAGAGTGGTTTAAAATTAGATGGCTTGGCAAAAAATTTATTGACAAAAATTGAATTCCAAGATAAAGACCTTGCCCCAATACCAGAAAAAATTAGAGACAGATATATGAATCAAGTGGATTTCTCAAAGGTTAAAAATTCTGCTATCTACGCTGGTGGCGGGTTCATTGCTGAAGAAATTGCATTGTTCGAAGCTAATAGTGCAGAAGATGCTGAAGCTGTAGAGAAAGCAATTAAAAGTAGATTTGAATATTTCAAAACATCATTTGGTAACTATACACCAGAGCAATTAAAAAACTTAGAAGATCCAGTATTAATCCGAAGTGGAAACTATGTATTGAGCGTAATTTCACCTAATAACAAAGAAGCTAATAATATAGTTAAAGCTTGGATTGACAGCAATAGTAAATAGTTAGTTTTTAATTAAGCTCATAATAAAATTTTTAGTAGAAGGTTAAAAGAGGTACAAAATGGCGTTTAATAGTATTGTATTTTTATATTTGTTCTTACCAATTACTTTGGTACTATACTATTTACTGCCGGATAAATTATCCAATACTAAAGTTAAATCTATAGTTTTAATAGTTTTAAGTTTAATCTTCTATTCTTGGGGAGATATTAAGTATCTACCTCTACTTTTATTGGCAACAATTCTTAATTACTTGGCGTTAGAGGGCTGGACTTGGTTTAGAATGACCAGGGGTGAGTCCCTAACTGCCAAGATTCTATTTGGTACAATTGTAGTATTAAATGTCGCTTTACTTGCAAGTGGTAAATACTTCTTAAAAGTAATGCCTTTGGGGATCTCATTCTATACCTTCAAGATGCTTTCAGCTATTTTTGATATTAGAAAATCTCTGATAGAGAGTGAAGCAGAAAGACTAGAGAATCAAGGTTTAGTCTTAGAACGTAAAGATGCTGAATTAGATGCAATTTATCCGACTTATATTTGGACTAATTTCAAAAAAGATATTAAGCTGAACTTTACAAATTTCCTGCTTTATATTAGTTTCTTCCCAGAACTTATTTCTGGACCTATTTCTAGATTTAAAAAATTTGTTCCTAATATAGAAAAAGCTAAGAAATCCTGGAGTAATTTGTATCAAGGATTGCTGAGATTTTTGCCAGCGTTGTTCGTAAAAGTTCTTATCGTTGATGAGATTGGAGCGTTGAGAACTGACTTACTTCATGGAATAGGTGACAATCTAGGTATGTTAGAAGCTTGGTTAGCAGCAATTTTTTACACCATATATATATACTTAGATTTTGCTAGCTATTCTGCAATGGCTATAGGTCTTTCAAGAACTCTAGGCTTCGATTCACCAGAGAACTTTAATAATCCATATTCAGCCGTTTCAATAACAGACTTTTGGCGCAGATGGCATATGAGCTTGAGTAGTTGGTTTAGAGATTATGTATATATCCCCTTGGGTGGAAATCGTAAAGGTTTAGCAAGACAACTTCTCAATATTACTATAGTCTGGGCTCTTACAGGAATTTGGCATGGTAATAAACTTAACTTCTTGTTGTGGGGACTCTTTTATGCAATGATTTTGATCATGGAAAAAATGTTCTTGCTCAAAGCTATGGACCGCTTACCAAAATTTGTCAGAAGAATAATCACTCTATTTATTGTAAATATGGGTTGGGTTCTATTTGCCTTCCCTAATACAAAAGATCTATTCTCAATGTTAGGCAGTATGTTTGGTGCTAATGGATGGTCGAATGGAGAAGGAATTTACATTTTAACTGGCAATATTTTCCTAATAATAATAGCATTGCTTGCTACAAGTGAGTTATTCACTAAGTTAATCAAGAATTTGCGTGAGAATGAGTCTTGGAATAAACCATATATTTTAGTTATAAGACATTTAGTTACTTTGATTTTACTAGTGATATCAACTGCATATATTCTTGATCAAAGTTTCGCATCATTCTTGTATTTCCAATTTTAGGTATAGGAGGAGAATAAAGTTATGAAGAAGATGAATAAAATTTTTGTAGCATGTTTAGGTGTTCTAGTTTTTGCAACTACAGCAACTCTATTATTCTCTAAGCCTAAAGAGTTTTCTTGGACTGAGCGTAGACCTTTGAATGTCTGGCCTGATCTTAACTTGAAAAGTGTAGAAGCGGGTGAATGGAGCAAAAGTGTTGATTCAGCCTTAGCAGATCAATTTCCTGCAAGAGATGAGCTATTAGGATTGAAAGCCTTTACCCAAAAATATACTGGTAAGTCTGATAATGGACGTGTTTACTTTGCTAAAAAAGATCACTTGATAGAAGTTAATCGAGAAATTAATGCGAAACAATTAGAACGAAACATTGATGACATGATTAATTTCTACGAAAATCAATTTTTAAAAACGGGCACAGGACAAAGAGGAAGTCTTGTACTAGCTCCAACCTTAGCTGAAGTTGGTAAAGACCTTTTGCCTGCTTATGCTCCAGATGCAAATCAAGCTCGGTTACTTAATGAAGCCTATGCCAAGAGTAATGCAGCAGGTTTGAATGCGCCAAATTTACTTGAAGCGTTGAGCAATAAATATAAGAACTTAAAGAATGATGAGAACCTTTATTTTAGAACAGATCATCACTGGACACAGTTAGGTGCACATACAGCGTATCTTGCATACTTAGAGAGCTTAGGAGAGGACCTAATTACGAAGCAGTATGATATCAAAAAGGTTAGCGATAATTTTTATGGTACAAACTGGGCCAAAGCCAGCACAAAGACCATTGCGCCAGATGATGTTTATGCTTATGAAAGAGATGCTCTAAATGATGTAAAAGTTTACAACAAGGATGGTCAGCTTGTAAGAAAAGGTTTCTATAATGAAGAAGCTCTAAGCGGTACAGATCCTTATGAATACTTCTTGGGAGCTAACCAAGATTATATTCGTTTAGAGAATAATCTAAATTGTAATAATAAGAAGCTGCTAATTTTCAAAGATTCTTTTGCTAATGCTTTTATACCTTTCCTTTGTGAGAGATACACTAGCATAACCATTGTAGACCTAAGATATTTATCCACTCCCGTTTCTGAAATTTTAGAACAAGGTGAGTTTACTGATCTCATGTATCTATATAATATTGTTACTTTAGCAGGGGATAACAACACATATAAGTTATTGCAAGATTAGTGCTAGAGTAGAGCATAAAATAAATTTTTGGGAAAATAAAAAAATCTCGTAAAAAGTGCTTGACAAGTTATATCACTGTGATAAAATTTTATTTGCTTTTGAAAAACAACTACACAGATAACTGTTTAGTGTCGAGGGGAGTTAGCTCAGTTGGTTAGAGCATCTGCTTTACACGCAGGGGGTCGGGGGTTCGAGTCCCTTACTCCCCACCAGACTTAGAAGCCAGTAAATATAAATTTTTTACTGGCTTTTCTTTTGCAAAATGGCACTTGAATTATTAATAGCTTAATTAGCAAAAGTGTTTGCAAAAGGCTTAGTTATTTAGTAGAATTTGTAGCACGGTTTGGAAAATCTTGTTCTTTAAAAAGAAGAAATTGCTTGACAAAGATATAGAAGATGATAGAATCGTTATACACAGATTTGGCGCAGTAGTTCAGTTGGTTAGAATGCCAGCCTGTCACGCTGGAGGTCGAGGGTTCGAGCCCCTTCTGCGTCGCCAATTTAATAAATACCAGACAAGCTTCTGGTACATGCCCAGATAGCTCAGTTGGTAGAGCACTTGACTGAAGCTCAAGGTGTCGCTGGTTCGATTCCGGCTCTGGGCACCATAATAGCCCGTAACCTTGATGGTTGCAGGCTTTTTTATTTCACTGGGCTTAAAATGGGCGCTAGTCAAAACTCCGTAAACATTTAGTTTACGGTTTTTTTATGTCTAAGATAGTTATTTGTGTAGTGGTTACGTGTTCAGGTAAAACTTGATTTTTTATTTCTAAACTTTTTTGAGCAATGACTTTGCTGAACTGTAATTTTAGTATCTGACATAAATTAAATATAAGTAAATCTATTAAGTTATATTTATATTAACTAAGAAATAATTACAAATACTTTATAATCTAGTATATTTAAAGCTAGAGAATAAGGAGGAGTACTATGGATAGCCTCAGAATTGTAATAGTAGACGATGAAAAGATTCAGAGGGAGCACATGACTAACTTGGTAAATAGTGCTTGTAAAGAATTGGATATTGCCTGTGAAATTTCGACTTATGCATCAGGTGAGGAACTTTTGTTTGAATTAGAAGATAGTATGGATTGGCAAATTGTCTTCCTAGATGTCGAAATGAAAAAAATAGATGGCATGAGATCTGCTATGAAACTGAGAAAAACTCTTCCTGCTGTACATATTATTTTTTCTACAGCATATGCAGAATATGCAGTAGAAGGGTATAAAGTTAATGCCTTAGATTATTTACTTAAACCGGTTAAATTAGAAGATGTGATCAAAGCTTTAAGAAAATACTTAGCCATCAAACCACAAACAGATAAATATAGCGTGTTTAGTGATGCTGATGATAATCTAGTATTAATCAGACATAAAGATATTATAAGTTTAGAAGTTATGAATAAAAAAGTAAGACTTGTATATTTTTCTGAAAATAAAGAAAAAGAAATTATATTAAATTCTAGTCTGAGCAAACTCGAAACTGAATTAAATAATGAGAGTTTCGTCAAACCACATAGAAGTTATCTGATTAATTTAGAGCATGTTAATCAAATATCTACTGATTTTCTTTTGATGGCAAATCTGGATAAAATACCCTTATCTAGAAGGTTAGCTGCAGATGTTCAGAGAGCATTTATTCAGCATTATAAAGGAGTTAGCTTCTATGAATAATGTTTTTATATTACTTTTGCTGAATAGTAGTCTCACATGGATAGTGATTATTTTGACGATAGCTTTGCTAGTATCAATTTATTTTAATATAGATAAATATTTGGATGAAAAAAGTGAGGATAATCGTGATACCGAACTTAGCCAATATACACTTGAAGTTGAAACTATTTATAACAAGATGCGTGGAATCAGACACGACTATAGGAATAATTTACAAGTTATGCAGGCTTTTTTACAAGCAGGCGAACTAGCTAGTTTAGAAAAATATTTAGATGAACTAGTAAATGAGATGAATCAAGTAGATACGATAATTAGAACAGGTAATGTTTTAATTGATTCTTTAGTAAATACTAAAATGAGCATCGCCAAAAATAATGGAGTTAACGTAGATGCTACAGCTTTGGCACCAAAAGATTTAACAATAGACGCTACAGATGTAGCCACGATTTTAGGTAATTTATTAAATAACGCGATAGAAGCTACGACGAATTCAAAAAATCAGGATAAGTTTATTAGGGTTTATATAGCTCCTATGAAAGATATGCTCTATATAAATGTTACAAATTCAATGGATAAATCACCTAAGATAAACTTTAAATCACTCAAAGCTCCTAATCGAATGGGATTTGGCTTACATAGAATCGATGCAACAGTAAAGAAGTACAATGGCTTCTTAAATAGGCAGTGGGAAGAAGGCGTGTTTTCTACAGAAATTACTTTACCACTGTAGTTGCTTTTCCACTTTAGGTTTTAATATTCTGAATTTTTCATATAGCTTCCCATTATTTTAATTGATATTTTGACCATTCAGGCAAAATACAATACCACTTGCGCTTGAAAAATATAAAGGAAAAGCTTTTATATATAATGAAAAGCACTTAAGAGTAAAGATTTTTAAGTTTTTATAAATCAGCAGGAGAAAAAATATGAGAAAAAAGATAAAAACTTTAGCAGGCCTAAGTAAAAGATTAAAAAATTTCGATAAGGTATTTTTGCTAATCTATTTGCTAAATATATGTATGACTACTATAAATCCATACGTTCAGTTGCTAGGTACAGGGTTTATAATTCAAGCATTATTCAATAGAGTGGAAATTAGTGATTTTATGCTTACTGTGCTTTTGTGGACAGGACTGATCTTACTTACTAAGATTCTAGCTAAGCTTTTTGAAAATTACCTTATGGCTCAAGGAGATTTATTTAGAATTAGCGTAGGACATGACGTGATGTTAGCGAGAGCAAAAATGGATTATCAGTTACTCCTGGAAGAAAGAAATGTTAAATTATATAACTCAGCTATCACTGCAGTGGATCATAGACTGGCAGCTCTAAATGGGACTATTGATAATTTTGCAAATGTAATTTCAAACTTTATTTCCATAATAATTTCTGTTGGAGTTTTACAAAATTTACATCCACTTTTAGCCTTATTGATTGGAGTCTTTTTGGTATTTTTAATTTCCTTTAAAATAGTTTCTGAAAAGATCAACCAAAAGACATACCAAGCTAGAGTAGATAACTCTAAGAAATTTAATTATGTTCGAAATGTTTCTGGAGACCAAAGAATAGCTAAGGATGTGCGTTTGTATTCCATGTTTTCGTGGATAGAAAATATTCAAAATAAGATATGGACGGAGTATCAGCAGATTAAGAGACCGGCTAATATAATTCAGAGGATAGAAGGCATTATTAGTGTAATTTTAACTGTCGGTATAATTGCTCTGACCTTTTATTTAAGTGTAGGAAAAATTATTATTGGTGAAATTAAAGCTGCTGAAATCTTTATTTATACTGGTGTTGTAACTCTGGCTATCTCAGTTTTATCTGAATTTATTAATTCGTCTTACACATTTCGTAACGACTTAACTGAGTTGACTTATGTTTATGATTATTTTAATCAAAAAGCAGTTTTTAACCATAAGAGTTCTTTGAAGCTACCAGATAATCCTACAATAGAATTAAAAGAAGTAAGTTTTAAATATCCGAATGCGGATAAAGCAGTAATTGAGAACTTGAATCTTAAAATACCTTATGGACAACATTTAGCAGTTGTAGGAGAAAATGGTGCAGGTAAAACAACCTTGGTTAAATTAATTCTAGGATTACTGCAACCTAGTTCTGGAGAGATTTTAATTAATGGTATAAATCGTGAAAAATATTCAGTAGAGGATTATTATCAGATGTTTGCTCCAGTTTTTCAAGATAATTATTTATATACTTTTTCAATTAAATCAACGATTTTGCAAGGCTATGATTATGTCGAAGAAAAGTATAGGAAAGTGCTTGAACTTTCAGGGATAAATAAATTCATTAATTCTTTACCTGAAGGTGACGAGACGAAAATAAATCGTCAAATTTATAAGGAAGCAGTTGAGTTATCTGGCGGTCAGATGCAAAAGTTGAAACTAGCTCAGGCTTTGTACAAAGATGCCAACGTTTTAGTTTTAGATGAACCTACAGCAGCCTTAGATCCAATTAGTGAGAGTGAAGTATATCAAAATTATTTTAAATTCTCTCAAGGTAAATCGGCATTATTTATTTCACATAGACTAGCCTCTACTCAATTTTGTGATGAAATTATCTATTTGAGTGATGGAGAAATTAAGGAAAAAGGTACACATAAAGAGCTTCTGGCTAATAAGTCAGGATATTACAAGCTCTATGAAACCCAGGCTTATTATTACCAGGAAAATTTATCAGACAGAGATGTCAATATAAACGTTGAAGAAGGATCGCAGCAAGAAAGTCCAAGTTCAGAAGTTGTGGAAGTTGGAGGTGTAATTTAATGAAACGAGAAACAAATACAGAAAAGACTAAAAGCAAAATACCAGTAAATACAGATGAAAATAAAAATCTGTGGATACGTGCATATCAAGATCTATGGTCAATTGCCAAGAAGTCCTTTTGTTTAAGCTTCTTTCTGGGACTTGCGGATAGCCTATTACCTTTTATTAACTTATATTTCTTGTCTATGGTTTTGAATTTAATTGCAGCAGCAGAATTCGAATTGCTCTGGCAACGAATTGTAGTTTATTTATCGATATATCTCATAGTACAACTTTTAGCTGCATTAATTAGACCACTTGAGCAGAATGAATATACCAAAGTTAGTAGAAAAATTCAGGCTCTGCCAAATGAGAAGATGCTTAGAGTTAATTTCCATTACTCAGACAATAAACTTATCCATGACAAAGTACATAGATTAAATAGAGATTATTTTAACTCACCTGCATCAATGTATGACTTGTATTTAATTACTAGAGAAGTTATTAAACACATTATTAGTTTAGCTTTTGCCATAGTTTTATTGTTGCCTATGTTTGATTTAGCTCCTGTAACCGTTCCAGGATTGGAATGGAGTAGTTCGCATTGGCTGGACTTAGGAGTACTGGGTATAATCACTATAGTAATCTCTTTGAGCTTAATTACCGTAAAAAAACTTACTAAGAGACTTAGTTCTGATCAGGAAGATTTATATATATGGAATGCGATTTATTATGTCTTATACGTTAATTTACAAGATGTAGAGGGAGGAAAGACTAACTATTAAAAGTCAAGAGGTAAAATGCTAAAAATATAAGAATTGAT
>CAUPES010000013.1:0-38434 GCA_963510375.1 uncultured Fastidiosipila sp.
AGATTAATATCTTTCTAAGATTTTTCTCACCAACACCATTTGTTGTAGAACCTTTATTTTCTCTGGGCTTAAAAAGAGATTAATCCTCAATAAAAACGATACTATCTTTTAATATTTATAAAGTAGACTTATTAATATAAATACGAATTTAATTTTCATTTACGGAAATATTTATTTTATAATCACGAAAATATACTGTTTTCATTACTCTCTAAAATATCCCACCTCAAAAAAGTTATCAGACCTATTGATTTCTCAATTAAATTAATTCGTTTTACTAGTTTCTTTCGTCTTAGTAATCTCCTTCAGTTTTATCGGGTTTTCTTTAACATCTTTTGCTAAATTAAGCATATCATCATAAGCTTTACTTCTAGCAGTAATTTTATTAATGTTTAAAAGATCATCAGAAGTTAACTTAACCACATTATTATGGACATCAATATAAGAAAAATCTAATGTATCTATATACAAATACTCATTAAATAAATCTTTTACTGCTTGGTGTATAAAGTATTTCCTACCCAAACTATAGTCTTCAGAATTTGTTTCAAATCCAATAACTTTAAACTTAGATTTCTCAGATATTTTTTTTACAGCATCAGATTCAAGAAATATCTTTACATTCCCAAAATCCAGTGAATAATATGAAATTTTATTTTCATTAAGATTACCTATAACTTGATTATATTGATTTTTAGGCTCCCCAAATTTATTGATTAAATCAGAGAAAGTATATTCATCGCCTATACTCAAAATTTCATTTTGATCGTTAAACAGTTTAGCATCAACTTTCCAAGTGTTGCTTGGGACTGCATCCTTTACTATTAACTTATCCTTAGATCTTACAATACTAACTATATGACGATAATAACGATTTTCATTTGCCTCTGTATTATCATAATTGCCTGTAACCGTTTGAGCATTGTTGTCATCATTAGTATCTGCTTTATCTGTTTCTGAATTAGAATTAAGCGTAACTTCTCTATCCAAGTCAACTTTATTTGGATCAACACTTAATGAAAATGTAATTGAATCCATCCTTATATCAACAATCGTGCTGTTATTAATAACCTTTGTAAGAACTTTATTTTTATAAAAATCCAACAATTCATTTGTTTTTTTAATCTTAACTTCATCATTAAGATCATAGGAATATGTCAATCTATACAAGTTCTCAAAATTAGAATCTTTGATGGTACTAAAATAAAGTACTGCAAAATTTCTCAATTCAAGGCTCCCTATCACCCATTGCTTAGGCAGAGAAATTTTCCCATCTTTTTTCTGACTCAGTAAAATAGGAATTTTACTATCAACATTATTCTTTTTGAATTCTAAATAATGAAAGCTAGCTGAATCAATTAAATCCTTATAAATCTCATTATGTTCTAACATTGAGTCTTTGAGCTTCTGACGTTCAGAGTACTGCATAGTAGAAAATGATGTAACTTTACCACCAACTATCTCATTTAACATAGATACATAACTTCTATATTCTTCCAATGATAATCCGTTCAGCTGCTCTTTTGTAAATTGTTTATATATATCATCAGCATCTTCAGGATCATTTATACTCTGAGTAAGCATCTGTAAAACATCATTTGCACTTGATGCAACTACATGTTGTAATTCAGGATCTTGCGTAGGGGCTTCACTGGTACCCGCAGTAGTGGATACATTAGTTAAATTTTCAAATGAATTTACTGTAACATCACTTTGCGCATTATCTTCCAGATATCTAAAAAACACAACAGCAGAAACTGTCAACACTATTACAGTTATGATAACTATAATTATGTAAGATTCCCCTGAGAGTTTTTTCATTTAATCCTCCACTGCACCTGAAAATTAATTTTTATTTTTAAATATATTATTTAATTTTTGCTTTATTCTTTGCAAAGCATTATCAACAACTTTTTCTTTTACATCAAGTTCTTTTCCTATATCATTATAGCTCAATTTAATTAATCTTAAATTCAAAACTTGCCACTCTAAATCAGAAAAATTAGACTTAAACTCCTCATTACTTAGTAAATCTTGCAGTTCTTCTTCATAGATTCCAAAATCTTCGCTTTGCTCATCTTCAATAAAAAAATTCATATTTTCTATAGAAACTGCATCACTCAGAACTCTATTATTTTTAGCTTCAGATTTTCTAATTGAATCTATCATATGGTTTTGTGTTGTTGTCTTTACAAAAGCTGCGAAACTAGTTTGTTTTTCAGTGTCAAAAGCTTGAATCGCTTTGAATAACGCTATCATTGCCTCTTGTATAACATCATCTCGGTCTTGTCCACGAATAAAATATCTATTTGCTAAACTCAAAACCAAGGGTTTATATCTCTCTAGTAAAATTTCCAGATAGATATCATCACCTGTTTTTGCTAATTTTATAAGATCTTCATCACTTTTATTTGATATGTTATTGAAATCAGAAAAATTTGTCTCATTCCCAAATATCTCAGATGTCATTAATTACCTCATTTTTATATTCTATTATTGCCATTTCTACTTTGTTTTAATGTAGTTTTAATAGTTTCTACTTTTATATACAGCATACATAGAGATAGCAGCTGCATTTGAAGCATTCAATGAGTTAATCTGACCTACCATAGGAATCTCTAAGATGAAATCACAACTCTTCCTGATCTTTGGTCTAATTCCCTTACCTTCGTTTCCTACAACAAGGGCTATAGGCCCACTTAACTTATCTGATGCAAATATATCTTCACCATCCATATCTAATCCTGCAACCCAAATACCTTGATCTTTAAGTTCTGATATACATTGATTCATATTGGAGACTCTAGCAACTTTAACATGCTCTATCGCACCGACTGAAGTTTTAGCTGCTGTTGCATCTAAAGTTACTGAGCGCCTTTCTGGAATAATAATTCCATGAACTCCAGCTGCATCTGCTGTTCTTAAAATTGCGCCTAAGTTTTGAGAGTCTTGAACTTCATCTAGCATTATAATGAAAGCGTCTTCTCCACGTTCTTTAGCTAGTTCCAAAATATCTTGAACTTCCGCATATTCATGAGCTGCTACTTGAGCGATAATGCCTTGATGAGCACCTGTCTTTGACATTCTATCTAAAGTTTTTCTATCGACGGGATAAAGAACCGTTTGGCTTTGTTTCAATCTGTTAATTATGCCTGCTAATCTATCATCCATTGACTTATTATCAGCTTTTAAATACCAAACTTTGTTAAACTCTCTTCCACTATCTAGAGCTTCAACAACTGAATTTCTTCCTTCCAATCTAGATTCATCTTGTATATCAAGATCTTTTAAAATAGATTTTTTATTGTCTATTTCTCTATTAGAGTAGACATTAATATGCTTATTATTCCTGTTTTTCTTATAATTACCACCGTTTGAATCTCGTTTATCAGATCTTCTTCTACTTGATTCCTGTTTATTATTGTTCTCTCTCATTTAATTCATCCTTCGTAAAAATCATATCCATTAACTCTTCTAATCTAGAAAAATCCTGATGCAAATATACATACCCTATTAACGTTTCTAAACCTGAGGCAAGACGATAATCTTCTATACTAGCATTCTTAGCTTTTGTACCAGGATTAGCGTTTCGTCCTCTTTTCAAAATCAGCCTTTCCTCTTCTGTAAGGAAATCTGAAATTACTTTAGCTGCTTCAGCCTGATAGTTAGCATTAACAAACTTTATTACAATCCTATGTAACTTAGATGGTTTTACTTTATACATTAATAAGCAACGTTGTCTCATGTATAACTCATATACAGAGTCTCCAACATACGCCAGATCTTGGATTGGCAACTCTTTTATACTTTGGGCATCAGGAAAATACATTAACTATTCACCTCTACTTTTGTTCCCTGCGCAGTATCAATAAGTTTATAGCCTCTACTAATTATTTCATCCCTTAATTCATCAGCTAACTGGTAATTCTTGTCGGCTTTAGCTTGACTTCTTTTATCTACCATTTCTAATATTTCTTCTGGAATATCATTTGCTTCATCAAAACTTAATCCCAAAACATTTGTAAGCTCTTCTAAGCTTGTGAAAATTAACGCTAAACCTTCACTAGACTTAGGATTTTCAAGAACTATGTTTATTTCTTTAACGAGCTCGAAAATAGCACCTAACGCATCTGCTGTGTTAAGATCATCATCCATAGCTTTTTCAAAATGCTCTTTAGTATCTTGGTATATTTTCTGCAAATGATTGAATTGCTCTAATTCCTCAGAACCATCCTCTGTTAACTTAAAGTTATCCAGTGTATATTTAAGGTTCTTATAGCAGTTCTTAATCCTTTCATATGCTGATTTTGAGGACTGAATCATATCTATAGAATAATTAATTGGTGAGCGATAGTGTGAGTTTAACAAGAATAACCTTATTGGCATATACCCATACTCATTAGCAATTTCTCTTATGAGGAAAAAGTTATTTTGTGACTTACTCATTTTTTCATTATCAACAGTAATAAATCCATTATGCATCCAGTAACGAGCAAATTCCTTTCCACTTGCAGCCTCACTCTGTGCTATCTCATTCTCATGATGTGGAAAAATTAAGTCTCTACCACCACAATGAATATCAAAGGTTTCGCCTAAATATTTTTGACTCATTGCAGAACACTCTAAGTGCCAGCCTGGGCGTCCATCTCCCCATGGTGATTCCCAACTTGGTTCACCAGGTTTATTAAATTTCCAAAGCACAAAATCACTAGCAGATTTTTTACCTGATTTCAGATTCTCTTCTTTTCTAACATTTTCCCAAAGATCTTCTTTATTAAATCCTGAAAGTTTCAAATAGTCTGGGAATCTATCAACTGCAAAATAAACACCATCATTAGCTACGTATGCTATATCTTTTTCTACTAATTTCTCAATCAGTTCTAGCATTTCATTAATATTTTCTGTAGCCCTTGGATGAACATCTGCTCTTTGAACATTTAAACCATCTGCATCTTTATAATATTCTTGAATGTAAAAATCACTTAATTCTCTAATGCTCTTATTCTCAGCATTAGCTTTGTTTATTACTTTATCGTCTACATCAGTAAAATTTTGAACAAACTTAGTTTTATAACCTTTATAATTTAAATATCTTCTTAAGGTATCAAAGTTGACAAGAGGTCTAGCATTACCTAAATGGAAATAATTATAGACTGTAGGACCACATGCATAAATTCTAAACAAATTATCCTCTACTGGGACTAGTTCAACTTTTTTTCTTGCCATTGTATTGTATATTATCACTTTTCAACCTCCAGAATAAAAATTGCAAAATAAAACCTAGCAATGCTACTCTTTTGACACCTTACTTTAAGTAAGGTGGGTGTCCTGCGTAGGTCTTCTGCCATCCCATCAAGCGGGCTCGGCATTATTCCTAACTAACCCGAACTCCCTAATTATGTCATGAAGGTCCAAAACAAGTAACATTTACTAGGCACTATTATTATAACATGCAATTTAAATTTTTGAACCCTACTCTTCTTCGAATTCTGATTTCCAATCAGTATAAACATATACTGTAGAACTCTTGTACTCATCTCCTGCCTTTAGAAATGGAGCTGGGAAGTGAGGTCTGTTTACAAAATCGGGGAAAAACTGTGTTTCTAGGCAAATACCAGCATACTCACCTAATTTTCTGCCAGAATTACATTCATAATCATCTAATAAGTTTGCTGTATAAACTTGTATTCCTGGGCAATCTGTAAAACATACTAATTGTTTTCCTGAGTCTTTATCTACTAACCTAGCTGCATAACTTAATTCATTTCTCTCTTCTTTATTCAAAACAAAGTTGTGGTCAATACCTTTTGTAACCGGGAACATTTCTTTTCCATACTCTACATATTCTTTTAAAGATTTTAATTTCCTAAAATCTAAATTTGTACCTTCAACTTTAAGAATTTCACCGGTAGGAATTAGCTCATCATTTATTGGAGTATAAAAGTCTGCATTAAGTTCAAAGAATAAATTTTTTATAGTTTCATCATTACTAATATTAAAGTAACTATGGTTTGTTAAGTTTACATATGTATCTTCAGAGCTTATAGCCTCATAATCAATATATAATTTTCTATCATTTGAAAAACTGTAGCGAACCTTAATTTTAAGATCTCCTGGATAATTATCTTCATTTACTCGGATTGCAAAAACGACCTGGTGATCGCTAACTTCCTCAATATCCCAAAGTCTTTTATCCAGGGCAAGATCTCCTGAGTGGACTACGTTATTACCTTCATTTTTTTCAATCGTATATAATTTAGAATCAAACCTAAATTCAGAGTTCTTGATCCTATTAGCTATTGGTCCAACTGTAGCCCCTAAACTCCCACCACCATTTTCATAATCTTTTACAGAATTTCTTTCTAAAACGATATTTTTTTCGACACCATCTTCATTGAACTTCAGAGATACTATCCTAGCTCCATAAGGGATGAGCTCTAATTTATCGCCCAAATCATTCTCCAAAGTTATAAGCTCTACTTTTTCACCCGATTCAGTTTTTCCGAAATCTTGTTTTTTATAGCCTTTCATGAACTCCGCTCCTCATTTTTTTGCAATTCATTAAATATAGTTTTCTTTTTGATTTCCTGTAATCGCTAATGTCAAAATCTCCGCTCCATTTTGCGAAAGTACACTAGCAGCTTCCCACAAAGTTTTGCCGCTACTGACTACATCATCTATTAACAAAATCTTTTTACCAATTATAGCAGCTGGATCATTGCAGGTAAAAGCATTTTCAATATTATTTAATCTCTCTATTTTGTTTTTCATCTCAGATTGTCTTTTAGTGTTTTTAACTCTCTCTAAATTATTTAAAACTTTCTTATTTGTTAACAATGCTAATTCATTTGCTACCAATTCAACCTGGTTATAACCCCTCTCGTAAAAACGCTTTTCATGTAGTGGCATTGGCACAATATAGTCAAAACACAAAATTTCTTTATATTCATTCGAGCAATTTCTTATCGCTCTCTCTAAAACCAAGTAAATTAAATCTGCAAGGACAGGAGCAAATTCAGTTCCTTCATGGAATTTCAAATGTCTAGCCATATTCTTAAAATACTTATCATAATAAGTACAAATAAATATATAAATTCCTTTTGAATAATTTAAAAAGTATTGTTTGTGCTTACCACTTATATCAATGCTCTTAAAATTAAACTTCTCAGTAGCAGGATCATCCATAATAAACAAATTAGAACTAATATCTCTTATACTTAATTTACTTAAACACTTATCGCAAATATTTCTCGGAAATTTATCAATCCCTATATTTTTCAAACAAAGAGAACAAGCAGCAGGTAGAAACTCTGCTAGAGAGGCTTGAACAATTTTGTATATTCTGGCTAGAATATTTTTAATTATATTCGAAGTTCTTTCTAAATTTCGACTCACACTGCTGTTTTCTCCTTATTTCATTTATTTTGTCAAAGCTTTTTTTATCTCATCAACCTTATCTAGTCTTTCCCATGGCAAATCTATATCTGTTCTACCAAAATGACCGTATGTTGAAGTTTGTTTAAAGATTGGATTTCTTAAGCCCAGAGTATTAATAATTCCATCTGGACTCAAATCAAAATTCTCTTTAATTATTTCTATTATTTTTTCATCTTCAACTTTTCCACTGCCATTAGTATTTATAAAAATAGAAACAGGTTCAGCTCTACCTATTGCATATGCAACTTCAATAGAAATTTCGTCGGCTATATCTGCTGCTACTAAATTCTTAGCAATATAGCGAGCCATATAGCTTGCAGATCTATCTACTTTAGTGCTATCTTTGCCACTAAATGCACCTCCGCCATGAGCTACCCAGCCACCATATGTATCAACTATAATCTTTCTACCAGTTAAACCAACATCAGCTTGAGGACCACCAATAACAAATCTTCCACTTGGATTAATATGAATTTTTGTTCCTGTCTTTATTAAATCTGCAGGGATAACTTCTTTAATTACATAATTGAGAATATCCTCTTTTAGCTGCTCTTTACTGACATCTTCGTCGTGCTGACTTGAGACAACTATTGTGTCAATATATTTTGCCTGTCCGTCTTCATATTTAACACTAACTTGAGTCTTGCCATCAGGTCTTAAATACAACAATTTCCCACATTTTCTCACATTACTTAATTGCTTTGATAATTTATGTGCTAAAACAATAGGTAAAGGCATATACTCAGGAGTTTCTTTGCATGCATAACCAAACATCATGCCTTGATCTCCTGCACCTAAGCTACCTGCATTATCTTCAGCACTATCAACACTATTAGCAATATCCGGAGATTGTGTATCTACACTAGTAATGATTCCAACAGTTCTATAATCTAAACCTAATTCCGAAGAATTATATCCAACCTCTTTAATAACATTCCTTGCAATTTCTGCGTAATCTACTTTATAAGTAGAACTAACCTCTCCAGCAATATGTATTAGTCCTGTAGTCAAAAGTGTTTCGCAAGCAACTCTAGCCTTTGGATCATGGCGCAAAAATTCATCCAGGATTGCATCCGAAATTTGATCTGCAAGTTTATCTGGATGGCCTTCAGTTACCGATTCAGATGTAAAAACATAATTTTTCAACATAATTTCCTCTCCTTTATTCTTTATCTTAATTATTTATTTTTCTTTATCGCAAAATAAAAAACCTTACCCAGAACGGATAAGGTCTAAAAATCAACATCCACCTTATCTTCTGAGCTACTTAATACTCAGCGGAATTAGCACCACTACTTTCTCAAGCTGGTTGCTGGGCTTCACCGGGCCGTTTCCCTCCACCTCTCTGGATAAGTTCTTTGCTATTCTAGCACTTTATAAGAATTCGTCAATACCTTTAGCTTTATTTTACCAATCGTCTTATTTTACAGCTCTTGTATTTTTATCAAATGCCTTTTTTTACTTACCAAATCAACAACGTACTTGTTACATATTCTTACATTTTGTAGGTTTTTTTCACATTTCTAACTACTGCAATCTTTTAAACTTTTTTACACAAGGAGGATAGCATGAAAATTAAACTTAGAATCATAGATCAAGATCTTAGCTATGCTGAAAATTTAGCTGTCAAATTACGTGAGCGACTTCAATCAGTTAATATAGTTGCAATAACTATTCCACTTTTCATAGAAGCTAATGAACTTGAGACAACTATAGATCTATTTACAGAAGATCAATATCCTAGTTATAAACCGGAGAATTGTTATATTACTATTACATCAGAAAATCCTTTTACACCTGACTCCGCAAAAAACAAACCTACCGAGAATCTCAGTAGATTTTCACCAATTAAGATGTTTGTAAGCAGTATTGAAGCTAAAATACTTGAAATATATCCTAACTATTTTGAATCAAATCTGATCTCAAGTTTTATAATTGAAGAAAACTCTATGGGCCTATTACAAAATTTAGCGGTAGAAATATCTAACATGTCCAAGATGAATCACAAGTTCATTCTTAACTTAGGTCCTGACACTTTATTTCCCAAAAATGATGAAACTATGTCTTTAAGCATTAGCAAGTTATTATTAAAAATCTCATTGCGTAATTTCGACATTAATGCTCTTGGAGAGTATCTGGAAACATCTCCGTTATCTCCTAGCCTTATGCGTTTCACCTTGACAGAAAATCATGATGATTGGATTCTGGCGTCAGATACTCTCGTCAGAGAAACTATAGAAGCAATTAAATCCTGGCTCGACGAAAATTATAAAGATAATTGGGAACTATATTTGATCTCAATTAATATGCCACACAGAATCAATCTACTTCTTAGCAGTTTCAGTCAAAAACTAAGAGTCTACATCTCAGATTTTCAAGAAACCGATGACAAGTACATCGCTGAACTGATAGGTAACTTACCTAAAGATTCCAACTATGAAATCAAAAGAAAATAAATATAGTGAGGTTCTTATTAAATGATTAAATTCTCAAAGATAATTAATTCAAATAACGAAAACTTTAATACCGGCGAAGCTAACTTCAATACAGGCATAATCAGTAAAGAAAAATCAAATTATATGCTTAACAAGAGTTATAACTACAATACTGTATATCAAGCTATTTCAGCTGCAGTATACTCTGACGCAATTAATTCTCAATATTTGGATGATAATAAAATCAATGAATTAATAATTTGGAATATAAATAAATATTCAAAAAAATCTCGAATTGCCATAAATGATATTGAGAAACTACGAAAAGACATTTTCAACAAATTACGTCGCTTAGATATCCTTCAACCACTATTAGATGATCCCACCATAACGGAAATTATGGTTAATGGTCCTAATAAGATTTTTTATGAAAAGTCAGGCAAATTATTTTCTAGTAAATTATCTTTTAGTAGCATAGAAGAACTTGAGAATATAATTATATCTTTCTTCTCAAAACACAACATACACTTATCAATATCTAAGCCAACCGCAAATTTACGTATGCCTGACGGCTCAAGAGCTCATGCTGCTATTCGACCTGTTGCTCCAGAAGGTCCAATTCTTACCATCAGAAAATTTACCGGTATAAAGCCAAAGATGTCTGACCTAATTACGGAAGAGTTTTTGAACCAAGAAATAGCAAATTTTCTTGAGGATGCAATCAAAAATAAAAAAAGCATTATGATTGGCGGAGGAACTGGTTCTGGAAAAACAACTCTTCTAAATACGCTCTCGAAATTCATTCCTAGCAATGAAAGAGTTGTGACTATAGAAGACTCTCCTGAATTACAATTGCAAGATAAAGAAAACTGGGTCAAGCTTATTACTCACGAAGATTATTTAAAGCCTGAAAATAGCATTACTTTAGATGACCTAATAAAAGAATCATTACGAATGCGCCCTGATAGAATCGTCATTGGAGAAGTTAGAGGTCCTGACGCTTATTCAATGTTAAAAGCAACCCAGACAGGTCACCCAGGAACTATGTGTACTATCCACGCCAACAACTGTGCGGGCATGATTCATAGATTGGCGGATTTAATTCTAGATGCGAGCTCTCTCCCTTATGAAAGTATTCTGAAACATATTTATTCAGCTTTTAATTTCTTAATTCACATACAAAGAAATACTGAAGGGAAAAGATTTATTTCAGAAATTTTCGAACTACAATTGGATCAAAATGGCAATTTAAAAACCATAGAAATTTTCAGAAAGGATAATTAATATTGAAACACAAGTATATTTTCAAATCTAAACAAAAAGTACGTCACAAAAACAAGAATCATTTCATAAATAACTTAAAGCTATTATGTATTAACTTTCTAGTTTTCTTACCTTGCTTTCTTATATTTTCCTTTATTACAAAAATATTTTTCCCAAATAAAAGCATTGCATTATTTCTTGCTTTAATCAGTGCTCTTTGTTTTTATAGGTTGTTTTTTAGGTTATCCCAGTACTTTCAAAATCAAATTGCCATAAATAACTATATTCTCTTTTTACAAGCACTTAGTAATCATCTAAATTTAAATAGAAGTTTAAGCCTATCAATATCTTTAGCGTGCAATGATTTGATGAAATTAAGTCAAGACAAGAAACTGCGTAATAAACTCTATAAAGTACAATTAAGTTTAAAACTTTCCTCATCATTTACCGAAATAATAGGTTTATTAAAAGATGCTTTTCCTTGCACTCCTGCTAAAACCAGTTTAAGTCTTATGGCAGTGCCTCAAGTCATGGGGGATAATCTTTATATTTTTACCAAAAATACTTTAATATCATTGCAAAATGATGAAAAATTCAAGAAAGACGTTAATGCAGAACAAATTAAGAATTTCATCGAAACTATAACAGTTTCATCAATGCCTATAGTTATTCTTTTGTTCTTAAGGATAACGGCCAGAGATTTTATAAATTTAGCTTATATTAGTATTTTGGGGCAAATTATATTGGGTGCATCGTATTTATTATTTTTCTTAGGATTGATGTTTATTTTTCTAGTTTACATACCTAGCACTAAAGGCTATATCAAACAGCATTCAAAAATATTTGCAAAGAAAAATAAATTAATTCCTCAAAAATTACAAACATTCTTACACAATAACGGATTAAGAACACTCACAAAAACGACCTTACCTTTTCAATTAAAGAGAATTATTAAATTCTCGTATTTACTTGAAAGGCAGGAGAATTTAAATCGTGAAGATTTATTTTCAGGTCTCATTATTGCAAGAATTAAATATTTACTATTGGGGTTAATCATAACAGTATCCGGATTGATTCTCAATTTGCCTATAATATTAATTTTAATATTATTCATAGCCATCATTTTATATCCCGATTTTAAGTTAATAGATAGAAGTAATTATTATGTAAGCAAAATTAAACTTGATATGCAAACTTTTATCACTGCACTTTTATCTGCATTAAGTGTAGGTTACACAATTGAATCTGCTTTAATATTTTGTGAAAAATATGGCAATCTAAATGAAATTTTGACAAAAGAGCTTTCAGTAATTAACAATAAAATTATTAATTCAAGCACCTCAGAGCAAGCATTATTAGAATTTACTACCATCTTAAACGATCAGGAAATAGAAAATTTTTTCTACCTTATACAAAATCACACTCAAACAAATAATAATAATTCTATAACTCAGTTAAAGCTTCAGTTTGAAAAAATCAAAGAAAATCTAGTTAATGAAAGGAAAAAACTCGTGGCAATAAAAAGCAATAATTACTTACTCCCTTTGATGCTTAATTTAATTAGTATTTTCTTAATTTGTTTAGCTCCCGTTTTACCAAGTCTACAAATCTAACCTTTTGTTATCTATTGTCAATTTCACATTCAATTTTTTGAGATATTCTGGAAGTACAAAAATATAGGAGGACATTACTATGATTAGTAAATACAAATACTATTCTAATTTATTTAGAAGTGAAAAAGGGTCAGTAGTTTTAGAGGTGGTAATTGTCATTGCTATTATTTTAGCATTAGCATTGATATTCAATGAGCAAATTACTAGTTTTGCCACCGGATTATTTAATAGAATTTTTGACATATCAAAATTAGATAATGTCTTACCCTAATAGTTGAAAGGCTTAAGCTAGTGAAAAATAATCTTTACACATTAAGCATGAATCAAGGTAAGCTTGTATATACGCCAGAACATAAGCACTCTTTACAAACTTATGAAATAGATTGGCTTAACTCCTGGCGTAATACTTACTTCCTCAAATGGGAGAAATATTCCTTAGGCAATAACGTTAGTCTTTACACTGATATAGAATCACTAACACCTTTTGAAAATTTTCTTGCTACTGCGAGCACAAAAGATTTATACTTTTGTATTTATTACATTTGCGAAATGTTTAAAATCATTGAAAATACAATACTTGACCAAGATAAAATACTATTTGATACAAGATATATGTTTGTTCAAGAATATAAATACCAAAAAGTTATTGATAAAAATCAGGAAAATAACAATAAATTTTCAATAGCACTTATATATATTCCCGACAAAAATTATCGTATACAAAATTCGAGTAGCGGACTTAAAAATATTCTTAGCACGCTTACTAATTTAATAATTAAAAAAGATTCCAGAAAAAGATCAAAGGAAGTTCAACAAAAATTACTGTTATCAATAGAAGATAATAATATAGAAAATATACTGTCTATAAGCCAGCTTGAATTTCAAAGCAACAAAAGTATTAAGTTAAGCAAATCAATTGATATCTTTAACCTAGGTCAAGCTCTAGAGAAAGTAGATTTACCTAAAATAATTTTAATAATAACAATAGGCTTAATTAGTAGTATCTTTATCATAGATAAACAATTTGGATATATCAGAAGATCGACTTTGATTATAATACTTGGATTCATTATTATGAATCTAATCTTAGAACTTGTACTTTTATTTTCTCCTGAGTCTCCATTTAAAATCATTGACTACTCAAACCTAAAACTAAAACACAGAAAACAAAAACTTATTCTAGAAAATCAAGACGATAACATTAACACTACAAATAATATAACTTCAAGTCTTCATCCTCTCTCGCAACATAGAATTGGACAATTAAATTTAATAGATGGAGCTACTAACATTTCAGGTAAAAAAGCTTGGATCATTGCTGGAACTGAATTCTTACTAGGTACAAATGCAAGGTCTGACTTATATCTTCCAATATTATCTTCTGAACCTATTGTCATGAGAATTATACAAAGATCTGGAACTTTCTTTTTAGAATCTTTGAGTAAGGATATTCTTGTAAAAATAGAAAACAGGCAAATCAATAGATATCAGGAATACGAAATATCTAATTATGTTCAATTTAGTATTGATAGATTTCAATTCAGTTTAGAAATTAAATAAGCTAGAGATCGATCAATTAGCAATAGTCCAATTGAAATGTTCTCTAGCTTATACCTTTTTATTCTAAAACTTAGCTAAATTATTTTGTACCGAACAATCTGTCTCCAGCATCTCCTAGACCTGGGTAAATGTAGAAATGTTCATTTAAACCTTCATCCTTAGCTGCACAATAAATATTTACATCTGGATGTTGTCTATGCAATTCTTCAATTCCTTCTGGAGCAGCAATTATGCAACAGAATTTAATATCTGTAATCCCTCTTTCTTTTAAGAAAGTTACTGCCGCAGCGGCACTACCACCTGTAGCTAGCATAGGATCTAATAAGATAACTGTTCTTGAAGCACTATCTTCTGGTAACTTACAATAATATTCAACAGGCTCTACAGTTTCAGGATCTCTATATAGACCTATATGACCTACTTTTGCTGATGGAATAATACTTAACATACCATCAACCATTCCTAAACCTGCTCGAAGTATAGGAACTAATGCTAACTTTTTACCACTAACTTCCTTGAATACGCCTTTTTGAATTGGTGTCTCTACCTCTACATCTGATAAAGGTAAATCTCTTGTAACTTCATATGCCATTAGCAATGAAACTTCATTAGCCAATTCTCTGAATTCTTTTGTGGATGTGTTCACATCTCTCATCCTTGTTACTTTATGTTGAATCAACGGATGGTCAAATACAAACACTTTACCTTGTTCTGCCATAATTTCCCCTCCCAAATTTTGCTTATACTATTTTAGACTTATCACCACTATGAATCAAGTTTTAAATTAGATTATTTCTCACATACTCATCAACTTCTGCGTATGATTTATGAGTTCCTATATCGAAACATTCTCCCTCAAATTCATAAACTCTTACCGGTTTTTTCTTATAAAGCCATGCTGGGAAGTTTCCTGGTGAATCTGGATTGTTACCTTCATCCAAATATTCTTTAATCATTGGGATAGTTTCTTTTTTGTAGAAATATGTTGCAAATACAGCAATGTCGGAACGTGGATGCTCTGGTTTTTCTTCTAAATTTGTAACAATTTTATTCTCATCAACCTCAACAACTGCAAAACGTCTTAGCTCTTCAATATCATCATTTCGTTGAGCTAAAACTGTATCCGTGTCATGCTCTTTGTAGTAGTTATATGCATCCATCAAATCATAGGTAAAAATATTATCACCTGCTACTATTAACATTTCTTCATCAATGTTTAGTTGGTCAATAACAAATTGTATATCTCCAATAGCACCAAGTTTATCATCATCACTAACAGTATTATCATCTACTACAGTGAATTTAACATCGTAATCCTTTTCTGTTTCGATTTTCCATTCTTCAAAATGTTTAGCAAATTTATGATTACTTACAATAATAATTTCATTAATAGCAGGGATTGTAACTATATCATCAATTATATAATTAATAATTGGTCTATCTGCAATTGGCAATAGAGCCTTAGGTCTATCTTTTGTTAAAGGAAATAACCTAGTTGCATATCCTGCCGCTAAAATTAATGCTTTCATAAGCACCTCCCTTTTAAGCTTAATTTTCTTTATCATTATAGGCTACTTCAATTTCAATTTGGCTTAAGTATTAAATAAAGTTCGATGTTTATTGGGTAAAATTTCATCTTTGTACAATTCACACAATAGAGCGGTTAATTTTTTATGTATATTGTCGAAATACTAAATATAAGTGTTTTCATTGTATTTATGCATTAGACGTATGGCAATAACTGTAATATTATTAAGTTATCAAGTTTAGATCGCATATAAAAAGATCTAAAATTACTTATTTGAATTTGCAAATTTAAGAAAACGTAGTAGAGACATAGAATTCTAATTTTTAATTTTCAATAAGGCATAATGAATTTAAATTCATTTTCAAGAGTGGACATTAAGTTTTCATCTTAAATGTTCACAGAAAGGACAATTTCATGAATAACTTACCAAAAATAATATTTGGAGAACTAGTACGTAAATATAGATTGCGTAATAATAAATCTCAAGCTGATCTGTCTTTTAATGCTGAGATGAATCCTAGTTACTTATCTACAGTTGAGTGTGGAAATAGCATTGTCACAATAACTAAATTTATTGATATTTGCAGAGCATTAGGAATGAGCCCAGCAATCTTCTTAGAAGAGTATATCTATGAACTAAATAAAGTACTTGATAAAGATCATAAGATTAAACAACTAAACGATATAAAAAAAGTTGAAGAAAATCTCAATGAAGAAGATCTAAAAAAAGAAGATATTAACGAAGAAAAGAAGGAAGAGAAATAAAACTATAAATTATATTAGAATATTGACTAACGGTTTCAGATGAAGATTATCATTCTATATCATCTCAACTCCTCACTAAAATCACAAATATTTTTTCGAATTATCTCTTCAATGTTGATTTCGGTGTTTAGTCGAGATAAGGCACCTGCTAAGCAGGTGCCTTCTTTGTTTTCAATTCAAAATAAAAATTAACACAATTTTATTATTAATAAAGTAAAATAATTATATGCCAGAATTACCAGAAGTAGAGACAATAATAAGAAATTTAAATACTAACCTTTGCGGTCAAAAACTTCTTAGCGTAGATTTTCGTAGGACGGATATCATTGCTAAGAAATTGAACCCTGTCCCGGCTGAGTCTATTGTCGGTGAATCAATTATTAAAGTATTTCGTCATGGTAAATATCTATTATTCTCTTTTACTAATAATCTACAAATGATCGTTCACTTAAGGATGACTGGTAAATTATTATATTTACCGCTTTTAAGCCAAGATGAAAAGGACTCTTATTTAAATCACAAACACACTCATGCTATTTTTAACTTTTCTGAAGGACAGTTATTATTTAATGATGTTCGCCGTTTTGGGAAAATATATTTCAGTCAGATAGATAACTCTATCAGTCTAGAAAAGCTACTTAACTCTGGACCAGATGCTTTATCGCACAAATTCAATAAAGATTATTTATATAAAAGAGCTCAAAGAAGCCCTAAAAAAGCTATAAAGACGTTCCTACTTGATCAAAAAATAGTTGCAGGAATTGGAAATATCTATGCAGATGAATGCTTATTCCTAGCTAGAATTAAACCTAACAGAGCTGCTGCAAGCCTCAGTCAAGAAGAAATTTCTATACTGCACGATAAAATAATTGCAGTTCTTAAAGATTCAATTCTCTCAGGTGGTACTACATTTAGCGATTATAGAACAGCAGATAATCATAAAGGTAATTTTCAAAATAAACTTTTCGTTTACGGACGTTCTGGCGAAACTTGCAGAAATTGTTCAAATAATTTAGAGACAATTAAAATTGCAGGTAGAACCACTGTATATTGTCCTGTTTGCCAGGAGTAATGCTTAAAAACCCCTACACTAGTTTGTATTTTTATACATCAATTCTCAATTTTATTAACTTCTAATTCATATACGCAAAAAATAATTTATATATCGAAGTCATTAGAAATTTTATAATTCCAGAAATAATTTATATAGCCCTTATTTAATAAGATCATTCTGTAATTTAAACTAGGAGTTTTGTTACATTCTCTGATATCATCCAAAATAGCGTTTTTTGATATTAATTAAAGATAAATGCTGTTTGATAATGAATATAATGTGCGGAAAACTGTATATTTATTTGTAACAAAACTCCTACTAAATTTTACAGATAAAATAAAAAAATTAATATTTCTCTACCCATCGTATAAAGGTAGAGTGAGAAATGTTAAGTACCTTCCCTGCTTCTCTTGAACTAATTCTATTGTCTTCATAGGCATCCTTTAAACCATAAAACTCCTTCGGGACTTTATAGGCAGGTCTGCCAAATCTAATACCTTTCTTCTTTGCTTCTGCAATCCCCTCCTTTTGTCTTTGAAGAATAAAATCTCTTTCAGTTTCTGCTACATAACTAAGCAACTGCAAAATAATTCCTGAAATTAATTCACCAGTTAAACCATTATTCGTCCTAGTATCTAAGATAGGCATATCTATGATGTAAATATCGACACCTTTATCTTCTCTCAGATACCTCCAGGCTTTCAGCATCTCTTTATAACTTCTGCCGAGCCTATCTAAACTTTTGATTACAAGCAGATCGCCGTACTGGAGTGTATTAAGTAATTCATTGTAAGCTGGTCTATCAAAACTTATTCCAGTCCACTTATCTTCAAAAATGTTATCTTTACCTACTCCAAATTTTTCTAAAGCAGCATATTGTCTATCTGTTTTCTGCTCTACTGTTGAAACTCTAACATAGCCAAACGTCTTCATATTTCTTTTTCCTTTAATCATACGTTTCCCACCTCTCCATAATATTTTCTTTCATTATGGAATAGATAAACAAAATTTAACAAATTACTAAAATTTTTCACATTTAAATCAAGCATAAAATAAGACTCCCAATTGATATTTACAATTGAAAGTCTTGCAAATTTTATTTTTCAAATAATAAATATTAATTTTAAAATCAAAAATCTCGATTTTAATCGTTCCTACTTCTGCCGCCAAAGAGAATTATTAATCTCATCAATGATAATAGTGAAGCAGTAGCTGCGGCAACATATGTCAATGCAGCAGCTCTTAATACTTTTGCGGTCAATTTTAATTCATCTCTATCCAGTACATTCATGCTTTCAATATGTGCAAGAGCTTTTCTAGAAGCACCAAACTCAACCGGTAATGTGACCACCTGGAAAAGGAAAGTCAACGAGAAAAGCAGAATACCTATATTAATTAAAGTTTGGTTATAACTTAAAACAATACCCAATAGAATTATCGGCATACTCAGCATTGATCCAAAGTTCACTGCTGGTACCATGTATCTTCTCAATTTCATTGGCCAGTATCCTTCTGCGTCTTGCATAGCATGTCCTACCTCATGACCTGCAACACCAATAGCTCCAATTGTAGTCATGCTATGTGTTGTCTCGGATAAATTCAGGGTCTTGTTCATGGGATTATAATTATCCGATAAATTCCCTCGTGTACTTAAAATTTGCACATCATAAATACCAGCTTTTTGCATCATTCTCGCTGCGAACTCAGCACCAGTTACTCCACCTTTATTACGGATCTGTCCATATTTGTTATAGGTGCTTTGCATATAAATTGAAGCTCCTACTGAAATAAGCATTCCAATTAAAACTAATATATAAGTACTATCAAAATAAAAAAATGGCATATATAACTCCTTAAAAATTTAAATCCTATACCTGCCTTATAATACAAAAACAAGTATATCCTTTATTCTTAGTCTGTTTATCCTCCGCTAATCTATCCTTTGCTCCGCTTATTTATTCTTTGGATGTTTACCATCTACAATTTAGAGTAAATATAATTATACCTCATTTAGCTAGAACAAAGTTAAACTTGTATAAAAACAATTAAAAAACGAATGATTAATATTTGCTACAAATAAATAATTTCTAAACTACTTCCTTTATTTGTCTTTTTAACTCTCACTTGCTGCATTATCGCATCCTTAAGTTCATTCACATGTGAAATTATGCCTATCATAGTTGACTCATCTGACATTGAAGATAATAACTTTGTTGCTCTTTGCAAGGCTTCTTCGTCTAAAGACTCAAAACCTTCATCTATAAACATTACTTCTATCTCAATACCGCCTTTTAATTCACGGATTGTATCTGAAAGTCCAAGTGCCAAAGCAAGTGACGCCATAAAAGTTTCACCACCAGATAAACTATTGACACTTCTACTTTTACCCGTATAACTATCTAGAACATCTAGCTCTAAGCCATCCTGTCCACTACCTCTACTAGCTTCCTCTCTATGCATTAGGAGATATCGTCCATCACTTAAAGTACCTAGTCTTGTATTAGCAGATTTTAATATCCTTTTAAAATAATAAGCTTGTACAAATTGCTCGAAGGTAGTTTTCAGTTTAGCTCCCTTAACTTGTCCATTGCTCAACGCAGCAAACTCTAAATAAAATGCTTGCTCAGCTCTAACATTGAGTAGATCCTTACTTAAGTTTTTTAAACTCTTGAACTTTTGATCAAAGCTAATACTTAAATTTTGCAAGGTATTAAAGGTATTGTGAAAATCATCATATATCACGCTTGATTGTTTTAAATTTGCTAAAGCTTGCTCAAGATTTGGTTTATCATATGTTTTTGTTTTCTTCTCCAGCTCTATAATGCGTAGACCAGTAAGCCTATAAGTGTTTTCATAATCAGAAATTGTCTTTTCAATGGTTGCAATGGTCTCTGTTGACTTCTCTGATGATTCAAATTCATTCAAATTCGTAAAAGAGTTAGCCATTAGTCTTGCTCCAAGATCATTACGTTTAATTAAAATATCTTTTTCTTTTTGTTCATGATTATGTTTAGCAATTGCTACTTCTGTAGAAAGTTGAATATTCTCCTCATTCACTTTTTCTTTCATAAGTTGTAATTCACTCAGAGTTACTCTAGCTTTGTTTAACTCATCATTTTTATCATTTATATTTTTTGTTAAGCTTTTTGAATCAAGCTGATCAAACTTGGATGAATCTCTAGCAAGAATAGCTTTTAGACCCAGATTTTGTTTATTTAAACTTGATTTCATTTCAATGATTGTCTCTAATTTTTCTTTAATTAATTTAGTATCAGCTTCAGCTCCAACTTTACTATCTTCTAGTTTTTTCTTAAGCTTCAAATCTTTATTTAATTCTGCTGATATATTGTTTAGTATATTAGCTCTCTCTTTTAACTTAAAACTAATCTTATTAATGTCATCTTCAATTAAAGAAACCTCTCTCAGAGAAAATTTTTTATTTAGATATTCATTAAGTTCTTGCAAGTTGAAATCGAGCTTATTCTTATTTGATACAAGAAGATTAATTATCTCTGCGACTTTATCATTTGCAATTTGATTTTGTTCTCTTGCTTGTTTCCATTCAGTTTCACTTACTATATCTGTGCCAGTTTTTGCAGGGTTTGGATGTTCTAAAGATCCACAAACAGGGCATGGTTCATTAGTTGTTAGTTTTTCAGCTAATATACCAGCTTGACTTGCCAAAAATTGCTTTTCAATAATTTCCAAATCATGAAAAACTTGTTTTTTATTTTGAGCTGCTACACTATGCTGATCTTCTAGCATAGCTCTTTCTTTTAGCAAAACCTGAAGATTATTCAGTTGAGTTTCTACTTTAAGAAAAACTTCTTTATCCTTTTTGAAATTTTCTATATCATTTTTATGTGTTGAAATTTTGACTTCTAAATCATTATATTTATTTAATTCTTGTTCTAGTTTCAGCAAGTTTTCATTATACCTATTAAGTTTTTCAGAAATAAGTAATTCTTGTGAAAGACATTTTCCAATCTTATCTTCAAGTTCACGTTCTTCTTTTTTTAGATTTTCAAATTGAATAAGTTCAGGCAAAAGTTCCTGCCAGCGTCTTAACTCTCGTTCTTGTTTTTCAAAATCAATCCATTTTTCCTGATAATTTTTTAGATCATTTTCTATTTTTTCAAGATTAGCTTGAATACTTCTTAGATTAAATTGTTTATCTTCAATACTTTTATTCAACTGCGCAAGCTCAAGTAATTCATGTTTATATGCTTCAACATATGGTTTAACTTTTTCAGCATTTTTAGCCATGAGCAATTCATTCTTTTTTTCAAGTATTGCATTATAGCTCTGATCTAATTCTTGTTTTTTTGCATGTAAAGACTCTAACTCATCAAATAATCCAGACAAATTTTTAGCCGCATAATAATTTTCATTAACTTTATTATTTGTACGCTTAACAAAAGCAAGTATTTTTACAAACTTTTGCAAAGAAATAAATATGCTCTGACTAATTTGCTCTATATATTCCAGCATTTCTGTTGTAAACTCAGGATTTTTTTGAACTTCTTCTTCCAACCAATTTACTGAAAACTGAAGTTTGTATTGATTGTTTTTATTCATCTCAAGATTATCATTTAAAAATTTAAAACCTTCAGATAAGTATTTAGCATTATATTTCTCATTAAAATCAGCTAAAACATTCTTCAAACTCTCTAAAACATCAGTTTTCCTTATATCTATCAGTTTCAACTGATTATCCGCCTCACGTCTTTTATTTTGCAAAAAACTTTGAAAATCACTATACTTATCAGTCTGAAACAACTTTCTAAAAATATTGGCTCTTTCTTTACTATTAGCCCTTAAAACTTCCGTAAACTCTCCTTGTGCAATTAAAGAAGTTTGTCTAAATTCAAGATAATTCATTCCCAGAATATCTTCGATAATAGCATTAGCATCAGATATCTTAACTATCTGTTCCTTGTTTGGAAGGGTCAGCTCAACTCTAGCTTTTTGCATAGTCCAACCATCGCCTCTTCTACTTGGGCGTAAGTAATCAGGATTCCTCCTAATCTCATAGATTTCGCCCCGCTGACTGAAACGTAAAAACACATAAGTTTCAATATCAGGATCGGCAAAGTCACTGCGTATACTATCAGTTTTTCGCCTATCGCCACTGCTTTCAGCAAATAAAGCATATGTAAGCGCATCAAAAATACTGGTCTTGCCTGCACCTGTATCACCTGAAATTAAAAATATATTCTCAAATTCAAGATTAGTAAAATCCAGGCTTTCAATGCCTGCATAAGGTCCAAAGGCTGACATTTCTAGATATAGCGGTTTCATCTAATCAACCTCCCTATCTAAAGCTTCTTGTTCCAATTGCAACTCATTCCAAAGATTTTCTAATCTGTATGCATCTTTCTCACTTAAATCAATACCTTGCTGTAGTTGGTAAAAACTTTTAAACAAATCAATGAATCTCTGTTCAGAGAAATTTTCATAATAATTATCTAAGGTTTCTTCACTCACTTGATAATCTCTATCTACACGCAATTGCACTATATTCGGATAAAAACTCTGGAGCCTTCTCATTGGATCTATAGGACGTTCAGAGTCTGTTAAATTCACTCTTAAAATGTCATTTAGTCGATTTGGTTCTGTATTCGATATTATTCTAGCTTCTGCCAAAAGTTCATTCAAAGTTCCATTAAGTTCTCTAACTTCACGTAGTGGATGCAAGTATCTTAATTCAATTTTTGCCATTTCACCAAATTCATCTAATTCAACTATAGGAACTGACTTTCTTTGATTCATTTCAGAAAATGAATATGCTAAAGGGGAACCTGCATAGCGCAGATAATCTTGTGTTAAACGTTGAGGTCTATGGATATGCCCTAGAGCTCCATAAGAATAATCTGCAAGCAATTTAACATCTATAGCATCCAAGCCTCCAACTATATCAAACTCTGATTCAGACAATTTAACAGGATCAATCCCAGCCCAAAACTGATGTGAAAGAATAACTTTACGTTCATTCTTAGGTAGATCTAAGCTTTCAAGTATAAAATGTGTAGCTTCTGTGTAGGATTGCAATTGATCAATTACTTCTGGGAATAAGACTTTTATTTCATGCAACCTAAAGAAAGGTAGCAACACAAAATTCACCGGTCCAAACTCATCAGATAAGGTTATAACTTCGGGCAAACCCTCTAATTTACCAGCTAGATGAATATTCATATTCTTAAGAATAGGTTTAGCATACGCTAACCTTGAAGGAGCATCATGATTTCCAGCAATCATCAATATATGAACATTTAGCTTTGATAATTCAGCAAGAAAATCGCTCAGCATATCAACAGCAAAAGATTGCGACTGAGCCTTATCATAAACGTCTCCAGAAATTAAAACAGCGTCAAGATTCTCCTCAGAAATTATTTCAATAATTTCACTTAGGATGTGTTTTTGATCCTCAACTAATGATAATTCATTGAATTTTTTTCCAATATGTAAGTCTGCCAAATGTGCGAAACGCATTAGCTTGCAAAACCTTTCTCATCTGCCTCTATCTAGCTAAATTATTAATACTCTAGTCCTGCCAAGTATCCCCAATCTTTTACAAATATTCTTTTATCAGAAGATGCTTCTTCCTTTTGGACTAAATCTGTAACTTGACTCTCAATGGTATCAACATAATGAACTATTGCACAAGCTACAGTTGTTGGTCTATCGCCATAATCTCCATGATGTCCAATAATAATAGATTGAAGTTGTCTATAAAACTTCTCGTCGTAATTTGAGATAATTCTATCTTTGAACTCAGCTAAGTATTCGATTCCTCTGGCTCTATGATTGGCATACCAATATTCAGACATTTCTAGATCGTTATATTCAAAGACTTTCCCAATATCATGCAAAAATGTTCCCATGGTCAAAAGGTCAGCATGTTTTTTGAGGTAATCATCATTATCTATTAAAACTGCTAAAATCCTTAGCATTTTACTTGAATGGTGAGCTAAGCCACGAATTACGTTGTCATGATGGCTAGTTGCTGCACCTTCAATCCAAAATCTATCTCCAATAATTTCAGAATTTGTAATCTCATCAAGTAAATTCCAACATTTATCGGACACGCCAAGCTTACTCAAATGCTCTTTAGCATCATTAAAAATCTCTTCTACTCTATTTTTCTCTACGCTAGGGAGAAAATCGTGCTTACTTAGGCTTTCATCTTTTTGTACTTCTATATTTTGCACCGTCAAATAAATTTGATTATTAAACTCAGATCCAACTACTTCAGCTTCATATACTCCTGTTCCATTTTCGAGAACTTCTTTGAAAGTTGATTCATTCCAAATTTTAAATTCTATTTCTTGATCCTTATTAACAAATTTCCCTACCATGTAGTCATCTTTTTTGCCACTTCTGAGCTGTGGTTCTGCAAGTATATATACAGCTCCTGAAGTTCTCAAACCACGCTCTTTCGCTTTTTCTAAATCTAGAATTGCCATATAATCCTCTTTCTAATAAAATTATTTACTTTCTTTAAGTGAATCATTATTCAAATCTAATTTTCAAATTTCAGCAATCAAAATTACTTAATAACTTTCAACAATTTTCTTGCCACAGCATCTTCATCGTTATTGCCAATAATTTCATCAGCAATCAACTTCACATTTTCCTTAGAATTATCAACTGCATATGAGTAATCAGCCTCGTTCATCATAGGTATATCATTCGTATTATCAACGAATACATATAACTGATCAGCACCAGTATTCTCTCTAAGTTCTTTGGTCGCCGTACCTTTATCAACTCCTGCAATATGAACTTCAAGAATCCAATCATCAGTATAAACATCTAAATAAAGCAAAGTATCAACATTTTCTACTTCATCAATTGCCAGCTTCAAGTCACTCAAATCATCATATTTACCTAATAGGGTGAAATAAATAACTTCGAGTTTTTTCAGGTCAGTATAGTGCTCAATTGCTTCGAAGCGCTTATTAAATTTAACTACCCTTTCATCTTTGAAATACTTCATTTCTGGTGTAAGTTTCTCATCTACATAAGTGTAGCAAATAAGCTCTTCATTTTGAATGGTATATACAAACGCTGGTATCTTTCTTAACTCTATAATCTCTAAAATTGCATCTCTTTGCTCCCAAGTAAAATTATGCTGCTTTATATATTTCTTATTTTTCAAATCATAGATGACCATACCATTCATTAAAATTACTGGTTCTTTTATATCTAGTCCTGAAAGAATTCCATTAGCTGTAGCTGCTGTTCTAGCTGTTGCTATGGAAAAATTCAGACCTTTCGAAATCAAATCATTAATAGTATTTCTTGAAAACTCAGAAATTTCTCCAGAAGTATTCAGAAGTGTTCCATCTAGGTCACTTACATATAATTTTTTCATTTTTATTAAATACCACCTTTAAGTATTTCTACTAAATACATTACCACAAAGGGTTTAAATTTGAGTAAGAAAAAACCTCCGAAAAAGTAACAACGTTCACTTTGTTTATACAAAACAATAATTACTTTACCGAAGGCTAACATCAATAAAATTCACTTTATAATGATGTGTTATTTCTTACTTGTTTTTTTACTTGTTTTCTTAGCGCTTTTGCTTGATGTTACAGCTGTCTTCTTTTCAGTTGAAACTTTTTTGTCGCTACTTTTCTCTAGAGTTTTCTCATCTTTTTCAGTAACTACCTCTTTTAATGCTTCTTCTCCGCAAACTCTGCTGATCCACTCTTTAGCATCTTCTAATTCTAAAGGAATAATGTCTTCCTCAGAATATTGAGACTCAGCTCCACCTTGAACAAACAAGAAGAAATCACCAACATTTTTCTTATACATTTCTTCTTCAAATCCATATGGATTACCAAATTCACCTTCTACATTTTTGCCAATGTATTTTGATTTCTCCGTATCATATATCTTTCTACCAATCTTTTTTCTCATTCTAAAGCCTCCCTATAGAATTTAAATGCTATACATCTAATAGATGTACTGTTATATATTATACATAAACTAAGGCAAATAGCGCAAATACCTTTGAAGCTTTGCAGTCACGTTTCAATATATTTATAATATTATCTACTTTACAACTATATTAACTAGTCTTTGTGGAACATATATTTCTTTAACAATATTCTTTCCTTCGAGATGAACTTGAACTCCCTCAAGCTCCTTAGCTCTTTCAAGTACTACAGCTTTATCTAAATCACGTGCGATAACAATCTTATCTCTGACTTTTCCATTTACTTGAACTGCAATCTCAATTTCATCCTCAATAGTCTTGCTTTGTTCAAACTCTGGCCAGACTTGATCGGTTATTCTTCCAGAGAATCCTACCTTTTCCCAAATTTCTTCGGTAATATGAGGAGCGAATGGGTTTAATAGAATTAAGAATGTTGCTAATTCTGCTTTATTGACTTGATTTACTTCAAAGAATTTATTTATTAAAGTCATCAACTGAGCAACTGCGGTATTACCCTTAAGCTTCTCTATATCTTCACCGACTTTCTTAATACTTTGGTGCATCAAAGTTTCTGTGGCAGGGCTATATTCATCACCATCAACTAAGCTCTCTTGCAATGACCAGACTCTCTCTAAAAATCTCAAACACCCTTTAATACCATTTGTATTCCATGGAGCAGCTTTTTCAAAATCTCCTATAAATACTTCATAGACACGTAAAGTATCTGCACCATAGTTCTCAACAATTTCATCTGGATTGACAACATTACCTCTGGATTTACTCATTTTCTCGCCATTTTCACCTAGAATCATGCCATGAGATGTACGTTTCATATATGGCTCTGGAGTAGAAACAACACCTAAGTCATATAGGAACTTGTACCAGAATCTAGAGTAGAGCAAGTGCAAGGTAGTATGCTCCATTCCACCGTTATACCAATCTATCGGCAGCCAATAATCAATTTTATCCTTGCTAGCTAAGACTTCATTATTATGCGGATCAACGTACCTTATGTAATACCATGAAGATCCAGCCCATTGAGGCATGGTATCTGTTTCTCTCTTAGCTTTGCCACCACAATCAGGACAATTTGTTTCTACCCACTCAGTAATATTTGCCAATGGTGATTCGCCTGTATCTGTGGGTTCATACACATCAACTTCTGGTAATGTTAGCGGTAATTCACTTTCTGGTAAAGCTACCAAACCACATTTTTCACAATCAACAATAGGAATTGGTTCTCCCCAATAGCGTTGACGGCTAAATACCCAGTCTCTTAATTTAAAGTTAGTCTTTCTTTCACCTATATTCTCTGACTCAAGCCATTCAAACATGAATTCAATGGCATCTTTAACATCTTTACCATTTAAGAAGTCAGAGTTAACTAAAATCCCACTATCTGTATCAGTATAAGCTGACTCAGAAATATCTCCTCCACTTACCACTTCAACAATATCCAAATCAAATTTTTTAGCAAATTCATAGTCTCTAGTATCATGAGCTGGAACTGCCATAATTGCTCCTGTACCATAAGTGGACAACACATAGTCAGAAATAAAGATAGGAATTTCCTGTTTGTTCGCAGGATTGATTGCACTTATGCCTTCAATTTTTACACCTGTCTTATCTTTGTTCATTTCTGTACGCTCGAAATCAGACTTACTTGCTGCAAATTCTTGATATGCTTTAACTTCATCTAGATTTTTAATCTTATCCTCATTTATTTTTAATAACTCATGTTCAGGTGATAAAACTAAATATGTTGCACCAAAAATAGTATCAGGACGTGTTGTATATACTTCAATAAACTCATCAATGTTTGTATTGAATTTAATTTGAGCACCGTGAGATCTGCCAATCCAGTTTTTTTGTTGAGTTTTTACTCGTTCAATAAAATCTAAATCTTCTAAATCATCAACCAGACGATCTGCATATGCAGTTATTTTGAGCATCCATTGTTCTTTATCTTTATGAATAACTTGAGCACCACAACGTTCACAAGATCCATCTATAACTTCCTCATTAGCCAAGACAGTCTTGTCCGCTGGACACCAGTTAACTTTCATTTTGGATTTATAAGCTAGGCCTTTTTTAAATAATTGAATGAATATCCATTGAGTCCATTTATAATACTCTGGATCTGTAGTATTTATCTCTCTATCCCAGTCAAAAGAATACCCTAAAGATTTCAATTGACGCTTAAAGTTAGCAATATTATTTTTTGTAACTATGGCAGGATGTATCTTGTTCTTAATAGCAAAATTCTCTGTAGGCAAACCAAAAGCATCCCAACCCATTGGATAAAGGACATTATAGCCTTCAAGACGTTTTTTACGTGCAACTAAATCCAAAGCTGTATAAGATCTAGGATGACCTACATGTAAGCCATTAGCTGAAGGGTAAGGAAATTCAATTAAACAATAAAATTTCTCTTTATCACTAAAATCATCTGCTGCAAAAACTTTTGTTTCATCCCAAATATCTTGCCATTTTTTTTCTATCTTAGAAAAATCATAACTCTGCATATTCACTCTCCTAATTGCTTAAATTCTTATCCAAATATTATACACGACTTTAAAATATTAGTATTAATTCATCTCAAGATGATGCATCGAACCTGCATCTAATTTGATTTCTTCTTTGCTCTAAAGGAAAAAGTTATAAATCTACTTTCGCTTGGTAGCTTATTTTCAATTGGTTTTAGTGCTGTAATTAATAGAAGTTCAATAACCATATAGAGCACTGCCATTATTGTTGAATTGAAAATTCTAGGTTTCATTAATACATACATCGATTTTCCCAGAAGCTCTGCCAAAAAGTAAGATCTTAGTAAAATTGAGCAAATTACAGTTGTTAAAACATTTGTTGCAAGTATGACTTTCCAGTCTACTTTCTTTTTATTGAGCAGCATCATAAGTCCTGCAATAAGCCCTTGCAAACCAGCTGTTAAGGTAAAGCCCCAGTGAAATGCAGCACCATTAGAATTTATAAAAAACGCTATAGTATTAGTAAGAATCGCAATTGCAAATCCATATATGGGACCTAAAATATACCCAGCAATATGTAAAATAGCATTAGCTACGCTAAATTTGAATATTACTATATAAACATTCAAATAAATAGAACATATTAAAGTGACTGCAACCAGAATTGAAGCTAGAGCTAATCTTTTCAATCTATACTGCCTGTTTAAAAATCCTTTTACATTTTCTTTTTCCATTAACTTTCCTCCACATATTAACTTCTATTTTTTCCTAGTATTGTAACAAGACATCAAAAAATATTATGCATCTTCGCATTTCTTGAATTTTTTCAACAAACAAATAGCAGAAAACCCGCAAACCTTTACGGCTACGGGTTTCAAGCATGGTGGGTGATACAGGGATCGACCAATAATCTCTGCAACACCCATTATCACTATGTTTCAGCATATACATGGGTAAATTTTTGGGTAACTAGAAATTTTTTGTTATTAACTCTCATCTCTTATCCTTCTTACTAAATATCTACTCACATCATATCTTTTTGCTATTGAAGCTATAGTATCTCCACTAATTAAGTCTTGTTTTATCGATTGGTATATTACTCTTTTTGCTGGAGATTTTGAATTTGCTGAGTATTCTAAAGGTTTACCCTTATACGCATTTCTCTTTTTTGCTAGCTCTATACCTTGTTTTTGACGTTCTAATATTTGTTTTCTTTCATTGTCTGCAATATAACTTAATAGACTAATAACTATATCATACATAGCTTTATCTAGCGTTTCATTTCCTGTATCGAAATTTAAAAATGGTGCATCTAAAACTGTAAGCTTAACTCCTTTTTTTTGAATTAAAGACAGAATCTCTTTTACATCATTATAATTCCTAGATAGTCTATCTAAAGATAATATTACTATTTCATCATCAGAACGTGAGTAATCTAAAAGTTCTTTTAATACATTTCTATTTTCAATAGTTTTACCACTACATTTCTCTGTAAATAATTTGTCTATTCCATAATCTTCTAGTGCTTTAAGTTGCCTATCTAAATTTTGTTCTGTTGTTGAAACTCTTGCATATCCTAATTTCATAATTTCAACTCCTTTTAGTTGTAATAAATTAAATCTAAGTTTTACACCCTTATTGCACATCTATAAGCCTTTATCTATCTAAAATACAAATGTTCAGTATGGGTGTACCCTTGTCGTACATTTTAAAAAAAGGTAAGCTTTTAAGCTTACCTTTACAAATCTAAATCAATTTCTTTATCTATGTAATTTTGACATACCTTTTCCAAAAGTTTGTAATTGCACGAAAATTTAACATTAACACCATTTAGATATTTGTTATACAAATTGTTTACACTGCGGACTATTTCTTTTTGTCTAGACAAACAAAATTCATACTCTTTTTCCAATAAACTTCTGTATTCACGACTACAGTCACTAAAGTTTATCACTTTAAATACATCTCTAGGTACAGGAATCATCTTTTTTATATCTAAAACTCCAATCAGATGAAGCTTCTCTTTTGTGTTATAAGGTTTGTAATAATGCCCTTTAACATATGTATCAATATTTGCTATTTCATAAATCAAAATATGTTCATCTGCTACATTAGACCATTTTTTATGCTTAGCTTTAGGAGATGTTAATGGTATAAAATATTTATAATCTTCAATTCCAATTAAAATACCTATGAAAGGCTTCATGTTTTCTTTATAAGATGCATCATAATAAACTTCTGAATCAAAGGTATGCAAATACTCAAGGTATTCTGGATTGATTCGATAAAACTTAAAATCGCTGAATTCGATACTGACCATATAATCCTCACCACATAAAAAAACAGAGAGTGTATTATTAGCTCTCTGCTTTAACTTTATAGCTCCACCTTTTGGTTGTAGGTAGTGGGACACCTTCTTTATAGCTCCACCTTTTGGTTATAGGTAGTGGGACACCTTCTTTATAGCTCCACCTTTTGGTTATAGGTAGTGGGACACCTTCTTTATATGTATATATTATAACTAAAAACAATAACTGTCAAATTTTTCAGTATATATATTTATATATTTTTAAGTAAAAACAAGATTATCTTTCAAGGTCTTCATTTTTTACTTTTTGCTCTTCTTGTTCATAAAATGATATTAATCTCTTATGTTCTTCTGCTAAAAGAGGTGATGCAAATTCATAAAATCTTTCTATATCCTGATCTTCAAGAATTAATTTAGTTTGCCCCTCATGAAGAATTGAGTTGTATTCACTTTTGTCTTCTTTCTTTATTACCAAAAAAGGTAAATCATTCTCTAGCAAGCTATAGTTTATTATTAATCTTCCTACTCTTCCGTTGCCATCAGAGAATGGATGTATTTTTTCAAAAGATATATGAAATTCTAAAATAGCCTTTACAATATCTTCATTATCTTTTGATATTTTAATTTTATATTCTAAATTTTCAATCAATTGAGATAATAAAATAGGCACATCTTGAGGTGCAGCTGTTTCAAATTCTGCCCCTCTTATATAGTTACTACTCTTCTTAAATTCTCCACTATCATATTGAAGTCTATCTGTAATTTTAGCATGCATATCTTTAATCACAGAGATAGATAATGGAACTCCTTGGTTTACATTATCTAGTAGCAACCCAAAAGCTTGTTCATGGTTTAAAACTTCAAAATATTCTCTATTAGTAATTTTAGAATTGTTAGGTAGAGTTTGGTCTAAGATGATAGTAGCTGTTTCTGCGAGAGATATTTTGTTGCCCTCTAAAGCACTTGAATGGTGTGCTAGCCTAACTAATACATCATCTATATAGCTTTGAGTTATTTTATCGTGCAATCTTTCCATCTCTTTACTCCTTTAGGTTTCTGCTGTTTATTTTATCTCATTTCTATAAATCTTATCAGTATAGTTTTAAACTCTTTTTACTAATATTAGCTTTTATCCAACTGATCTTTAATTGTTCCAAATAAGAGCGGAAACGGATCTACTTGGTTAGCCCACGCTCCTGGTTGTGCTGGAATATTATAGTCTCTTATCTCAAAGTGCAAATGGCAGCCTGTAGAATACCCTGTACTTCCTGCTGTGCCAATAATAGCACCTTGTTCAACCACATCTCCTGGTTTTACCAATACGCTCTTCAAATGCCAATAGGCAGATTCAATACCATTGCCATGATCAATAATTATATAGTTAGCTAATCCTGTTTCATAACCGCCATAATCTTGGTCTGGGAATGGATATCCTACATCCTTTACCTTTCCTGAAAGAGTTGCAAAAATAGGGTCGCCAAAGTTAGCACTAAAGTCTATCCCTGTGTGAAAATCTTGTTTTGTAGGATCTAGTGGATAAGGTCGCCAACCAAACCTACTTGTTATTAATGGTCTTTCTACAGGAACTGCAAATCCTGACTTTGGAATTATTAGATCCATTTCAGAACTTTTGTGAGAGTTGCTTCCGCCGAAAATGCCAGCTAAAACTACAAATAATACTAATCCTATTAAAATAATCGGAGAAAACATTAATCCTATAGAACTAATAATTTTCCTTACTATTTTTACTATTTCAGGTTTTTTTAAAAGATCAATGTTCTTTATAATTTTTCTTATACCTAATCTATTCCTATTTGAAAAGAATTTATTTTTAAGCTTATTTATTCCTTTTTTCTTTGCATTTCTTGTTAGTTCATTCTTAGTTACTTTTGAGGTAGGATTACTAATTTTTGTTTTCTTTAACGATACTTTTACATTGACAGGGTTTACGACAGATTTACTCGCTTTAAAGTTATTTGAAACATTAGTATTTTTTATTTTAATGTTTCCAACTGGCTTTTCTGATTCTTTTTTTCTTTTTGAAATTAATTTTTGAGTTTTATAATTTGTTTTTACTAGAGTTTTACCAGCAAATTTAGCAGTTGATTTTGCACTATTAGCTAATGTAGGAGCATATCTATTGATATTTTCAATAGAATTATCTAAGCCTTTTGCTTCAATGCTTTTTTCTTCTTGAGAGTTCTTTATCGTATTTAACGTTTTGATCCTTAGTTTTCTTATGTTTTTTCTTTTATTTTTCTTTAACTTTTGAGTATATTTTTTGTTTTTTAATTTAATTTTATTTCCAGTACCTGTTTTTATATTATTAGTCTTACTAATAGTTTCAATTTTATTTTTGCCTCTAGTAGATTTAATTGACATTTTTCTCCCTCAAATTAAAAAGGGGAGAGAACTCCCCTTATTTTGTTTCACTTAGTTTTGTTGTCATTAATTGGTATAAATTATTTTTCGGATATGTATTTTCAAAAGGAATTAAATTTTTACCTATTTTCATTAATCCAGCTCCTGTTTTAGCATTGGTAATATAGCTTAATTGCTCTTCACTAATTTCTAATAGGTCAGCTAAATTTTTTGCATCTAGAGGACTTTGGTTTAATAGTGTTAAAAATTCAGAGTTAGATAACATCTTTCTTGCTGTATTGCTTTCTAAAAGGTCTTCAACGTTTTGTGTGATGCCTGTAGTAAATGCTCCATATTTTCTAACTCGTTTCCATAGCTTCTCTAAGAATTCTGCACAATATTCATTTTTGAAAAGTAGGTATATTTCATCTATAAAGACATAAGTATTTCTTTTTTCTTGACGGTTCTTTGTAATTCTATTAAGAATTTGATCTAAAACAACAAGCATACCTATTGTTTGTAAATTAGTTCCTAAATCTAAAATATCGAAGCAAACGAACCTATTATTAATATCTACATTAGTTGGTTTAGCAAAAATATCTAAACTTCCTGTAGTAAATAATTCTAGTGATAGAGCTAGATCTCTTGCTTCTTTCTCTGGTTGTGAAATTAAAGCATCATATAAATCTTTTAGTGTTAAATTTTCCCAATTATATTTTTGATAAACGTAATGCACACACCTATCAATTATACTTTTGTCTCCTGATGATAAACCTCTACTACCGACTAATATATCCATTAAGCTTATTATAAAGTCTGATTTTCCTCTGACACTATCTTCTGCATAGTTGTCGTTAATATCCATTGCATTGATATAGTTTTTAGTGCTAGATGAAATTTTAATAACCTCTCCACCTAGTTCTTTAACTAACGGTGAGTATTCCCTTTCAGGATCTATGATTATTACATCACTGTCTGTAGCTAAAATTTGATGGACTATTTCTTGTTTTGCACTAAAACTTTTTCCTGAGCCTGACACACCTAAAATAAAGCAATTACCATTTTGTAATTGGGATTTATCTGCAATAATCAAGTTTTTCGATATTGCATTTTGACCATAATATACTCCTGTAGGCTGCAAGATCTCTTGAACTCTAAAAGGCATTAGTCCAGCGACTGATTCAGTATTTAATGTACGTTGGGTCTTTAAGTTAGTTACTCCAAAAGGTAAGGTTGAAGTTAATCCTTCCAATTGCTGGTAATGTAGTACTCCCATCTGACAGACATTCTTTAATGCTGTTGAAAGTATAGTTTCAGTATCTTCATCTAAAGCTTCCTTTGTCTTTGCTGAAATAATCATTGTTAAGTTAGCTATAATCATTTTTTGATCTCTTGTAGTTAAATCTTCTAATACTTTCTCCATAGCTTCTCTTTGCATTCTTAAGCGATATGGTGGTTCAGCTGAAAAGTTACCTGTTTGGTTTTGTTTATCTTGCCAAGCAGTTATATTTGCTTCGACTGAAAGCATTGTATTTTCAGCTTTTCTTATTGCTTCATCTGTAGGAATAGGTTGGATATCAATATTTAAAATTAGATCTCTATTAAATTCTGTAAGCTCACTTATCATTTCATCTGACAAAAAGTTTGCATAATCTCTTAGGAATATTACTCTTCCGTATCTATCTCCGTATTTAAAGTAATCACTTAAAAATTCGATTTTATCTGGCACAATATAATCCTTAAAAGAATGTCCTTTATTCAAAGTGTCTTCCCAGTCGAAGAAATAGGAACTCTCTTCCCCTGTCCTATAGAAATCATGTAGAATACGTACTCTCTCATTACTATCTAAGGCTTCAATGCTACTACCTAATTGATTAAAGTATGAGTTCAGCTCTATATCTTTTCTATTGAAATAACTTCTAGCCAATTCTAAAGTTTTAGCTTTATAAGTTAATGTTATATATTTTTCTTGTTTAATAGCATTTGAGGAATTAACTTTATCAGCAAGCATCTGGTTATATTCTTCTCTATATAAATCCAGATCATCATCTGATGTTTTAATTAGAACCTCATCATAAAATTGTTTCTGATTTAGTTTTTTGTTATTAATTGTTACTTTAGCTAATCCTGTTGCTTCTAATGAGTTAATTAAATTCATATAATTTGAAATAATATTTAACTTATCTTGATCATTACTAACTAAGTAATTTATATCTGAAAATCTCCAGGTCTTACTAAATTCGCCTGTTTTCAGAAGGAAAATACCGTCTTTATAAATCTCTTTTACAGGAACTGTATCTTGTACAGTCCTTGGAACTTTAAATCTTGATTCTTTCTTTTGTTTTGATTTTGGTTTAAACATTTAAATTCTCCTTTTTAATTTTTCGGTGGTAAGGTTTCTATTATTGGATCAAATACTTCGTTATTTGATGTTTTAACAGTTTCTCTAACTTTCGCTTGAGATGTGTTTTGAATTACCTTTGTTGTGGGGGTTGTAGTTGCTGGTGCGACTGTGGTGGTCGATGCGACTGTTGTGGTTGGTGGTTGGGTTGTAGTCGGTGCTTTAGTGGTACTTTCTATTAAAGTTGTAGTCGCTTTACCCTTGCTATTCTCTGGGATTGGGATAACTCCTATAGGCTTTTGAGTAGTTGTAGTTGGTGCTTGGGTGGTTGTGGTGTTAGCGACTGTTGTGGTTGTTGTACTAGTTTGTTCTGGTTTTTCTACTTGTGGTTTATTTAGCTTATTGATTATTCCTAATGCTATAAAGCTAAGGATTAGAACTAATACTAATATTAAGAACTTATATCTCTTGATAATTTCTAATATCTTTGATTTACTTGGTTTCTTAGGTGGTTTAGAGTTTATTGGATTTTCTACTTTATTTATTTTAGAATCTACTTCTCTATCTTTGAATTGAAATTTATCTATAAGTTCTTCCTTAGAACTTAATAACAAATCCTTATAATAATTTGTTGTTTCATATTTTAATGGACGCATTAAAAAAGTAACTTTGAACCATTGTACAAATAGTTCCCATGCATCCATACCGTTAAATTTGACAAATCCCATTAGAGCAAAAGGCATTGCAGATAGCATACAAATAATTGCTACTATATCTAAGGCCATTCTATCTTTAACAAGGAAGAAGACACCAACGCCTGTTAAAACCCCTGCTCCACACCATAATAATTGTTTTAGAGTTAAGCCAAATGCTACAACCTGCTTATATTCTTTAATCTCTTTAGGTACAGAAATTTGCAAACTCATAATTACAACTCCTTTCTATAATCCTGTAATCTTATTGATTAAGGCATCCATACTTTGAATTAACACTACTAAAATCACACACTGGAAACCTAAGTTAAGCGAATATCCCATTATAGAAGTACCTTCTGCTACTTGGATATTTCCTATAAAAGCACTATAGATAACTATCGCTAAATAAATTCCAGCATTTTGTAATGCTAAATTCATAAAATTTCTCAAAAATGTTTTTGTCATAAAATCAGTATCTTTACTCGCAAATCCAGCCATTGAAATTGGAGCTAAACAAATATATATATACATTCGCATAAATCTTGAGTAGACAGTCAATTTAATTAGCCAACTACATGCAAGTAATATAAAACTCACTACAAAAACTATTAAATGAGTACCTATATTTCCTAAAAATGAGAACATCCCATTAATCTTTTCATATTCTTTTATTATTGTTTCAGGTATGGAAACTTTAAAGGCATTACCACTTGCTGTAAGTCCACTTCCACCTAATCCTGAATTAATTGAGCTTAATACTTTTAGTCCTATCGACCATATCCAAAGTATGATATTAATTCCGCTTACAACTAACGCTTGAGCAATTATGAGTCTTACTAAAGGCTTTACAATAAATTCAGGACGTCTAATTTCATCTGTATTTTGAATTGTACTTAAAAATCCCCACAAGAAAAATATTGCAACTAAGGGGATCGCAACAGCTTGTAAAGCTATATATATATTGTTTGAGATACTCCAAAACGCTCCGCCCATATAATTTTCTGGAGTTAGGAAAAGCAGATCTCCTATTTCAGAGACTGCTTCATTCCACCAATCAACTCCTTGACCTAGCATTCCCAATCCGTCACTGCTAGCCATATATAATCACCTCGCTTTCTTATATAGAGCCTGGTGCAATAAAATTGACGATTTCTGGTATGAACACAATTATTATTCCACTAATTGTTGACCATATACCTTCTTGTCTTTCTCTGGCATCTTGTGTTCTAAATGATGCAGCAAGCTTATACAGTCCTAAAACCAAAAATATAACACCTACACCTCTTATAATTCCTCTGATAAAGGTAGTAAGATTATTTAATCCTGTATCAACTCCAGTAACTCCTGTATCGGCAAAAATAGCTGTTACTGGGGCTAATGTCATTCCTGTGATAAGACTTACTAAAAGCTTTAATTTTAAGTTTTTGATTTTGTTTTTCATTTTTCTACTTCCTCTCTTTTCTTAAAATGAAAAAGGACTAGATTTCTCTAGTCCTTAGTTACTATGTTTTTATATCTAACTTGTTTTACTCGCTATCTTGTAAATTTTTAATATATTCAGCTTTTTGTTTTATTTCTGATTCAGCTTCTTTTAGATCGATCATATTGTTAATCTCATCAGAATTTATTACTACTGCTTGC
>CAUPES010000014.1:0-32682 GCA_963510375.1 uncultured Fastidiosipila sp.
CGAGATTAATATCTTTCTAAGATTTTTCTCACCAACACCATTTGTTGTAGAACCACTAAATGTAGTCCTTTTATTTTTTTATAATATTTTAAAAATTGTTTCTAAGGTTAGCAGATTATGAAAAAAAGAATTCTTATTATACTGACAATTTTTTGTGTGTTCATTTTAAGCTTTATTATTTATAAGTATGTAAATTCACCAGAGTACACTCCAGCTAATGATGAAATTGCTTTAAGAATACAGTTTGATATAAAAGAAGATATAGGATTATTAATTTTCGACTATGAGGTAAATGGGCATAAATTTAGTTCAGGTATTTCTAATACTGATCGTTCCTTGATTAAACACGATGATCAAATTATTCACGTCTGGAATAAAGAAGATTTACAGATTAACTCAGGTCCATTTGACTTATATATAAAATTTCGTATTATTACTGAATATGTTGAGCCTAATTTTGAAAACATCTACCCTGAAGAGTTGACAAGAGTTCTCAAGCCAATTGTTTTGAAAGCAGAATATGGACAGGTTTATGATATTACTATTTCAGGAGATAGTATTAATGGTTATAAAGTTGTCATTAATGAGTAGGGTTATGAATTTAGGGATTAGCTATGACTAAATAATTTTGATTCACACAATGAATTAATTTAGCTTCTACTTAATTCATCATAGCCTAGATCTCTAACTAATCCATCGAGACCATTGTTTACGTCTTGCCAAGTAGCTTCGAAATTACGTGTGTGCCATGGGTCCAAAACATCTCTTGGCTCGTCAGTATAGTCTAAAAGTAGAGATACTTTATTATCTACATCTTTTCCTATTATTTTTTCTAAATTTTTAAGGTTACTGTTATCCATAGCAATAATTCTATCGAAGTAATCATAGTCTGCTTTGGTAATTTGTCTAGCGCTATGACCATCACTACTAACATTATGCTCTTTGAGTTTTTCTCGTGCTGGTGGGTAGATATCCTCTCCAACTTCATAGGAACTAGTTGCGGCAGAGTCAATATTAAATTCATCACTTAGGCCAGCTTTATCGACTCTATCTTGAAGAATAAATTTAGCCATTGGGCTTCGACAAATATTTCCTAAACAAACAAATAATATTTTTTGCAAAACGTTTCTCCTTAAATTTTATTAAGCTAATCTTATCAAGTTTTAATAGTTAAAGACAAGTATTGCTGATTATCTTTACAGTTTATTTGCAGAAATTTGCAGTATTGGGCTAGTACTAAGGTATTTTCCAGTCTATGATAGAATAAAAAGAAAAAGAGGTGTTTGTTTATGCCATTTCCAGCATGCCCTAAGTGTGACTCAGAGTTTACATATGAAGATGGTAATATGCTTGTTTGCCCTATGTGCTTTAACGAGTGGAATAGTGATACTGAGGTAGAAGAAACAGTTAACATTATTAGAGATGCAAATGGTAATGAATTACAAGATGGTGATGATGTTGTTGTAATCAAAGATCTTAAACTAGGTGGAAACACTATTAAACAAGGTAGCAAGGCTAAGAGCATTAGGATATTAGATGTACCAGTTAATGGACATGACATTGAAGCCAGAGTTGATGGTTTTGGGACGATTTATCTTAAGTCATCTCTAGTAAAGAAATAGGGGGTTTAGGAGGTTTATATGGATAAAATTTTAAAAGTAGAAGCTAACGGACTTGCAAGAATAGAGCCAGATCAAATTGAAATTAGCATTGTAATTTCAAGAAGATCTGAAGATTATGAAGATGTGATTAACTCAATTAATCAGGATTTAGAAGCAATGCTTCGAGCGATAACAGAGATTGGTATAGAGCGAGATAAAGCAAGAACAGCTAATTTAAGAGTTTCAAACAATTACGAAAACTACGAGGATAATGGTGTTTGGAAGAATAAGCATATTGGTTATATAGCAAATCACCAGCTTAAAGTGAAGATTGATTATGACTTAGATTTGCTAGGAGAGTTTATGTATAAATTCTCCAGATTAGGTATAAATCCGGAAGTCGATTTTGACTTCACTGTTAAAGACAAGACTGAAGCTATTGATACAGCTATAGAAAAAGCAATTGCAGCTGCGAAAGTTAAAGCTGAGCATATAGCAAATAGTGCGGGCATAAAATTAGGTGAAATAATAGCAATTGATTATCTTGATAGTAATTCTGCTGAAAGTGGAGGAGTTCTTTACTCTGCTGATTTAATGCGTAATGCGGTCAGTGCGAAAGTTAGTCCCGATATTTTGGCAGATGAAATAGTTATAAGAGAATCTGTTGCAATAACTTGGAGCATTGAATAGCGATAAGCTAAATTTTGTGTACTTAATCTAAAGTGTATTGGGAAATTACTTACAACCAAGGTAAATGAATTTTTTAATTTTAGGGTTATCAGGACTTTCTGCTTGCTTAAAAATAAAGTAGTGGTCCTGATTGTCCTTGGTGTTTGCTGCATTCAATTTAAAATAGTTATTCCCAGAAGCTAGCATGGATTTGAGAATGTCATCACTTATGAAAGTAAGCGGTATGTCAAAATCTGAATACTTGTAAAAAGCATTCTCAAATTTTTCATAGCTTTCTGAGAAGTAATCAAATTGATAAGTGTTTTTGTCTAAGGCATCCCTCATTGTGTCCCCCCCCTTGAATTAAGCTCTCTATACGATTTCCAGGCGAAGTATTTTACCTAAACTTAGAATCATGACCTTATCACTGGTTTTAAAATAAAAACTATCATCTGCAATTTCTATTACAAATCCTAAAAAAGCTTCTCGCTGTAAACTCGTAAATAATTTAACCTCGAGCTTGTTTACATAAGCTTGTGTAATAAGCAACAATATTTCTTCAGTGCTCATTTTTATGGAGTAATCAATACTATCGTCTGTTTTGTTTAAGGCAGTTGAATGCTCAGAGATGAAGAAGCCAGCCCATTTAGCCATACCTCTATCTACATATTGTCTTGCTGATTTAAATGGTAAATATTGTCGATTTATCATATTAAGTATTTGAACTCCATTCTGTTACTACATTAAGCCATCTAGCCCACCGCAGTGACCACCTATAAGTTCGCTTCTTACCCGAGCACGAGAACCTTCACTAAGGTAACTTGCATTCTGCACAGATAAGAAACCATAGGTATCTCTAATCTTATCAATAGCCTTATCCAAGCGTTCCAACTTATTAAGTTCTTCAGCATCATCGAAGAAGGTAAAAGGTGTGTAATCGTCATCAAGAAGATTCCCATAACTTACCCCAATATTTCTAACAGCTCCACCTTGGTATTGACTGCGAAATAGTTTAATTACATGATTACAGAGTATTTTTGTTGAGCTTGAAGGAGTGATTTTCGTCTGTACGGATATTGGCCTTAAATTATCTCTGTAAGAATAACCTACAAATATGGCAACTAAACCAGCTCTCTTAGAATTTCTACGCACTCTGATTGCTACTTGCTCAGCCATCTCTCTTAATACTAATTCTATTTCACGTTGTTCAGTGTAGTCACGAGGTAATACCTGAGAATTTCCTAAACCTTGTTGCTTCGGTATATAGGGTATTGAAGCTTTGGATTCATCTACACCATTGGCATGAAACCATAACTGTACTCCAATTATTCCAAATTCTTTTTTTAGCCTGTCAGGGTTTGAATTAGCGAGATCTTTTATAGAATAAATGCCAAGTTTATTTAATCTTTTGGCAGTACGTTTGCCAATACCCCAGAAGTCGGTAAGGTTTTTAATCCCCCAGACCTTTTCCTCCACATCTTCATAAGACCAATTAGCACGCATGGTTCTAGTTTTTTTAGCTTCATTATCTAAGCATAATTTTGCCAGAAGTGGGTTGGAGTTGCTCATGCCCACAGTTGAGAAAATTCCGGTAGTTTCCCAAATATCTTTCTGTATTTTAGCGGAGACTATATCGAGTTTATCTTTTTTGCTAATGCTTTTATCTGGTACAAAATGATTCAATGATGCGCTAAGATCGATAAAATTCTCATCAATGGAATAAGGATATACATCTTCAGGTGCAGCATAATTGTGAAAGACTTCTTGTATTTTGAGGTTTTCTTCAATGTACAAAGCCATTCGAGGTGCTGCAATAACTGTTCTAGCAGCCCAATCCTCTATATATTTGACATAAGTGTCTGTGACTTTTATGCCTTGTTCTAAAGCTTTTTTGTAACTGAATTTCCTTGTTTTTATATCAAATGGTAATTCTCTAGCTCTACTTAAATTTGATTTGTTAAAAACTTTTTTGAAAGTAGGAGAGCTTGCTAATATAAGTCCGCTCGAATTATCTGATCTACTCATTACACATAATGAAGTTGTTAAAGGATTGAGGTTTCGCTTCACGCATTCTACGCTTGCATAAAAACTTTTCATATCTACAAAGGCTATATCTGACTTAGGTTCTTTTGTATAGTCAATATAAGTCATATAGGCCTCCTTAATAATTAGAAAATTTACCAACCCTCATCTTGTGGTTTATATTCTTTTAAAAATCTTGCATCAGGTATAGTAATCTTTAAATCTTCCTGATCTAATGTACCAAGCTTTAACATTTCTGAAATTTTAATGCTAAGCAAATTTATATCAACATCTAACTCAGAAGCTAAATCTGTGTAGTTATTGCAGATTTTAATATGTTTGAGTAAATCTTCGTCAGCTATCAACAAATGAGCAGCAAAGATATTAGCCTCAATCTCAAAAATATTTGTTGGATTGAATATCTTACTTTCATAAAATTGCCCGCCATCTAAACAGTAATCTCTATGCAATTGATCGTGTCCTAACTCATGTGCTAGTACAGTTTTTTGAATAGAACCGAGGTTAGCAGGAATAAATATATAAGGAGTTTTTAGTATGACTTTATACATACCCAGCAACGATTTTGTATCTCCTAAATATTTAATCTTTATATCTAATTCTTCTGCTAATAGTTTAGGATCTCGAGTCTGATGTTCTTTGATGAGCAGATTAACTTTGTCATATATCCATTTGTGTGACATCAAGTAACTCCTGCCTTACTCTTTGTTGTTAGACTTTTTATCTTCAAGCTTTGCTTCCCAATATGCTTCTTGTATTGCACTGAATAGAGCATCTCTATCTTCTTCGGGCAGTTCTCCACCTGCAAATAAACCAGTAACTGAAGATAAGATTGCTTCTGCATCTTTAGCACCTTGATATCCATATGTTTTAGCAGCTTCTAAAACAAATTCACTATCTTGAGTAAGCAAATAGTTGATATTTACATCAAAATAATCTGCTATTTTTTCATACATATCCATCTTACGTGGTCTAATGCCTTTAACTTCATAATTGCTTATAGTTTTCAGGCTGGTGCCTAGAACTTCTGCAAGTTCAGTCTGGGTTAAACCTTTTTCTTCTCGCAAATATTTAAGTTTATCGCCAAAACTCATGTCTACCTCCTTTAGAAATCTAAATTCTAAAAAATGCATTTTAAAAGACTGACAATTCTCAATAAAACACTAATTAGAACTTAAAGTACTAAAAGTATAGACCTAAGTTCTAATTCCTGTCAAGAGAATTTTTAAAAATATTTAGTGAAAAGGTTATAATTTACTAAATCTTAGCAGTGGAGAGAAATAAGGAGACTTTGTTAATGCAAATTAAGTTTGAGAATAATGTTTTAAAAATATTTAATGAATCTAGTGAAATTATTAGTATTAACTGCTACAAAAATAAATTTCATTATAGAAATGTCTACCTTGATTTAAATATTAATAATTTTTATATTGAAGCAATTAAACAAGGCTTTAAATTTTTGAAAAATAAATATGAGCTGCCATTACAAATAATTTTAAATAGCAAAGATTTGGATAAAATTAAAGCTTTGGAGATTGCAGGTTTTAGACTAGCTAGAACAACTTATGAAATGAATATTGATAAAGAAGAAGTGAAAAATCGCTTATCAATTAGTAGAAGTTCTGAAGATTTAGTAATGAGCAAAGCTAATGAGAAATTTATAGATTTATTATATGAAGATTATTCAGCAAAACATGAAAGTGTAAATCCTCTTACAGCAAGTATAGAAGAGTTTGGTGAATCAATTCCTGCAGATATAGTCTATTCTAAATCTGCTCCAAAGAATTTTGCTTTTGTAGAAGATAATGAGATAGCATATATTCATATTGAAGATGGTGACAGAGGCTTGAAGTTTTTTAATGATCTTTTAGTGAAGATGCTAGGGAATTTTGTCAATGTTATTATGGAAGTAGATGATACAGATAAAGATGCTATGCGATGTAAGAATTTAATTAACATTGAGGCGGAGGAAGTATATTTAACGTATCTCTTGTAGACTGTGTATAGACTAAGCAAGTTGAACTTACAATAATATTTAAGTAAAGCAAATATAGGCACTGATAAATTTATTTTTAAAAAGTTAGGGAGTTATATTAATGAAAAGAAATGTTTTGTCGCGTAAAAGAATTTTCTTTATTCTAATAATAATAATTTTGATACTGCTCTTACTGTCATGGTGGTTTTATACCCCTACCCTCAAAGAGTTTATGAATGATAGGGAAATAGTTACTTCTTACTTCAACTTAAATATAAAGAAAGATAAAGATGTTATTTTAGAAGCTATTAGAGAAGGGAAAAATATATATGATTATTCCACTTATAATCTAACCACTAATGATAATCAATCAGTACATTTAAGAAGCATGTTAAATCAACTACATTTTAGGTTAAAGATATTAAAATCAGCAAGAAATATTTTAACTTCTAATTCGAAAAAAAATTTATATCCTGATTACTATATTGACGGGAGGTTAATCTTCAGTGATAACTCTGTTATCGACTTTTACTCTGATGGGGATATTTTTATCATATCTCAATTAGACTCTAATGGAAACCACCGTTATATTGATAACTTGGAATATAAATTACTAAACAAAGATAAGATGGATGAAGTAATAAACTACATAAAGAAATATGGGACTATTGCGGTAACAAGTTAGATTCTAATAGCGTTTAGCGCTCAAAAAGAGAGGGAATTTTGTACCGCCCCCCCCCAAAAAAAAGTTAGACCAAAATCTAACGATTGAGAGGTCGGTACAATTGTTACAAGCTTTAAACATGGTCGAGGTGACAAGACTTGAACTTGCGGCTTCCTACTCCCGAAGCAGGTGCGCTACCAACTGCGCTACACCTCGATTTCCCACTATCAACTTTAAATAGCCGAAAACTTCTGACCAACTTATTTTATACCATCAATTCAGAAAATCAAATAATGGTTGTGCTTTATTTTCCATAAGGTAATGTTATAATGAAGTACAATTATTTAAAAGTGGATAAAAATGACGATGGTCATTGAAGAAAGTTAAAAGAAACAAAATAAAAGGAGAAAACTATGAATAACGAAGCAGTAAGACAAGACTTATATAATGCTGTTAATGGTGAGTGGCAAAAAACAGCAGAAATCCCTGCAGATAAGACCTCTACCGGTGGTTTCATGGACTTGGTATTGGATATCGAGAAGAAATTAATGGAAGATGTTAAGAAGATTGTTGCAGGAGAGATTAAACTAGATAATGAATATGCAGATCACTTTGTAACATATTTTAAACAAGCAAATGACTTTGAGAAATTAGATGCAATTGGCGCAGAGCCTTTGAAACCATATTTGGATGAATTAGCATCTTATAAATCAATTGCAGATTTAGATGCAGATAGAGTTAATGTAAGTCTACATTATGATTTGCCATTTGGCTTTGGTGTCAGCTCAGACTTGAATGACGCAAGAATTAATACTTTATACTTTGGTGAACCGGATTTGATTTTGCCAGATAGAACTTACTATGAGAAAGCAGAACTCAATGGTGAAGCGTTGCTAGAGAAGTATGTTGAATTTACTAAAGATTACTTAGTCGCAGTTGGATACTCAGAAGCAGAAGCAGATGACTTAGCTAAGAAGACTGTTTCTCTAGATAAGAAACTAGCTAAGAGAGTTAGAAGTGCTGAGGAGAACGCTGACGTTACTAAGATGAATAACGTTAGAACGATGGAAGAAATATCCGCATACTTAGATAACTTCGACATTGCAGCAGTTGTGAAAGAATTAGTTGGCGATGTAGATAAGGCTATTGTCCAACACCCTGAGTATTTCGAGGATCTTAAAACACTATTTAACGATGAAAACTTCGAAGAGATTAAAGCTTACATGATAGTAAACTTTGCTCTAGGTAAAAGTGATGTTCTTTCTGAGGAATTGCGTCAATTAGGTGGCAAATTCGGTATGCTTATAACAGGTCAAACAGAGTTGCAAAACCGTGAAAAACATGCATTCTATCACGCAAAAAATACATTTAGCCAAGTAATTGGTGTTTACTATGGTCAAACATATTTCGGGGCAGAAGCACGTGAGGATGTAAGACATATGGTTGAAACAATGATTGATGTTTACAAAGAGCGTTTGCGTAAGAATAACTGGTTGCAAGAAGATACCATTAATAATGCTATTAAGAAATTAGATAAGCTACAAATAATGGTTGGTTACCCAGATTATTATCCAGAAGAATACCAATTAATGAAGGTAGATCCTGAATTAAGTTTCTTTGAAAATAATAAAAATATAAATGATGTTAAAACTAAATATAAACTAGAACAATATGGCAAAGAAGTAGACCACACACGTTGGGGAATGCCATCAGATATGGTAAATGCCTACTTCAATCCACTAGGAAACTTGATTTGTTTCCCAGCAGCTATCTTGCAAGAACCATTCTATAGTTTGGAGCAAGGACCAAGCAAGAACTTCGGTGGTATCGGTGCAGTTATAGCTCATGAAATCTCACACGGATTCGATAATAACGGTGCCAACTTCGATTCATTTGGTAACATGGTCAATTGGTGGACAGAGAGCGATTACGAAGAATTCGGCAAGAGAACAAAAGCTGTTATTGATCAATACGAAGGCTTGCCATTTGAAGATTCTAAGGTTAATGGTAAATTGACAGTTAGCGAAAATATTGCTGACTTAGGTGGTCTAAGTTGTGCTCTAGAATCATTACAACGTGAAGATGAATATAGCCTAGAAGATTTCTTCATTAACTGGGCAAGAGTCTGGCGTAAGAAGGGTAGAAAAGAGTATAACCAAATGTTATTAGCTTCTGACGTTCACGCACCTGCTTACTGGAGAGCTAATATGGTTCCTCAAAATCTTGATGAATTCCACGAAACTTTTGGAACTCAAGAAGGTGACGATATGTACTTGGCACCAGAGAAGAGAATTAAGATTTGGTAATTCGTTGAAGTTTAAGAGTTATCCGGCTAAGGAGTTAGAGTTTTAAATAAAACTTTAGTTGCAGCTTAGCAGTTTAAATTGTAAGAAAATTAAAGTCGCTACTTGTTGTTTTATCATGAATAATTTCGTGAGATATTAATTAATAGGTAGCGCTTTTTTATTTAGTAATTTAATCAATGATTGATATGAAAATATGGCAAAATATAAATATGGATAATATTATTAAAATTAATCAAAAACGTGAAAAAGATGAGAAAGTTACATATTAATTTGTAGGAGAAGTGAATTGATAAATGAAAGTAGAGCAAAATAATTCAAAAGTGAAATTAGAAGATACTAGGAAAAATCCTATTTATTTGGATGATGGAAGTATTATGTATAGACAGAAACCAGCCAGTACTGCTGATATTTACTTATTATATATTTCTGCATTTGCTTTGATGCTAGCAGCATTATTTATTGTTAAATTCTTTTTCCCAGGAGTTAGTACCACTATTTTAGTAATTATTTTTATAATTCTAAATATATTTTTGGAAGGCTTAATTGTGCAGAAATTGAGAAATTATAGTTTTTCAGCGCTTATACTTACAGATACATACTTGTATACGGTTCGTCGACCATTTGTAATTTTCAAGAAAGTTAAAGCAATTCCGTGGGTAGAAATAAAGTTTTTTGAAATAAAAGAAAATGCCGAATTCAAAATCTCTTTGAAAAATGGTAATAGTGTAAAGCTAAGCTTGCTTAGACTGGAAGATTTTGACCCAGATATTTTATTAAGAGAACTAAATTCGAGAATTTAACTGAAATATTACAACAAAATATACAAATAAACAGTAGTTTTGATAGAGCTTATTATGTAAAAAGTATAAAGTTTGTGACTTTTAGCCTTGTTTTGGAAAATAATGTATATATCCAATGTATTTTTAAATAATTGCATGTGATAATTAAGTTACTGAAGAGTAATTCGAAAGAATATTTTGGATAAAGGAAATTAAAAAAATAGAAAGGAGATTAAAGATGGCTTTAACAAAAATAAAAGTAGCTAGAAATATTAGTAAAAAAGAGGGCACTGACTTATTAGAATTTATTATGGGTTTGGCAAATTCCGTGGAATTGTGTAGACAGATAGCCTATGAGTTAGATGACTCTACTTTGGCTGAAGTCAACAAAGAATGGGAAGATTTTGTATTAGCAGAAGATGCTAAACGTAGGAAGAGATATGAAGAAGATCAAGAATATAGAGAGATCTTTGATAATCTTAAACCTGAGAATGTGGAAGTATCAGAGATTTTCGATGTTTTGTTGAAAGCAAACTTGGCGATTATCAAGGAAGAGGAAAGAGTAGATGATTTTTTCTTTGTTGATCCAGAGGAGAATTTTGAACTGGATACTGAAGCGTTAGATTTAGACATTGAAGATAACCCCGAAATTGCAGCACTTAGTGAAGCGCTAGCTAGCAGAGTTGAGCCAAGAAACAATCAGGGCAACTCAGATAGAGAAGAAATAAGTGAAGTGGATATTTACTATATTCCTTTTAAAGATGAAAAAAATGCATCTATAGCTGTACGTCACAGCCGTTTGAACATCGATGGTAGCGGACCTATATATGAATTTGTTAAATTTGATCTAAGTAAGCCGGAATTTAAAGAGACAATCAGATCAGAATTAGGAGAAAGTTTATTTAAGGAACCAATTATCATAGAAGAGTTTAAATTTAAGAGTCCGCTATTCTATACAGACGACAGACCTATTATGAATATCTCAACTGAAGGGCAAGAGATAGTTCTGAAATTAAATGAGAAAGAGTTGGAAGAATTTAGAAAACTAGGAATTGAATACATAGATTTTAAATAGTTATAGGCATAAGAAACCTGCAGATGCAAAAACTGCAGGTTTTTAGAATTTAAGAAATTAATCAGATTAAATCTATTGAAAAACTAAATATAGAATCTGGTATTAAAAAGAAGATACTCTGTTAAATTTATTTGGAATTTTAAAGTTATATTAGTCAATTTTAATTACATAATTAAATTATTATTATAATTTTTATAAATAGTGTATTAGATCATGTTATTAGATGTGCAAAAATAAAGACTTATGTTTTTATTTAGTTACAATCCAATGACCATCTCGTTTTGATCCAATTCTTTTAATCATCTTCTTTTCTTGTAACGATTTAAATGTTCTCTCTATAGTTCTTTTGGTTACACCTATTATTTCTGCAAGTTCAATTGATGTTAGGCTTGAATTGTCTATTAGAAGTTCAATAACTTTATGTTCCGTTTTATTCAAACCGACATTCAAACCGACATTCAAACCGACACTTCGATTGTCAATTTGGTTAATTACTTCTTTTTCAAATGGGATGGTACACTTAATATAATTAATTTGAATTTCAAAAACTTCTTTACCGTATTTTTCTATAATTGTTGGTATACCGTGTCCAGTATGCTCTGTAAGACCCATAGTTAAAAATATTCTCATTAATGTAGCATTTCTAGGTTTACTAATCCCATCATAAAACTGCTCTTTTGTCATTCCATATGGAAGTCCACCATGGGATAGTATTTCAAGTCTATTATGAAACATTGAAATTTGTGGCTCAGTAATTGTCCAATCATTGTGAACTAAAGCATTTAAAATTGCTTCATTTACACAATCAAAATCAAATAAATATGTATCTTTTCTTGGTCTAACTGTGGTATCAGAAATACAAATATTTTCAGCTTGTAATCTGTTTTTAATTTTTCCGTAAGTTGTTAAAATGCATCCATAACCATAATCACTTCTTTCAGAAATTGATGCTTTATTTTCTCCTTGGAATTTGACGAAAATAAAAGGGATATTATTTTTATCCGACAATAATTCCGCAAGCAAATTATATTTTACAGTCGAATTTCTTAAATTCAAATTTGTTTCAAAAGACTTTTCGTCTAAATGATAATTTTTTTCTGAATAATATATTTTAAGTTCTCTAAAGGATAAATTAGATGAGTTTGCAGTTTTCATAAGCATATATTCGTTATCTATAAATTTTTTTTCATATCTAATTTTAATTTGTTCAGATGTCATTTCTTTACTGGTTGTTCCTATTCTTATAGTACATCCAGATGATGAAAATCCGTATTTTTTTTGACAATAAATATGATGATATCCTTTATTAACATGAACTAAAACAATGGTTTTACCTTGATCGAATTTAATCTCTGAACTGATTTCATCCTGTGGGTTCGGTTCTATTTGACTTGTTATAATATCAGATATTTTCTTCAGTACTTCATCTACTTTATTTACGCCTACTACATCACCATTATCTTTTACTCCAATAATGATTGTACCACCTGCACCATTAAGAAAAGATACTATTTCTCTTGCAATATTATCAGTATATTTTTCTTTTAATTCTAAAGTTTCCGACTCAATATATTTGTTCATGGCACACTCCTTCAGTGTAATTATTGTACCATCTTTGCGATGTTTATAAGATATAAACCGACATCTCTTGTCGGTTTATGAGCTTAATTTATTAAAAAAAGGAGATTAAACGTTTTTATATGCAACTAACACTAAAACTTAGCTCTAACTAAATCTTACTCAAAAAGCGTTTCAAATTTTCTGAGCTTGGATTTTCAAAAATCTCTTGTGGACTACCAATTTCTTCTATTGAACCTTCATGCATGAAGCAGATCTTATTAGATACATCTTTAGCGAAGTTCATCATGTGCGATACAATAACCAGACTAATATCCTCATTAGATAGAGCAGTCATAACTTCTAAGACTTCAGCGGTCATCGCAGGATCCAATGCAGAAGTAGGCTCATCAAATAAGATTAATTCGGGGTCCATAGCTAGGGTTCTAGCGATAGCTACTCTTTGCTGTTGACCACCAGAAAGTTGTCTGGGTAGAGCATTAACATATGCATCCATGTTAACCTTTTTTAGCATTTCAATAGCTTTAGCTTCGGCTTCAGATTTTGTACGTGACAGGACTTTAATCTGTCCTAGGGTGCAATTTTCTAGGACGGTGAGATTTTCAAAAAGATTAAATTGTTGGAATACCATACCAACTTTAGATCTGAATTTCCTACGATCAAAATTTGGGTTTAGAATGGATTGACCGTGATAGAAGATATCGCCGGAGCTAGGTTCTTCCATAAGATTAAGGCACCTTAGTAGAGTTGACTTACCAGTTCCAGAAGAACCAATAATGCTAATAATGTCGTTAGGATAGATATCTAAATTTACATTTTTTACAATTCTATTTTGACCAAAGTCTTTACTTAAATTCTTAAGAGAAAGAATTGCTTTATTTGTTTCTATTTCCATAAAATTCTCCTTGTCATTGATTTTTAACTAAGCAGAGGCGCTTTGTAAACTGAAATCCTTGGTTTGACCTGTCTTTTTGCCTATCCAGTTGATTAATCTTGTCGCAGCAAAAGTTAAGACAAAATAAATTATTGCTGTTAATAAGTAGGTGTGGAATATTTTGAGATTGGTACCCGCAACAGACTTAGTTACGAAGAATAATTCTGTGACAGAGATGACGTTTAAGACAGATGAATCTTTGATGTTAACAACAAATTCGTTACCTATTGTAGGGAGAATTGTCTTAATTGTTTGAGGAAGAATGACATGGATCATGCTTTGCCAATGGTTAAGACCTATTGATTTACAAGCTTCAAACTGCCCCTTACTAATGGAACTAATTCCACCTTTAACTACTTCACTCATGTAAGCTCCAGTGTTTATAGAAACAATTAGTAGAGCCGCACCAATTGAAGTCATATCAATATTTAAGAAAAGCTTGCTACCATAGAAAATTAACATTGCTTGAACCATCATAGGAGTACCACGGAAGATTTCAACATAGGCATTTAATAAAAATTGGATGATTGCTAAAACGGTTTTAGTGAACCTATTTTTGTCATTGAGAGGGATTTCTCTAACTATTTGCACTAGTAGTCCAATTATAAATCCGACTAGAGTTGAGATTACTGCGATAAAGAGGGTTACTCCTGCGCCACGTAAAAACAAAGGCCAATACTCTTCAAGAATATCTATGCTTGTTGGCCAGAAACCTTCTCTTTTTTCTGAAGTATCAACTGTATAGCTGATCATGGTTTCCATTGCTTCTTTTCGTTCTGCTTCAGAGATTTTTGCCAAAGCTGTATTGACATCATTTAGAAGCGGGGAGCCTTTACGAAGACCAATGGCTATAGAAGTATCTTCAATTTTGGTCTCAAAACCATTTTCAGAAGTAAATTCTACATAAGTTAAGCTAGTGTTAGCACTTGTTGCCGCTATAGCTCCTGGTCTCTCAGATACATAAGCATCAAGTTTGCCCGAAAGTAATGAAGCTATCATGGTTGGGAATGTATCTAGAGCAGTTTCTGGAACTAATTCTTGAATCTGCTTCAAAACTTCGTAGTGGAAAGTATTAATTTGAGCTGTTACTTTAGCATCTTTGAAGTCTTGAATAGAAGTAGCTTTTTCATAGTTGGAGCCTTTTCGTACTACCATTACTAGGTCTGAAGTGTAGTACGTATTACTGAAATCAATTGCCTGTTTACGCTCTTCTGTAGGGCTCATTCCAGCAATGATAGCATCAATTTTGCCTGAATTTAAAGCCGGAACTAGACCGTCCCATTCGAGTTTGATTATCTCCAGTTTCAGACCTAAGGCGGAGGCTATTTTGTTCGCCATCCAGACATCATAACCGTTGACGTATTCACCAGGACTATTATTAATCGCAAATGCTGAATTCTTATTATTGCTCTGTGACCAGTTGAAAGGAGTGTAATTAGCTTCCAAACCAACTCTGAATATCCCTGGGTCTTCAGTTCCATTCTCGACAGCTTTTAGCTGATGTGGCAATTGTAGAGTGATTAGCAAAAATAAACTGATAATTATAGCAATCCAGTTTCTACAAGTTCTCTTGTTATTTTGGTAATTTTGAATCCTTGTTTTCATATAGCCTCCTAATATTATGGAAAGCTACGAGACTTTTGAGAAAGAAAAAGGGGAGAGCTTTATAAATGTGCTTTCCCCTTGCTAGTCATTCTGTAGTAAGCCAAGTTAGCACTCCATTGAATTTGCTTCTGATTCAATGACAGTAATACACCTATTTGATGTATTCCCAGCATTTAACATGCCTGTTAAATACTTCGGCGATAATTCCTTTCCAAAGCTTCTACGACTGCCGCCTTCACTAAGTACTCTTAAATACCGCGCCTCTATTTTTATATTTTCCATTTGCATAGATTGTCTTTAACACTTAAGTCAATACAAATAGTACAAATAATCTTAGTGGCAAAACTGTTTCCTGTCAAATTAAATTTATTGCTTAGCTGAATCCTTGTCTGTTTTAAGGTCGTAAGCCTTTAGGACTGCTTGCATAATTTTTACCACAGCTCCATCATTATTACTTGGGCCAATATATTTAGCTGCTGCACGAATATCATCATTAGCACTAGCAACAGCGAAGCTAAAGTCAGCTTCTGCCATCATGCTCAGGTCATTATAGTTATCTGCAACCACGAGAGTTTCAGATTTATCAATATTGAATTCATCTTGAAGATGTAGGATTGCACGCCCTTTGCTAACTGACATAGGCATAACATCGACCCAGTCAATTCCTCCTATGGTTACAGAATAATTTTTTTCGAAATCCTTTTTATAGAAATCGTTATAGGCTTGTAGACTGGTTTTATCTGGGAAATATATGGAGATTTTTGTAATAGGAGAATCTACTTCATCTAAATTATCTATTAAAGTTACAGCAGACATGAAGTACTCAATGTCTTCCTTGGCATTGGAATTATTTTTGCTTAAATATGCCTCGTTTTCACCGATCAAAACTCCAATATGATTATGCTCTTCAAAATACTGCCAAAAAGTTTCTAGTTCTTTTTTACTTAAAGATTCAGAGTAAACAGGTTCTCCATGGAATTCAGCCTTGCCACCGTTGTCAGAAATGATGATTAGATCATTAGTCATTGGCTGAAAAAGCTCTCTTAAATTGAAAATAGGTCTACCACTGGCAACAGCCATTTTTATACCTTTATCCATAATTGCTTGCATTGTAGGAAATAAGCCATCAGGTAAATTTCCCCAGTCATCTAGAGTGGTTCCGTCAACATCTATTGCAATTAATTTAACTTTTTCTAAGTTTGGTATTTTATTCAAATTTTCTATCATACAGTTATCTCCACTTTTTATTGGTATTCAAAAGTATAATTAACTTTTAACTATTTTAACTTCAAACTAATTTTAATAGCTTAACATATAAGAAATAGAATTTATTTCGCTTAATTTTTATTGTATTCTAATTAATCCTTAGCATGCATTTTTGTAAGCGATATACTATATCTATATTTTCATTTTTGGAGGTAAATCGTGAAAGTAGAGATTTGGGCTCATAGAGGATACACAAAAGAGTTTCCAGAAAACAAGTTTAGAAGCAATTAAATCAGCTATTGAACATGGCGCTGATGGAGTTGAAATTGATGTACAGAGGACAAAAGATGGAGAATTGGTAGTAATCCATGACGAATATCTCGAACGTCTTACCAGCTTAAACAAATTTGTTTGGGAAGTAGATTACAAAGATTTAAAAACTCTGTATATATTAGATACAAATAAAAAAATTACTGAATGTCATGTACCAAAACTAACAGATGTTCTAGATTTGTTTATAGGAAAAAAGACCAAGTTAAATATAGAAATTAAAGATAGTTTTTACCCATATCCTAATTTACCAGCAGAGGTAGTTAAGGAAGTTGCAAGTAGAAATTTACAGGAGCAAATCATTTATAGTTCTTTTAACCATAACACTATTAAATACTTGGTGGACCAAGGTTTAGGTGATTACAGTGGTTTCTTGTATGGAGAAATAATTTATGATCCAGCTACATATGCAAAGAATATTGGAGCTAAATACATTCATCCATCAGGAAGTAACATGGTATTGTATAATTATGTTGAAGATATTGATGCTGCAGGATTTAAATTGAATGTTTGGACTCTTAATAGTGATGAGCATATTAAGTATGCTTTGGAAAAGAACATTAATGCAATTATTACAGACGAGATGACAAGGGCTATGGAGTTAAGAGATGCTTTTGTTTCTCAGAAAGAGAAGTAAATGGAAAAATCACCTCATGATCAAGGCAAGACAAGTGTAGTTCCTAAAAATAAATTAAACTATTGGCAAATTTTATTGATTGGCTTTGGATTTATGGGTTCAAGTTTAGCTTGGAGCATATACAACTCACAAGTGCCTTTGATTTTAGAAGAAAGATTCTTTTTAAGCGGTACTCTAATTGGCTTGATAATGACAGTCGATAATTTTTTTGGTGTCATCTTTCAACCACTAGTAGGTGCTTGGAGTGATAAAACAAGAACGAAATTAGGTCGCAGGATGCCATGGATATTGGTTGGTATACCGTTGTGCTCAATTTTCTTTGTTATGATCCCTATACAAGAGAAAATTTGGTCGTTCATGCTAATCATAATTGCATTTAACCTTTTTATGAGTTTGTGGAGAAGTCCAGTGATTTCCCTAATGCCAGATGTAACAGCGAAGAGCTTACGCAGTCAGGCAAATGGAATTATTAATTTAATGGGCGGTTTAGGTGCAGTCATTGCGTTTGTGACCGCTGGTATGCTCTCTGATATTGGAGGCAAAAGATTTTACCCATTCCTTTTAGGCTCATTGTTTATGCTTGCTGCTTTTGTGGTTTTGCTGGTCTATGTTAGGGAGCCAGATGCTATTCTATATCGTAGAGAAAGAGGTTTGATGATTAGTGATAAGCTAGCTAATCGTTGGGCTGAAGATTCCTTGAGAAGTATTGAAGCGGAGGAGAGAGAATACTCTGATGCAGAACTAAAAGGTTTACTATCTAATGAAAAAGCTGAACTTGAAGAAGACAAAAGTAATGAGCTTTCAGGGTTAACAGTGTTTAAGAAATTATCTTCAAAGGAAAAAGGTAATTTAGCAGCTTTATTGTTAGCTATCCTTGCATGGTTTATGGGCTACAATGCGATTGAGACATTCTTTACTTTATTTGCTACAAATGCTTTTGGAATGAGTGGTGGAAGTGCTACCATGATGTTGACAGCTTTTTCGCTATGCTTTTTAGTGTTCGCAATACCAGCAGGTTATATAGGAGCAAGAATAGGCAAGAAGCGTGCTATCAAGATTGGTTTGATCGGAGTAACAATATTATTCTCCATGGTGCTATTTAATCCATCCCCTTGGCTACTAGCTTCAATACTCGTAGCTGGAGGTGCTTTTTGGTCATTGGTAAACATAAATTCCTTGCCGCTTATTTTGGAGTTTTCTGCTAGCAATACGGTAGGAGCTTTTACAGGATATTATTACTTTTTCTCATTTACAGCATCAATTTTAAGTCCGATTTTGTTTGGCTGGATAAAAGACTTTGTAGGCAGCTATTCTCCACTGTTTTTATACGCTGTCATTTGTTTTATTTTTGCATATTTAGCTATGAATTTTGTGGGAGAAGAAAAGTAGTTTTTGAATAGAGTAGAGTTTAAAGAGCACATATTTTGGACTGTAATCTAAAATATGTGCTATAATTTATTTTATGTTTAAAAAGCGTTACATGATTAAATCACAATAATTTAATTGTGTTAATTAGAAATTGAAAGGGAGTTTTGGATGAAGTTTTTAGAGAAATTTACTAGCATGCAACAAGTTCTAGTAGTCATTATTTTAGGTGTAATAGCCGGAGTGGCAGAATTCGGATTTAAGATGCCTGAAGTCGCTCAAGGTATAATGATTTTCATTGGTATTGCCTTATGTTTCATAATGGTAGTCGAGATGATAGAGACTTTCAAAGAAGGTATGTTCGGTGTTGATATTTTAGCTGTAACAGCTATTTTAGCAACTCTATATGTAGGTGAGTACTGGGCAACCTTTATGCTAGCAGTCATGATTACAGGTGGTGGTGCTTTAGAAGAGTATGCTCACGGACAGGCTAGTAGAGAGTTAGAAGCATTATTAGAAAATAATCCTCAATCTGCACATGTAATTCGTGGTGAAGAAACTGTGGATATACCCGTTTCCCAAGTTAAGGTTGGAGATGTTATTCTTGTAAGGGCTAATGAGTTAGTACCAGTTGATGGTATTTTGTTAGATGAGCATGCAAGTCTAGACCAGTCTCAAATGACTGGAGAATCTTTACCTATATCAATTACAAAAGGTGAGGAAGTCCTTTCAGGTACTCTTAACCAAGAGAGTGCATTTAGAGTTGAGGTTACTAAGTCAGCGGCAGAGAGTAGTTACCAACAGTTGGTTAAATTAGTTGAAGAGAGTAAGAATCGTCCATCTAACTTTGTTAGATTAGCAGATCGCTATGCGGTACCTTTCACAATAATTGCGTATGTTATAGCATTTGCTGCTTGGGCAATCACTGGTAATATTACTAGATTTGCAGAGGTGTTAGTTGTTGCGTCACCTTGTCCATTATTGATTTCTGCGCCTATGGCGATGATTTCAGGTATATCCAGATCTAGTGCGAATGGTATAATTGTTAAGTCTGGTACAACCTTAGAGAAGATGGCTAAGGCTAAGACAATAGCTTTTGACAAGACTGGTACAATAACTGCTGGTAAATTAGCAGTAGATAAGGTCGTAGTTGCTAATGATAAGTTTAACGAGAATGAGTTACTGCGTTTAGCTGCTTCAGTAGAACAATCATCACCACACATCTTAGCAAGGTCTATAATTAGTGAGACTCAAGATAGAGATATAGATATCAAAGTTGCTGATAACGTTGAAGAAGTCACAGCACAAGGAGTTAAAGGTACAGTTGATGGACATATAGTAAAAGCAGGTAAAGCTGAATTTGCACATGCTGATGCTGTAAATGTAGATCAAACAGCCGTATTCTTATCTGTAGATGATGAATATGTTGGATATATAAGTTTTGAGGATGTAATTCGTCATGAATCTAAGGCTACAATTGCTCGCTTGAAAGAATTTGGAGTTGAGAATACAGTAATGCTTACTGGTGATAGAACTTCAATAGCTGAGAAGATTAAAGAAGAATCAGGCGTAGCTAGTGTAAGAGCTGAGCTTTTGCCACAAGATAAAATTGATATAATTGATAAAGTTGTTGAAAACCAAAGACCTGTTGTTATGGTTGGAGATGGTGTTAATGATGCGCCAGCATTGGCAGCTGCAGACGTGGGAATTGCTATGGGTGCACATGGATCAACAGCAGCATCAGAAACAGCAGATGCAGTTATTGTAAAAGATGACTTATCTAAAGTTTCAGACTTAATGGGAATTGCTAAGAGAACATTAAATGTTGCCAAAGAGTCTGTATTAATCGGTATAATATTATCTATCGGCTTAATGTTTGTTGCAGCATTTGGCTTGATACCAGCATTCTGGGGAGCTGTAGCTCAAGAAGGTTTAGACCTAGTATCCATGGTCTTAGCATTGAGAGCTAGAACTCCAGGTAAGGAAGAACGAAAATAATGAGGAGGAAAATTAGCTTTGGCAAGAGGAAGGAAGATAGGATTTACTAAAACAATAGCGTTTATGCTATCGGTGTTGCTTTTGACATCTTGCAAAGCTGAAACTCCAAGTAAGGTTTACGATTTTTCTGCAGAGGAAAATCAAGATTATATTTTTGATAATTACCCAGATATTCCGGGGAAAACAGAAGCTGAGAAATTCCTAGAATCCAGATATCCAGGCATGGATTTTGAATTCGTAGAAGAGCGAAAAGTTTCTGAAGAGGCAAACTATAATAGTCTGTCTGACCCTGAGATTATCTGGGTTTTTAAAAATTCAATTGCAGGTAATTTTAATGTCTATTTAGACTACAGTGCAGTTATAGGTGCAGATTATTATAAGACAAGTTTTGCGACAGATTTTCAGTTAGAGTTGCTTAACAAGCTTTTGCCAAAGGTTACTGCTGAACTAAGCCCAGAAGAACGAAGCAAAATTATTGAACTGCCAAAATATTTGGATTATTCAGTTTCAAGATTAGGTTTGCAATTTACCAGTGTGGAAGATATAGGAGAAACACTAAATTTAGCCAGAAAGCTCGATAGAAAACTAAAAGAAGAATATCAGGGATTTAATCTTAGATTCCTTTTCTATGCTGATAGGAGCGAAATTGCTGATGATTTTAAGGTTTTGTGTGGAGCTTATGATATGTCTCAGAATGTAGATGATGACATTTTATTAAAAGATATTAAATATAATGATTTAATTTTCTCAATACAGAGTCAAACTGGTTTAGATAAATTTACCCAAGAACAAATTGAAGCAGCAGTTGCAGACACTAGTAGAGATAATTATCAATTCAGATATATAGACCTTGGTGTGATGACCTTGGAGAATATTTTGGAGTATGCAGATAACAAGGATAAGAAAGCTGATATTAAGGTTTGGAAAGATTTAGCAAATAATTCATATGGTGCCGAATCTATCCAAATGGCTACCTTATACAGGATACTTGAAAGAACAAATTATCCAAGTCTTGAGGGTAATTCAAACGATTTTTCTTTTATTGGCGCTAATAATAAGAAGTATGAATTCTCTTATAATTTTAGAATAAAAGAATCTACTGAAGAGCAAATTAAGATTAAAGGTGAAGATTATACTGTAGAGCAGAAACTTAAATTCTTAGGTCCAGATTTTTATTATAAAGTTGATGGTAAAAAGGTTTATTTTGATAATTTAAATCCTACTTTTAACTCGATTACATATGACGAATTTACAGTTATGACAGCGAAATATTTGAGAAATCTTTGGGAAGAAGTGCGTTAGGTCTAATATAAGTAATGTTATAATCTATATATTATTTGGAATATGGAGAATAACTATGACTTTATTAGAATGGTCTAGTATCAATATTTTAATGTCTAAAAAAATGGCAAAAAAATTCTCTGAAGCAAAAAGTAATGCAGATTTTCGTAGAGCAGGAGAGGAACTCATTAGTTTTATTGCAGGGTTTCACCTGGAAATACAAGCTTTAAATGATGATAGTACCGACTTAATTATTTATAACAGAACGGATAGAACTGGTATTTATTTGAAAGTTGAGGATAGAGAATTTACTAGTACAGTAATTTTTTTGACTGATGAATTAAGGGAGTTAATCAAAGAACGTTTTGCCAAGGATTTGGAAGAAGACCAAAAGATGCTTGAAGATATAATGGAACAATTAGATCAAGGTATCATCAGTTATGATGATATGGTTGATGCGGTCGAAATATTCGAAGAATTTCATGGCTTGGCTGAACTTGATGATTATGAGAATATGCACTATTGCGAGATACATGGGCAATATGAAGCAATCGAAGGATTTTATGAAGATATAGATAATGCTGAAACTGATTTCTTTGAAGATGAAGAAGATTACGACGTAGACGATGAAGGCGACGAAGACGACTTCATGGAAGACAATGAAGATGATTTTATAGAAAACGGCTTCGACAATAGTGAATTCACAGAAGAAACTAACTGTGATGAATATTTTGACGATGATTTCGAAGATGATGATGCAGCAGATGAATATTATGAAGAAGATTTCGAAGATGAAGATTATGAAGGATTAGAAGATTTCGATGATGGAGATGATAATATTGATCCTGATGGTGATTTTTTCTACTAACTTAAAATATACAAGATAGAAGGAGAGAGGAATGGGATTTCTTTTAGTAGCAATAGTATTAATTTTAGCGATATTTGCAATTAACTTTTCTAGAAAGACAGGTTTGCCTTCTTTATTACTTTTCTTGGTATTAGGTTTAGTTGCAAATAATTTTGTGACATTTGAAAATTATCACTTAGCTGATAAGTTTGCCACTTTGGCATTAGTTGTTATTATGTTTTATGGTGGTTTTGGTACCAGTTGGAAAATGGGCAAACCAGTTGTAAAACAAGCAGCAATTTTATCGAGTTTAGGTACAGCTGCAACTGCGCTAATCACAGGGGCATTTGCTTATTTCGTTTTAAAGTTCCCTGTTTTAGAAAGCTTCTTATTAGGATCCATTGTAGGTTCAACAGATTATGCATCAGTTGCTAACGCTTTAAGTTCTCAAAATTTAAACCTTAAATACAGGACTGGTTCGATACTTGAACTTGAGAGTGGTTCTAACGACCCTTTTGCTTATACATTAACTATGATTTTCTTATCACTAATTGTAGGAACAGAGATTTCAGTTCCTTTAATGATAATTAAACAAATTTCATTAGGTTTAATCTTAGGATTTGCTTTTGCCTGGCTAGTAGCTAAATTATTTGAAATTGTTAACTTAGCAAAGGATGGTTTAGCTATAGTCTTTATGTCAGCAATGGCACTTTTAGCATACTCATTTACTATAGTAGTCGGAGGTAATGGCTTCTTAGCTGTATATATCTTTGGAATTGTTATTGGTAATAAGCAATTCTTAGGTAAACGAGATATTGTATTCTTCTTCGATGGTTTATCTGAGCTTATGAATATTGGATTGTTCTTTATCTTAGGTCTATTGGCAACTCCGGAGAAAATTTTGGCGACCTTGCCAATAGCGGTGGTAATTATGTTGTTTATGACCTTTGTAAGTCGTCCAACTTCTGTGTTTGGTTTAATGCTTCCATTTAAACTTAAGTTTAATCAGTTATTAACTTTATCTTGGGCAGGCTTAAGAGGTGCCGCTGCGATTGCCTTTGCTATTATGGCAGTAAACAGCGGAGCGAATTTTAGTATAGATATTTATCATATTGTATTTGGGATTTGTTTAGTTTCTTCACTTGTTCAAGGTTCTTTAATGAGTCCAGTTGCTAAATGGACAAAAATGGTTGACCCTTCTGATACGAAATACACTTCGTTCAACGCTCACTCTGACAAAGGTAGAATTAGTTTCTTGAAGACTGTTATTGAACCGAGTAGTAATTTGATTGGACAGCAAGTTAAAGATCTTAATATGAACTTTGACTATATTGTTGCCAAGATAGAAAGAAATGGTGAGACAGTTATTCCGAGAGGTAATGTTGAGTTTAAAGAAGGTGACGTAGTTGTCATCGGTGGAGCTGAATATTTTGATGAATATGGTCAAGATCTAATTGAATTTACTTTGAGCGAAGGTCATCCATATTCCAACCATAAGCTAAGAGATTTGAACTTAAGTGAGAATAAATTAATTTTAACAATTGCTAGAAACGATATTTTAATCCCTGCTGAAGGAGACACAATGCTGTTGCCAGGAGATAGAGTATTACTATTATCTGATGATGAAGCTCACATTCACTATGAAGATGAACCAGAGAACAGTGACAAAGAGCATGTTGAGCTTAGAGTTAAGGAAGCAGAAGAAGCTGCTACACTTGAGCAAGCTGCCCTTGAGGAAAATATTTCAGAGAATGCCGCTGCAAAATAATTAGAAACAAAAGTTTAAGGTAAGGGGAACGATGAATAAACTTGCTATAGTTAATATTTATAATTTTGTCAGAAAGTCACACGAAGAGCCATCAAGATTTATTATTGATGATTTCGAGACTTTGGAGAAGCAGCTGACTGTATTGGCTAAGTTTAATTTGCCTTCTACTGTCGCATTAAAATATGATGCTCTAATGGATGGAGAGTATCAGCAACTTATTACAAATTATAAGCAAGATAACGAATTGGAAATTTCAGCGTGGTGGGAAATAACAGCCGAATTATGTGAGCGTGCTGGCGTTAAATTCAGAGGTGAAAGAGGCGAAGAATATGATGATAGAGTAGATAGTGCCTATTCTATAGCCTATGAACCAGAAGAAAGAATTAAAATAGTCGATGCTTATATGCAAGATTTTAAGGGTATTTACGGTGTATATCCCGAATCTATTGGAGCTTGGGTATTGGATGAATGTACATTAACCTATGCTGCAGAAAAGTATGGAATTGTGGCAGCAGCAGTGTGTAGAGATCAGATAGCTACAGATGGTTTCACCTTATGGGGTGGATATCCAAATGGTCCCTATTATCCAAGTGCCAAGAATCTTAATGTACCTGCCCAAAGAAAAGAACAACAAATTAACTTACCAACCTTTAGATTGTTGGGGCCAGATCCTATTTTTATGTTTGAGCAAAATGTAAGAGATTCAATCTTTGGTGTTCATACTTTGGAGCCGAGTTCTATAAGTGGTAGAGGAGAGAGAATACCTTGGGCTTTTGCAAGAATCACAGATGAAGATACAGTTGGGATTAACTATTTGCAGGTTGGACAAGAGAATAATTTTCTTTGGCCTAATATTGCTCCAGGATATATTCCTCAAATTAAGATTGTAGAAAAGTTAAGATCTGAAGGCAAATTGGCGGTTCAGACTATGGCAGAGACAGCGAAGTTCTTCAGCGAGTCCTTTAAACTTACTCCACCAATGTCGTACCAAGGGACTACAGACTGGAGCACAGATCAGCTTGAAGCTTTAAATTATGCAAGTAGCGAGTATAGGCTAAGTTTTTTGTATGAAAATCAGAAACTTAGGATTAGAGACTTCTTTAAATTTGAAGAAAATTACAAATCTCGTTATTTAAATGAGAGTATTAAGACAGCATCTAGCTTCTATGATTGCCCACCTCTGCTTTTCCCACAATTGTGGAAGCAAGCATATGGCAGTAGACCTTTTATTAAGTTAGTTGATGCTGATGGCGTAGAGTTAGAAAATTTTGAAAATATTAGTTTAAAATCCATAGACGCTTACTCATGCAAGATTAGTGCCAAGCATGGCTTGGGTGAAGTTGAAATTAAGATGCATCCAGATAGAGTTGAATTTATTGGGGATTTTGATCTGCTATTTGAATATTTGCCTGTATTAAAATCAGTTGAAGATAAGAAAATTTGTTTAGAATATGAAGATTTTTCCTATGAGCTGAATCTGGATAGGGGTGTATTTGAGAAACTCTCTGCTGATAGTGTAAAAATAAGCAATGAAGAAGGGCAGTTGATTATTAAATTTTGTGATTTGGACAAAGCTGAAATTAGTGCCAAAGATTTAGCAGAGATTTATGCTGAATTTGCTGAAAGCAGCCAAAATGTCGCTTTTGAATCTGCTAATTTAAAAAATAATACCAAGCCAAACAAAGAACGTGCTTATCAAGAAATTGTTGAAGAACTAGAGTCAGCTACAAATTTTCCAGAAAAAGATTCTGAACGTAGATTAAAGCATATGAAATTAAGCACAGATGCTGTGCTTGATAAGCGTGATATGTTTAATCAAGCAGGACCAGCCGCTTTGTTGAGCCATCAACGAGGTAGCTTAGATTTTATTGATGGGAATTGGATTGGTACTTTAGATAATTTTAATGTCAAAGCAGAATTAGAAAAACCAGAGAAAATTTCTTCAATAAAAATTGGCTTCTTGTATAACCACAGACAGGGCATAATTTGCCCTAAGAAGGTTAAACTTTTAGTGAAAAAAGTAGGAGAACCTAGTTTTACAGTACTTAAAGTTAAAGATCTTAGTGAGTATCGTGCTAAGAAAGAAATTGAGAAATTAGAACTGCAATTCGACTTGGGATTAGACATCGAAGTTGAAGCTTTTGAGATAGAGTGTGAATCTTACGAAAAAATGCCAGGTTGGACTTTTTACAGGGGAGCTACTAGTGTTTTTACTGTTGTAGATAATTTAATTGTAATGAAAGCTTAAAATAAATTTCAATATATTGCTAAAAAAGTTCTTATAATATTAAGTTATAAACTTGAGAATTTGGAGTGTCTTAGTATGAGCGCTAGAAAGATGAAAATAGGAAAAAGAAAAAAGAAAACTAAACTTAATGTACCTGCGCCAGACTTGAATCGTGGTTTAAGCCAAGAACAGGTAGAGGCTCAAATTAAAGCTGGAAATTATAATCGTGCCAGTAAGCAAAACTTTAAATCAAATTGGGAGATTTTTAGAGATAATTTCTTTACTTACTTTAACCTTGTTTTGTTTGTTATTTTTGTTACCCTTCTAGTATTTAAATCATATGTGAATTTACTGTTTATTGTGGTAGCGTTAGTTAATACAACTATTGGTATTGTGCAAGAAATAAGGTCTAGAAAGCAGCTGCGTGAAATTAATTTCTTGAATCAGTCAGAAACCACAGTTTTGCGATCTGGAAAAATTCAGAAGATCAAGAATGAAGAAATTGTTTTGAATGATATTCTGGTGCTTAAGGCAGGAGATCAGTTATCTGTTGATGCTCGCTTATTATCTGGTGAACTAAAAATGAATGAGTCACAAGTAACTGGCGAATCAAGAGATATAAAGAAAGCTGTTGATGAGGAACTATTTTCTGGGACTTTTGTAGTAACTGGTTCAGGGAAAGCGATTGTAGAAAAAGTTAGCTCAGATACACACGTTGCTAAATTAGAGTCAGAGGCTAAAGAGACTAAAGAAGTTAAAACCACTGGCATGATGCGCTCTTTAGACAATATTATCAAGTTTATAGGGTTATTAATAATTCCAGTGGCAGGTATACTTTTTTGGAATCAATATGTACGCATCGGTGCGTCGCTGAAAAGTAGTGTTGAGAGCACGTCTGCTTCTATTATTGGACTAATTCCTTCAGGACTTTATTTACTTACTAGTATTGCTTTAACTGCTGCGACATTACGCTTAGCAAAAAAAGGTGTATTGGTTCAGGATATGAACAGTATTGAATCTCTGGCAAGGGTGGATGTTTTATGTTTGGACAAGACCGGAACAATAACTGATCCGGAAATGAAACTTCGTACAGTTGTAGATGAAAATGGCGATCCGGTAGGAGAAGAGATAGAGAAAATCCTAATAGGCTTGGTAGAGAATATGGGCGAAGATAGCAACACTATGATTAGTCTACAAGAGTATTATAGAGAGTTTGTTAGTTTTAAATCTGAACAAAAAAAGACAGTCATTGATTCAAATAACAACAAAGATGAATCGAGTAGTGCTATCTTTAAAATTAAAAGGATCTTGCCTTTTAGTTCTGCCAATAAGTTTTCAGCTGTAGAAGTTGATCAAGTTCACAATGACGGTAGTCAAAATTCATTAGCCTATGTAATTGGTGCGCCTGAGATTTTAATCAAAGATAAAGAAAGTAAATTTTTGAGCCTAGCAGATGAATTCTCAAATACAGGAGAAAGAGTTCTGGCCTTAGCTAAATATCAATTTGAACAGAATTCTAATGAAGATATTTTTGTGGAAGATGAAGCTAAATTGGCAGGAAAATTACAGGTTTTAGCTTTGGTTTGCTTAAATAATCCTGTAAGAGATGAAGCTGTAGAAACTTTCAGCTATTTTGCTAATGAAGGTGTAGAAATTAAGGTTATCTCTGGCGATGCTGTTGAAACAGTTAGAGCAGTTGCGAAAAAAGCAAATATCCAAAATGCCGATAAAGCAATTGACGCCAGATCTTTAGATACTGTGGAAAAGATCAGAAAAGCTGCTGCAAAATATACAATTTTTGCCAGAGTTACACCAGAACAGAAAAGAATTTTAATTGAAGCATTACAAGACAATGGCAAGACAGTAGCTATGGTTGGCGATGGTGTTAATGATGTATTAGCGCTTAAAAAATCTGATATGGGTATTGCCATGGCATCAGGTGTGGATGCTGCGAGCAAAATAGCAGACGTAGTTTTGGCGGATTCTGACTTCTCTAAGATGCCTGAAGTTTTAGATGAGAGTAGGCAAGTAATTAACAATATTGAGCGTACTGCATCTCTTTTCTTAAACAAAAATATGGGAATCTTGTTGATAACCGTATTCTGTATATTATTAGGTTTATTATATCCATGGCAACCGATTCAAATTTCTGTCGTCTCTGGGGTAATGGTAGGACTGCCAGGATTTTTCTTAACTATGGAAAAAGATACCAGGAAAGTTAGTGGGAAGTTCCTAGCTAATGTGCTATATAAAGCAATACCAACCGCTGTTTTAGGATTGGTGATGAGTATTGCTTCAATGGAGCTATCTAAACTATTTAGTCTACCAACTAGTGAAATTTCAACAACTGCTTTTTATGTATATGCTTTTTCTACGTACTTAATGTTATACAAGGTATGTCAACCATTTAACCGTAGGAAGAAAATTCTTTTCATATGTATGGGAATAATGACGATTATGTCAGGAACGATTTTTTCAAGAATTTTTATGCTGGAAATTCTAAGTCTAAAGAGTTTGATTTTGGTAGTTGTTTTAATTACTTTGAGCGTTATGCTCTATATACCTTTAGAAAGATTTAGTGTGAAAATATTTAATAAATATATAGATAAGGGAGTTAATTAATGAGCAAAATTGCATGGATTGGAACTGGAGTCATGGGTAAACCGATGGCAGGCTTTTTAGCAAAAGCAGGACATGAGTTGAGATTGTTTAATAGAACTTTTGCCAAAGCAAAGAAAGCAGTTGAGGAATATGGAGATTCTGTAAATGCTAAGGCTTTTGATAATATTCTAGAAGCTATAGATGGTGCAGATTATATTTTCTCGATAGTTGGCTACCCTAGTGATGTAGAGAGTGTTCTATCTGGACCAAATGGTGTAATCCAGAATGCCAAAGCAGGTGCAATTATTGTCGATATGACTACCTCCTCTCCGGAGTTAGCAGAAAAATTATATGTTGAAGGAAAAGAACATAATGTACATGTACTTGATGCTCCAGTATCAGGAGGAGATAGCGGGGCGAAAAATGGTACTTTAACCATAATGGTTGGTGGTGATGAGGATACTTACCTGGCAACAAAAGACTTATTCGAACTTATGGGATCTACTATAAATTATATGGGTAAAGCAGGTAATGGTCAGCATACAAAGGCTGCTAATCAGATAGCTGTTGCTGGTGCAACTTCTGCCTATACTGAGGCTTTAGTGTATGCAATTAAAGTTGGATTAGACCCTGAAGAAATGCTTCAGGCTGTTGGAGGTGGCTCTGCTGCAAGTTGGCAATTGCAGAATATGGCACCTAGAGCTTTGGATCATGATTTTGCACCAGGATTTTTTGTTAAACACTTTATCAAAGATATGAAGATTGCTAAGTCTGAAATAGAGAAACAAGGAATTGAACTTAACATGCTTAACGTAGTATTACAGACTTTTGAAAATTTTGCGGCTAAAGGTCATGAGGACGAGGGAACTCAAGCTTTAATTAGGAACTATTTGACTGATGAAGAGATCAAAAGATCTGCTGATTAAATTTTGGGAATGAGAGTGATATGGCAAAGTTATATTTTAGATATGGAACAATGAATTCAGGTAAGTCACTAGAGATTATTAAGGTCGCTCACAACTATGAAGAACAAGGCAAAAAAGTTCTAGTAATGACAAGTGCAATTGATAATCGTGCTGGAGAAGGTGTAGTTCACAGTCGTGTTGGGACTGCTAGAGAGGCAATACAAATACATCCTGATCTTAATGTGTTTGAAGAGGTTAAGAAATATAAAGATATCTATTGCATTCTTGTAGATGAGGCTCAATTTTTAGAAGAACATCATATTTATGAATTGACGGAAGTCGTTGATGAGCTAAATATACCAGTCATTGCTTTTGGATTGAAAAATGATTTTCAAAATAATTTGTTTACTGGGTCTTATTATCTTCTAGTGTACGCCGATAGAATTGAGGAGGTTAAGACTATCTGTTGGTATTGTGACAAAAAAGCTACCATGAACCTACGTATTAGCGGAGGTAGTGAGCAAATTCAAATTGGTGGAAATGAGAGCTATCTTCCAGTTTGTAGAAGATGCTATAAATTGAGAAAACAAGTACAAATAAGGGATTTATAATGTACCGACCTCCCAATCTTTAGTTTTTAGTCTAACTTTTGAGGGCCACATAATAAACCACGTTACTTGTTATTTTTAGTATTTGCTTATAATATAAATAGTTACTATAAATTTAAAGTAAATAGGATAGGAGTAAAAATATGAATAATCCAGATAATATAAATAATCAATTTAACCCAGAATCGGGTCGATATATTCATAATAGTCAAATCAAACAAAATAAGTCTAATCATATTAGTCAATCTACTCATAACCATATAATTAATCCTTGGGTTCTCAAAATTTGCATTTTTGTTCTTAGTGCCTTAGGAATTTTGGCAATGTTCCTGCCTTTTGTTTCAGTAGATATATTTACCTACTCTGAATCATTATATTTGTTTAAAACAGGTGATTCCTTCGGAGATGGAGTTATTTATGTAGTATTACTACTGATAGTAATTGTTTTAACTACATTTAATAAGAGATTGATAAGTCTTATAACATCAATTCTTACAGCGTTAGGATTTTCAATCACTTTGAATAACCTTTATACAAAAGCAGGAGATTATTCTGAAATGCTAAATCCTCAAGCAGGCTTTTTATTAGCTTGCCTTAGTATATATGGCTTGGTAATTGTAACTTTAATTCAGACTGTGTTCTCACATTTAGAGAAGAAAGCTAGCATTGAGGTCGCCAATAAAACTGCATTAATGAATTCTAACCCTAGCGGAGAAGTTGACATGCCTGAGAATAAACTTAATCAAAACCTCAATAACTCTGATCTGAATGCACAAATGTAAAATAATATAAAACCTGTTGAAGAGACAGCACCTTGCTGCAAAATGAATGGTGAAAGACCATGTTTTGAAGAGAACGATAAAGTTAAACCTGAAAATTTTGCTGAGAATGTTCAAAAGGCAGAAATGAATGAAACTTCAAAAAATGAGCGAACTGATTCAGAAGCTATTGATCAAAAACAAGAATTAGAAAATTAAAATGAGTAATGTTGGGTTACTCGGCTAGTAATGATTTAGAAGCTGTGTTGCATTTTGCCTGATGCAAAAATACAATGCGGCTTTTCTCTTGCTAATATGCACAAATAAAATAATGGCATTGTATACAAAGCGTACAAGAAAGTTAAAGCTATAATAAAAACTATTGACAAAATAAACAAAGCGGGTTATTATTAAATCAAGCTCCAGGGAATACGGAAGGTATTAATGGACAGAGACTTACAACTGTAATTGAAAACTACAGAAACTGCATCAACCAAAAGACTGCCGAAGTTAAATGTAAAAGTAACAAATGCAAAAAATAGCAAGTAGCTAAAAAATAGTAAATAATATTAAGAGCAGAACAAACAAAATCAGTAAGTTATAAACAACTAAAGATAGAAGTTTGAAAAAGGCAAAAAGGGTTGACGTTCAAAAGAAAGAAGTAATAAAAAAAGTTATCAGAACGAAAAAATGTTGAGTTGAAAAGAGTGAGTAGAGTGCAAATAATCTGAAGGTTCGCTGGAGCAATTTATGCGTTTTTTCCTTTTTTTTAAGAGCCGGAAACGGCTCTTTTTTTGTCTCTTCTTTGGGAACGAATTTTTTGAATTAACAAAATAAGTGTATCCAATAATCTTACTGTTTATCAATAGAGGTTCTTGCACAAATGGTGTTGGTACCCTAAGTTCTAATTAAATCATAGCCGTGT
>CAUPES010000015.1:0-30696 GCA_963510375.1 uncultured Fastidiosipila sp.
TGATCACCCTTGGAGACAAAATGAAAAAAGATTCAATAAATAACAAAAGAGTGACAAAAACGCCGTGTAAAGTGCAACATAAACTGAAATTATTATTAATTTTCTACAATTAATAATAAAATTTAATAAAATTAGCCTAATTGGTTTTAACAGTTTTATACAGTTCAATTTTAAACCTAGTTAACAAGGTGAAAAAACACTAATTATTTCAACTCTCGCAGCTATCTCTCAAAAAAAATTGGTCAGGGCACCGTATGCTTTCCTGACCTAATTCTATAAGAATATTCTACATAATACTTCAAACAAAACAATTAAAATATTATTATTTTTTTATATGTAAAATTCAGCCACACTCCTTAATGTTAAATCAAAATTAAAATTAAGTTAAATACAGATAAATCAGGATAAAAGCTAATTATAATATAAAAAGGATGTTCTATAAAAATGATAGTTAGAAAAACTTCAAGAAAAAAGGAGAGAAGATTAAGAAAGAATTTAAACAAATTTAGCTAAAATATATAGATTTACTTCCTTATCTTAGTGCTGAAGCAAAGAATTTTATAATTGTATCCGATGACAACAAGTACCATAATGTCATAACTACTAATCAAATTAGCTTTGGAAGAATACGTAACAAAGATATAGCAACTATATACCTGGGCAAAGATATAGATAAAATTAAAGAAACTGGTATTACACTAGTTCCAGACAGAACCCTAAAAATTGAAGAGGCAGAATATGTGTTAATTTGTTGAGTAATAATTAATTACATTAAATATCAAATGCCATGCGATTTTAATTAAGGGTCTAGTAATTTACTAGACCCTATTTTTACTTTTGAATTATTTTAAGTATTTAATTTTCTACACAAAAAAGAAGTGAGACCGCAGTCCCACTTCTGTAATTAACATTATTATTTAAGAAAGATTACTTTCTATTTTTAATGTATGCAGCACCTAAAGCACTTACTAATGATGCAACACCTACTAGAGCTGTTGAAGCTACACCTGTAGAAGCTACTTTCTTAGCTTTTGTTGTCATTGTAGCTTTTGTTGTCATTGTAGCTTTTGTTGCTTTTGTAGCTTTTGTTGCTTTTGTAGCTTTTGTTGCTTTTGTAGCTTTTGTTGCTTTTGTACCTTCAGTTGCTTTTGTTGCTTCTGTTTGAGCTGCTTTTACTTTTTCTCTTAATTCAATTATTTCTTTGTTTAATTCGTAAATTTGTTTTCTTAGCATACCAGTATGCTCTAGCTCATTATCTTTATAAGCTTGGTAAATATCAGCTTTATTATTTAATTCTTGAAGCATCTTATTATTTGCTTCTAATTCTTTATTCCATTGTTCAATCAATACGAGGTTCTTTTTGTCATCACCACGTTTCTCTTCATCAGAAATCTTTTTAACTAATTCAACACTAACTTTTTCTGCTGCATCAACTTTTGCTTCAATTTCTGCTAACAATTTTTCACTAGCCTTGTATTGTTTTTCCCATTTTGTTCTTTCAGCTTTTAGTTCTTCTAGTTTTGCTTGTTTTTCAGCCAACATCTTTTCTAGACTCTTAGCACTCTCAGCTGCTTTCTTAGCTTTTTCAGCATCATTAGCTTCTTTCTTTTCAGCATCTACTTTTGCTTGTAATTCAGCTTCTTCAGCTTTTAAGCCTTTAATTAGATTCATATATACATATTTATTTGAATCATCGCTATCAATCTTTGCTTGGTAAGAAGCAATTTTTGCTTGAACCTCAGCTAATTTAGTTTCATTTGCACTTGCTGCGTTAACGGCAAATGGCAATGCTAATGTTGCTACCATCGCTACTGCAAATACCTTAATTTTTTTACTAATCATATCTTTTCCTCCCATAGATTAATTATGATTATACGGTGATTGCTCACCTAATTTATTATTATCATTTTATAACGTGTGTTTTCATTTGTCAAGCACCTTTTGTTAATAAAACGTTTACAAAAAAAAAAAAAAATTAACAATTTCCCATAGAGTTGCTTAGTTTTACTATACTTCAATTTACATATAGACAACTATGATTTTCATATAGTCACATTTTGTTAATAGCTAAATCGATTTATCACTATAAACCTGTTCGGTCAGCTAAGTCCAAATGCGAATCATCGCCTTCGTAAACAATTTCTTTATTACCATTACTATCAACTTCAATCTTAGTAACAGCAGTATTTCTATGTATGTTATGGCTAATTTCTGAAGTAGGTGTACCTTTAATATAACCTAGTAAAAGTTGAATCAAGAAACCATGACTTATAACTAAAATTGTTTCACCTGGATGTTCTTTGACAATTCTCTCAAAAGCTTCAGAACCTCTCTTATACACTTCCGCACCAGACTCACCTGTTGGCATATCAACTTCATAGGGAGCCTCATTATACTTGGTCATAACTTCTGGATATCGTTCTAGTAATGCATTAAATTCTACACCTTCCATATCGCCAGCATCAATCTCTTCAATACCATCAATCACTTCTGCATCAATTCCTAGCTCATCAAGTAGTGGTTGAATAGTTTGTTTGGTTCTAATCAATTTACTTACATACACCTTATCTACTTGTATACCAGAATCCAAAATTCTTTTACTTAGTTTCGCCGCTTGGGCTCTTCCAGTTTCGTTTAGAGGAATATCACTACTTCCTTGAAATTTTTTCACCTTATTGAAGTCAGTCAATCCATGGCGGATAAGGTAAATTGTAGTTTTCTTGTCTGCACTACTCATTCTTTGCATTTCCTTTTATATTTCATATTTATTTTATTAACCTATTACATTGTAATGGATAAATCTATTTCATTTTGTACACCACATTATTACTTATCTCAATATCTAGATCTGCCAATAGTTTAACAATCTTCGTATTGACACTATTTTTGGCGACTAGATGTTCAGTATAGTCTGAACTTGTTGTATACCTTAAATGGTATATATAAGAACCTGGGGTAAAATCCACTAAATTAAGCTTAATGTCACCCACAACATGCTCATCTTTTTCAAGGATTTCGGTGAGCTCATTCCTGAATTGTTCCAACTTCTCCGCACTAGTATTAATACTTAGTGGAATCTCCATACTGCTTAGTCGTTGTCTTCTCTTAGTCCCGTTAACAATTACATTCCCACCCATTATTGAGTTTGGAATTGTCAAAAGCGTCCCGTCATCTGCTCTAACTCTACATGAGCGTAAACCAATATGTTCTACACTACCCGCTACAAAACCTGAACTTGCATTAGTTTCGACCCAATCCCCTACATCGAATGGTTTGTCCAACATAATGGCTAAACCTGCCACTAAGTTTGATGCCGTATCTTGCGCAGCCAAGGCTAAAGCAATACCACCAATACCTAGACCTGCCAATAAACTCTGAACATTATCTAACCAGAGTTCAAGCACTGAGAACACCACGAAGATTATTACCACAGTCTTAATAACGACTCCTAAGTATTGCAAAGCTGTTCTATTATCTCCTCTGTAAGAATCAATATGTTTCTCTATATCCTTCTTAATTACTCTATTGATAATTAAATCTAAAACATCTAATAAAGCATGAGCAATACCAATGAAGAGAGTAGATTTGAAAGCATTGGTCAAGAAGCCATTATAACTAACAGGTAGATTAGGTACTAGCGGAATAAGCACGAGAGTTATTATTGAGAAGATTATCCACGATACAGGTTTCTCCAAATCTTCCTTGATTTTATACAAACCCGGTCTGTATTCATTCTTAATAAACTTAGAAAAAGTATTTATAGCCAAGCGAGCTAGTTTGTTTTTTAATAAAAATAAAATTAGCAATGCTACTAGAATCAAAGCTATTTCTATTAAAGTAATTATTTTCGTGTTTTCTATATTGAGTATATTTTCTAAAACCAACTTGACCATCATCATTTGTGCTAACTCCCTCCATATTTGTCCCTGAACTAGCTTGACGCAACAGGAACTAAATTAACTTTGACAGCTCTTCCATATCTGCTTCAGTATTCATATATGTAGTAACAAATCTACATTTTGCCCTATCTTCAATTTTCTCCGCAATCTCAAAAGTCACTTCTTCCATTAAGTTCTCGCACAAGCTCAATGGCAAGTATACAAAAACCTGATTACTCTCAGTTGGATGTGCTAATTCATAGCCAGCAGCCACAAAAGTCTCTGCCAGCAACCCAGCCATTTTATTAGCATGTTTAGCATTTTTCATGTAAAGAGTCTGGGAGAAATCATCTACTGCATTCAGGTTCTCATCTGCAAACAAGGCATCAAATTGCAAGGCTACTGCAAAAGTTTTTGCTAATAGTGCACCTCTATTTTTTTGTGCATGGATGAAATTTCTGTCCAAATCTAAATTTGTTATTACCAGAGCTTCTCCATAAATGGCACCATTCTTAGTACCCCCAATGTAGAATACGTCACAATACTTAGCAATACTCTCTAGACTCAAATCTTGTTTAGCACTAGCCAGAGCGAAACCTAACCTAGCTCCGTCCATGAACAAGAGCAAATCATATTGTTTGCACACTTGAGAAATCTCTGCGAGCTCAGCTTCTGTATACACAGTTCCTGTTTCACTAGAATTAGCAAGGAAAACTAGGCGTGGTACTGTTTTTGTCTCTACCTGATTGTCTCTTACAATCTTCTCGATCGTAGCAGGGGTCAACTTTCCATTAACATTCTTACCATTAATAATTCTATGACCAGTAGCTTCTATAGCTCCAGCTTCCATATTAGAAATATGAGCTGTATCGCAAGCTATAATTGACTCAAAATGTCTAAGAAATGCTGAACAGGCTAATAAATTTGTCAAAGTACCACCCGCAATAAAATAAGTTTTTGCTTGAGGGCAATTTGTAAAATGCTTAATTTGCTCTCTAACCTGCTCGCTTACATTATCAAAACCATAACCTCGATAATAGTCATTCCAATGTTCTTGGAGCTTTTGCAAGACATTTTCGTGTCCTAGGCTTTCGTAATCATTTAAAAAGTGTAGCGTTCTTCCCATTGTGTTTATCACTTTCATTTTCATTTTTATTATTTTTTTTATTAATTTACTAGATTAAATTTTCAGACTAATTTACTAGACTAATTTATTTGACCAAATTTTTTCAGACTAAATCAAAATCTAAATTTCTTTCAATTGCTCTGGAGCTACTCCCCAGGCAGTTTGCTTCCCACTTTCGATATTATCTTGCAAATAATATGTGTAAAGTTTAGCCTTAGCCTGTTGCCGCTTATGGAATTTATCTGCCATCTCAGCTTTGGCCTCTTCAGCAGCCTCTGGAGAATCAAGCGGATACGCAATTAAGACAACAACAGATCTGGCTTTAATAGATAGATAATCGTAGAGTACGCTACTCTCTTCAATATCAGGAGAGAATTCCTCTCCCAATGGATTATCTGTATTTATAACTTCATACCAATACTCCCCGTTAGGTAAAGTAGGAAGCTCTATTGTCTTATTCTCCCAACCTGTATTAATAGCAAGATATATAACCTCATCATTTCTATTGTTCTCTGCACGACCAGCATACATAATTCCCAAATAGTGAGAATCATAAGAGGTATCCATGTACCACTGTTTCACACCATGGAAACTGACCTCAGGTAAACCACATCTTGCTGCTTCTGCATTTGCCCTCAACACCGGGTGTTGCTTACGAAAGGCTATCATATTTTTCCAAAAATTAAATATCTCTTTGTTCTTCTCTAGTAAATCCCAGTCAACCCAGGAAATTTCATTATCTTGACAGTAGGGGTTGTTATTTCCGAACTGAGTTCTTGCAAACTCATCACCTGCATTTATCATCGGCACGCCAGTAGAAGCTAGTAAACATACGCAAGCATTAAGCATTAACTTTTTGCGCAAGAAATTAATATTCTCGTCATCAGTCTCGCCCTCAACACCACAATTCCAGCTATAATTATTGTTTTCGCCATCAGTGTTATTCCAACCGTTGGCCTCATTGTGCTTATCATTATAAGAATATAAATCGTTTAAGGTAAATCCATCATGGCAGGTAATAAAATTCACAGAAGCATATTTACCCCTAGTTTCAGGTGGATAAAGATCTTTCGATCCTGTCAAAGCTTGAGCTGCGTCCCAGACTTTACCATAGTCACCCTTGAGAAATTGTCTCATCGTATCGCGATAACGACCATTCCACTCTCCCCATCTAGAGTAAGAAGGAAATGATCCAACCTGATACAGACCACCAGCATCCCAAGCTTCTGCTATTAATTCAACATTTTTCAGAATCGGATCATAGGCTAAAGATTCAAGTAGTGGTGGATTACTCAGAGGTGTACCCTGTTTATCTCTACCTAGAATTGAAGCGAGATCAAAACGAAAACCATCAATCCTATAGTTAACTACCCAATAACGAAGACATTCCAAAATCATTTGCCTGACTATAGGGTTATTACAGTTAACTGTATTTCCACAGCCTGAGAAATTATAGTAGTAACCTTCTGGTGTTAGCATATAATATGTTTGGTTATCTATACCCTTGAAACTAATATAAGGTCCCTGCTCATTTCCCTCTGTAGTATGGTTAAATACCACGTCAAGAAAAACCTGAATACCATTATCGTGCAAAGCTTTGACCAAAGATTTAAATTCGTAGCCTTCAATTATTCCATACTCTTGTGAAGCATAGGCAGGATTCACGGCAAAAAACGCCATAGGGTTGTAACCCCAGTAGTCTTTCAGCTCTTGTCCATCGTAATTTCGATTCTCAGCCTGAGAGTCAAACTGAAATATTGGCATAAGTTCTACAACATTTACGCCTAAAGATTTCAGATACGGAATTTTCTCAATTAAGCCGGCAAAAGTTCCTGGATAACGTACATTAGAGTTAGGATTTTGGGTGAAACCACGCACATGCATTTCGTAAATGATCATCTCGTCATTAGGAATATCAGGCGACAACGAATCTCCCCAGTCGAAGTCATCTAACATGACTCTTGCTCTGTAAGGGTATTTGTTATCAGCGACTTGATAAACATCTATGCGCCTAGCGTATTGGTCAACTACAGTTTTCTCTTTATCAAAAATCAAACCTGCTTCTGGATTCCATGGACCATCAATACTAAAACAATACTCTAAATTTTCAATATCTAAGTCAAAGACTGTCATTGAGTAGACATCTCCAACTTTGTAGCGTTTTGGATAAGGTATGACTGCAAAAGGTTCACTTGCTCCTCGTTCAAATAAAAGCAGATTAATTTCCGTTGCTAATTCAGAGTGAATCGTAAAACTTACAGAATTAGAATCGACAGCATAGGCACCATTTTTATCATAAAAACCTGGACGGACAGGGTGTCCGTACCAGATTTCTAAAGGTTTTAAAACTGTTTCCGAATAGTTATTGCCCGTCATAAGTCATACTCTCGTGCTACAGACTCACACTTCCTAAAAATTATAGGAAAGATGATTCCATAGTCTTGTTCTTGATTTCTTTTACAAGCTTCTCTTTAAACTCATCAAATTCCAAAGTCTCATTAGCAGTATGGTCACGAAGTCTTAATGAAACTGTTCCAGATTCTTGCTCCTGGTCACCAATAATCAACATGTATGGGACTTTGTCTGCTTGAGCTTCACGAATCTTGTAACCAACCTTCTCGTTTCTATCATCAAGATGTACTCTGACGCCACAATCTTCAAGTTCTTCCTTAAGCTTATTACCATAGTCATTATGTCTATCTGTAATTGGCAAAATTCTAACTTGTTGTGGAGCTAGCCAAGTTGGGAACTTACCTGCAAAGTGCTCAGTAATACTTCCGATAAATCTCTCGAGAGATCCAAGGATTGCTCTGTGGATCATAACTGGTCTATGCTTCTCTCCATCACTACCAACATATTCAACTTCGAATCGTTGTGGCAATTGGAAATCTAGCTGAACGGTACCACATTGCCAGGTACGATTCAGGGAGTCTCTTAGATGGAAGTCTAGTTTTGGACCGTAGAAAGCACCATCTCCAGGGTTAATTACATAATTTAATTCAAGTTCATCACAAGCTTCTTGTAATGCAGCCTCCGCACCATTCCACTCTTCCTCTGAACCAATAGAATTCTCAGGGCGTGTAGATAGCTCAATGTGATAAGTAAATCCAAACCTACTATAAACTTCATCAACCAAACCAACAATATTCTTAATCTCTGCTTTTATCTGCTCTAAAGTCAAGAAAATATGGGCATCATCTTGCGTAAATTCTCTAACTCTCATCAAACCATGTAATTCACCTGATTGCTCGAATCTATGGTCTAAACCAAATTCTGAGATACGCAATGGTAAATCTCTATATGAATGTGGTTGTGACTTATAAACTAGAACACAGCCTGGGCAGTTCATCGGCTTGATTGCATACATATCATCGTCTGCTTCACTAATAAACATCTTGTCTTGATATTTATCCCAGTGACCGGATCTCTCCCACAAAGCTCTGTTCATAAATATTGGAGTTATAATCTCGTGATAATTATTCTTTGCCAGCAATCCACGGATATAGTCAATTAATTGATTTCGCAAAATTGTACCATTTGGTAAGTAGAATGGCATACCTGGACTTTCTTCCAAGAACATGAATAGACCAAGTTCTTTTCCAAGTTTTCTATGATCACGTCGTTTAGCCTCTTCTAGCATCTCTAGGTATTCATCTAGCATTGATTTTTTAGGGAAAGAAATTCCATAAATACGAGTGAGCATCTTGTTGTTCTCATTACCACGCCAGTATGCACCAGCAACACTAGTCAATTTGAAAGCCTTGATAGGTTTAACTGACATAATATGTGGTCCATGACAAAGGTCTACAAACTCACCTTGTCTATAGAAGCTGATGGTATCGCCTTCAGGAATATCATTAATTAGTTCTATCTTGTAAGGTTCTTCACGCTCTTCCATTAACTTGAGCGCTTCTTCACGACTTAATTCAAAGTAATCAAGTTCGAAGCCTTCTTTGATGACATTCTTCATTTCTGCTTCGATCTTCTCAATCTCTGCGTCACCGAAACCGCCTTCTCTATCTAAGTCATAGTAGAAACCATTCTCAATTGGAGGTCCAATAGAAATTTTGGTTTCTGGATAAATTCTCTTAATAGCTTGAGCCATTACGTGGGCAGTTGTATGCCAAAAAGCTTCTTTACCTTGTTTAGAGTCAAACTTATGGATAGTAACTTCGCTATCTTCACTAATAACAGCACGAATGTCTTTATCGACACCATTAACTGTTACTGCACAAGCTTCTCTACCCAAGCCTGGACTTATATCGTATGCCAAATCTATCGCACGTATCTCATCTTGTTCATACTCACGGATTGAACCGTCTGGCAATGTAATTTTCATTTCATACTCCTCTTAACTTTTACTCTTGTCCTTAATTTTAGAACACTAATCTAACAAAGGCTAGTAAATTGTTTAATTATTATTTTTCATCTAAACAAAGTATTCTCACATAGAACATAGTATTCTCGATAAAACAAATTTAATAAAACAAAGTGTTCGCACCAAATACTGGATCACTGGTATGTTCTATTCCCAATTGATTGCAAATTTCCTCATCATTTTTATTTAATAAAACTGTTGAGTGAGCTTGACAGCGTCTTAAATTTCTCAATGAGTCTAATGCTTCTCTTGCCATTGGGTTAGTCGCCGCAGAAATACTCAAAGTCAGCAGAATCTCCAAGGCACTTAAGCTGTTCTCCCTTTGGCCTAGAATATCTTCTTTCAAATAATGTACTGGTTCCAAAACAACTGGTGACAATAAGTGTATTGGATCAGCTAAACCTGTCATGACTTTGATCGCATTAATAATCGCCGCTGAAACAGAACTCATCTGCTTAGATCCTTTACCTGTAACAATCTGTCCGTTAGGTAATTCCAGAGCAGTTACTCTAGGAGTTTTGTCCTCAGGATAAAGGTCTGGTCGTTCTTCTTTAAGCTGTTTAGCGTATTCTCTAGCTGGTTTGACTACTATGCGATCTTCTTCAGTCAGCTGCATTTCGTCCATCAGTAGCTTAGTCCTTTGATAAGGTTCCTCGCCTGTAGTACCTCTACGATATGCACTTGCAGTATGTAAGTATCTACGAATAATCTCTTGATTAGCTGCATCCTTAACGACTTCGTCATCAATTATACAATTTCCTACCTGATTGACTCCCATGTCTGTTGGAGACTTGTATGGAGATTCTCCATCAAAGATCTTATTCAAAATCCTTCTGACCAACGGAAATGCCTCAACATCACGATTATAATTAATTGCGTACTCTCCATAAGCTTCCAGGTGATATGGATCAATCATGTTAACATCTAATAAATCTGCGGTAGCTGCTTCATAAGCTACGTTCACAGGATGCTTCAAAGGCAAATTCCATACAGGGAAAGTCTCGAATTTAGCGTAGCCAGCTTTTTTGCCTCGAGCAATCTCATGATAAAGTTGGCTCAAACAAATACCCAATTTACCTGAGTTAGGACCCGGTGCAGTTACGACTACAAGTTTCTTATCTGTCTGAATGTATTCATTTTGACCATAACCTGATTCACTAACGATAATATCAACATCTAGAGGATAGCCTTGGGTGGCTTCGTGCAAATATACTTTGATATTACGACGTTCCAAACGACTTTTGAAAAGCTGAACTGCCTTATTCTCTGAATATCTAGTGACAACAACACTATTAACACTAAGCTGACGAGATCTAAATTCATCAATCATTCTTAGAACTTCATCTTCATAACTTATGCCATAATCTTCACGAATTTTATTCTCAGCAATATCTCCTGCATAAATACATATAATAATTTCAGCTTGTTCTCTCAGTTCTTGAAGAATCTTAATTTTTGCATCTGGATCAAATCCTGGTAAGACACGCATCGCATGCAAATCACCAAATAATTTACCACCAAATTCTAAATACAACTTCTCACTTTGCTCAACTCTTTCCAAAATATATCTACTTTGCAAGTCCACATATTTATCATTGTCAAAACCCTTTTGCATCTATTTCCTCCTTACAAAAAATATATCCCCTAATTTCGGGGATACTTAATTATTTGAAACTTTTTATTTATTATCATCCTCGTTTTGCTTACTTGTTGTTTGTTCTGAGCTGTCTGATTTGCTACCCGCAGTGCTGGTACTAGAGGTAGTGCCACCTGTCTTATCATCTTCACCAATCTCAGCTTTGCCAACCTGATTAATAATTACTGAAACATGTGTAGGCTCTCTGAAAGCTGTATATGCATAGTTGCTTATGCCTTCAATTTCAACTTTTGTTTCTAAATTATATGTACCTGATTGTTCTATACTGCTGAAGTTCACGCTTGCATCTATCTGTTTTGGCTGCAATGCATTTAGCATCTCTTGTCTACCCTTGATTGAAACACGTACACTAGTTTCCCCAATATAGAAGTCAAGCTGTCTTTCATATAAATTCTCTATGCCTACCGTTTGTATAGGAACCGTGAAAGTTTTTTGGACAACTGGGTTTGTTGTAATTCTGACGTATAACCATAGAGCTAGAGCAGCAACTAATGAAATTGAGAAAATACCTAACTTACGTCTGTGTGGTTTATCTGTAACTTCTAATCCACTGATATGTTTAGAACCATGTTCTTCTATCATTTTGAGCTCTTCAATATCATCGAAGGTACTATCTCCCCCCTCAATATCTAACTGAGCTTTTGCAGATTTTTCGGTCTTATCAATTCTTAGAATTTTACGCAACTGGTTTGGCAAATTACTTGAATCTTGATTATTAGGATTGAGTAATCTATTAAGAATTGCACGCAAAGAATCAGCGTCATCCAATGTATACAGACGTCCATGTATACTAATTGAAATGGTTCCTCTTTCTTCTGAAACTACGACTGAGATTGCATCACCAATTTCACTAGCACCGAGTGCCGCTCTATGACGTGTACCCAACTCTCTCTTAAGGTGATAACTCTCGCTGAGAGGAACGTGAACTCTAGTTGCATATATCCTGCCCCCTCTAATAATCACAGCACCATCATGCATTGGAGAATTGACGTAAAAAATTTGTCTCAACATTGTACTAGTTAAATCTGCATCAATAACTACTGCACCTGATTCAATTAAGTCGCCTAGTTTAGTTTCACGCTCTATTATTATTAAAGCACCTGTTTTTGTCTTAGCCATCTCTGCACATGCTACGACAATAGATTCAACTATCTGACGAACATCACTCTCCGAACTGACTCTATCTCCACTCGCTGAGAAAATATTACTAGACTTACGCCCAACTGTTTCTAAGGCTCGTCGCATCTCTGGTTGGAAAATTATAATCAAGGCTATCGCAAAAACCGAGGCAAAATTAATCAAAACATAATTAATTGTTTTAAGTCCTAAAAATCCACCAATTATAACAAAAACAACTACAGCCACTATACCTTTCAAGAGCTGCCAGGCCTGAGTTTCACTAATTAACTTCAAAACAAAATATATTAGGAAAGTTGTTACGGCAATATCAAAAATAGCGACAATAATGTCCAAAGGTCCATTAAAGTAAAACAACCCATTTTGTAACTCATTTAATAATGCATTCCAAAAACTATTTAATGTACTCATTGCTCTCCATTTTTGTCTTTTATTTTTAGATTTTTATTTCTAATTTCATTTTTTTATTCAAGTGACTACTCAGACAAGTGACTAATCAGATAAATCACATATCAACACTAATACTCATATTCTTATTAATATTCTTCAGACTCATCTTCACCCATCATGACAAGTGCTTGTAAGTCTAATAGCCACACGATTTTACCATTAACTCGGATTAAGTCCTCTTTCTCCATTCTTACTAATTCTCGTGAGAATGAAGGTCTTGGCATAGCAAGCAACTTAGCTGTAACTTCTTTGGATACTGGTAATTCAACATAAGGTGTCGCTTCTGTCGATCTATGTTGGATATCCCCATACAAGTAATCTGTTGACTCTTCTGTTTTCACATGCAAATGCAAGAGATAGTTGGTAATTTTCAAACGCAAGTTTCTTTGTGAAAGAATGTCAATTCTTGTATACTGCTCGTTCAAGCTATCTGATATTGCTTTAACAAAATTTCTCTCAATTTGTTCATCTGCTTGGATAAATCTTTTAACAACATCTTTAGGAATATAAATAACTTCCACATTTGTAACAGCTTCTACTGAATAAATATAGCGATTTCTACTTCCGTAAAAGAATTCATGTCCCATGATATCGCCCGATTCTAGTAGGTTTAGGGTAACATATTCACCATCTATTGAATACTTCTGTATAGCTAGCGTTCCGTCAGAGACAACATAAAGACCATCCACACGATCGCCCTCATTGACTAAGATTTCGCCTTTCCACAAAGTTCTTTTGTTCATGCGTGAACTATAATCAACTAGCTGATCTTTGTTCAAGTTTGAAAAAAGAATTGTCTTCGAAAGAGCTCGACTAATCTTATCCACAAAAATTCCTCCTAGAACTTTCTAACTACCAAATTACTTCGTTTATTTTATCACAGAACGTGTCAAGTTTTTTAAATTTCTTGTCTGCTGTGCATCAGCAAAAGTCACTAGAATTTAGCAAATTCTTCCAAAGCTTCCACTGCTCTATTGAAGATTAGTAGCTCTACTTTTTCATCTTGGTAGAAGGTATTAGTAATAAACATTTCTCCATCGACAAAGTTAAAAACCAGCGCTCGCCTAAAGTTAGGTAGTATACTTGGAATATAGTAAGCTTCTTTCAATTCACCAAAAGAGTTCTTCTTAGATTGTGGTAACTCCCCAATATTATTAATTTGCATACCTTCTCCAGAACGCTTAAGGCTAAAAGTTTTTTGCATTATGTCTGATGCCGCATTCTTCCAATCGGCAAAAGCAGAGTAGTAAGCAGAATCTAACAAGTTGCCATCTAAATTAGCCACAATAATATTTGAACGTTGAATGCGTTGTTCATCACTTAATGCTGGATCTAGTTCCTTCTTGATAGCCTTAGCCGTCTCAATTAAATCAGTAGCAGAACCTAAAATAGAAATCTGTGGCAAAGTAACACTGCCTCCATATACTCCAACACCCTCATAATCTGCAGATCTTGTAGATAAGGTATGCGCCATAGTTTCTCGCTCTTGACTAGATATAACGAAACTAGCTGGGATAATTGTACTAAGACTTAGGTCGCTAGCTTGGAGCTTTGCCAAAAGTTTGGAGCTAGTTTCTTTGTCTACTCGCTTCACTAAACTTTTTAACTTGTACACATTATGGAAATTACTATTCATATTTTCAAAGTCAGCCTTGTCGAAACTTTTAGTAGATTTTTTCCACTTTTTATTTAGAGTATTCACGTGTCTTTTTTGGAAAAAGCTCATCTGCTTGAAGCCTGCTGCAAAATCAAAATTTTCTGGATGATAAGGTACTAGCTTCTCAACAGATATTGATTCACCCTTAGGCGCTGCAATTAAATCCTCATAAATCTCTATGCAGTCTCTCACTAAGAATTGGATTGACTGTGCATCTCCTGCTAAATAGTGAGAAGAGATTGCCCAGACAGTTTCGTTACCATCACTGAAAATTCCGTGGTGCATCCATTCGCCTTCATCTATATTGTAGACTTTGGGATTCTCTGCAAGTGCCCAATCTATCGCTATGTCTAGCATAGTTTCCACATCATCTTCTTCTGGGTCTACGCTCTCATATGTTTCTGTATTAATTTTCACAACAGCTTGGCTGTCTTCACGTTCTTTGTAGAATGCTGCCTCGTCATCTTCTCTGTACAACTCGGTACATAGTAATTCATGCTTGGACATTCCCAATTTGATCGCCTCTTCAAAGCGTGCTAGGTCAGGTGCTCCAGAATATCTAAAAATACTCACCATCTTATTTGCTGGTCTATGTACGTAATGTCTATTTGAATCAATTTTAATCATTTTTAATACCTCATTTTTTATAAAAGTTGCTTTAAATTGTGCGCTTTGGAACTTCATGCATCTTCTTAAAGAGCGTTTATCTTACTTTTTTCGTTAGAGCAACTTCACCCCTTTAGATTCACAATAATCTAAGGTCTCTTGGTCCCAAATTGAACTCTGAACCTCGCCAATGTGTGCTTTTCCTAACAAAAGCATAGATAATCTAGATTGACCAATACCTCCGCCAATAGTCAACGGTAACTCATTCTCTAAAATCGCTTTGTGATACGGTCTATCTACTTTATCTAGCTCATCACGCAGAGTTAGTTGCTTCAATAAACTATCACTATCCACACGGATACCCATAGATGAAATCTCTATAACCCTATCAAATTTCTCATCATAGAAAAGCAAATCCCCGTTAAGATCCCAGTCGTCATAGTCGCTAGCTCTTGAGTCATGCGGCTTGCCAGATCTTAACTCCTTACCTATACCAATCAAGAAAACTACTCCATGTTCTTTGGTAATTAAATATTCTCTCGTCTTAGCATCTTCTTCCGGATAAAGATTCTCTAGCTCCTGGGCATCAATGAAATAAACAGTCTGACCTTTGTAATCAGGGAGTTCTGGGAACTTGGCGCGCAAAACTTCAGAAGTTGCAACAATAGCAAGATGAATTTTCTCAACAATCTCTTTGAGAAACTCAAGATTTCTTTCATCAGCTGATATTACTCTCTCCCAGTCCCACTGGTCAACATAAACAGAATGCAAATTATCTAATTCTTCATCTTTACGAATAGCATTCATATCAGTAACTAAGCCTTCTCCAGGCTCAGATCCGTATTGGTGCAAAGCGAAACGTTTCCACTTAGCCAGTGATTGTACAATCTCGGCAGTTGTGTCAGGAATTGCTGGAATTTTAAACTCTACCGCCTTGCTAGATCCACCAAGATCATCATTAAGAGCTATTTCACTACGCAAAAACAATGGCGCTGAAACTCTCTTAAGGTTCAACATCTGACGTAAATTTCTCGAAAAAATGTCCTTTAACATTTCTATGCATGCTTGAGTTTCTGGAATTGTCAATATTGATTGGTAGTCATCTGGTATGAATATCTTTGTCATCTGTGTTTGTTCTTTCTATTTTATATTTTAAATACTTTAAGTATTATAAAGGATTTTGCTCAGGCTTTGTTTAGGAAATAGCTGTGGATTTATAATTTTTTGTAATTCGCTGCTTAAATTTCTCTACTGATGATAAAAGTTTCTAAAACACGGGTGATAAACCCCATTTTTTCGATATTTTCCCAAATGACAAAGTTGAGCTTCGTCTATATAATTAAGCTAATCTTTAATAAAAACGCACAAAATAAAAATGCATAAATTTTTAGGAGAAAATATGATAGAAGTTATCGATTTAAGTTTAATTTTACCAAGCAAAACTTTGTTCAAAGATGTCAATCTTAAATTTACCGACCAGAATTGCTATGGTTTAATCGGTGCTAACGGTGCCGGTAAATCAACATTTCTAAAGATCTTATCCGGTGAAACTGAGTCCACTTCAGGCGTAGTTAAAATGAATCCTGGAGAAAGATTGTCCTTCTTGAAACAAGACCATTTTGCTTATGATAATGAGCTGGTACAAGATGTTGTCTTGATGGGTAACCAGGAACTTTATCAAGTTTTTGATGAGAAAAATAAACTCTACATGAAAACCGACTTCTCAGAAGAAGATGGTCTAAGAGCTGCAGAGTTAGAAAATCGCTATGCAGAATTAGGCGGTTGGGAGAGTGAGTCCCAAATTTCCATCTTACTTGATGGGTTAGGTTTAGATCCAAATATTGCATATAAACGCATGAATGAACTAGAAAATACAGAGCGTGTTAAAGTCTTACTTGCTCAAGCTATTTTTGATAATCCTGACGTCTTGCTACTTGACGAGCCAACCAACCACTTGGACGTTGAAGCAATTAATTGGCTAGTAGAATTCTTAATCGAATTTGAAAACACAGTTATAGTAGTTTCTCACGACAGGCACTTCCTCAACCAAGTCTGTACACATATTGCTGACATAGACTTTGGTGAAATTAATCTTTTCGCTGGTAACTATGACTTCTGGTATGAATCCTCTCAACTTATCCAAAAGCAAATGAAAGATTCTAACCGCAAGAAAGAAGAAAAAATCAAAGAGCTGGAAGAGTTCATCGCTCGTTTCTCAGCTAACGCTTCCAAATCTAAGCAAGCGACAAGTAGGAAGAAGTCTCTGGAGAAGATTGAACTTGAAGACATCAAGCCTTCTTCCAGACGTTACCCATACATTGCATTTAAGCCTGAACGAGAAATTGGTAACGACTGTTTCGTGGCTGATGCTTTAACCGTAAGTGACGAAAACACTGGTGACATTCTCATAGACAAACAATACTTCAGAGTAGAAAGAGAAGACAAAGTCTTCCTATTAAGTGATAACAAGAAGGCTAGCTCCAGACTCTTGGAAGTCATGGCAGGTCAAGCTGAGCCTGATTCCGGCAAACTTAATTGGGGATTGACTACAAAAGTTGCCTACTTCCCAACCGACTATAACCATCTCTTCGATACCGATGACACAATCTTAAGCTGGTTATGGGACTACACCGATTCTAGAGATGAAGCTTTCGTCCGTGGTTTCTTGGGCAGAATGCTCTTCGCCGCTGATGAATTACAAAAACCTGTAAAAGTCCTCTCTGGTGGTGAGAAAGTTAGGCTTGTACTATCTAGTTTGATGATACAAGACCCGAACGTACTGCTGCTTGATGATCCAGTAAACCACTTGGATATGGAGAGCGTTCAAGCGCTTAACGATGGCTTGATTAATTTCAAAGGAGTGGTCGTCTTCACCTCAAATGACCACCAATTCATTGAGACAATATCTAACAAGATTTGTCATATTGATAAATCTGGTCAAGTTAAAATGCACCTCATGGGTTATGAGGAATTTTTGGAGAAACATAAGGATATTATGAAGAAACAAGTTTACGTTAAGGATCAGGATGAATAGGTTGTAGGTAGTTTAAAGACTGTACATTAGGAAAAAGGATGTGGCTTTAATCGTTAGATTTTAGTCTAACGATTAGGGCTACATCACCATCATAGCTAATGTGCTTTAATCTATTATTTTAATTGATTTAATTTCATCTTCGAAAATTTCGTATATACTGTATTCTACTTTTAGTAGGTCTATACTATTTTTTTCTTCTGGGTTATTATTTTTATCTGTAGATCCTGAAACAAAACCAACCAATTCTTTGTTATCAATATCTTTTATTCTCACTTTCTTACCCCAATAATTTTCTAAGTCCATATATTTACTCCTTTTTCACTCCACAGAACAATATGAGTTTTATTTTTAGAATGATGTATCTTAAACATTTTAGTTTATTTACCTGTTCTAAAATAAATTCCTAAATAAAAATGTAAGCCGTTAATGATGTGAACCCCAAAACCCGAACACAGAAGTAAAAGGATGGAGGGGTAAATTTATGTCTAAATATAGTGTGGAATTCAAATTATTCTAGCTCAATCCTTTCTAGACAGAAATATTTACTAGCTTTTGGATTGTCCTTATATTTTTCATAGTTTACATTTTCTATGTATATATGATCTGGATCTTTCTCACTAGCAAATATTTTAGTTCCCAATTTTAAGGTTCTTCCTGTAAAATTTTTTTTATTTTTCAGGCTTTCATCTGCTGCTAATTGATGAATTAAACATTCAACTTCACCAACTTCTCTATAATTATCCTCTTCTGGTAATTCTAGAATGGGTTTTTTTGTGCTCAAATCTCTAGGATCTAACATATAAAATTTATCATTATATTTAATTAGTGGTGGTAGCATACCTTCAGCTTCCTTATACTCCTCCATATCAATTGGGATATCTGGATTTTTTTCACAACTAGTTTTTCTCTCTAAGTCTTTAACTGAACAGGCTGAGAGTAGTAGTATAAGAACAAACATTGTAATTTTAAATTTATTTTTCATCATAAACAGAACATCTCCAATCTATTTGAAATCGTAAGTGCTGTGCTTCCATGTGCTTTCTACACCTGATAACAACATTCTACTTCCATACTTAACAGTTTCAATGGTATAATTTCATTATCCACATAATGTGGATAATTTGCAAGCCAAAAGTGAATTTTTCATGACTTGTGAAATGCAAATTAAAATGTGATTAATTTAAATAAATAGCTTAATTTTCAACTTTATAATCAAGTTTTTTCGCACGTTGTTTAACTTTCTTGATTTTCATGGGGTATTTTATCAAAACAAAAACTCATGGTTTTGTGCCATGAGTTTTTGTTTGTTATTAAAAATTAACTTTTGTTCTAAAAGGATTTTAATGCTGATTTTTTTCTGCTAAAGCCGTCTTTACCCTATCTCTTCCTTTATTGTAATAGATAAAAAATAACAATATTAAGAGCAGTGCAATAGGGACTATGTCTAACAAATGAAATCCATTAGACTCTATTTTCCAAAAAATTACGAGTGGCCATAGAAGCATAATTAACAAAAAAATTAATATATTTCCTAAGGAGCCCAAACCAAGATCAAGTTTAGTTCCACCAGTGAGCATAAATATGCTAGCATATACAGCTCCAGATAATAAATAAGCGCCAATTACTTTTAAAAATCTCTTCATAATATCATCTCCAAAAACCTTATTCTTTCACCAAAAGTCCCGTTGGATTACTCATTCCAAATTCTTTTAAAGAGTATTCTTTTTTTTGATTCGTGTCAGGAGAATATTCTACTAATTTGTCTTCAAACAAAAAGTAGTAATTATCTTTAAACAATACAAACGGTGGTTGCATTGGATTAGCTCTACGGAACTCCTCATACTCAGGAAAGTCTATAATCTCAGAACTACCATCATTCAAAGAATATACTGTATAGGTAAAAGTAGGAAGATAAAGTTCATAATGCCATATTATTAAGTTATTTCTTTTTGAATCAAAATATATGTGCAAAGGATAAGGAGTTTCTAATTCAATAGTCTTTTGTTCGCCTGTACTTAAGTTATAGCTAACGAGTTTATTTGCGGGACCTGGCTCTCTTTCTGCTGTGAGCCCTTCGTTAGTATTAGTTATATAAAATGTATCTCCTGCAAGCACCATGCGCAGGAGTCCTCCTTCGTTATAATTAAGGTCAATTACTTCTTCCAAATCAAATTCCTTATTCATTACCCAAATCTGATTTTTCAATTTTCCATTAGCTAAACCTACTCCAATTAAAATATAAACCTTATCACCTTTTACTATCATTTGATTAGGGTAAGTTGAATGTTCGACTGGAATAACTTTAGTCTTAACTTTGTTAAAATTTGAGTCATAAGTTTCAAACTCTAACCTATCAACAAAACTGTGGGAAATATGTAGATATTTACCATCCGGAACCAAACTAAAAGCTCCATCTATTCCCTTTGTTTGGTAATAATTTACGTCTAGATTATTTTTATTAATTTTAGCTAACAATTGAAAATTTTTATCATTAGCAGTAGTTTTAGTAAAATAAAAGTTCTCATGCTCTACAAAAAGCTCTTTCCAAAATCCAAGTTTTTTCTCATTCTTACGCGGTATCCGTTCTAATAGTTTTAGCTCATTGCCTTCGCGTTCAAATGTCAACACTTCATCATCAGCATATATTGCAAAATCGTAGTCGTAATTTTTGGAATTTCCCAGAGAAAAAATTCCTAGGTTACAAGAAGTCAAAAAAACGACTGATAACAAGATAGAAAACGTTGCACTAAATTTCATTTTTATTTTATTCATCTGATTCGCCCTCATAGTATCCCAAATAGGGGAGTTTTGGGATCAAATAAAATATGAATTAAATATTACTTATTTCTATAAATAAGCGTTGTTTTATCACTCAAGTACAATTCAAACGGATGCACAGCCGAAGCATACCTCCAGGTGTCCAAGTCAACTCCTGCAGTATACTTATACGCAGCCCAGACTAGTTGAGAACAGTAGAAAGAATCTGTTCTAGTCTTATTTAAGAACGATCCATTATAAGGTTTTCCTACTTGCTTTGTTGCCCATTCAGCTGCTGCTTGATCTTGCTCGACTGTAGTACTGGTTACACCAACTTGCCATACAGTCTTGTCTTTGTACTTGTAACTCCAATCCCCCCAAACATTTTTCACACCTGAACCTGGGTTAGCCTCAACTACGCAGTAGTAATTTGGTGCCACTCCCACTATACCAGCATGTCCATTATTAAATAAAGGGCTAGAAGCGTACGAATCGGTTATACAAATTACTCCATCTCTCCATGTCCAAGAGCCGTATGATGAATATGTCATTACTGAGTTATTTTTAAAGTCTCCAATAGGTTCTTCAGAATATGCTGATTCATTAAATTCAGTTTCCCAAGAGTCTATCTGTTCGGCTGTAAAAATCTCATCTTCCTGAGCTGCCGATACCACATTTTCAAAAGAGAATAGCCCTAACAATAAAGCAACGAATAAAGCCATAGCCTTTTTTATCTTTTTCATAGAGTCCTCCGGAAAAATAGAAGATTTTTGCAAAACAATTTTGAATTTCTTTAACATTTGCAAAAATCAGATTACAAAATCCTTTGTTTCCTCAATTTAAAGTACCTTATTATCTCCCCTATTTATAACAAGGTCATTATCAAGAAAACTGTTATAGTCATATTATATCAACTTGCGCAATTTAAATCAACCATCCTGTGTAATCTGACAATATATTGTGTTTATTTTAAATTTAAAGCTGAATTTCTAATATATTTATTGTTACTAAAACAATAATATAAATATCATTTATTATCTCTTTATTGTCAAAAAATCAATAGATTTAGAATAATCAGAATATTATAAAACATTATATTCCAATAAATATATGTTTTTTCTAATTAATTTTGTTTTGGTTATTAAGTTAATTGGTACTTTTTTTCGATTGGTATATTTTTTAACGATTTAACTCCTATCAATATAACAAGGGCTCGTAAGAATTCATATTTTTAAAATTTGTAGTACCAGAATTTATTATAATGAATAAATAAAATAGCTTATTCTTTCTTAGCTATACATTCGGCTTCTTAGAGTACAGTTTAAACTATATTAGTTCTGACATATTTTGAGTTCATTTGAGTTCGTTTTTTTGCTATTATTAGCGCAATCGAAAAAAGCTATTTAATCTTTGAAACCCTTTAATATAGCATATTTAGGCTAACTAGATATCTTTTAAATATTATTATGCTAGTGCGGTCATAGAAGTCAGATATGAAGCCTGCTAACCTTTATACCTACTACATTTCACATTTTGTATGGGTAAGTTCTTGGGTAAAATATTTTTACATTTTTGTAATTATCATAATAAACCCATTACGTATATTGTATGAGTTTACTTTTTCACATTAATACCTTTATAATTGTTCTACTTTAATTGTCATTAAAGAAAAATTTCTGATTAAATTTCATACCTAAAAACACTTATCACATCTATAATTTCTCTGGGAACTCATAAATTTCATCGTATAAATCAATAGTTTCCTTATGAGGTGTGTGGCTAATTGCAATAACAGTTAAGTTCTCATTTGACAAAATGTTGTTTTCAACTGTAAGTGCTGTCTCTTTGTCCAGAGCTGATGTCACTTCATCCATTAGTACAATTCTCTTGCCCCTAATAATTCCCCTCGCAAGAGCTAATCTCTGTTTCTGTCCTCCTGATAATTTACTTCCTAATTTACCTACAGCAAAATCCAAAAACTCTTCTGTACAAATTAATCCGGATTCATTTAACGCAGATATAATCTCATGATCTGAAAAGTGCTCCCCTAAGCAGATGTTCGCTCTAACTGTATCATTAAATAAGTATGGCTGTTGTTCTAAGTAAAGCACATGAGAACGCATAACCTCTTTAGGCATTGTATTTATTTCTTGTCCATAAAACTTAATGCTACCGTGATAATCATCATAGTAAGAAATTAATAATTTAAGCAAGGTACTCTTGCCACTGCCACTTTTGCCCAGTATTAAATACTTTTTATTTTGCTCGAATGTAAATTGCATATTTTCGAATACTAACTTTTCACCATAGTTATATGATAAATTCTCTACTTGATAAACTACATCAGCAGAACTACTTTGAGAGTCTATTTTCCTTAAATAATTCTCTAAGTTATCATGATTTGCATCTACTGTAGAAATATTACTTATGTGCTTGAATTTTTCTAGAATTGGTTTCACACTATCTATAGATGAAATTTGATTAGACAAATCTCCCAGTGAAGAAAATATAACTCCAGTTAAAGCACCCGTTGCTTCTATTGTTCCAATAGTTACAATTCCTTTGAATGCTAGAGCTCCTGTGAATGCAGTAATTAGAATTTGGAAAAAGATATTTCCTGTAAATCCTGCCGCAAAAACCTTTGCCTCAATTTTAGCCTGATTAAATAAAACATTCATCAAAGCAATAGAGTAATTTTTGATCTTCTCTGTTAACTTTTGTTGTTGATTATAATTCAATAATACATTATATCCAGAAAGAATATCTTCTGACCTAGCTACAAATTCCTCATTAGCAGCTGACGACTTTTTACTAGCTGTTTCAACTTTTCGTCTAAAGATTTTAGGTATGGATAACATTACTAACAAGGATATAAACGTAACTAAGACTAGTAACCAATGGTAAGCAAACAGAGCTATTACAGAAAATATTGTTCCTGTAACCCCTTTGACTATATCAAAAAACTTTAGTGTCCCTTTCTCATTAATTATATTTATGTCATTTGTTAACCATGAAATGTATGTTCCTACACTATTTTGGTTATACTCTCTATATTCTAATTGCTCTAAGCTACTAGTGATTTTTGATCGCATATCGACAGCTATTTCTTGGCAAAATTTCATCTTAAAAATATTAACTGAACTGTCTAACGCTATTATAACTAACCAAACACCTAATAAATAAACCTCATATAAAATAAATTGTCTGAAATCCAGTTCAATTAAACTTGTTAAAGCAAATGCGTTTAAAGCTGCACCTACTGTCCTTAATAGTTGAGATATTGATATTAGAATGCAAATAAATATACTTTCTTTTTTCTTATTTTTTAATATTTCTATCATGTTGGTTTACCTAAATTTATGTGTATTAATCTGTTAAAGTGGAACAGTTTTCCATTTCTTCTATAGTATATGTTTTAGATTTACCTTTTCTATAGTCTTCTACGTCCTGCAAAATTCCATATTCATACTCAAGTCTGTCTAAACCATCTTCGATCAACTGACGTAAATAGAAAGATTTAGGCCTACCAGTACGCTCAGATAGCTTGTTTAGTCTATTAGAGGTTTCTTCATTTAATTTAATTGTTGTTGGCACTGTTTTAAATGTCCTCCTTGTATATGAATATATGTATCCATTATGGTAGATTATTAGATATTTATAAAGACTTATAGAGAAAGAATAAAAGAAGGAATAAATTCCTTCTTTTATTCTCTATAAATTGAGTACTATAAATCTACTTTGAATTAATTAATTCAACTTACGATAATTAGCAACAATGATTCTTGCGGGATTTGTTTTTATTTTTTCTGAGTAATTTACTTCTAATATATCTCCGACCTTGATATCATCTATATTCTCATTTGCAAAATCTAAAATTAATTTATGATAGAAAACATCTTTTTCGTGGGCATTTATTCTGCCTTCATTTTTATGATCCATATTTTCTACTTCTACGTAAATCTTTTCTGTAATGCATGTGGTTGAATTACTTGTTGTTTCTTTAGTTTGGTTAGAAAGAAAGCTACATGAACACAAACATAATGTAAGAATAATTACTAACAACAAGGTATACCAATTTTTTCTCATCGTAGATACAAGGCTCCTTCAATATATTTTTGATTAATTAATACACCACGGTTACCCCAGCCATCAACCACAAATATTAAGTATGACACAGTCTCACCACGGGATAACTGTTTGAATCTATTTGTAGAAGTAAGACTACTTAATTCGGGAGGAAGGGCTTGTGCTATATTGTTAAACTGTCTATATCCGTAAGCAACTACCCAGTGTTCACCGTATGGTTGTATTCCCCTTCCTAAATCTAACAGGGGCTCGATTATTATTCGCTATAACACCCATTATCACTATGTTTAATTTTATTTATGGGTAACCTTTTGGGTAAATGAGATTTTTGTTTCTAGCTCTCATCCCTTATTCTTCTTACTAAACATCTACTCACATCATATCTTTCAGCTGTTAAAGTTATTGTATCTCCATCAAATAGGTCTTGTTTAATTGAATTATAGATAGCTCTTTTAGCTGAAGATTTTGAATTCATGGAATATTCTAGAGTTTTACCTTTATGTGCGTTTTACTTTTTCACTTTTTGCTTAGTAATAAATGTTTTTCAAATTATTCTAGCTCAATCCTTTCTAGGCAGAAATATTTACTAACTTTTGGATTGTCTTTATACTTTTTATAGTTTACATTTTCTATGTATATATGATCTGGATCTTTCTCACTAGCAAATATTTTAGTTCCCAATTTTAAGGTTCTTCCTGTAAAATTTTTTTTATTTTTCAGGCTTTCATCTGCTGCTAATTGATGAATTAAACATTCAACTTCACCAACTTCTCTATAATTATCCTCTTCTGGTAATTCTAGAATGGGTTTTTTTGTGCTCAAATCTCTAGGATCTAACATATAAAATTTATCATTATATTTAATTAGTGGTGGTAGCATACCTTCAGCTTCCTTATACTCCTCCATATCAATTGGGATATCTGGATTTTTTTCACAACTAGTTTTTCTCTCTAAGTCTTTAACTGAGCAGGCTGATAGGAGTAGTATAAAAACAAATATTGTAATTTTAAATTTATTTTTCATCATAAACAGAACATCTCCACTCTATTTGAAATCGTAAATGCTGTGCTCCCATGTGCTTTCTACACCTGATAACACCATTCTACTTCCATACTGAACAGTTTCATATGACGCATTGTAAGGATTCCAAATGCTTATATATGTAGACCCATGGTATCCTCTAACTACATATGCATGTCCAGATGCACCCATATATATAGGGTCATTTGATGAAATTTGACTTTGGATTTCACTCATACCTAAAGCACCATATTGATATGATGGATAATATCCATGTTTTCTAGAAAAATTAAAAACATCATTTCTTGTGAATGCATGCGATTTCCTTTGAGCTATCGTTTCGTGTGGATACATATCTGCCATAACTCTAGACGCAGTCCAATATGAATTATTTGTTAAACTTCTGAATATCCATGCCGTTACATATGCTGCACACCAAGGTTCTCCTCCTTGACGTTCTACAATATTTTGATTATCTGATATTGTGTGAGAGCCTGGATAAGATGACCTTAAACTTGTTTTTATATCATTAACTGATATTTTCTCACGAAACTCAGTTTCAGAAGATATGACATTGTTAACGTTATTAGCTTCATTTGCAAGCGTCCACTCTATAAAGTGGCTCTTGAGAATCTGATCATAGGTAAGCTTTAATTTAATCTTTTCGCCTGAATTATAATTCCTCAAAAATTTTAAATCTATTACATTACCTTTGGTATACGAAGATATTATTTCTCCCTCATCGTTAATCAACATCGTAAACAAGCCAACAGGTACTTCATCTTCATAGACAAGAGACACATAAGTCGGACTTTTAGTTTCATAAACAGATATTGCTTCTGAGTAGCAAAAATTATACCTTCCATAATTAAATGCTCTAACATATTCCTCTATATTATTGTCAAGATATTCAGTTATCCTCTCTGGAATTCTCTCGCTTGCAAAAATATATTCTTCAGAACATTTTATATTTTCTTTAGCCTTTACATTAATTGGGTTCACAACAAGAGCTACCAATATGATTGCTAGTACCTTTATTATACTATTCTTTTTCATAATAAACCTCCTAAATAGGTTTGAATCTTGCCAATTAGTTCTAATAATCAATAGTCAATCACTCTCATAAAACCACCTCCTATGGTTACCATCTCTTAACCATATTTTAACAAAATAAATCTGCAAGCGGAAGTCTATAAATCTGCTTTTATTTGATGTATACTAATTAGATAGGTTAAAATTAGGATTAAAAATCATCAAATTTTACATTGATATCTTGAAATTCTTCTTCGGTTAAAGCTCTTTTAGCTTTTTGTTCTAATTCATCATTTTCGCTAACTGTATAGTAGTAGTAACTCTCAATTTCTTCGTATGGATATTCTCTCTCGTCAGGTTTTGGCGTACCATTAGAACCCATTATCCTTAATAAAATTAAGGCTAAATAAGGAGACAAATCCCCTTAAAATCCCCTTTAGTTTTGTCTAGAAATCTCTACGATTTTTTAGACAAAAAAGAGAGGGAATTTCTTCCCTCTCTTAAAATCTTTCTTGTATTATAGATCTGAATCTCTTAAGCAATAATGAGCTCACTTTATATTAGTCTTAGTTAGAAGAAAAATACAAAAGCTAGACAAATAATACTACCTTAAAATTTCCCCATCATCCAAAATAATTACCTGCTCACAAAGAGAGGCAAGTTCTTCATTATGAGTTACCATTATTAAGGTTTTGCCCTCTTTTACTAATCCTAATAAAATGTTCATTATATTATTGCTATTTTCTGTATCTAAAGCTCCAGTTGGCTCATCAGCTAGAATTAAATTAGGGTTCATGACTAATGCTCTAGCTATTGCAACTCTTTGCTTTTCACCACCTGAGAGAACTTCAACTTTTTCTTTAATTTTCTCTAGCATGCCTACTTTTTGTAGGGTTTCTTTTATTGTATTAAGTCGGTCTTTTCTCTTAATTTTTTTATGAGTGTAATTGAAGGGTAAGTTTACATTAGCATAGACAGATTCATTTTCTATAAGAGCAAAATTTTGTACAATTATCCCTATTTCTTGATTTCGGAAAATAGCTTGCTGTTCATCAGTCCAATCACTTATATTTTCGCCGTTGTAAATATATTTTCCAGAATCAGGTTTTAATAATAAGGCTAGAATATGAAGTAAAGTTGTCTTTCCTGAACCCGAAGCTCCCATTATGGCTACACTGGTTCCTTGATCTATTTGTAAGCTTACATTTTTTAAAACAAATTGGCTTCTTTCGCCATTTTTGTAGGTTTTATTAATGTCCTCTATTTTTACTAAGATGTTTTTATCCATAAGAACCTCCAAGGATTTATTGACTAAAATTACGAATGACTTTATTTAGTCTATTGACATTTATTTGGCCTCGATTTACCAGATATACTAATATACAAAAAGCTAAATACGCTATAAATATAGACAAAAGATTAAAGTCCCTCGTATTTAACCAAATAGGGATAATTAGAAGGCTGAGAATTACTAGTGGCAAAAGCATTATCGCTAATAATAATATTAGCAGTCTCACTCTTAAGTCTTTTATAGAGGCACCTACTATTTGGTGTACAGCGTATGTTCTCAGAGAATTATTAATTACCGCTCTTAAAAATATATTTAATCCTAGGAAAACAATAGTTGTATATACTGTGATAAATAAAGTTCCTATTGTTTCACCTATTGTGGTAGATTCAATTTTCCTTATAACTTCTGACCCAGTTAAAGGGAAAGCATATTTGCATATATTGTTTCGGACTAAATCGTTACATAAGTTTATAAGCATTCCCTCGTTCAAGTTGTCTGCAGTTCTGATATTATCCCAATACAGGAATGGGTCTTGCAAGTAGGTCATGAAGTCTTCTGTATTTAGTAGTAGAAGCTTTTTGTTATCAAGATTAATTGCACCTTTTTTACTTAAAATAACTGTAGATTCAGGTATATAACCAACTGCTTTAGCATTTATTGTTAGTTCGCTATTTTTAGATTCATATTGAAAAAATGTACCAGTATCTGAACCATATTTATGTCCCAATAGTAAAATGGGTTCTGTATAGGTTTCATCCAGCTTCACAGGAAAATTAATTTTCTGGAGAAAATTATTTGGATCATAGCTGGAAACTATAACATAATCGTCGTCTTCGTAAATTGATCCTAGTTGATCTGAAGTACTATTATCTTTTGATGAACCAGGATTATCTAAATTAGGGAAAACGTTTAGGAAATGCACATTCGTATTTTGGATTTGCTCTCTTGTTTCTCTAACTTTAAAAATTTTCAATACATCTACATTAGTTATATAGAAAAAGAATACAAGTAAAAAACATGAGACTATAATGATATTTACACATAATATATATATAAAGTTCTTCCTGTAATCTTTGAGGGCATATTGTAAGTTCTTACTAAAAGTCATAGTCTTTCTCCATTTCGTTTAAAAGATAATGAAAAGTACATAATACTATCTATTAATAGAACCAATATCATCAGTATTAAAACAAATATACTTGATGTAAAATTAATATAAGAAAAATTAAGGGAATTATTACTTGATTCAAGCTTATCTATTAAAAATAATAGAATAAAAGGCAAGGACCAACCAATTAATATTTCAGTTAATCTTCTAAGCATAAAATATTTGTACTCATTTTTCTTTCTTGCACCTATAGAGAATTTAATTAAGTCTAATCTTTTATTTCTTTTTATTTCTATTTCCGTTGCAAATAAAAGGAATCCCATAGATGAGATAATGGCTATAAAGAATGTCCTAGACCATTTATCTTGGACAGTAGTTATTAATATTGATTTTAATAAATTGACTTCTTCAGTACTGAAAGACACTTCTTGGACGGAATACTTGGAAAAAATTTTATTTATAACGCCTAAAAATTCTTTTTCAGTTGAAGAGAAATACCACTCGCCAGAATGAACTGACCCTATCTTAGTAAGGGGAACCAGAGCCTTGCTCTCCATCGTGCTATCCATATTGAAATAAGGGTGAAATTTATCTAAAACTCCTACAGTTCTATATTTGTTATCCGAATAAACAAATGGTTCTTGCTTATCAAAATAGTAAACTAAGCCTGTATCGGAAGGGACGATAGAAACATTTTCTGTTTCGACATCATTAATCTCTTGTTGAGTGAAAAAACGCCCCTTCAACATAGAATTATTATTCATAACAGATGGTGTATATAGATATATAAAAGGAGTTCCATCTCTAGGATATACAATAGCACTAGAATTGTACAATTCTAGTGCATTCAATATTTCTTGCCGATCTTCATCTGAAATAGATTTGTTATTACCAGTTATAAATGTAAAACTATATTTTTTTTCATCTTCAAACAAGTCTTGTTTTGTTTCCGATTTTGCCAATAATGTTACATTACAAATGTATATATAAGTACTAAAAATTAAACAGGCAACCCAAAATACTAACGACTTATTTATCTTCCCCATTATATTCTCCTAGTAAAATGAGAATCCACTTTCAAAAACCGCCTTTGGTGCGCGTGGATTAGGAGAGTCATATATAAATGCTCGCCTATAGTAAACATTATTATCATAAGCTCCACCTTTTGGTAATGGTGTACTATATGTGCTATTATCCATAGTATTATGATATCTAAACCAACCTGTTTTAGCATGTCTACCACCCTCAGAAGGATCATTATATGCAGGTACTACTTGAACATAACCAGTGAATCCTAATTGACTTCTCCACTCAGTGCTTTCAGCATAATTCGGATATGATGCAGCGAAAACAGATGTCGAAAATATACCCAATGTAAGAACTAATATTATTGCGAACACATATTTACTAAAAGATTTCATATATACCTCCTCGTATAATGTAATAGCGCTACTAAGAGCACTTATTTTTAACTCTTGG
>CAUPES010000016.1:0-29635 GCA_963510375.1 uncultured Fastidiosipila sp.
ATCTGATATATCACAATTCAATGTATTACAAATTCTTAAAAGCACATCTGTAGTAATATTTTGTCCATTTTTTATTTTATAAAATGTACTTTTACTTATTTGTGCTTCATCCATAAGTTCAGTACTTTTAATTTCTAAATCTATAAGTTTTTTAAACAATTTTTTATAACTAAATTTCAGCATGAGATATTCGAAACAACTCCAGACATTTATCTATATTTTCTTGATTATACCATCAAAATCATTCCTTTAATAAGCTTTTATTCTCTTATCTCGAACTGATCTTACAATTATTTTCTTAATAACAGGGATTATATATTCCATAATTTTTCTTCATATCCTAAATATAGTTTTCTTGATTTTTGGACTTATTAATAAAAAGAAGCTTCTAAAATGCAAAAGACCATAACACTTAAGTTACGGTCTGATTCTTTGTCCAAATGTAAACCACTTGGAACTATTATTTATTTTATTCTTTTTTACTTCCAGTACCATTTGAGTACCAGTAGCTACTTTTAATTCTCTCTATAGCTTGTAATCAAGCCATTTTAGAAAATTTTGCTACTATTCCCATTCAATCGTACCTGTAGGCTTTGGAGTAAAGTCATAAAGCACTCTGTTTACGCCTTCAACTTCATGAGTAATTCTATAAGTCAAAGTTCTTAAAACTTCATAAGGAAGTTCGAAAGGTTCTGCTGTCATGGCGTCAACTGTATTGATTGCACGTACAACGCATGGCCACTCGTAGCTTCTCATACCATTCTTAATTCCGGTGCTTCTGAAGTCAGGTACTATTGTGAAATATTGCCAAATGCTTTGATTCAAACCTGCTTTGGCTATTTCTTCGCGTAGGATAGCGTCGCTTTCTCTAACTGCTTCTAATCTATCCCTTGTTATAGCTCCAACGCAACGAACGCCTAGACCTGGGCCTGGGAATGGTTGTCTGTATACCATTTCTTGTGGCAACCCTAGAGCATCTCCAACTAATCTAACTTCGTCTTTGAAAAGATTTTTTACTGGTTCGATAAGCTCGAATTGTAAATCTTCTGGTAAGCCTCCAACGTTGTGGTGACTTTTAACTAGGTTTTGTGTCTTGGATCCAGATTCAATAATATCTGGGTAAATTGTACCTTGAGCTAGGAAATCTATGCCGTTTAGTTTGCCAGCTTCCTCCGCAAAGACTTCAATAAACTCTTTACCAATAATTTTCCTCTTGTCTTCTGGGTCTGCTACACCAGCTAATTTTTCTAAAAATCTATCGCTGGCATCAACGTAAACTAGGTTTGCATCTAACTGCTTACCGAACACTTCTATAACTTGCTCTGGCTCACCTTTTCTTAATAGACCGTGGTTTACGTGTACGCATGTTAGTTGTTTTCCAATCGCTTTAATTAATAACGCTGCAACTACGCTTGAGTCGACACCTCCAGACAAAGCTAAGAGAACTTTTTTATCGCCAACTTTTTCTTTAATTTCTGCAACTGCATTTTCGATGAAATTCTCAACACCCCAATTTTTCTCTGCTTTACATTCGTTGAAAATGAAATCGCTTAATTTCTCTTGTCGTGCAGATTCGTCTTCAGGTAAATCTGATTTGCTGCCATAGTCTACATACAATATTGGTATTTCCAAATTCTTTACTTCAGAACTTACATCAACTTCAGTTCCATCAACTACTCTGTTAGGTCCGGCATTATAAATAATACCTTTTAATCCTGACATCTTAGCTAAGTATTCAGCTTCAACGTCGTAATTAACGACCTCACTATACACTCCCAATGCTCTTATCTCTCTTGCGAGTTCAGCATTTTTTTTGCTGCCTAAATCTACAATTACTATTGTATCTATGACCATGGTTTTTCCCCCTTAAATTATTTCAGCTTTATTTTACGCTAGAGAAAAAATTTTGTCCTATTTTTTCTTTGTGCAAAAAGTCAAAATTTCGCGATAAACACGCAGCTTACGAACAAAAACGGTATCAACGGAAGTGAATTTACGTCTTTTGCCCAAACCACTCTCATATATCTTAATATCAATGTTATCACAGCTAGCAAGAATATAAAAAATGACATGAGTAACATCATTTGAATGAACATAATCTGGTCAAAATATAGACTTAGTGCGCCAAGTAATTTAACGTCCCCCATACCTATTCCGCCTTTTGCTAAGAAGAAAACTAAAAATGCCGCCGGAATGTATGCTAAGAGAAAGAGCAATGGAGCACCCATTTCTGATATTTCATCTAAGATCAAAGTTACTATTATCCAGGAACATACTAAATATATAACGTATATATTAGGAACAACTCTGTCTTTAAGGTCGGTGTAACTAGTTATTAATAATACCATTAATGCATTACAAAGAAGCATTTGATCCTTAAAGGATATTGAGCTATTAATGACATTAATATTTAAAAATATAGTTAGTAGCAATAAGCCAAGAACTGTTACTTTGTAAGTTCTCTTTCTCAATAACTCCATCCACTTTCGCTGATATTTAACAGACACTTCCATAGCAAAAAGAAACCTCCTCTATCTCAACGATAAAGGAGGCTGATTCATTTTCCCGCTACAAATTGCAACAATTTCCAATAAAAGGTTACAACTTGAACCCCTAGAAAAGAAGATTTTTCCCAAATAGATTCACTAAGCTATTACACCAGTTAACATTAATACTAAGAGAACAGCGGCTAGAACAATTCTATACCAGGCGAAAACTTCCATCTTCTTGGTTTTTAGATAATTGAGGAAACTCTTGACTACTAGCCATGCAACAATGAAGGACACGACACAGCCAATTGCTAAAGCCAGCCAATCTCCTGGAACAATGCTTGCGACTGCTGCATCATCTTTGAAGAATTTCAAAATACTATAGCCTGATGCACCAAACATAATTGGGATTGCCAAGAAGAAGCTAAAATCTGCTGCTGTTGCTGTAGTCAAACCTGCTGCCCAGCCACCCATGATAGTCGCTGCGGATCGTGAAAATCCTGGGATCAAGGCCATACATTGTGCAACACCAACTGTTAAACCTTGTTTGTAATTAATGTCTAACATTTCAGAGCTTAGGTTATGTACAGCGATTTTTCTCTCACCCCAAATCATCATAAGTGCACCGACTACCAATGCTATAGCGACTATAGGTGTGCTGAACAAATACTGATCTATTACATCGTCTATTAAAACCCCTAAAACTACAGCTGGTATACAAGATACAACCCATACTCCGAAGAATCTCCAGGATCTTTTGTCCCCAGAAAACATTCCTTGAGCTAAATTCCAAATTCTTGGCCAATATAAAACCAGAACTGCAAAAATAGCTGCCAGTTGCACAACTATCATATACATTTTGTTAAAGGCATCTGCTTCAACTTTCATTAAATCTGAAGCTATTATCATGTGTCCGGTAGATGAAACTGGCAAAAATTCAGTAACACCCTCGACTATGGCTAAAATAATAGTTTCAATTATCTGTCTAAAATCCATAATTTACCTCATATTAACGACTTGCTTCTGGATAGTAAATAGAGCCAGCAACAAGCGTGTTTCGATTTATTTGAATATAACTTATAATAACACTAATAAATGAATTATTAATTTGGAAATCTTATTTATTAAATTTACATTTGACAGCAGAAGAAATTAGAAAATCTGTAGAAATTAGAAAAGCAGGAGGAATTTTTAAAATGAAAACCCCAGATGTTAAAGAAACCACAAAAAACACAAACTATAAATCAACAAAAAATAATAAATTTGACCCTGCTGAATGCAGAAAAAATAAGCGTCTTCAAGAGCTAGAAAATACTAAGAAGAAAAGAAATGCTATGTTTATTTTTGCCATAGCTGTGTTTGCGCTTATTTTAATTATTATTGCCATTATTTCCAGACTTTAAACGAACCTTTGCGATCTCTGTCACGCTTTTATCCTTTTAACCCACTTCAATTTAAAGGCAAAATAAAACCTATTAATTAAAACATCTTAGATATTTCAATTAATAGGCTTGCTAAACTTTTCTGTAATAAAACAGGATATTAAGCTCTTTCTACGGCACCATTACGGAGGCAGCTTGCACAAGCGTTGACTCTCATAGGAGTACCATCAACTATAGCTCTAACCTTACGAATATTACCTTTTTGTTTGCGTTTTGCTCTACGTGATACTTGAGAACGAGTTATACTAATTCTTCTTGCTGAAGTTACGCTCTTATCACATACTAGACATTTAGCCATATTACCTACACCTCCTCGATAATTTTCTTGCATAAATTTTAGTGCGTACGAAATACTAACATAAGTATAGACGCATTTCAAGCAAAACACTACTCAAATTAAGATTTTATTTATTAATCTTAATTCAAGCATGCACTTTTCTATACTTAAATTAATATTCCATGAGATTTATATCCATAGAAACGCACGGAAATCCATTATACCCAATTCCATCTCTAAAATGCAATAGAATATATTAATTTTTTGCCTAATTTTCGCAAAATCTCACCCCAAGTTCCCCAAAAATGCAAAATTTTATCTTTATTATTTTTAAAATCAAACAGTTTAAGAAATAACGCAAAAAGCTATCGCAAGCCCACCATCATGACTAATACTTAGTTTAGCTTCTGAGTAACCTCTCGCTTTAAACACCGCCAGAGTATCACCATGCAAAGCATAATTAGGTGCCCCTAGTTCATCATAAACAATCTCAATCTCTCTTAAATTAACGCCTTGAGATATCCCGGTGCCCATAGCCTTGCCAAAAGCTTCTTTACTCGCAAAAAGCCCCGCCACTGAGTCTAATCTCCAATTATCTGATTTCAAATATTCTTCTTCAATGGTTGACCCTTGTGCTAAAGCTTCCTCAATGGCACTTCGCTTAAGAACTGACTCAATTTCTGTGGCAGTGCAAAATCTCTCAATAAATTTCAGACCCTTGCGTTCTATAGCCGCCTGCATTCTACTAGTTTTAATAATGTCCACGCCTATACCCAGAATCACAACTACCTCCTCTTCAGACGTAAGTCTTCACCTACGAAAGGCAACATCTTGAAGTTTTGCATGAGCCTTGAGAATAATCGCTCGTCAAAAACTTTCTTGAGCTCCTTAATATCGTAATTACTGGTTATTATAGTAATCTTATTATTGATATTTCTTTCTCTCAAAATTGCAATTAGTTCTGCTAAGGGATTGGTTAGTAAATCGGTTTGTAGACCTAAGTCATCTATCACAAGCAAGTCTGCTTCTAACAGTAATTTGTAATCGCTTTGAGCTTTGGAAAGTTGCTCTGCCTTGGTCGAGAAACTTCTTTGCCTGGTTCTTAAGTTATTTATAATTTCTTCTATTTTCAGCATGTTTAGGACAAGTGCGAGGTAATTTTTCTCCAAGACTGCGTTTGCAATACATTCTGCCAGATAGGTCTTACCAGTTCCTGCTCTACCAGTGAAAAAGAGATTGTCACTAGATTTTGGAAAATCTGCTAAAAATTGCTTAGATAAATCTAGGATCCCCTGAATCTGATCTTTTGGCTTGACTTTTCCCACTGATGTTTCTACTGTGTCGTCAGAGAAAATATTAAGATCGAAGTTAGCAAAATTGTGTTCTGCTAATGGCAATAAAGGGTCAATATTATCACGCAGGACTTTGACCCAAGTAGCATTAAAGCATTTTGGACACTTGCCCCCATTATAAATTGCAGTATCGTTGCAGAGCTCGCAAAAGTTAGTGGACTTATAAATATTCTTGTAAATCTCGTTAAATTCGGGTAATTCAGAACTTGAGTTGTTTGGCGCAGCTGGAATAGGGTGTTTAGATAGTTCAGGTAGTGTAGATAATTTAGAGAAACTTCCCTCAGATTCAGCTAAAGCATTTTTTGCAGCCAACTCAAGAATATTACTCAAATCTTCCCAGCGTGATTCTGCTTGACTCTCCAGTCTCTGCGCTTGTTGAGGATGACTTTCTCTATAACTTGCAAGCAGCTTATCTCTTCTAAGACTAGCTATAAGTTGTCTTTCTGAATAAACATTTTTCACTTTATTTAGCAATTCTGCTTTATTCATATCGTTCCTCTCTGTTTTGGCTGACCTGCGACTTCTAGGCTCACTGCGGACTTGCGTTCGGATTTATTCCTCATCATCAACCTCATCATCTTTGCTTACAGCATAATAATAGTAACTCTCGATTTCTTCATCGCTATATTCACGTTCATCAATGCGTGGCAAAATAGATTTTCTGCTATTCCTGGATTGCTTTTGCTTCTCAGCTTCTTGTTGGTTATTTTTGATAAGATTCTCGGCTTCTTTCCTTGTCTTGATCCCGGCTGCGTGCCAGCTGGATAGTATCTTATCGAAGTAATTCAAGTTTGGTTCAGATAATCTAACTGCAGACTCTAGAGCTAGTTCGATAATATCATAGTCGTATTTATATTCGCTCAACCATTTCTCAACAATATTGAGGTCAAAACTCGTCATTTTCTTGTTCAAGGCTTTACCAACTCTGAGTGCTAGTTGTCTTACTGCTTTGTTATTTTCTTTATACTCGGCTAAATCTCTGAAGGTTTTAACTTGTTTACGACCATAATCTGCTGCCACAGTATTCAAATAATTCGGTCCATGCAAAACATTTCTTTCTGCCGCATCTACAAACATCTGATAAACCACAGCTGGCTCAAAATCGTATATATCAAACCAGTTGTCTATAGCTTGATACCAATTAGGCCCCATCATTCCTTGGAAATATGTATTATTTACACTACTTATCAAGGCATTGCGCTCTTTGGATTTGCTGTTATTCTCAACAGATTCTTTCATCGGTTTCGCAGTAATTCTTCTGTATGACTTCTCAATAGCTCTTTTCTTCAAATTAATAAGGATAAAGCTCTCCAAATCCGCATCGGCAATCACCAGTTCTTGACTAACTAGTTCCATGAGCGCAGCCTTAACATCTTCTTCTCTCAAGGAAAGTTGTCTACGACAAGACTCTGTTTTTACCTTATTTTGATTATCTTTAAACAAAAGTGAGGAGATATAAACTTTTATCGCTAAATAACTTAATTTTGGCAAATAATCAGTGATAAAAACTTGTGGCAATAAAACGTCATCCATAAATACATCTGCTAAACCGTCCATTTTTCTCCCCCTTTAGTAATCTTCTTCAGTGTATAATTAGTCTATCGCAAATTTGACACTTGGAAATTTATTATATCATGAAGAATATTAAAAGATTATATTTCCTTATTTAATTTAAGTTGGGAGGTCGGCATGGGAAATCCAAATTCAAATAACAAGTTGAATTTATTAAGAGCCAGTATTTTCGCCCTAATTGCAGTAATTCTGGGTTTTATCATTTATCTACTAATTAATAAATCCAGCTTTAATAAGAATGCTGAAATTTTAGAGAGTTCTACTACCGACTTAGAGGTTGCTCCCAAATCCAGCACTAGCAAAGCCACTCCCAAGACAAGTAGAACTACTACAAAGAAAACAACTGTAAAAAGTACTACAACAAGTACAACTTCTGAAGTTGTTACAAATACCAAAGATAGTGTCAGACAAGAGGAAGCTCCTGCGCCCACCCAACCCCTAATTTCTCCTGACGGCAGAAGTGGAGAAATGCTAGACTTGCCATTTATAGTACGTGGTATTGAAATAGTTAGCAAAAACCATTGGGTTAGTGATAAATACCGTCCACTGCCTGATTCATATACTAATAATGGTTTGCGTGAAGAAGCTTGGAACGCTTTTCTCGAAATGCAAAGCGCAGCAGCTGAAGCTGGCATTAATTTAGTTCATATAAGTTCTTATAGACCATATGAACTCCAAGCTAAATTATTCTATAATTATAGTCTAAGGGAAGGTGAGGCAGCCGCTAATCGTTATAGCGCTAGACCTGGTCAAAGCGAACACCAAACAGGATTGGCAATTGATGTTACTGCCGGTGGACCATTAGTACAAGACTTCCAATATGATCCAGCAGGGATTTGGCTTTGGGAAAATGCCTACAAATTTGGTTTTATCCAAAGATTCCCGGCAGGCAAAGAACACATTACTGGCTACATGTTTGAACCTTGGCATTACCGCTACATTGGCGTAGAGCATGCTAAAAATTTCGGACCTAAGCACAACTTGACCTTAGAAGAATATCTAGGTATAGATTAAAATTTTTGAAATAGTGAAGGTGAATTATGGGATTGTTGCATTCAATTAAAGAAACATTTTTATATTTTTTCCGTGGTAAAGAAGATATATTATTTTCTCCTCTAGCGGTTTTTTCGGCATTGCATTTAATAATTTTATTTACTTTTATTATTGTTGTAGCCTTGATTTCCAGAGGTGATTTTGGGTTAAAAAAAGATAATAATCGCCAAAAGCTATCTCGTATTTTCGCAGCGATGTTACTTATTGATCAGATAATTCTCTATACCTGGCAAATCTCTTCAGGATATTTCAACGTTGCATTATCTTTGCCTCTCTATCACTGTAGAATCGCAATTGCTCTGCTAATAGTAGGGGTATTATTCAATCAAAAAAACATTCTCTACACTGGAATGTATTGGGGATTCCTGGGATCAATTATGGCAATGTTAGTGCCAGATATGTATAAATTCCAATTTCCTCATTATACAAACTTTCAATTCTTCTATAACCACATCGTAATGGGCTTACTAATTATTAACCTGCTCAAATCCAAGGAAATCCAGATTAATGCTAAAGATACTAAATTCGTGCTTATAATTACCAATATTTATAACGTGTTATTATTCATCTTTAACCTGATCCTGTCTCATTTCTGGGGATTAACAGCGATTAATTATGGCTATATGAACAGCTTCCCTAAGATGGTGCCAATCAAGTTCAATGTGTTCTTGCACTTCATCGTTATTAGTTTACTTTTCAATATGGTGATGATAATTATTGGTTTTGTTTTCCAGATTTTGAGCAAGGACAAGTCTGAGAATTTTTAACAAGAAGCAGTTGAAGGAATTTAAGATATATTCTGAAAACCATAGGATACAGTTGAAGCGTTTAGGTTATAGCAGAGAAACTTAGGATAAAGTTGAAGGAGTCTATATGAGAAAAAGTTCTAAAGTAAATCGAAAAATATTTATTATAATTTTTCTTTTAATAATTACATTCTCATTGACATTGCTCTGGTGGCTCTATACTCCTACCATTGGCGAGCTTAAAGGACTTAAAGGTAAGGAAATCACTACTGCTTATTTTACCGTGCAGATAAAAGATGATACAGAAGTCTTTACAGGAACTGCTGAAGATAGAAATAATGCAAGCTCTTACTCCGACTATAGCATGTCTACTAATGATAAGGAATTATCATCTTTATCTAAGATGTTAAATCAAATACACCTTAGATTTAGTCCATTGGGTACGTTAAGGAATATTATAAGTTCTAGTTCTAAAAACAATAGTTATCCTGAGTACTCCATTAGCGGTACACTGATTCTAAACGATAGCTCTGTTTTTGATTTTTATTCGAATGGTGATATATTTCTATTCTCAAATTGGGTCAATAGTAGAAATTCCGAAAAGTCACACAAATCAGTCAAGAAATTAGAATACAAATTACTAAACAAGGAAATTATGGACGAAATAGTTGAATATATAAAAACAAACAGCAATATTACAGCAGCAGATTAGTTCTAATGAGTTCTGTATTAATTTATACTCAAATGGAATAGATACTATTCAAATAAAGAGGTATATCATGACAAAAAGAAATATAAAAATTTCTAATCTCATTCTGGTTCTTCTTATTTTAATCTGCAGTTTGCTTCTCATCTCTTGCAACTCAAAACAAAATATTGATGATAATACAAACTCAATCACTATCATCATTGAAGGCATTTATAACAAGAACAAAGGCATACTATACGGGCATGAAAAGGGAGAGTTATATAGTAAATACTTCCTAGACTTCAATAAGAATAATCTTGATATAAGCAGTGTCAAAGTTGACGATACTATAACCATTAAATATAAAAAAATTGATACTGGCAGGAAACCTGCAACAATTTTTGTAGAGAGCTTTGAATAGTTTAAGAGTTTAATCTCTCGAACAAGTCACCCAACTGTCATCCAAATAATAAAAAACAGCCGCACATCTGATGTACGGCTGTTAATTTATCTTTTAAATTTTAGCTCTAAGCATCATTCTGCAAGAAATCTACTCTGCAAAATTACTTCATAAAGAATAATTAAGCTTTGTATACTTCTGCGATTTCTGCGAATTGGTCAGCTTTAAGTGAAGCACCACCAATCAAACCACCATCAATGTTTGCTTGACCTAATAGTTCTTCTGCATTAGCTGGTTTCATAGAACCACCGTAAAGAACACGTGTATTCTCAGCTACTTCTTCACAGTATAGTTCAGCTAGAGTTTCACGAACAAATTTACAAATTTCTTCAGCTTGTTCTGCACTTGCTGTCTTACCTGTACCGATTGCCCATACTGGCTCGTATGCAATTGTAACGTGAGCAGCTACTCTATTTGCTGGAACATCTTTCAATGCGCCTAGTAATTGAGTTTTAACTACTTCGAATTCTTTGCCTGCTTCTCTTTCTTCTAGAGTTTCACCAATACATACGATTGGACGTACACCCCAGTTCAATGAAGCTTTAACTTTTTCGTTTACGATTTCGTCTGTTTCACCGAAGTATTCACGGCGCTCACTGTGTCCTAAAACTACGTGGTTTACACCCATTTCTGCTAAGAATTTAGCACTAATTTCACCAGTGTATGCACCTTCGTCAGCTTGGTGAGCATTTTCTGCTGCAACAACAATATTTGTTCCTGCAACTAGTTCGTTTACTGTACCTAGAACTGTGTAAGGTACTGCGATTAGAACTTCTGAATCAACATTTTTAACTTTTTCGATTAATTCATTTACTAAAGCTGTTGCTTCTTTTGGTGTACCTTTGTTCATCTTCCAGTTACCGCAAATGTATGCACGACGACTGTCTTTGTTTTGTAGGCAGTCAATTCCTGGTAGAACTTTACCCTCTAAGAATTCTAGTGAAGCACCACCACCTGTTGAGATGTGTGAAACTTTGTCTGCGAATCCTAGTTGTTCAACTGCTGCAGCTGAGTCACCACCACCAATAATTGATGTTGCTGCTGAGTTAGCTACTGCTTCTGCAACTTTTGCTGTACCTTGAGCGAATTTCTCAAATTCAAATACACCCATTGGACCATTCCATACTACTGTCTTAGCATCTTTGATTGCATTAGCATATAGTTCAACTGTCTTAGGGCCAATGTCTAGACCCATCCAGCCATCTTCGATATCGATGTCTGATTCTTTTGCCTCTGCATCTGCTGCATATCTGTCTGCAACAATGTGGTCTACTGGTAATAGTAGTTTAACGCCCTTTTCCTCTGCCTTAGCTAAAAGTGATTTTGCTAAATCTAATTTGTCTTCTTCTACTAAAGAACTTCCAATTTCGTGGCCTTGAGCTTTCAAGAATGTATAAGCCATACCACCACCGATTAGGATTGTGTCAACTTTTTCTAGAAGATTTTCGATAACACCAATTTTATCTGATACTTTAGCACCACCTAAAATTGAAACGAATGGTCTTTTTGGAGTTGTTAAAGCACCACCCATAACTTCTAATTCTTTTTGGATTAAGAATCCTGATACTGCTGGCAAGTAGTTTGCTGCACCTGCTGTTGAAGCGTGTGCTCTATGTGCGGTACCGAATGCATCGTTTACGTAGATTTCTGCAAACGAAGCTAATTCACGTGCGAATTCTGGATCGTTAGCTGTTTCTTCTTTGTGGAAACGAACATTTTCTAGCATTAATACTTCGCCATCTTTTAGAGCTTCAGCTTTTGCTTTTGCATCTTCACCAACTACGTCAGCTGCCAAGACTACTTCTTGACCTAATAATTCTGATAAACGATCTACTGCTGGTTTCATTGAGAATTTAGCTTCTGGACCATTTTTTGGTCTACCTAAGTGTGAAACTAAGATTACACGTGCTTTGTGATCTACTAAATATTTGATTGTTTCTAAAGCACCTTTGATTCTCTTGTCATCTGTAACTTCGCCTTTGTCATTCAAAGGAACGTTGAAGTCTACACGCACTAAAACTTTTTTGCCTGAGACATCAATGTCTGCAATACTTTTTTTGTTGTAATTTGCCATGTGCATCCTCTCCTTATGCTTAATACTAGCCTTGATTATTTCACTTAATCTTTGCAAAACCAAACGAAATATTTCAAAACTATTTTTTAATATTTTCTTCGCATTCGACATACATTATATATCTTCTTACGAAATAATTTTTAACTTATATCAAAGTTAATCAAATATTGATTTTTGCTCAATATTATCTACTTAATTTTAAATAAAGATCGGGGGCTTTTCAAGTTTTTTCCAGCTTGCTAGTTTTTCTAATTTAACTAAATTCATATATTTCTCTATATTCTTTAGCTGTCGCATTATTATTCTTTGTAAACATAAGTCTATAATAACTCGGATACTTAAATCCACAGTACGAAAAACTTTGCTTAAGTTTAAATCATCCATGTAATTCTCTTGCATATATTCAACAATTTTTGATTTATTACTTTTTAAAACAACATTAATTGACCTTATATTTGGCTTTAATTTCTTTAAAAAACCTATTATATATTTCTAAATTTTCAAAGTCGACTATACTGGTTACAACATTTTTAGGTACATCGGCAAGGTATACCTCTCCTGTTTTCATAGGGATAGGTTCATCAATATTCAAATTATATACGCCTAAAGGATTCTTAAAAATGGGGTAGTATGAATTTTTTAACTCATTAGGGATATTTGTCCTTGAATCAAATTTGATTTTCTCTAAAAGGAAAAGATAGTTTTCCCCAACCCTTAAAGGTAAAAGCCCAGAATTGAGATTTATCCTCATCAAATTACCATTGTAAGCGGAATTTATAATTGTTATAGGAACAACATATGTGAAATACTTAGATGTTATATTTCCTTTATATTTTTCGTTAATTTTTACTTTAAAATAACAAGCATATCTAGTAACTTTGAATATTTTCTCCACGGTTCCTGTAGTTATTACATCCGCTTGTGCTTCTAAATCACTTAAATTTAGTTTTGAAGTGTCAATAGTTTCTTTATTTTCCCCCTGTTCTACAGTGAAAATGCTATCCTTATCATTAGAAGTACTAAGCAAAGGGAAAATATCAAATACTTCTTCAGGGCTTGGATCTTTCCATGTCAAACGAAAAATAATGCCTAACAAATATGACAAAGCTATAATCGTAACAAGAATTATCCATCTTTTTTTTGTATTGTTTTTAATTAGCATATATCCAGATCTCCTAATATACTTAATCGTTATATGATCTTCTAATTAGTTACCTCTCTTAAGTCCTTCCGTTTCCTCTAGTATTCCATTGCCTTTAAATTTGAAAAATCTATCGCATAGTTCTTCTAAATCTAATGGATTATGACTCGAGAGCAAAATTGTAGCACCTCTTTTTTGCTCTTCTTTAAGTAATTTTCTAATTTCTAATACGCCTTCGTAATCCATGGTATTAGTCGGCTCATCTAGAATAATAATTCTAGGTTTTTCCATAATTGCCTGAGCAATAGCAAGCCTTTGTTTCATTCCTAAGGAGTATTTACCATAGTTCTTTTTGAGATTAGGATCTAGACCAACACGAGACATAGAATTTTTAATATCTTCATCACTTGCTATGTTTTTAATATCTGCTAATATTTTTAAATTTTCAAATCCTGTATATTCCTCCCAAAAGCCTACATTTTCAATGATCACACCTAAACTTTCAGGGAAAGAAATATCGGATCCTAGCTTCATTCCTTCAATTAAAATCTCTCCTGTGGTTGGATAAATTAATCCTGTTAAAGCCCTAAAAAGCATTGATTTACCTGACCCATTAGGTCCATAAAATCCGTATATCCCTCCTGATTCTAACTTTAAATTTATATTATTCAATATTAAAGAGTTATCGATTTTCTTTGTTAATTCTTTTACTTCTATAACATATTTAGACATATGTACCCCTCCTTATACTACATTCCAATTGTTAGTTTGTTTTTACAACATCAAACAAGTCCTTACCTTTTAAATATTTAGACAAAATAAAATGTATACCGACCGTCAATATGCAACAATAAATTAAGTTTAGAAATATTGACATTTGTGGGATCTTTAAAAAATCATACTGTATATTTAACTTACTAGTTGAGCCACTATACCATAGATAATTATTCTTAGATGTTGGTATAAAATTGTGTAAGTAATTTAGTACTTTGTTATTTAATACTAATAGAAATAAGCTTATAAATTGATCTAATAATAATTTCAAAAGAAAAAGCATGTAGCCCAATACTTCACCTAGTAACAAAGCAAAAAAACTAGATAGTAAAGTTATAGCGAAGTAAGTAAAATATCTACTTATAAAAATTCGTAACATCTCCACTATGAAATCGCCAATAATAAAATTCCCAGTGACCAGTATCGTGAAAATTCCAAGCATATTAATTATAATTAATTCTTGCAACAACACTAAAATTGCTAGTTTAATAATCTTCAGAAAAATCCATTTTCTCTTGTCAATAAATCTTGTAAAAACATAAACATAAGCTTTTTCGAAGTCTTCAGTAAAATAGTCCATATAAAAATAAGTTGCAACCAAGAGAGGTGTCATATTAAATGTTGGTGATAATAAATCTAAGCCATCTGGTGAAAATTTTATCGCTGTAAAAGTTAATTTTAATAATGAATTCGCATCGTTTATTTGATAATTCACTTTATTAAGCAGGCAGAGACAAACATAAATTATTGATAATGCTACAATCGCATATATATTTTTTATTTTAAGTCTAAAATGTTGCATCACCTATCACCTCGACCTATTCTTCTATCCACATAAATATCTTTTTTCTTCAAAAGAATCATTATCAAAACAGTTAAGATCCCTATAGTGGTGAGTTCTGCAAATACTGACTGCAAAAATTCTAAATTCATACCTCTAATTCTTACCCAATATAATACAAATCCAGAAAATGAAAAATATCTATCCATCAAAAAATAATACCAAATAATATAGCCTAAAAAGTATGTAAGGAAGAAAGATACATTAAAATTACCAAACAATATTTGTGTCAAAAAGAATAATAAACTAATAATCACAAATGCAAGACTCTGGACCACAATCTCAGATAGAAAGTACACTAAGTTATTTTTAGCTAATAATCCAAACCTAAGTAAGCCAACTTGATATAAAGTTTGTAAAAATAGTACATATATAACTGACACTAAAAGAATATTGAGTATATAACTTTTAACGAACTCAAATAAATCTTCAAAGCGTAAAATAACTTCACTTCTAATATAATGAGCGATCATTCTTTGTTGATAAAATATAAATATTGGTCCCCAAAATATTAATTGAGGCATAGCGTTAAATACTGAATCTCGCACAAGAATATCAAGCGTACGACCATCTTGCCCATAATTACCAAACAAGGCCAACACTTTATAATTCAAGGTAATTGTAATAAAATAAATTAATGAAATTAACAATAGAAAATAAATTATTTTAGTTCTATAGTACTTTTTCAAGAAATTTTTAAATATTACTTTTTTCCCCATAGATCAACCCCAACATATAAATCATTTATATTCTCTATTCCTATACAAGCCGCAAATAAATAACAACAAAAATACAAATATCAGTATAGAAAAGTATATTAATGTTGTGGTAATGCTTCTACCTTTTATACCAAATGCAAATATTGTATTATAATGTGTATATTTGGAACCTATAAACACTTCTGAGAACAAGCCTGAAATGATGATTATTACTCCTGGAAGTCCAATCGCAACAAGTTTGCTTTTAAAATTTTGCATTGAAAAAGCATACGCAATTCCTGCAAATAAACCCGCATAGGTTGAAATTAGTAAATCTATAACGAAATTATAAATATACATGTTGTACCCTGCAAGATGTGGCAAAAGGCTTTTATCCAAATATACTAAATCTTCACTATATCTACCTAAAACATTGTACACAGCCGATGGATCATAAGGGTAAACTATAAATAAATAGACCTTATATATATTCATAACAAAGAACATCAAAACAAAGGCAGATACAAAGCTACTCAAGGCACCCCTTAAAAAATATTTAATCTTGCTCTCTTTAGTGAATAAAGTTGCCAGCACTCCCTGTTTTCTGTCTAAAAAATACAGATCGGACACCATTAATGGTGGAATTAAAGCTACACCAAAAACTACCAAATAAGTATATGTATAAGATAAATACAAGGAGGACGACAATGAATCTACTGTAAAATAATCCCAAGATCCTCCTAACTCAAAGTAAAACACACCTCTGTATCTGTAAATTAATGTCTCTATTATTGCTAACGTTAATAAAAGGAGAGTGAGAACATAAATTGTAATATGTGTTTGCCTTCTATTTAAGATTCTGGTTAAATTCCTACTCATGTCTCACTCTCCTTATCTTAAAAAATCTCTACTTAGTATCTAAGGGAATGTTACTCTACCTTCTGAGCTTACATTCACATAGGTCCAATTATTATTACCACCTACCAACATCAATGTTTGTCCTCTATACACGTCTGAATTCAAATAAAGATCAATCGGGTTATTCAAATAAACTAAATTATTATGACCTGTTACATCGTGCCATTTTCCATTCTTATCCCTAGCTCTTATGATTACCCACATAGAGTCATAATCTCCGCCCATAAAGTCTAGATTAATTTTTGCTGCATCATCTTTATTAGTGGCAGTACCACTAACTAAATCTGTTTGTCGTCTTGCAAAAGGTAAAGACTTTGTCCAACTTCCTGTTGACTTAGCTTGTAGCAATGTAATTCCTGACCAAATAGCAAATAATGCTACAATAGCTATTACTACATTTCTAATCTTTTTACCAATTGTATTTTTCTCGCTTCTTATCATATAATATACCTCCTTACCACTTCAACTATATCGCCAAATGCAATCACTTTTTTTAAATTTGCATGGCCTTGTCACAAGTTTATGTTACAGAAGGCAATTTTCTACGTCAATTTATATGTAACATTTCTATGAATCAGTCAAAAAACAGCCTATATTTTAGTGCGAAATGCACAAATAGGCTTATTGTTTTTAACATCAACTCACTTCAAATTTAAATCTAATACCCAAACATCTCGAAATAAACACCGTTTCTGCCCAAAATCCTGTCAAAGAATGAAGCAAATCCACTTTGAACTACAACAATTTCAACTGTAGTACCAGACTCTACTTCATACTCGAATAGCAACTCGCTTGTACTATTCGAGAAAGCAGAAGAGTTATATACAGTAGATCCATTTATCTTGATTTGTAGCTGTAAACCTTTGTAAACGCTTGCATCATTAGTCTGTGGTATTGCTAAAATTCTAAGGTTATTATTTTTTACATTAAACTTGAAACTTGAATCAGGTCTTGCATAAACAGCTCTATTAAAGTCACTTGCGCTGTGTTCAACGCCTGTAGCATCCATACCACTTGCACCAGATTCAACTTTGCCTGCAGCGTCATAAATACTTCTAGATAGGTTTGTTGGGACCTTGCTCTCATATTTAGTTTTGGCAGCTTGCATTTCTTTATTATTAGGGAACATTGCAAGACCTTCATCTAGCTTAGCTATTGCCTGTGAATATGGATTGTTTTGCCAACGACCGCTAAGGGATCCCGCAAGCTTCTCAGCTTCTGCAAGAATGTTTTTGATAAACTGCTTCTTGCTCTCTTCTAGTAGTGCTTCATACTCTGCCACATCCAAGCCTTTGGTTTTCAAGCTCGCAATAAATTCTTCTGCCTGATTAAGATTGCCATTATATAAGTAGGTATCTAAGGTATTTTTAATTATAGATTTTTGAATATCTTTTCTTTGCCCTCTAATTTTATTCTCAGCTTGTTTGCGAAAGTTTTTAAGCTCCTCATTTTCTGGTACTACCTCACTAGCCTGATCTATAAGAACAATTGCCGTAGCTGGATATCCTGCATTGAGCTCTTGTTTAATATTAGCGATTACACCATTAAGATAAGCTGTAACAGCATTACCCTTCCCTTGACTTGCCTCCGCATTTTTAGGATCGGTTTTTAGAATCTCATTATAATATTTTATACTGCGCCAATAGTCTCCGACCCTACTAAAAGTCTCTGCATTAGCTTGCAGTTGAGCGTTTTTATCTACAGTACTAATTGTCCTTTGATACTCCTTAACAGTTGATTCAGAAACGCTTGAGAACTCACTTCCAAGTTTGTAATTATTCAACTCAACCATTGCGAGATCATAATTAATTTCATCATTTTTATAGCTCTTGATAACTTTATCCAGATATGGTTTCACTGCTTCCAAAAAATCTTCTTCACTGATTTTGGCTTCTGGATCATTTTTTGCTTTGGCAAAAATCCCATTAGCATCTGCCAATCTAGACTCTTCTAGCGCTTTATTAAACTGTTTTAGATAATTTTTTGAGTTGGAACAACCTGCCAAAAACATTAAAACAACCATAAGTAAAACAAGCATCTTAACTTGCCCAAAAGCTTTCACTCTCAAGTTTCTCATGTATGTTTCATTTAAAGTTTTAATTAATTTCATACCTAAACCTTTGTTCTAACTAGTCTGTTTGTATGACTATCTGTCTGCACGTCTGTTATTTTAGTTTGCAGATATACTCTATTTGTATGCCAAATCCAAAACAACATTTATGTCATTTCCGGATAAGTAATTTATATTAACAATAAAATACTCCACTCCTGAACTAGGAACATTAACACTAACACTATATTTGCCACCAGAGCTATTAGGATTGGCAGATAAACTTCCGCTAGAAATTGGACTTGCTAAATTATTTGATGAATATATTTGATAATAAATTTGAGTTGACTCATCAATTTCACCTATTGCAATTTCACCTTTAAAAGTTTTTCCATTATTGTTATTTTCGAATTTTTGTTGATCAACAACAGAAGTATCTCCATTGAAATTATGACTTAGCAATACAGAATTACTGTGCTGATTTCCAGCAACATCCTTGTAACTTCCTCTAGCTAAACCATCGGAGCTATTTCTATCTTTGTCTTCAGGCTTTTCATGCTCATCATGATTTGCTTCTGTTTTGTTAGTTTCCTTGTCCTTGTTTTTTCTTAGGATTTCAATCTCTTCGTCACTTGCATCTAAATTGAATTCATATCTATATTTAGAACGCTCTAGAAGATTATTATTTGGCAAAATTTTCAGACCTTCATCAATTTTTTCTAAGGCTGACTCCTTACTATCTTGTTTGAATAAACTATCTGCAGTTTTAATAATACTCTCAGCATACTTGGTTTCAAACTCATCCTTTAGCCTTTTAATTGATTCATCATTTGGAGAAGATTTCAAAGCATCATCGATTGATTTGAATAACTCATTAAACTTACCTGCACGGAAGAATCTTTCTGCTTGCTCTCTAACTTCTTTACTTAAACTACTCTCAGCCTCACTCTTATTAGACTCTTTTGTCTTCGTAAGTATTGGATCTTGTGGTAGCAATTGTAAACCTTCATCTATAGCTTTATCCGCTTCGATATATTTACCTTGAGACTGAAGAGTATTAACTCTCTTCATAACTTCTTCACGGTAATTGCTCTTAGCTTGAGCCAAGTATTTATTAGTTTCTTTGTAACCTGGTATTAAATCATTAACACGGTTAAAGTTCCTAATTGCAGCTTTTACATCCATGCTTTCTAGGCTACTGACAGCGCTCTCATAATATCTATTGACCTCTTGTAGGTTTAATACTTCTTCCAAAGATTTATCAATAATTGCTTGTGCATTACCTTGATTTAGTGGGGTACTCTTCATTGTTTCAAGCACTGAATATGTAGCCGCAAAGGATGTGTTTCCATTAATAGCATTATCTTTAAGTTTAGCTATATAATTAGTCAACTCTTCTTCTGCCGCACTAGTTTTCTTGCTATTGCCTATGTATTTCTCATAAGCTTGACCTGCTTCTTGATAGTTTCTACGGGCTAAAGCATCTTTGAATCCAGATATTGGACTCCTAAACAATAAGTAGAAAATTAGTATTAATAGTGCAATGAAAGCAATTCCCATCATAATGAGATGCTTTGTTTTTGACCTTATAAATAAATATTCAATACCATGTTTAATCTTGGCACCAACTCCTTGATTAGCTCTATCCTGAGTTGATTCCATTTCATCTTTTCTTCTAAGTTCATTTCTGAAGTCATTAAATTTGCTGCTTATATTATGAGCGGCATTTTTTAGACTTCTAGTCCATTTACTTTCAGACTGGCTACGGCCATTCCTGTTTCCCTTGCGCCCTCTATTACTCACGTAATAATCGTGCATATTATTAGGGTTATGCAATTGTCTTTGACGATATTCCTGGAAGAGTTTTTCGCTATTACTCTCAGTTTCTACTTCTTTAGACTCTTCTACTTCTACGTTTCTATATTTATTTATATCTTTTGAAGAGCTTACTTTTGTATCATTCTCTAAATTACGTCTGCGTCTCGCACTATATCTCTTTTGTTCATCTACACCAAGCAGGCGTGACCATTCTTCTTGTTCTGACTGCTCTTGCATAGCTCGTTCATTAGCAATTTTCGCCAATCTTTCGGCCTCTGCTATATTTGCCTCACGTTCTTGCTCAAGCCTTTCAAGTTCCAACTGCTTCTCTGCTTGTTTTTCAGCAGCTTCTGCTTTTCTACGAGCATTCCAAGCTTTGAAATTTTCTTGCTGTTTTTTACTCCAAGCTCCAAATTTCTCCCCAAAATCACTCATTGCAAGGGCAAACTTAGATGGTCCTTTTTCTTCAGGCTCAACATTTTCAACATCTTGATCATAATAATCGTCTTGAGCTTCTTCATTTTTTTTATAATTTTCTTTTTCCTTAGGGCTTTTTTGATTCTTAGTAATGTGTTCAGACTTAGAGGTTTTCTCTCTCCTTTTCTCAGCTTCCTGAATTTGTCTCATTTCATCCGTGGTAAAAAGCTTAGTCGTTTCTTCTGCTTTTAATGCTTTTTCCGTTTTAGCTGCATCTTTTGTTTTTGTGGTTTCCTGAGACTTTACAGATTGCTCTGATTTATGCTGTATATTTTCTTCTGTTGGTTCTGATTTTTTTACAGGCTTAGAAAATCTCTTATCTGCAGATGGTCTTTTGTATTTGGAGTTTGCATTACTATCTAAGTCTTTTTCTGCGTTATTGGCTTTTGGATATGTATTATCAAAATTTTTAGGATTAGGTTCTGCAATAGCTTTAGATATAGGTTTTGAAACGGTTCTAGAAGCAGACTTAGCTGCAGGGTCATTTGAAATTGGCTTGTAAGCTGAATTTGAACCTTTCCTCATCTCTGTTTTGTCCTTTGAATTCTGAGCTTCTTGCTTACGTAAACCCTCATTATTATCTAGATTCTTCTGATTACGTGAATCTTTTTGTTCTCGTTGCTCAGAACTTAAGCTGTCTGAATTGACACGACGCAAATTACGAGAAATATCTAATTTCTCTTGCTTATCACTTCTATTATTTTCATTATCTTTGTTTTTATTATTGTCAAAAGAACCATTTGTTCTCGTATCCATAAGCATATCCCATCCAAAACAATTTACTTTATTATAACCCAATTGCTCTGTTTTTGTTATACTAATGCGTACTATTGGGCAAGGAGTTTATATTTTATGTTTGATTTAAATGATCCAATCATTTCAATTATTATCGAATTAATTATTGCTATAATTTTTATATTTTGGGGTAACAAATCTGTTAGATTATTTTTAACAGTTTCTGGTTTTGTTGGCGGTGTTACTTTAGGTAGGCATATTGTCATGTACGCTGCAAAAGTAGGTCTATTCAACAATTCAACTCTGAGCATGGCTATACCAGCAATTCTGGGTTTGGTCGGTGCTATTTTATTAGCAAGCATGTTTAAATTTAGCTTTGTCTTAGCGGGAGCTATTGTTGGGTGGAAAATTGCAGAGTATCTCATGGGTATATTCAATATGGAATACAATTATTTAATCCCAATTCTACTAGCAGTTATCGGCGGATTCTTAATTCACAGTTGGAGAAATATATTCATCATTATAGCAACCTCATTCCTAGGTTCTGCTTTACTCGTCGATGGTGCAGTGGCGCTTTTCTACCAATTAAAAAATCAACCAGTACAAGATGTAGCTATATTCAGCAATTTCTTTGGAATAAGTCAAGATTTATTATTTTTAGTAATTGTAATTGTACTCACATTGCTAGGGTATTTTTACCAGAAAAAACACGATTAAATATAGCTTAAAACACTAATAATACACGAATATAGCCCTCAAAAAAGCGAAAAACAATTAACACAAATAACAAAAATCCTATACATCCCGTGAAGAAATTTTATTCTTCTAGAAGGTATAGGACTTTTTTATCTAACTAATTTCGCTAATTTGCAATTCTGCGAAGCCTTTAATTACAAATCAAACTTACCTGAGAACCAATCTAGCAATTCTGCAATCGGAACTCTAACTTGCTCCATAGTATCTCTGTGTCTAATTGTAACTGCTTTGTCTTCTAATGAATCAAAGTCGATTGTTACACAGTATGGTGTTCCGATCTCGTCTTGACGGCGATAGCGTTTACCTATACTTTGACGTTCGTCTAATTCCACTGCATAATGTGGCGATAATAATTCGTGTAACTTCTCAGCTTCTTCTGTTAGCTTCTTAGACAATGGTAAGATTGCAATTTTTACCGGTGCAATTGCTGGATGGAAACGTAAAACATTTCTGCTATCTCCGCCTTCCAACTCTTCCTCTACATAAGCATCAGCATATACTGCAAGCAATAATCTATCTACACCAACTGATGGCTCGACTACGTAAGGAACATATTTCTCATTTTTCTCAGGATCGAAATAATTCATATCCTGACTAGAATGTTCCATATGTTGAGTTAAGTCGTAGTCAGTTCTGTTTGCAATACCCCAGAGTTCTCCCCAGTTGAATGGGAATTTATACTCAATATCAGTTGTACCTTTTGAATAGTGAGATAGCTCTTTTGGATCGTGATCACGCATACGTAGATTTTCTTCAGTTACGCCAATTTCTAGTAGGAAATTGAAGCAGTATGATTTCCAGTATTCAAACCACTCGTCATCTGTTCCAGGCTCGCAGAAGAACTCCAACTCCATTTGTTCGAACTCTCTAGTTCTGAAGATAAAGTTTCCTGGTGTAATCTCATTTCTGAAGGACTTACCTATTTGTCCAATACCAAATGGAATTTTCTTACGTGACGATCTTTGGACATTGTTAAAGTTTACAAAAATACCTTGAGCTGTCTCAGGTCTTAAGTAAATCTCAGACTTAGAATCTTCTGTAACACCTTGGAAAGTCTTGAACATCAAGTTAAATTGACGAACATCTGTAAAATCATGTTTCTCACAGTTTGGGCAGATAATATTGTTATCTTTGATGTAAGCAACTAACTCTTCATTGGATAAAGCATCTAACAAAGGTCTATCAGCCGCATCCTTAGCACTTGCTCCTGCTTCAGTATTCCACCACGCTTCAATCAACTGATCCGCTCTGTGACGGGTTTTACAGTTTTTACAGTCTATCAATGGGTCATTGAAATTGCTCAAGTGTCCTGAAGCTTCCCAAACTCTCGGATTCATCAAGATTGCCGCATCAATACCTACGTTATATGGACTTTCTTGGATGAACTTCTGCCACCAAGCCTTCTTAATATTATTTTTAAGAGCAATACCATAAGGACCGTAGTCCCAAGAGTTTGCTAGTCCACCATAAATGTCAGAACCTGGAAAAATAAAGCCACGATTTTTTGCTAATGCAACTAATTCATCCATAGTAACTTTAGTAGCCATTATAAATCATCCTCATCATAATCATAATTTTCGAAACTTGATAAGAAATCGTCATCTTCTTCATCTGCAAAGTCATCAATTGAACTATCAAGGGATTCGAAGTCATCATCTTCTAGGTCAAAGTCTTCATCTTCTTCGTCTTCATCTTCATCTTCGACAATTGATCTCTTCTTGCTCTTTATTGGAACTTCTTCATCAATCTCTTCTGAGTCTAGTTCTTCATCATCTTCTTCATCAAGGTCTTCCTCTTCAGGAATTTCGAACATGTCATCTTCGCTCATGACTTTAATCTTGGATACAGGTGTTGGAACGAGTTCATCTTCCAAATCTGGTCCTTCGGATTGCCAGTCATCTGTGTCTGTATCCTCTTCTTGTTCTGCCATAATTTCTGCAATTAGAGATTCTCTCAATGGTACTGTTGCTTCAACATCACCTGGAACTGCAACAACTTGGTCTTCAGCAATTTCTCTACATGCGATAGAAACTAGACTTTCGTCGTCACCTTCTTTAACCATTGGTTCTGCACCATCAATTAATTCACGATTACGTTTAGCAACCAAAATTGAGAGATCAAAACGGTTCTCTACTTTTGGTAATAAATTTTCAATAGGTGGTTCTACTAACATTTATGTTTCCTCCTCTTTTTGTTCAATAGATTAATAGTTTAATAGTTCATTAATTCGTCTATTTCAATATTTGTTAACGTAAATAGCTCGTTTTAGTTCTGAATTATAAAATTCTACTTGTTTTTTACTTGCTTTATTGTTTCACTTAAATATAAACATAATATAATAAGATATTCAATTCAGGCTAATAAACTACTACATTATACACGCTTAATCAAGCATTTTCAGTGTTTTCGCCCTAGTTTTTCTTTTATAAAACCTTAAAATCAATATCTTTGTTTATAATTAAAAAGCTTATCTTCCTAGGACCACTTTCTCAATACCTGGTCTTCTTACAGCCCTAAGTTTCTCGGCAATTAAGATATGATAAATTTCTCTTGCAGTTTGTTCCACATCCTTGTTAATTAGAATATAGTCGAACTTAGTTGCCTGATTAATCTCATCAATAGCCTTTTGGGAGCGGAAAATCATACTTTCTTCAGTTTCAGTTCCACGTTCACGCAGACGTTTCTCCAATTCACTTAATGAAGGTGGTAAAAGGAAAATGTTGCAGGATGTTGAGAATTTATCTAACACAGAAAGAGAGCCTGGAACGGTTACATCCATAATAATGTCTTCACCAGAACCAATTCTTCTCTCTATAGCCTCACGTGGAGTTCCATAGAAGTTACCCCCATAGACGTCATGCTCTAGAATTTGGTTGTTTTCTAACATAGCGGCGAATTCTTCTTTTGTACGGAAATAGTAATCCACTCCGTCCACTTCACCCTCTCTTGGTTCTCTAGTTGTAACAGATATAGAGTGTTCTAGACTCGGCATAATTTTCTTAAGAGCTGCTATTACTGTACCCTTACCTACACCTGAAGGACCTGATACGCACACCAGCATTCCTGTTGTTGGATATTCTCTATATGTTTGGACGATACCTTCGATAACATCATCATGTACATCACCACGTAGACGTTCTAGCATATCTCTACCACCTTGTTTATTAATTTTCGAATTGATTACTACGATAAATTGCTCAATTGAATTCGCTCAAATATTTTTGTTTAATCAACTTCTTTCAATTGTTTTTGCTTGTTGACCCATTATAAACTAATTTACTATTTTCAGCTATTAGGCATTCTCTTCTGGTAATACCTGATTCGCCAGTATTTTCTCCGCATCCCAGGCCGATAAAATCACGTGATCTGAATCCATTACCAGAACTGTTTTTGTTTTCTTTCCTGCAGTTGCATCTATAAGTGCAAATCTATCCCTTGCATCTTGGATCATACGCTTACCTGGAGCTGAGTCTGGTCCAACCATTGCTAAAATTCTACTGGTCTGTACTAAATTCCCATATCCGATTAAACTGAAAGCTCTACTTATATCCAAATTTTCACCTCTTTATTTCTATATCTCTTTATCTCTCTGACTTGTTTTAATCATTTTTTGCAAACAACTATAACTAGTGACCTGCATTTTTAAGATTAACTGCTTCTGCCAAAAGGCTGTTCCCTATATAAATTGCTGTCGAGTTAGTATCGTTAGAGCCTTCTACAACAGCGGCAACAGCATAAGGATATTCTTTACTATCAATGAAACCTATCCATAATGAATTTGTACTATTACCTTCTGCACCTTGTCTTTGAACTGTACCACTCTTACCACCTACAGTTAATCCGGATATTCCGGCAGCGTATTGTATGCTCTCCTCTGACTGAATTGCATTTATCATCAAGCTCTTCAAATTGTTTGCAACTTCTGGGCTAAAAATCTGTGAGTTTAATTTCGTATTAGCTACTTCTTTCTTTTGTCCTATAGGGTTTTCTACATATTTAATCATATTTGGTTGGAGCAACTGACCACCATTAGCAACTGCTGATCCTATACTTGCTAGCTCTAAAGGTGACATACTTAATTTCAATTCACCTACTGGTTGTCCTGTACCATACCAACTTAGTAAACCTTGATCATTTGTAGCTGCAGAACTATCCATTACTGCTGGGCTTACACTTAATCTGTTAATCGCTTTGATACTAGATAAACCACTATTATTCAAATAATTACTGAACTCTTTTTGTCCCATTAGCACTGCTAGCTGACCAAAGAAAACATTACTAGATGTTGTAAAGGCTCTGTTCAAATCGTAGTTACCGTGCATATTTTTGCTCTCGTGGTCGGAGGCGCCATTAGGTACCAGAGGAGAACCATCAGATTCTATAAGTAATTCAGGATCATATACCTTGGAGTTCATCCATGCAGCAGCGGTCAGGATTTTCCAAGTAGAACCAGGAGCATAGGCACCATTTAAACTACGGTTAAACAAAGATGAATCTGGTAAATTTTCGTAATTAATTATATTTTCCATATACGTTGCTGGAGTTGAAGCCATTCCCAGCACGTCCCCAGTTTCATAGTTCATCAGAACTACCGACCCCTTCAAATCTCCTAACAGTTGTCTGGCATAGCCGGACAAAGCAGCATCAATAGTCAAATGAACGTTATCGCCTTCTAAACCTTTACCACTAACATCCAGAATAAGTTGTTCGATTATGCCACGATTTTTGCCTAGTAACTCATTTTGATACAAAGTCTCAACAGTATTACTCATGTGGTGGGTATAGTCTCCAACATAGTGAGATATAGCCATTTGAATATTAGGGTCTTCTACGTAATATCTATTCTCTGCATCTGCATCTGAATACGCTAATTTAACGCCCTCTTGAGAGTAAATCGTACCTGCTTGAGCATATTGTTGGCGCAGAGATTCCTTGTTTTCACCTGCAACTGCAAGCAAAACTGTTTGGCTCTGATGCATCTGATAAAACAAACCAGCACCAAAGACTATTGCTAATACAAGTAAAAAAGTTAAAACTAATCTAACGTTTCTCATTAATTGTTTCATCTATTACCCCCTTCTTGTCTAGATGCAAGTCCCAGCAGTAACGCAATAACAATCCATTTTGCCAGCATAGAGCTACCTCCTGCTGCAATGAAAGGAAGTGTTGCACCAGTCAAAGGAATTAGACCTGTAGTTCCACCAATAACTACCAAAGCTTCAACAAAGAGCACTGTTCCTAGTGCCAAACCCAAAGCAGATGAAAAACCATCTCTAGCTAGAATATTAGTTCTAAAACCTCTAAGAAGGATTACAAACAAAATCACAAAAATTGATATTCCAACAATAATACCAAACTCTTCACAGATAACTGAGAAAATCATATCGGACTTTGCCAGTGGTATACCACCTGGGCTACCATTTCCTAAACCTCTGCCCGTGATATTACCTCGTCCCATAGCTTGGAGTCCGTAAACTACTTGTCTATTGGAGTCATTGACTTCAGTCCATAGAGAAGTCCAACCATCAATTCTTCTGCGAACGTGCCCAAATAAACCATAGCCAACAACACTCATAACAGCGGCTGCTACAAGAATTAAGGCTGTCTTTATGTATTCAGATGTCATAATTACAAACACGATCAAGGTCGTTGGAACTAGAATCATTAGCGAACCTAAATCTGGTAATAACAGGTACATAAAGAAAATCATTGCTGCCCAAATTGCGAACTTAATCTGAGTTCTTAGCGGTGGTCTGTTCTTGAAGAATCCAGCCAATGTGATTAAATATGAAATTTTAGCAAACTCTGTTAACTGTAGTGAGTGACCACCTAGGCTAAGCCAGAGTGTAGCACCATGAGTATCACCACCTCTACCAAAAATCAATGTTATTAATAACAACAGTGGTGTAATGACTGCACAGAATACTAGTAAGTTCTCAATGACCTTAGTTTTTGCAACTATTATTGCCCCTATCATCAAGATTATCATTCCAATACATAGCGCTATAATCTGTGTTCTATAGTTTGAGAACATGGCTTTAGCTATTTCTTGCATAGCTTCAACCGAACCCTCAGCTTCAGCTCTGATATAAGCTGGGTTAGATAGCAAGTTTAATCTTCCTTGTATAGCTACTCCAATTACGGACAACTGAGCAGCTGCTAAGAATAGTATCCTATCTGCATATCTTAAGAGCATTGGCAAAATTAAGAATATAAAGTCTGTGATTAGTAAGGCAGTAGTTGTATATATTAAATAAGATTTCCTGAGCTCTTCTAGCTCTGGCATGCTAAAGAAAATTATTGCACTTGTAAGAGCTGTAAATAGGTTAATCAATAACCATTCAATGTATGGTGGATTTGAATTCCTTTTGACCGCTCTGAGGAAAGCTTCGTTGTCATAATCAGATTCTTCATAAATCTCACCTCTAGCCTCCGCAGTCATTGGTTCATCAACAAAAGCAAATTTGCTTACATAAAAATCGATGTAGTCGCCGTTCTTTAATTGGGTCTCTCCTTTGACCAGCTCGCCATTAATGCTGAACTGTGCGGACATATTCTGCGGTCTAATAAACCAGTTATTGTCATAGCGATAAATCACGGCGTGGTGTCTCGCAATATCTGGATTGTTTATTCTTAAGTCGTTAGAACGGGCTTTACCAATATTAGTAGTGTGGTACAAAGGCAAACTGATCGTACTGCCATCAGACTTTTGCCCCAAAAGATAGTATCCCTGAGCAGGGCGCAAACTATGGCGCATAGACCAGCGTAGTTCTTTTATCGCTGACTTTAGCAGTTTAAAAGCAACAACAAAAACGAATAACGCTAATACATAACGTAAAAGATATGCAATTGAACTAATATTCATACTCCCTCCAAGCTCGTATAGTTATTATTATCATATTCTAATAAAAATTAAGATTATTTAAATTATATCGTTTTTTGTAGCTGTTTTCTAAGGTTATAGATTTTGGTGTTTGAGTGTGATGGTCAAGGAATAGATTTTCCTAGCAAGGTAAAAATTTGAAAAGTGGAGCTTCCGTTAGGACTTACTCCACTCATCTTTAATCTATTATTCTACCTCTTTTGTATTTTCTTCTAGTTCTAGGAACTTATCAAAATCACTCTTGTAAAGTCTATCCTGTGTAATTCTATATTTTTCAAACTCACTCTCTGCGTGTCTTTCAGCAAGAGCTGCCGAGACTTTTCCTGTATCGTTTAAAATTTCTTTATCCCATAATTGTAAAAATCCATTTAATCTTTTTTCCCAATCTTCC
>CAUPES010000017.1:0-27809 GCA_963510375.1 uncultured Fastidiosipila sp.
TATCTTTCTAAGATTTTTCTCACCAACACCATTTGTTGTAGAACCTTTTTATTTTTCACTGGATTTAAAATGGGCTTAATATGACTTATCTAAGCAAATAGAATTAAAGAGACATTATGCTTAAGTCTGATTAGATTTTATTTGAAATGTTAATCATGTGAATTTAATCTTAATAGTAGCTATTGAAGTGATATAATAGAATTTTATGAAGGGTTTGGGAGGTTTTTTATGAAACAAAAAATAGCAGCTTTTGTATTATCAGTTCTAATGTGTCTCAGTTTAGTTGCCCCTCAGCATATTTTTGCTGAGTCAAATCTAACAGATGAATTAGTTGATAATTCAGAAGAAAATATGAATTCAGAAGTTTCTAATGATATGGATTCTGTAGATGAATCGGAAACGCCAGAAGATTTAGAAGAGACAGAGAATTCAGACAATAAGGATAACGAAGATGAAGATAGCTCCTTGAGCACAAGCATTACTCCTGAGAATACAGAGGAAAGTATTAGTAATAATAATATAGAGGCTTTTAATGTTTCTAAAGTTGTGACAACATGGTCAGAACTTTCAAAAGCTAATAATGGAGTGGAAGAAAATGCTCAAAAAATTATAGATATTAACGCTGATATAACTGCTGATACTAATCTGGATAAAACTATTTTGATTAAAGCAAATCAGCATATTGTGTTAAAGGGTCAAGGAAATATTAAAGGACTAGGACTTAATAGTATTAAAATTGAAAAAGGTGGAAGCCTTACAATTGATGGACCTACAATTACTAATGCTCAAATAATTGTTGAAGGGAACCTTAATCTTAATAGCGGTAAGATAGCTGATACAAAGCTAGAAGGACCAACAGTATTTGTAAAGTCAGGTGAGTTTACAATGTCTGGTGGTGAGTTTAGTAATAATGAAGCAGTTGATAGCCAAACACCACAGCCTGATGGTTTGAAAAAAACTGGTAAGTATTATAGTTATGCTCCTATAACCTTATATGGTGGTACACTAAATATTTCAGAAGGAAGAATCTCTGATAATAAAGGTTTCTATAAAGGTGGAGCTATAGGTGCCTGGGGAACAGAGAAATCTAAAGTCAATGTAAAAATTTCAGGTGGAGAAATTACAAATAATGCTGCTAGCCATAATGTTACTAATGCATGGGGTGGTGCGATCTTTATGGAAAATGCTGAGTTTGAAATGAATGCAGGCACAGTTTCCAAAAATACTGCTGAATATGGTGGCGGACTTGTATTGAGTGGTTCAAGAGCTAAATTCTTAGGTGGATCAATTAATGAAAACTCGAATGGAGAATATTCCGGTTATGGTGGAGGAATTTTTGGATTGAATTCCGAAATCACAATAGAAACTGGAAATTACACAAAGAACCATGCAAATGGTTTTGGTGGTGGTCTATTTTTAGATGATTGTAACTTTACAATTAATGGTGGTCATTTTACAGAAAACTCTTCTCTAAAAAGTGGTGGAGCCTTAGCAACACGTAATAAAAGTAAAGGACAAATAAACGCTGGACTATTTGAAAATAATAATTCAAATGGATTCTGGGGTGGTGGAGCTATTTATAACGATGACGACAGTGAGTTAACCATCAACAGAGCCTTAATAAAAGATAATTCATTTAAAGAAAACTTTATGATAGGAGCTGGCAATAAACCTATATCTCGCCAAGGTGGTGGAATATGGAATTGTCCAGCAGGTCACACAATAGTTAATATAACCAATGGATTAGCCATCTATGATAATTTAGCTCCAAATTTTGCTGGTGGCGTGCATAATGGTGCAGGTGACGACTTTGCAAATATAATAAAATATCAATTTGGCGAAGCAACTAAAACTTCTTCAGTCAAACTAGCTTCAAGGATGCTTGGTGGAGGTTATAGACTATGGTACCAAGATGGTTCATTCCAAGGTATTCATAATAACTGGTCTAAAGACCAACAAACACCAAGATATAATCCAGAAAATCCAGGCAAGCCACTTCCTTACAATACTGTTATAGAAGAGAAAAAAGGAGCGCAACTTGTTTACAAGTCAGTTCCAACACAAGATTCAAAAGATTTAGCAGAACAAGTTGCTACTACAATATTTAAAAATAATTATGCTCAAAGAACGGGTATAAGTGGTGGTGCCATTACTAACAACGGTAAGCTTATATTTGGTGAAGATAAACCATATAAGATACAAATCACAAAAGCTTGGGCTGGAGATGATGAAAAAACAAGACCAGAAGAAATAGTTTTACAGATGTATGTAGGCGATCATTACGTACAAGATGTAAAGCTTACAAAAGATGGTAAGTGGACTGCAATAATTGAAGATTTCCCAGATCCAGATACTTTAGTGGACAACAAAACTGGAGAAGTTTTACCAATAAGTTTTAAAGAAAAAGATAGTGGTAAGTACATTCTTTCTGAAGTGAAGAGAGAAAAAGATACTGCAAGTAGTACTTATATTATTCACTTAGAAAACTCACTTAAGACAGAGGTTAAGGTTAATAAAGTTTGGGATGATAATAACGATAAATTAGGTAAAAGACCAAATAGTATTACAGTAGCTTTACTTGCAGATGGCAAAGAAACTGGAAAGACAATTAAATTAAACCCAGACAATAATTGGAAAGGTGAATTCAAAGACTTACCATCACATAAAAATGGTGAATTAGTTAAATACACTGTTAAAGAGGTTGCTGTAGGTAATGGTTATACAAGTAAATTAACAGGTAATGCTCAAGATGGATTTACTATTACGAACTCAATACCACCAACACCAGAAAAGACAAACATTAATATTAAAGTCAATAAAGTCTGGAACGATGGCAATAACCAAGACGGAAAACGTCCAGATAATATTACAGTACGTTTGTTGAAGAATGGCAAAGAAATTGCGGTTAAAACACTCACTCAAGCTGATAATTGGCAATGGGAATTTACCAATCTAGAGAAATACGAAAATGGTAAATTAATTAAATATACTATTACTGAAGACAAAGTCCCAGGTTATACAAGTGAAATTGATGGATTCACCATTACAAACTCAAGAATCCCAGAAAAGACAAACATTAATATTAAAGTCAATAAAGTCTGGAACGATGGCAATAACCAAGACGGAAAACGTCCAGATAATATTACAGTACGTTTGTTGAAGAATGGCAAAGAAATTGCGGTTAAAACACTCACTCAAGCTGATAATTGGCAATGGGAATTTACCAATCTAGAGAAATACGAAAATGGTAAATTAATTAAATATACTATTACTGAAGACAAAGTCCCAGGTTATACAAGTGAAATTGATGGATTCACCATTACAAACTCAAGAATCCCAGAAAAGACAAATATTAAAGTCAATAAAGTCTGGGATGATAACAATAACAAAGACGGTAAACGCCCAGATAGTATTACAGTAAAATTATTTGCTAACGGTAAGGAAGTAGATGGAAAAATTTTACAATTATCTGCTAAAAATAATTGGTCAGGCAAATTTGTAGATTTAGATGTATACAAAGACGGAAAAACCATAGACTATACTATCAAGGAGGTTGAGATTGGTAATGGTTATACCAGTAAAATAACTGGTAATGCTAAAGATGCTTACACCATTACAAACTCAAGAAAACCTGATATACCAAAAACAGGTGCAGGCTCAAGTATCATATTCAGTGCTTTATTGCTAGGTGCTTCAGGGTTCATGTTCTATCTCGATAGAAAGAATAAAAAACATATAGATTAATAGTTAAAGTTTAATTATTACTAGATGAAATAAATTAGGGATCAGAAAGAATTTTCACTATTCTTTTTGGTCCCTTGTTTTTTATGCTATAATTGTCTGAGATTTTACTTTTAAGGAGAAGTGTAATAGTGATTAAATAAGCAATATGGAGATTTTTTAGTACTGCTAATTACCCGTTTGGGTTTGTTTTGGGTATGCCATATTGTGAAATCAATTATTTCATTTCTATTTTAAATGTCTTAATGACTGCTTTTTATTCTTAAGTTTCTGACTAGCAGTTTTATTTCCATGTTGGCATACATCCTTGTATATGAGAGATATGGAGGGTTTATGTTACAAATTAAAGATTTAACAATAATTTTGCGTGAATATAATAGAGTTTTACTTGAAGATTTTTCTTTAGTTTTAGGCGAAGGGGATAAACTCGCTTTGATTGGCGAGGAAGGTAATGGTAAGTCGATATTGCTTAAAGCTATTGCAAGACTTGAGAATGTAGAAGAGTATTGTGAAGTAAGAGGGGAAGTTTCTGCTATTAATGAGATTATTGGCTATTTACCCCAGACTTTAGCCGAAGAGTTTTATGAAACTTCAACTTTGGACTATTTACATAGCATGATCAATACGACGTATTTTGATTACAACGTGTTTTACAGGTTGTTAAGTGAAATGTCATTGGATGAGGATTTAATCTCTCATGATATTATGTTAGGTACTTTATCTGGAGGAGAGAAAATTAAATTTTTGATCTTGGTAGAAATATTAAAACAACCGACAGTTTTGCTCCTTGATGAACCTAGTAATGACTTGGATCTTGAGTCCGTGCAGTGGTTGGAGAATTTTATGAAACAGATTGAAATACCACTGATATTTGTATCTCATGATCATGAATTATTAAGTAATGTTGCCAATCGTATAGTTCATTTGGAGTTGATATATAGGAGGACTCAGGTTAAGCATACTATTGCTAGCTGCTCATATAGTGAATACGTGAATAACAGAGATACTTTCATTGAGAATGAAACCAAAAGAGCTAATAAGGAACAAGAAGAATTTTCTAAGAAGCAAGAACGGTTTAGAAGATTGCATGACTCAGTGCAGTACGCTTTAAGAGGAACAAAAAATGATGCAGAAGGTAAAAATCTAAAAGATAAAATGCGTTCGGTTAAGTCTATGGAGCGAAATATGAGTAAAGAGCAAAGTAGACTTATCAAAGCTCCTGACTATGAGGAAGCTATTGATATAAAATTTGCTGATGAAGTTGCTGTCCCAAATGGGAAGGTGATTTTAGAGTTTTCTTTACCGGAGCTGCGTGCAGGGAATAAGGTTTTAGCGAAGAATATAAGCTTAGATATTGTAGGCCCAGAAAAGTTATGTATTATAGGTGAAAATGGAGCCGGAAAATCTACTCTCCTTAAGACCTTGATTGATAAACTAAGAAGCTTGAATTTAAAGGTAGGCTATATGCCACAAAATTATGATGAGCTTATAGATTACAATAGTAATGCAATTGAGTTTTTGGCGGCAAATAACAGCAAATTTGAACATACGGAAATATCAACGCTTTTAGGTAGTCTGAAGTTTAAGAGAGAAGATATGCTGCGTAAAATTGGTAAATTATCTGGTGGCCAAAAAGCAAAAGTGTTTTTTGCCAAAATGATTATGGATAAAGCCGAAGTTCTAGTTCTTGATGAACCTACAAGAAATCTTTCACCATTGTCACAACCAGAGATTATTGAGGCTTTGAATAATTATAGAGGATGTATTATTGCTGTTTCGCATGACAGACGCTTTATAGATAAAGTGTTCTCAAAAGTCTACAAATTAGATGTAGACGGATTACACAGAGTAAGATAATTAATGAAGATATAAAATAAAAAACATATTTATTTAGTAATTTAGAAGAGTATAATAACGGCGAAATAATTGCTATAATAGGTTAGAATTCAATGGGAAACAAACTTGTTAATTAAATTATTGCAAATGATATAAAAAGAAGAGAAAAGAAAAAGAAAAGAGGAAACACAATGTATCAAGACAAGAAATTAGCAGAGCTAATGAACAAATTAAAGGGTGGAGTAATAATGGATGTTACTACTCCAGAACAAGCTAAAATAGCAGAAGCCGCAGGTGCTGCCGCTGTTATGGCCCTAGAACGTATTCCAGCTGATATAAGAGCTGCTGGTGGTGTTTCAAGAATGAGTGACCCAAAGATGATCAAAGAAATTCAAGACGCTGTTACCATTCCAGTAATGGCTAAGTGCCGTATTGGTCATTTTATTGAGGCACGTCTTTTAGAAGCTATTAATATTGATTTTATTGATGAAAGTGAAGTGCTTTCTCCTGCAGATAATATTTATCATATTGACAAGAAGCAATTTAATACACCATTTGTTTGTGGTGCAAGAAACTTAGGTGAAGCTTTGCGTCGTATCAATGAGGGTGCTGCAATGATTAGATCTAAGGGTGAAGCTGGTACAGGTGACGTTGTTCAAGCTGTAAGTCATATGCGTATGATCAACAGTGATATTGCTAGAATAGCGGCTACACGTGAAGATGAGCTCTATAATGAGGCTAAAGAATTGGGTGTACCATACGAGTTAGTTAAATATGTTCATGATAATAAGAGACTACCAGTATTAAACTTCTCAGCAGGTGGTGTAGCAACTCCAGCAGACGCTTGTTTAATGGTCCATCTTGGAGCAGAAGGTGTATTCGTAGGTTCAGGTATCTTCAAATCAGGTAACCCTGAAAAACGTGCCAAAGCTATAGTTGAAACAGTCAAAAATCCATTCGACTTTGATAAAATTGCTGCTTTGTCAGAAGATTTAGGTGAAGCTATGGTTGGTTTAAATGAAGACGAAATTGAAGTTTTGATGGCAAACCGTGGTATTTAGTTTATACCTAATTTTTGCAAGTAAAAATTAAACATAAATTTAGCCTGAATAATTTTATATTATTCAGGCTTTTTACTTTTTCCAGATGTAATGATTTTGTGATATTGCGGCATATAGTTTAACTAAGAAATAAAGCCAAAGAATGCATTTAGCTGAACTATAACTACTAGAAGTAAAATTGGAGGAGCAATATATCTTATGCAAAATCTATAGAGCTTTTTGCTCTTAAATTTACTTCCTTGAGAATATTCATCATCTAATACATTAGGGCTGAACCAGCCCAGCATAATTGCTAGGCACAAGCCACCTAATGGCATTAGAATACCTTCTGCTAAAAGATCAAAGAAATCTAGCCAGGTAGATAGTCCAAAGGGGTGATAGAGGTTTGACTTGCCTAAGGCATCATAGGAAATTAAGCTGGCACCTAATAAAGTTGCAAGGTACACTAATGCAGAAACTAATTTACGGTTAGGTTGTTTTCCACGAGCAACTTGAGCATCTAGTAAAGAGGATAAGAATCCTTCTGTCATAGCTATTGATGAGGTCAAGGCTGCAAATAACACTAATAAATAGAAAATGCTGGCGAATAGAGGACCAGTTGTACCCATGTCGTTAAAGACTGCTCGTAAGGATACGAAAAGCAAACCAGGTCCAGCTTGTGGCTCTAAGTCAAAAGCAAAAACTGCAGGCATAACAGCCATAGATGCAAAGATTGAAATTATTAAGTCAGATATTGTAATGATTGCAGCATTTTTTTCAATACTACTATTTTTGCTTAAGTAAGATCCATAGGCTATTATTGCTCCAGATGACAGTGACAACGAGAAAAACATTTGACTGCCAGCAGTAGCAAAAATTTCTAATAGACCCATACCTTCGAGTTTGGAAAGATCAGGGCTAAAAATAAACTTCAAACCTTCTCCAGCACCCTCTAGAGTGCAGGCTCGAATGACGATGATTATTAACATAATCGTTAGTGTAGGCATAGCTATATTTGAGAATTTTTCAATTCCACCTGTAACTCCAAGTGCTACGATAATCAAAGTAACAGCAAGGAAAATCCAAGCGAAGATCATTGGTTCTGCACCTGCAGAAATAAAGTTATCAAAAAAAGATCCTGTATGTGTTGTAGCGATATTTGAAGAGCCTGATGCGAATAGGTTTTTTAGGTTGGCCAATAAATATTTAAGTATATAGCCACCAAAAACAACATAAAAGCATAGTAAGAGGAAAGGAGCTATTACATTAAACCAGCCAATAAATTTAAATTTTGGAGAAATAGTTTTATAAGCCTGAATTGCGCCTTTTTCACTTTTCCTACCCAAGGCAATTTCGCCCATCATCAACGGAAGGTCTACGGTGAAAACAAGCAGTAAATATATTATGAAGAAGGTAAATCCACCATTCATTCCCATTTTATAAGGAAAGCCCCAAATGTTTCCTAAGCCAACTGCTGAACCAATAGATGCCATTAGAAAACCAAAGTTAGATGAGAATTTCTCATTGTTTTCGTTCATATGTTCCTTATCCCTCCTGAAGCAACAAAATATTATTGCTTGTAAATGTTTCCAACAAGTGTAGCATAATAAGGTTTTAATGTTCATGCTTTATTAATATATTTAAATGAGCGATGAGCGTAGCAATTTGTTTTGAGATTTATTTTCAACAATGATTCTTTGATATACTGGATAAAAATTACTAAATTACTAATTTTTTAACAGATCTTTGGAGTTTAAACATGAACAAGCATACTAATAAAAGTACATATATAAATAAAGCGAAAGCACAGAAACAAAATAAATATAATAAACAAAGTAAAATTGTTTCAGCCGTAATTATTGCATTGGCTTTTCTTATTCCTACTTTAAATAGCTTATTTAATAAGCACAACACAAACAAATTAGACAGTAATAATTTGGTGGAAGCTCAGGTAGTGAAACATGTAGATGGTGATACTGTGTATGTCAAGTTTGAGGACGGAAAGATAGGAAAGATTAGGATTATTGGTGTTGATGCTCCAGAGTTAGCAAAAGAGAACAGAGCGGCTGAATTCTATGCTAAAGAAGCAAGTGAATATTTGCATGATTTAATTTATGGGAAAACAGTATATCTAGAGAAAGATGTTTCAGATAGGGACCAGTATGGCAGATTATTAAGGTATGTATGGTTAGAATCATCTCTGAATAATGTTGATTTCGATAATATTACAGAAACTGATTTAGTAAACCATATGGTGAATGCGAAACTCCTAGCAAATGGTTATGCAAAATTAGTTACTTTTCCACCGGATGTAAAATACCATGAATCGTTCAGGAAGTTTAATAAAGAAGCTAGAGAAGATAATTTGGGATTATGGAGTAAAAGAAGTTAGTTGAGAAGCAATTTAACTAAATGTATAAATGGTTATTCAATAGATAATTTCTCCATAAAATATCCATAAGTGTTTTTTATAATAAAGGTGCAATTTTTATCTATGCTTTTTGAGCTTGAGTTTGGAGCGTGTAAATGGGTTTGAAAATCAGTGAGAAAAAAACTGTACTTCTCTTAGAAGATGAAGAACAAATAAGAGAGGTAGTTGCTGAGTACCTGATGCTTGCAGGATATGAAGTCGTAATGGCTAGTAATGCAGAAGAATCATTTGATATTATCGATGATACTTGTATTGATTTAGCAATTCTAGATATCATGTTACCTGGAGTTTCTGGTATGGAAGTTTTGAAGTATATCAAAGATAATCTAGACTCAGTACCAGTAATAATGTTGTCTGCATTAAATGATGAGCAAAGTCAGTTACAAGCTTTTAATTATTTTGCAGATGATTATGTAAGCAAACCATTTTCACCGATTCTTTTACTCAAAAGGATTGAAACCATCTTAAGAAGAGTAAGTCCTCAGAAAGCGGTTAAGACAGAGGGTTTAGTGCTAGAGAATGAAGAGTATCAAGCTTACTATAATGGTGAAAATTTAAACTTAACGCTAACTGAGTACCAAATTATAGATTTATTAATGGGTAGATCAGCAAAAGTATTTTCTCGAGAAGAAATTATTACTTATGTGTATCAAGGTGATTATTTCGGAAGTGACAGAGTTATAGATTCACATATTAAAAATTTGCGCAAAAAACTACCAATCAATTGTATTAAAACCATAACGGGTGCAGGTTATCAGTACAAAGAATAATGAATTCACCCATGAAATATAAATAAAAAAGTAGGTTTAAACTAATGAATTTATCAAGGAAGACATTTATGTATACTCTTTCACTGGCAGCATTAATAATAGTGTTTATTGTTTTGTACTTGATAATATTTTTACCATCTTTATACGTAGAATATTCTTATGAAAGACAAGCCAATTTGCTTAGCCAAAGACATATGGAGTTTTTGGAGAATAATAAATATGATAGTGATAACACAAAGGCAAATTCCTCCGTATTTACGACAACTATTAGCATTGATGAAAAAGACTTAGATAAAATATATTATTATAATTTGAACTTTTCTGGGGTACTTGAACTTAAGGATGATAGGTTAAAAGAAATACTTGCTAAAATTACTCCTAACCTAAAAAAAATAGCAAAAGCTGAAGATGTTAGTACTTGGGATGAACTCGAGAATATTAATATACAAGATTTTATTGATGAGTCAGAAACGAAATTATTTAAAATTAATAGTTTTAAATTTCAACCACTAAACATTGATAAAGATAGTACACAGTATAATTTTGTTAGATTATCAAATGATACAAGTCTAAATTCAGCGAGAACCAAAATTGACGGAAATGACTATGCCAATAATTTAGTAGTAACTTATAGAAATAATAAGATTATAGTAACTGCATATTCAGCAGTAGCAGGATCTATAGATGAGATAGTTCCAATTATACTTATGAATATTCCGGTCATTATTGCAGTAATACTGGTAATTATTATTTTATCTACATTGTGGTTCTCTAATCGAATAGTTAAACCTATAGAGAAGATCACCAGTCACACTAATGAGATGATTAATATGCCTCTTGATAGAGCTGGTTCTATAATGCCTCTACCTCTAAAGACTAATGATGAATTTGAAATATTAGCTAATGATATCGATGAATTATATTTAAGGTTAAGTGATCAATATGAGAGACTTAAACAGGATATGAAAAGTAGGGAAGTATTCTTGCAGGCAAGTTCTCATCAGCTTAAGACTCCTATTACTGTTTCATTGCTTTTGATAGAAGGCATGATCGGCGATATTGGTAAATATAAAGATCACTCAATTTACCTACCAAAAGTAAAGAATGAATTAATTAATATGAGATTTATTATCGATGAACTTCTAGATATGAATGAAGATTTATTGAGTGTAGATATTTCTAATAAAGAAGAAATTGATATGCGAGCGTTAGTGGGGAATTTAATAGATAGATGGTTCAGTGTTATCGACAAACGTGAGTTACATATTGAATTTTCTGGAAATGCAAGTATTACAAGCAATTTAAATTATATTCAGAAAATAACTGAGAATATAATTGAAAATGCAATCAAATATGCCCAAGAAGGTAGCACAATATTAATCGAATTAGACTCACACAAATTAGAGGTACAAAACAAAACTGAAGTTGCTAATGAAGAAGTTTTTAACCATATATTTGAACCATTTGTAAGTAGTGGCAGCTCGGGAAATGGATTAGGTCTTTATTTTTCTAATTACTATGCGAAAATTATGGGATATTCTTTGGATGTTTTTTTAGAGGATAATATTGTAACTAGCAGAATTAATTTTTCATAGTGTCTTCATATATTTATTATCATAAGCAGCTTTTTCTAAGATAAATATCTCCTAAAAAACACATCTTCTACATAAAATATCCCACATAAGCTATTTAAGATTAACTTGTAAAAGATATAGGAGGACAGAATGCTTAAAATTAATAATTTAAAAGTTAAGTATGGCGATTTATTAGCGTTAGATATTGATCAAGAACTATATATTGAAGATGCGGATAAGATAGGCATTATTGGAAGCAATGGTGCAGGGAAGAGTACTTTAATTAAAGCTATTCTTGATTTAGTTAATTATTCCGGCAATATTAGTTTTAGAGATTCTAAAGATAATATATCTGTTCATATGCAAGATAATAACTATTCGGAAAACGTAAATGTTGCTGAAATCATCGAATTAGTAACAGGGAGCGATTGGAAATCAGATGATAAACTTAAAGAATTAATTGAGTTTTTCTCTTTCCAAGATTCATTGAAGAAAAAATTCAAGCATCTATCCGGAGGACAAAAACAAAGATTGAGTCTTATTCTAGTGCTATATCAAGAAACAAGTTTAGTTCTCTTTGATGAAGTAACTTCTGGATTAGATTACGAGACTCGTCAGGATTTAGTTGAATTGTTGATGCGATGGTACGAAGATAAAGGAACAACTATTTGCTATGTAACTCATTATTATGAGGAATTAGAACTCCTGGCAGACAAAATTCTTTTATTAGATCATGGTAAACTTATTTGTTTCGGTGATAAAGTAGAACTTTTTGAAAAATATTGTGGATATAACGCCTTCATTATTAATACACAGAATTATATTCCAGAGCTAGATGTATTCAAAAAACTTTATTCTCCAGAACATATTACGGCCTTCAGAGCTGATAATGAGGAAGAGGCTACTGTAATAAGCCAAGTTCTGATAGAGAAAAACATTAATTTCAAGAAAACTAATAATGATATTGAGTTAATGAGCTTCAACGCCATTCGTCAATATAAGCAAAATAACGGGAGCTTGAATTATGAAAAATAATAAATTATCACGTCTGATTAAATATGAATTTAAAAACTTACTAGGGTCATGGTACATACCTATGTTTGGTGTAGTATTTCCTATATTTTTAGCTTTAGTTATTGGTAATTATGTGCTTGCTGAAGTAAAATCGCTTTCTAATATTATTGATCCTAAAGAAGTTTCAACAGGATTAAGCCTAGGATTTCTTCATATGATTCCAATGGCAGCAATATTTATGGGGCATAGTGCCTTATATTCTCAAGAATTAGAAAACAAAATACTGCTCAGATTAAGATTGTTTTCTTTCAAACAAAGGGAAATATTAATTAGCAAATTCCTTTCTCAGCTTGGCTTTTTATTAGTAGCATTTTTAATATATTTTATTGCGACCTATATTGGCTTAGGTTGGGAAGTTTACAGTTTAGCTGGCACTCTTAAGTTTTTTGCTTTCGTTATCGTGGAATGTGCAATTCTTTTCACAATGGCTCATGGTATAGCCAACATATTTAAAAAATTTGGAATCACATACGCGATTACAATGGTTCTGTATTTCTTTATGCTATTCTTTAGTGGAATGATGGGCTTATCAGTAGATAAGTTTCCAAATCAAATACGTTGGATTTCTAAGTTGTTACCATTTACATATTTTGCAGATAAAGAGATTATTAAACTATGGAAAAATATCTCTTATAACTATATCCCACTTATTCAATCACTAATATTTATGGGAAGTATTTCAGTGTTATTGCTCGTCTTAGGAAATTATTTGAATAGAAATAAAAAAGTGAAAAGCTATGATTAAAATGTTTAACCTAGTTTTAATAAAAATAACTCAAAGGATACGTTAAGTTTAACAAAACTGCGTTATTACGTTTACAAATATCTTTTTATTAAAAGATTAAGAAAGAGAGGAATATTAATTTAATTAATATTTTGGCATGGATTATAGTAGGTGTTGTAGCAGGTTGGCTAGCAATTTTAGGATTAATCAGAAAACTGAATAGATAGTTATATATAATAGATGTCTTAAATAGCTAAATTTAGAAAAATTAAATATAGATTAGAAAATTTAAAGATGTTGCATGATTTTTAATTTTGTGGCATCTTTTTTTATGTCTAGAGGCTAAGCAAAATCAATCTGCTATAATTATTAAAAATTTACAAGAGTATTATATGGTAAGAGGATTATATGGATAGTGTAGGGTCTCATAAAGAGCTTAGTGTAAATATAAGTAACAAGAGTAATAAACTTGGTTTTAGAATTGAGCTATTTATCCAGGCTTATTTTTTCTTGCAAACCTTAGTTTTAATTATTTATGGACTTAAAATTTCAGATATAAGCGCAGCAATGTTTAGTCCGAGTTTTGCTTTTTTTCAAATTTCTTTATACTGCTTAATTCTGTCTCTATTATATTTAACTGAGACGATAATTTTAAATAAACGACCTAGGCTAGCAAAGTCTGAGATGGAGCTAAAGGCAAAAGAAAAGCACTTTTCAGTATTGGCCTTTATGTTGTGGGCTTTAACTATCTCAGTAAAAACCAATCTTTGGCATTTAGTAGCAGGCTTATGTTTAATAGCGATTGCCTATGTATATTATAATCGAGCTTGGAGTAAGACGTTTAATATTAGTTTTTCACTCCTGTTTATATTATTAATTCAAAAGTTATGGCAAGCAGATAATTCCTTACCCGAGAGTTTCTCTGGAATTGTCGAATATAAATATGATATCCAACTAATAAAGACTTATGTTTTAGTAGTATTTTCAATTACTCTAGCAACTTTCTGTATTTATGCAGTGTATAAATATCTTGCAAGCAAGCAGGACAAACTTGAAATTTCTCAAGAAAACTCAAATAGAAAATTTTGCATAATAGCTATTATTTTATCTGCATTGGCATTAATGATAATAATTTTTACTCAATTATATTTGTGGTCGAGGTTAAGATCTTACTCAGTTTCATCTTACGATATGGGGATTTTCACACAAATGTACCATAGTATTAATAGGAATGGTAAGCCATTAAGTACAGTTGAGCGTGATTTCCAAACAAGTCATTTTAATATACATGTTTCACCTACAGTATATTTATTAGCTCCGTTGTTTAAATTATTGCCATATCCAGAGACCTTACAATTAGCACAAATTTTTGTCGTGTACATTGCATTAATCCCTTTTTTACTATTGGCAAAAGCATATGGTTTAAGGTCAAACAAATTAGTTATAGCAGGGGCAATTTTTTCTTTGCAACCAGCTTTCTTGTTATCCAATTATTATGATTTCCATGAGAATATTTTTCTAGCACCTTGTATCATGTTTTTGCTTTACTTTATTTATAAGGGCAATTATCTTGGTATATTAGTCTCTGGTTTACTTTTGCTCGGTGTAAAAGAAGATGCTGTAATTTATTTTGTGGCGATTGCTATTTACTTGTTTGTTGGAAGTAAGGATGAGAAAGTTACACAGCTAGATTATAAAAAAGCACGTGTAATAGCTCTCCTGATGGTGATTATAGGGGTGTTAGTTTTTACTGCTAACATATTATATTTGAAGAATTTTGGGACAGGCGATATGTCTGGGAGATTTTCTAATTTAATGCCTGATGAAAAATATGGATTGTTAGGAGTTTTACTTACCTTAATTTTTAACCCGAGTTTTTATTTGCTAACAATTTTTATCCCAAGGAAATTTATTTTTCTATTATTAACACTAATGTTTATGGGATTCTTGCCACTATTTAATCGAAGATTTGCTGGGCTAGCTTTGTTTTTGCCACTATTAATTATAAATCTAAGTAGTAACTATGCTTATCAATTTGAGCTGTTTTACCAGTATAATTATGGGTCACATTTATTTCTAGTGGTGTTAGCACTTATAGTTGTTACAGATAATATTTTGGCTAAAGAAAAGGAGCCAGATGAGCTTAATCTCAAAGAAGCACCAAGCAAAAAAGTAATTAATAAAATTATAAAATCCAGAACAACACTGATTTCTATTGCCTTAGTTATAGCTGTATCTGCTTCTGTCATTATAAACATCAATTGTCTAATTAGCCGTAGATCAACGATTAGCACAGCCTTAAATCCAGGCTCAAGAATTGAAGAATATAATCAAATTTTACCTAAGATACCTAGAGATGAAATTATTTGGGCAGATCCATTCTTTACAACATATCTTGCAGAGACAGAATTTTTGTACGACTTAGATCATCATAAATATCAAGAAGGGGAAAAGCTGCCTAAGTATATAGTGATGCCAAAGTCAAAACTAGATGATTTAGATGAGGAAATACAGACTTTAATAGCAGAAAGATTTGTACTTGATGAACTATCAGGGGACTATGTTTCTGTGTATAGATTAATAAAATAAGAGTTTATTATGAAATATTAAGTACATGATTTTGTTAAGAAAAATTTTATTAAGAAAAGATTTTATTAATATAAGATTTTGGGAAAACCCGATTGCCGTCAATAGCCTAAGTCCTTATAATTATAATGGTTACGTTGGACATGTTTCATTAGAAGAGGAGTTTCATAAGAATTGAGTTAGAAGAAAAATTAGTAAAAGAATTTCTATTCTTACAAGAAAATTCAGATCAGGTAGAAGATGATAGAATCGATAATTTGTATCTAGCTTTTGGCTGTGAATGTGATGATGGCTGGTATGAGCTGCTTAGAGAAATGTTTCAAGAAATTGTTGAGCAGTATGAGTCAGCAGGGCTACCAGTGGATTTAGAAGTTTTACAGATTAAGGAGAAATTTGCAGAGCTAAGAGTGTATTACAGCTTCAAAGAAGAAAGTAATTCAGATAACAAGGAACTGAGAAACGATGTCGATAAAATAATAGAGATGTACGAGAACAAAAGTAGCAAGGTTTGTGAAAACTGTGGCGCAGAAGGCGAAGTGAGAAAAGAAGGATATCGACTGAAGACGCTTTGTGATAATTGCTGCGCTGAGATAATGAAATAAGCTGAGCATTTCAGGAGGTTATATGAGCCAAAGTATAATTGTGAACGAAGAACAGAGAACATTTACTCTGCATACAAACAACAGTAGTTACCAGATGAAAGTCGATAAATACAAAAGACTTTTGCATACTTGGTATGGAGAAAAAATTTCTGGAGCAGATTACTCTTATCTAATTGAAGTTTTAGGTAGAGGTTTTTCTGGAAATCCTGGAGACGTTTCCAAAGTTGGCGATAGGAATTACACTTTAGATTTACTACCACAAGAATTTCCTCAATATGGTACAGGAGATTATAGGATAAATGCTTTAGACCTTCTCTGGGAAAGTGGTGCTAGAGGTACTGATCTTGTTTATAAGGATTATAAAGTCATTTCAGGCAAACCTGATTTAGAAGAATTGCCACATTTTTGGGCATCAAAAGAGAACGAGAGTGGCGTTGAGACTTTAGTAATTGTATTGCAAGATTTATATAGTGAACTAGAGTTAGAGTTATATTACTCAGTTTTCCCTGAATACGATCTGATAACAAGATCAGCTAAATTGACTAATTTAGGCAAAGAAGAAGTTGTGCTAAAAAACTTTGCATCCGGAGCCTTGGATTTTATTAATAAAGATTTTGAGGTAATTAACTTCCCTGGTAGACATTTGAAAGAAAGAAATGTAAGAAAAGTAGAGCTAGGAGAAAATGTTTTCCAAATTAAAAGTACAAGGGGAACATCAAGTCACCAACAAAATCCGAGCTTGATTTTACAGGACAAAGGTGCGAGTGAGACGCAAGGCGAGGTATACGCTTTGAGTCTAGTATATAGCGGAGGCTTCAATATATCTTGCGAAAAAGATCAGCTAGGACAAACACGAGTTGTGGCAGGTTTGGATGATAGTAATTTTTCTTGGACACTAGGAAACGGAGAAAGCTTCCAAACACCGGAACTGGCTATTTCCTACAGCAAGGAAGGTCGAGGCGAGTTGTCTAGAAATCTTCATAGAGCAATAAACAATAATTTAATTAAAAGTTCATGGGTGAATAAACGTCGACCAGTATTAATTAATAACTGGGAAGCGACTTATTTCGACTTTAGTAAAGAAAAAATCTTAAAGATTGCTGAAAAAGCTAAAGAGATAAATTTTGACCTACTTGTTCTTGATGATGGGTGGTTTGGTAAACGTGACACGGATTTATCTGGACTTGGTGATTGGATACCTAATGAAAGTAAATTGGACGGGACTTTAGCTGATCTGGTCGAAGATGTTAATGAACTCGGATTAGATTTTGGAATTTGGATGGAGCCTGAGATGGTTAATGAGGACAGTGACTTGTACAGAGAACATCCAGACTGGGCGATCGCAATACCAGGTAGAGAACCCAATCGATCTAGAACCCAGCTAGTATTAGACTTTAGCAGAAAAGAGGTACAATATTTTGCCATCTCAGCTATAGATAATGTTTTAAAGTCCGGAAATATTAAATATCTCAAGTGGGATATGAATAGATCACTATTTGATTTATACAGTCATAATCTACCTGCTGAAAGACAAGGAGAGCTGTCTCATAGATATGTTTTGGGAGTTTATCGAGTTCTTCAGCATGTTTTAGACAATTATCCTGATTTATTGCTAGAAGGTTGTAGTGGCGGGGGAGGCCGCTTTGACCTAGGAATGCTTTACTATACTCCACAAATTTGGACAAGTGATAATACCGATGCACTCGATAGAACAAGGATTCAACACGGGACTTCATTCATCTATCCTATATCAAGTATCTCTGCTCACGTGTCAGCAGTACCAAATCATCAAAATCAGCGTGTCACACCAATTAGCACTAGAGCTTTTACAGCATTACAAGGTGCATTCGGTTATGAGCTTGATCTTGTTACTTTAACAGAAGCTGAGCAAGAATTTACCAAGAAGTTTATTGATTTTTATAACAAGCACTGGGAGACGGTCCAAAAAGGAGAATACTATAGACTTATTGATCCTTATAAAAATTCTTATATAACAGCGTGGGAAAATGTAGAGACCGATAAATCAAAAGCTATTTTAACAGTTATCTATAAAGATCTAGCTGCTGGTGCTTTGCCTGAATATATTAAATGGCAAGGTTTATGCAAAGAGAGTAAATATAAGGTGACCTTGTATAAAGGTACAGAGGAGTTTGATTGTGGCATTTATAATGGACTAGATTTAATGGTTGCTGGAATGATGGTTGAAAGAGCTAGACAAAATTTTGATTCGTTATGCTATGTTGCTGAAAAGGTATAAAGGATATCTTTTTAGATTTTCTATAGTAAGATAAAGTACTCTTTAAACAACAACCACAGGAGGAACACATGCAGATTGAACAATTAAAAGAACTACTTAATTCAATGACTCTCAGAGAAAAACTTGGGCAGATGACCCAATTCCCAGTCAACTATTACCTGGACGAAGATAACCTAACTGGTCCTTTGGAAGAAGCAAATATAAGTGAGAGTGACTTATGGTTAGCTGGATCGACTTTATCTTTTTCTAATGCAGAATCAGCAATAGAAGTACAAAAGAAATTCCTGAGCAAAAGCAGATTAGGTATTCCTGCCTTTTTTGGAGGAGATGTTATTCATGGATTTAGAACAATGTTCCCCATTCCTTTAGCAATGGGAGCAACATGGAACCCAGAGTTGATTAAATTGAGTGCAGAGATTTCAGCGAAGGAAGCTGCTGTTTCGGGAATTCATGTTAACTATTCTCCTATGGTTGATTTGGTTAGAGATCCTCGTTGGGGTCGAGTAATGGAGAGTACAGGTGAAGATCCATATTTAAATGAGGTTCTTGCAAAAGCTTTTGTAGAGGGATATCAGGGAGAAGATTTTTATAACACAAAATACAATATGGCAGCATGCGTTAAGCACTTTGCAGCATATGGAGCTCCTGATGGTGGTAGAGATTATAATACTGTGGATATGTCAGAGTTGAAATTGCGCCAATCCTATTTATCAGCCTACAAAGCAGCCTTAGATGCTGATGCAAAAATGGTGATGACTTCTTTTAACACTGTTTTTGGCGTGCCAGCAACTGGTAATAAATGGTTGATGAGAAATGTTCTTAGAGATGAGTGGAATTTTGATGGAGTTGTTATAAGTGACTGGGGAGCAGTAGCAGAGTTAATCAAACATGGATTAGCAGAGGATTACGAAGATGCGGCAAAACTAGCTATTGAAGCTGGAACAGATATCGAAATGGCGACAACTGCTTACCTGAATGCTGCAGAACAGCTAGTTGAAGAAGGTATATTAGATGAAGAGTTAATTAATCAATCAACTTGGAATATTCTTAAGTTGAAAAATGATTTAGGTCTATTTGAGAATCCATTTAGGTTTGCCGACGTAGAATTAGAGAAAGAATTTCATTTAGCAGAAGAGCATCTAAATGCATCATTAGAAGTTGCGAAAAAATCTATAGTTCTTCTCAAGAATGAGGATAAAATACTACCTCTGGATAAAAGAGAAAAAATTGCATTACTAGGTCCAGGAGCAAAAACTAATGACCTTATAGGTTCGTGGCCAGGCTTTGGTCGCAGAGAAGAAGCAGAGCCATTAGAGACGGTATTATCTAAGAACATTGATAATCTAAAAACTTTAGACCTAGATTGTGATCATGTAAATATTTTTGCTGAATATATAAGTGCAGCTGTTGATTTAGCTAAAGGGGCAGATAAAGTAATATTAGCTTTGGGCGAGCCTTCAGCATGGTCTGGAGAAGCAAGGAGTTTGTCAAATATAGCGATAAACGCTAAACAAATTGAGTTATTTGATGCTGTACGTGCTGTAAATGATAATGTCATTGTTGTTATAAATAATGGACGTCCATTGGATTTAAGTGGAATAGATGGGGCTAAGTCAATTGTACTGACCTGGTTCTTAGGAAACAAGGCCTCAGAAGCTACAAAAGCGGTTCTTCTAGGTGAATACAATCCTTCCGGCAGATTGACCATGTCTTTCCCACAAAATGTAGGTCAAGTACCAATTTATTATAATAATTTCAACACAGGCAGACCTTTTGGCGAAAATCCAGATGACGAATATGTATCAAAATACTTGGATATTCCTAATGAAGCAAAATATGTCTTTGGTTATGGACTATCTTACTCAGATGTGGAGTATAGTAATTTGATATTGGACAAAGACGAGATTAGCTCATCTGAAAAACTTATAGTAACCATTGATGTAGAGAATAAATCAGACAGAGAAGTGACAGAAACTGTACAGCTCTATATAAGAGATCTCAAGGCAGAAGTTATTAGACCACTAAAGGAACTAAAGGATTTCCAGCAAATTACTTTGCAAGCGCATGAGAAGCAAAAAGTGACCTTTGAACTAGGTAAAGATAAACTAAGATATTATCATCTAGATATGTCATATAAGAGCGACAAAGGTAAGTTCGAAGTTATGGTCGGACCCAATAGCAAAGACTTGTTGCTAACAGAATTTGAATTAATCTAGTTTTTAGCAGGCGTGCCAGAGTGCAGTTCATAGAAAATGGCACGCTTTCTTTATGTCCTAGGAATTTTGAGGATTATATAAACTAAGCAGATAGAATTTAGACGTGGTAAAATATAGATATCCTAGAGAAGGAGGTAGAGGATATGAAGAAAAGTGTATTTAATAAGACGAGTAGAAAAAATTTGAAACAATTAGCTTTGCTGGGAATGGCAATAGCACTAGGTATTACTACTCTAGCTGCTTGCAGAAAGAACGATGATACAAGCAAAACTACAGCAAGCACCACTACACAAGCAGAAAGCGAAAGTAGTGAGAAAAACACAGAAAAGACTACACAAGCAAGTACAACAGAGGCCGAATCTCAGGAAAATATGCAAGTGAATTTGTATTATGTTAAAGAAGCGACAGTTAATGGTGGCCAAGGCGAAAAAGAAAATCAAGATAATGGTGAAAAATCTTATTATTTAGTCAGAGAAACACATACTATTCCTAAAACTAAAGCAGTTGCAAAAGCAGTTTTAGAAGAATTATTGAAGAATGATGCAAAGACTGAAGGTGCCTTTGTATCTTTCCGTGAAGATCAAAAAATCTTAGGTGTAGATATAGAGAATGGTGTTGCTACGGTTAATTTATCTCCAGAATATTTATTACAAGATCAGCTTGGTAATGCAGAAACATACTCTATATTAGCAATGGTAAATACTCTTACAGAGTTCCCTTCTATAGAAGAAGTTAAATTTTTGGTCAATGGTGAAAAGGCTCAAGTTGGAGGTCTTGCCAGTATAAAAGTTCAGGAGAAATTGGTTAGAGATTTAAGTTTAGTCTTAGAACCTGAAATTTGGATTAACACTCCTGAAGATGGTGCAGTTTTGTCAGGTGATAAGGTAAGAGTAGAAGGTTCTGCAATGGTTTTTGAGAAGACATTACATTATAAGCTTGAAGATAAAGATGGAAATGTTCTAGTTGAAGATTTCTTGACTATGTCAGAAAAATTAAGTGTGAGAGATGTTTTTGACTTCGAAATAGAAATTCCTGAAACTACTGCAAAAGAATTTAAACTATCATTGTACGGATTGAGTGGTAAGGACGGTTCTCCAACAGGCTTGGTAACACACACATTCAAGATTAAATAAAGATGATGAGGTCAATTAATGTCTTGGCATGAATTTGCAGAAATAGAATGCAATAAACCTTATTTTAAAAATATTATTAAGCAAGTGGAAAGTGAGCGATCAAAGCACGAAGTGTATCCATTATCTGGGGATGTGTTTCGTGCTTTTAAGCTTGTTGATCCCGAAAAAGTTAAAGTTGTAATTCTTGGACAAGACCCATATCCAGGTTTTGAAGTCCATAATGGTAAAGAAATTCCTTATGCAATGGGTTTGAGCTTTAGTGTACATTCACAGTTAAATTTGCCCAAAAGTTTGATTAATATTTTCCAAGAGCTAAAAGATGATCTAGGAATAGATAAGACAAATGGAGATTTAAGTGAATGGTGCAGACAAGGAGTATTTTTGTTGAATACTTACCTAACGGTTAGGAAAGGGCAACCTTTGAGCCATAACTATATTGCCTGGAATGAGTTTACGCATAATGTTTTGAAATATTTATTGATGAAAAATCTAAATATAATCTTTGTATTGTGGGGGAAAAAGGCAGAAAATTCAGTTAGTGATTTACCTATTAAATACAAGATAGTATCAAGCCATCCATCGCCTTTATCCGCGTATAGAGGATTTTTGGGATCTAGACCCTTTAGCAGGATTAATAAAATGCTTGAAGATTTAGGTGAAACGCCAATTAACTGGTAAGTTGTTTGTTTTAAGAAATAAGAGAAAAGGAGAACTGACTATGAAACTTGCACAAGCCTTACAAATTAGAAGTGACCTGCAGAACAAAGCAGAAGATCTTAGAACTAGATTAGGGAATAATGCTACCTATCAAGAAGGTGAACCGACTGCGGAAGATCCTTTGGAGTTAATTGAAGAGTTAGAAAGTGTAATTTCTAGTTTAGAGACTTACATTTATAGGATACATAAGACTAATAATGAAACGATAACTGCAAATGGATCAATATCAGAACTTTTAGCTAAGCGTGATGCCTTGGCACTTAAAAGAAGTATTTATGAGAATTTTTTGAATACTGCTTCTGACATTAGTCCAAGATACAGTCGTACAGAGATCAAAACTTTTCCATCTGTAAATGTAAGCGAACTTAGGAAAAAAGCAGATGGAATTGCAAAAGAACTAAGAGAACTTGATTTACTAATACAAGAGGCAAATTGGACAACAGAATTGTTGTAGCTTGTCTTGGTTAGTTCGATTAAATTGAGTCGAGTCGAGAAGTTGAAATAAGTTCAACTGAGTTTAATTAATTGAAGCAAAAAGTTGGTAGCTAAACCTAGGCGAATGCTACTCTCGGGAACGAGTATAAAGATCCCAATGCATTGGTGTACTAGAGCGGTATAAGGTTCGATTCCTTTTGAAAAATGAGCTCGTGATACTTGAAATGCGGATTGTTATAAATTGTAATTTATTACCTTGGCATTGATAGATTTAGTGAGGGGCGGTGTAGGGGAATTATATGCTATAATTATTTTTTGTTGTGCTATTGTTATATTAATAAAAATAGTAAAAATATTTTTCGGGGGGGGAGAAATATGAAAAAGAATAATTTTCTTAGCAAGTTAGCTACGAAAAAGAAAGCTTTGTCTTTAAGTTTAGTATTTTTGTTTATTTTATCTTTCATAGGACAAAATACTTTGTTAAAAGCAGAGCCAGAAGCGGTTGCTGATGAGCGAGATAAAACACATGCAGTTGGCAATGTGAATGTTAAGGAATTTTCTCAGGAAGACAATCCTGCTGAGAATTTGGGGGAATTAGATCTTGATAAGGCTTTTAAATTAAAGTTTTCGTTTATGTTTAAGATTGTAAAAGATGAAAACATAGGAGATTATCAAGATATTGGTCTAGAAAGCAAAGACCAAGTAAATGAAAAGGACTTTGCAAAAATTTATCTTGGAGAGAATATTAAGGCTGCTGATGATGCACAACTTAAAACTCCAGTTTATGAGATTAAGACTGGACAAAAGGTTGGTGTAATTAGCATATTAAATGATCCAGATGGCAAAACCTATGCAAAAATGGACTTCCTGAGTGATCCTAATGATCCAAAAGGTCAATTTAATTATGAGCCCAAAGATTTACAAGAGTTAATTGTAGAATTTGAAGGTATGTTCAAGGCCTTGAAAGGTAAAGACAACCACGGTACTGGTGATAAAAAATTCATAAAAATCCTAGAAAAGGAAATTGAAATACCAAGTCAAGAAAAAGTTGAAAAATTTAATCTAAATAAATCAGGTGCACAAAATGGATTAAATAATATATTGTGGACTATTAAAGCTTCAAGGACATTAGATGGCCAAAAGGCTGATATAGCTGGAAATAAAATCGTTGATGATCTAAGCAATGTAGGAAAAGTAATAGCAGGTAGTTTCAAGATTAATGGTAAAGCTATTGAAGATAAAGATATCTATAATAGTGGGACAAAAACTATAGAATACACATTCCCTGAAGGTAGTGAAGGCGAACAAGTAATTACATTTGAAACTGAAATACCTTGGGGGGGCAAGACTGAAGTTACAGTAGAGAATAAAGTTCAACTTATTAAACCAAAAGGCGAACCTGAAGAGCATATAACAAAAGTTACGCCAAGCAAGAAACCTGACATTAGTAAAAACTTCCAAAAGGTTGAGGTAAGTCTAGAGAATGATGAGAAAGCTCTTCTCTGGGAAATAAAAGCTGGTAAAGCCGGATACAGCTACGGACCAACTTGGATTTCTGATATTTTCTTAGGTTTGGAAAATGCACCAAAACCAAAGAGAATTGAAATTACTGTTGAGAAATTAAATGCAGAGGGTAAATGGGAGAAGGTTGAGTTAGACAAGTCATTAATTGATGCAGATGATAAACCAGTTCCACCAATGCAAAAAAATGATCCATGTCCTGCAATTCCAGACAAATACACTAAATCTGAGATTTATGACTTTGGTGAAAATACATTTACTAGTAAAATAGAAGCTGCAAAGAAAAATCCTAAGAAACCGGAAAATGAAGCAGACAAAGCTAAAGCCGAAGAAGACGCTAAGTATTCAGTGAAGAGTACTAATTGGTATTTCTTACCGAAGCTTGATGGAATAGTAAAAATTAGCTTTAAACAGGTATTTGCTGCTGATGCTGTTATTGATTCAAAGGCAATAAAAAACACTTCAGAAATTTACAATTGTGGAAGCTATAATACACCGATAAAACCACCTGTTTTTGAAGGTGTGGGAAGTATTACTAAGAGTGCAGTTGCTAATGGCGAATATAATGTTTACGGAAATGCACCTTTGTTTAGACAAGGAATTTTCCCTTGGACTATGACTGTTAATTTAAGTAAAGCCTTTGTGGATGAAAATGTTTCAGTTTATGAAGTTTTCTACTATGGACAAAAAGCTGAACTGGATGCCAATAAAACTAAGCTTACCCTAAATGATGCAGATCTAGCAAAATTACCAGAAGGAACATTTGCTAAATTGATGAAAGAAAATATAAATGTAAACTTAGCTTATGTAAAAGATACATTTAAATCTACTAATGAAGAGGATAAACTAAATGTCGATATTTATCCATTAATGCTTGAAGGCAAACAAGTAGGTGAAATTGTAAGACTTCATGGCTTCAAAGAAAGTAAAATATATAGTTTAGAAATTCAAACCCAGATACAAGATTTCTACGAAAAAGCTCATGGAGAATCTTTCTATGATACTGGTAATATGAGTAATACAGCAGTTCTTGCTACTGGCAAGGCTGATGCATTAAAATTATTACCAGCAACAGATTATGATAGATTTGATGCGAATTTATTTAGAAAAACTGTATTGAATTACGATGTTGATTTGAACGATTTGCAAGCGGTATGGCAAGTAAAAGATGCATCATATGGATCTATTTATACTGATTACTATAAGAAGGTTGATCCAGCAAAAACATTTAATTATAAGGATAGAACAAGCTTGTTCCGCATTAATATAAATCCATTTGGTACAAACTGGGGACAATATCTGAAAGACGTCAAAAACAAACCAGAGAAAATGCCAAATTACAATAAAGTTAATTTGAATGATAATTTACCGGATGATTGGAAATTAATTCCAGTTGATGATAGTGGTGCAATGTTTGCGGTATATGAAGCTAGCCCATCAGAGTTAATTCAGATTAAATATAGTATCACCTATGGAGGTAGTCCTGCACAGAAGAGAAATTTACGTGACCCTAAAGCAACAAGAAGACTTAGTGCGGATGAAGTTAAACAACTATTGACATTTGATGAGGTCAAAAAAGAATGGACCTTCAATAATATTGATGGTAAATCATATATGGTAGTGGCTAAGGCTCAACTAGATAAGGCAGCATTTGAAAAACTTACTGAAGGTATGTCACAACCTGATAAAGCTCATGCTTATATAAATAATGCACAAATTCAGGCGGAGAACGAATTACCAAGAAATGCAAGTGATAGCATGAATGTTAAGCCAGAGCTATTAAGCAAGAAAAAGCCAGCATGGAAAAATGTTGATGCTGAGGGTAATGCCTCTCTAGAATGGACTATTGAGCATAAACCATACAAGAAAAATTATAAATCTGCTCAATTAACAGATATTCTAGATGAGAACCTATATGTACCTGTAAATGAGAAGGGTCAACTTGATCTAAAGAATATTAAAGTTGAGTATTCTTCAGAACTAAATGGAGATGGTACATATAGCAATTATCAAGAAGCAACTGTTACAGATGTAGACACAACAGATCCTAATACTGTAAAAGCAAGCTATGATGCTAAAACACATGAGTTGAAGTTCAAACTACCAGATAATGAAGATCCTAATAATCCAAGAGCTTGGAGAATTACATATCTTACATACTTAGAGCCACTAAATATTGAGAGAAATACAGTGAAGAATATAGTTAGGTTCGAGTCAGATCTTGGCAGTCTAGAAGCTAGAGGTGAATGGGAAGAACAAATAAAGGATAACAAGGCTTGGGCACGTTTGAAGACCTATCCAATCTATGTATTCCAAAAGATGGCAAAGGCGGAAGAAGGCAAAGAAGATGTAGCTTTACCAGGAGCAACATTTGAATTGTATAGTAATGAAGAATTGATAAATACTAAAGTCAGTAGAAGTGATGGTAGAGTGATCTTTGTTAACTTGAAACCTGGTGAATATGAATTGAAAGAAACCGTAGCACCTGAAGGTTATGCAAAAATTGAGAAAACAATTAAGTTTACTATTACTGCTGATAACAAATTGGTATTAAGGGACGATAGTTCAAAGAGTCTAGAAGGTGAAGGTAGTAGATCCAATCCAGTATTGATTTATAATAGCCGTAAACCTAAAGAGACTACAAAGGAGACGACAAGTAGTACTGAAAGTGAAGGAACTACAAGTTCAACAACAAAATCTACAGAACCAAGTAAGCCAACTGAACCAAGTAGACCAACAAAACCTACAGAGCCAAGTAAATCTACAGTACCAAGTAAGCCAACAGAACCAACAACTCCAACAGAGCCAGGTAAACCAACACAGACTACAACTCCAGGAGAAACAAGTTCAACTACAGGAACTACTACAGAAAATACAGGTTCAACAACAGAATCTACGGGTGGAAGCTCAAGTACTAACGCATCAACCACAAAAAATGTCGGAAAGACTGGTGAAATAATTAATATCTCAGCTATAGTAGGTTTAGCTGCAATAGTTTCAGCAACAGTCTTAATTTTAGTAGCGAGAAAGAGAGAAGAGTAAAGCTCCATAAACGCTTCTAAAGTGAATTTGTAAAATAAAAGTGAGGTCAAATTACATTGGTTCTTGCACAAATGGTGTTGGTGCCCTAAGTTCTAATTAAATCATAGCCG
>CAUPES010000018.1:0-23761 GCA_963510375.1 uncultured Fastidiosipila sp.
CTTTGATTTGAGCATATGTTGCCTTACTTTCAGCACTTGTCAAATCAAGCTCATCGAGCTCAATTTCAACGTCTATATGCTTATCGACATCAAGTTTGGACAATAATGCTACCGTCTCAACGTGCGTCGTATTCGGAAACTGATCAATAATTTCAATACTCTTTATAGCAAACCCGGCTTCAACAAAAATACTCAAATCTCTCGCCAAAGTCGCAGGATTACAAGACATATACAAGACTTCATTAATTGAACTCGAAACAATACAATTAATTACTTCAATATCCAAGCCTTTTCTCGGAGGATCAACATAAACTTTGTCTATATCATACTTAGTTACTAAATCTTCAATTAAATCCTCAGCCTTTCCTACGAAAAATATAACATTACTAGCATGATTATCTATTGCATTTTTTCTGGCAGCTTCAATTGAACTTTTGACATATTCAACACCAATAACTTTTTGGAATTTTTGGGCTAGAAAAATTGAATTAATTCCAATACCACAATATAGATCTAATAGATTTTGTTTTAAATGTTTGGAGTCATTACTAATCAAAAACTCTTCTGATTTTCTGTAGATATCTTGCAAAGTGTCATTATTAACTTGTAAAAAAGTATGAACTCCATAAGAGAAACTGATACCAGCAATATTTTCCTGTAATTCAGTTTCATTAGTAATATATTCGGTTTTGTTATTAAAAGAATGTCTTTCTTTAGCTTCTGTAAGTGCTAGCACCTTAATGTCAGAATTCATTTCTAAGATTTTAGATAAAACCGTTTTAGTTTTGTCATTGATATCTTTTACAAAAAAGTTAAGCATTAACTCTCCTAAAGAATTACTTCTAATGACTATTTCACTGAGCTTTTCTGTTACAGAACCAAGATTTAATTCAAATAAATAAGAATTATTCCATTCATAAATAAATTCATTTATGGAATCTTGGAACAAAGGATGGCCATCTATTCTCTCTAAAAAATTACTGCCTCTTCTACTCATAGAAATATAAGCATCCTCATCAAATTTCAAATTAACTTTATTTCTATAATGTAGTTCATATAATTGATTAGCATTTACCTTAATAGAACTTTCGTCAATGTTAAGTTTAGCTATCTTTCTTAGCTGATCTGCGACAAGTTTTTGTTTCCAGGCAATTTGCGCAGAATATTTTAAATTAATTAGAGGTGCAGCTTCACAGATTATTGAATTTGGATCGACTAAGTTTCGTCTTTCAGCACTTGGGCTAATAACTTCTATTAATTCTGCTTCTAAATATTTTTTCTTAATAGTTTTTACTTGAGCACTAACAATGTCTCCAGGAAGTGCATAAGGCACAAAGACAGCTAAACCATCAATGTGCCCTACTCCTTTGGCATCTTGAGTAAAATCTGAAATTTCTACTGTAACTAAATCTTGTTCTTGCATTATTTATGTGCTCGTCTTTTTTATTTTCTTAAATAATATAATTAATATTCACTAGCGAAGAATTCTTTCATGATTCTTATAGAGAATTCATGGTCTAATACACCACCCATTTCTCTAATATTATGCATGGATAAAATAGGGATTCCAATGTCCGCACCAGGTATTGCTGTTTGTGCTTCAGCGAGTGGTCCAATGGTTGAGCCACCAAGTTTGTCGGAATGATTATAGAAGCACTGTACAGGAGCGTTGGCGTTTTCAGCATAGAGTCTGAAACGAGCAGCACTTTCACCTGTGGTGTTATATGATTTTCTTGCTGCAATCTTAAGAACAGGTCCACCATTTAATCTAGGTCTATTAGTTGGGTCAGCCATTTCTGGATAATTTGGATGGGCAGCGTGAGAAACATCAGTTGAGATAATAAATGAATTAGCTAAACTTCTATAATAATCTTCTTCGCTACCACCACAAGCAATATTTAAGCGTTTCAAGAAGTTAGCAAATAATGCACTGTCTGCTCCTCTTCCTGTCTGGCTTCCGATTTCCTCATTATCAAAGGAAACGAAAATTCTATGGAATGAGATATTGGTATCAGTGCTCTCAGCTATAGCTGTTAAAGCTTGGTGTGTCATTAATAGGTTATCTAATCTACCTAATGAATAGAACTCAGAATTTATACCTATATAAGTACCGTTCTCTCTTGGATAAAGACTTAGATCATAGTCAAGAATCTCATCAGTTTCTACACCCAAATACTCTGCGATATAATCTATGAAGTCCTGAGACTCATCACTATCCATTGCATATACAGGTTTAAGTTCTTTTTGTGGACTTATCTTATAACCATCATTCATAGCTCTATCCATATGAATTGCCAGGCTAGGAATAATCATTAGATCCTTTTCTACATTAATTATTTCAGTTTTAACTTTGTTGTTTTCACCACGGAGCAAAACTCTACCAGCTACTGATAATGGTATATCGAACCAACCTCTATAAACTAAGTCACCATAAGGCTCAACGTTCAATTGTTTCAAGCCTTCACTCTTCATTTCAGGATTGTTTTTTATACATAAGGTTGGAGAATCATTATGTGTACCAATAATTTTGAAGCCTTTAGCTTTTTCGGTCCCTACAATAAAAGAGATGAAAGTTGTTCCGCCAATAATTAAATAGTATTTATCTCCAGGATTGAATTTCCACTCATCTTCCCATTTCAATTCTGAAAAGCCATGTTTTTCAAGTTCTTTCGCTTCATTTAAACTAGCATGAAACGCTGTAGGTGAATTATCTACGAAGTCAAATAAAGCATCAATTCTCTTTCTAGCTTGCGGAAATTCTGCTTTGAAATCAATATTTGATTTATTTGTGTTTTCTGAATCTGACATTTTAAGCTCCTTTATTAATAACTATCTTTACTTCTTTTACTTGCTTCTGCAATTTTTCTATCTATATCACGTTTCTTTGTAGTTTCACGCTTATCGTATAATTTTTTACCACGACATAATGCTATTTCAAGTTTAACTTTACTGTCTTTGAAGTAAACTTTAACAGGCATTATTGTCAGCCCTTCTTGTCTACTCTTCTCATCTAGTTTTTTGATTTCTCTTTTGTGGAGTAATAATTTCCTAGTTCTGGTAGCATCATGATTAAAAATATTACCTTGCTCATATGGTGGAATGTGCCAGTTCGTTATGTAAACTTCTTCATTTCTTACTATTATGTAGCTTTCTTGCAAAGAAGTTTTTCCTTGGCGTAAAGATTTTACTTCCGTGCCACGTAGAGCAACACCAGCTTCAAAACTTTCTAGAATGAAATAGTCATGTCTTACTCTTCTATTATCACTTATTATTTTTATACCACTTGATTTTGCCATAAACTCTCCATTATTTATTTTTCATAGAAGCAAAAGTTTCAATATCTAAACTTGCTTTGGCATCTAAATTCATATCAACAGGTTCATATCCTGCCTGAATCATAAATCCTCCAAGAGCTGCTATCATTAGAGCATTATCTGTGCAATATTTCATAGGTGGTGCGAAGAACTGCCAACCTCTTTCTGCACAGGCCTTAGTAAAGCTTGATCGTAATAAACTATTTGCAGCAACTCCACCAGCAATAACTATTTTGTCTAAACCTGCAGCTTCTGTTGCTTTAACCGTGTGTTCTACCAATACATCTACTATAGCTTTTTGGAATGATGCACAAAAATCAGCCTTTGAAAATTTATCCCAGACATTGATGTTATCTTTTTTTGCCTGCATTTCCATTTGATTAATTAAATTAAGTGCAGCTGTCTTTACTCCACTGAAAGAAAAATCTATTTGATTGCCACTCAGATGACTCTCTGGAAATTGCAACCATTCGCTATTAGCTCCTTGAGAGATTTTATCAATTTTAGGGCCACCAGGATAGCCTAAATCTATGGCTCTCGCAATCTTATCAAAAGCTTCACCAGCTGCATCATCTCTAGTTCTACCAATAATCTTATAGTCCGTGTAATCGTCTATTTGAATAATGTGACTATGACCACCTGAAACTACTAGGGACATAAATGGAGGTTCTAGTTCTGGGAAAGCTACAAAGTTAGCGGATATATGACCTGCGATGTGATGAGCTGCGTAAAGAGGTCTACCACTAGCATAAGCTAAAGCTTTGGCATATGAAACTCCCACTAACAAAGCTCCAATAAGTCCAGGACCATAGGTAACTGCTATAGCATCTATATCATCTAGACTCATATTAGCTTCATCTAAAACTTTTCTTAAGACAGGAGTGATTGCCTTAATATGCTCTCTAGAAGCAATTTCAGGTACGACGCCACCAAATTTACTATGCAGATCAGCTTGAGATGCAACAACTGAAGATATTAGCTTACGCCCATCTTTTACAATTGCCATTGCTGTTTCATCACAAGATGATTCAATTCCCAATACTATCATTTAAATTCCTTCTAACTTTTTTATCTCAAAATCCTTGAAAATCCTTAAATATCCTTAAATATCCTTAAATATTCCTTGAATGTGTTCTATTATAAACTAATTCCACTGCTACCAAAACCACCGCCACGATCGTGTGGGTTAGCTTCAGTAAAATCTTCAACAAAAATACTCTCGGCAGTTGCATGTTTTGTCAAAACTATCTGACAAATTCTATCTCCAGCTTTAATTTTATAAGCTCCTGCTCTATTATCTTTTTCGTTTAAATCTAGTTGTCTAATTTTACCCTCTTCATCAATACTAGAACTCAGCGGTGATGCATTATAGTCGATTATTTTTAGTTCGTCTTTATACCCAGAATCTATTGTCCCTGGTGAGTTTGGTAATCTTAATCTTGTTTTCAATGAAAGTCCAGATCTCGGTCTTACTTGAATTTCATACCCCAAAGGTATATTTACGATAATACCAGTTCTAACTAATGCGGATTCTTCTGGCTGTATTACTATATCTTCTGCTGCAGTAAGGTCCATGCCAGCATCACCATAGTTTGCATAAAATGGTAGATTAGCATTATCTAATATTTTCTTAATTTCTAGTTTAACTTTTTTCATAATTTTCCTTTATCTAATTTTTATATTTTAGTAAAAATTTTAGTCAAAATATAATCTTAATTTATCAATTGTAGAACTTAAACGCTCTGGAATATTTCCTTGTTCTTCCAGAAATTCTATTGATTTCTCGAATCGATCTTCTGCTAGAGCTAAATCAAAGTTTTGTAATGAATTTTTAAAGATTTTGGCATCTAATTTGCATGATTCTAAATTAATATCTAAAGTATTTGGAGCTAAACCGAAGAAATTTTCTTCAGCGTCTACTTTATTTTCAATTCTCTTGATTATCCATTCAATAATTCTAAAATTATCTGAACCACCAGGCCAAATGTAATTTGAATCATCATCAATTCTATACCAATTAACCAAATAAGTTTTGGGAAGATATTCTAATTTATCCTCATAGTCTAACCATGTGTCTAGGTGGTACTCTAATTTTTCTGCCAAGAATGGGTACACTCCCATTGGATTGAATTCACGACCAAATTCACTTTCTCTATTTAAGCTTGCACCGTAAAAAACTCCCTCTGTCCAGTTTCTAGCTTCACTAATAATTGGAACGTTATTCCTACTTTTGGTGAGAAATAATATAGCTGACAAAGGTACTCCACTAGTAAAAACTAGACTATTATCTAAGTTTGCTTCAACTGTAACTCTGGCATTAGGACTAAGTTTTTTTAATTCAGTGTTTTCATCACATACAACAATTTGATCTTTCCAATCTTTAATCATTTTCGGTGTTGTAGAATCTTTGCCGTACCACCATGGTTGATCATATTGATCCTTAGCAATATTTGTGTATAAAGCATTAGATTTAATATCATCAAATAATTCTGGAGAATGATTTTCGTTAATATCCTTTAATGCGAAGGAAAATCCAGTTTGTGGATTAATTGCCCATAATCTACCATCTGGACTAGTATGCAGCCATGCAATATCATCACAAACAGTGAAAGTCTCATATCCTTCAAATCCAGGAATATTTGGTACTTTTAGTTTTGCAAGATCTGACTTTCCTCCTGAACTTGGACTAGCTGCAGCAATGTAATAAGTTTTATTCTCTGGAGTATTTACCCCTAAAATCATCATATGAGCTGCAAGCAAATTATTACAATTACTTTCATTTTGTGAATTGGAGCTATTATTTTGTAAGTTAGTTAAAGTAATTGCCCAAGGTACTGTATTCATGATTGCGTAAGTTATATTTGTTGTATTTATACAGTAAACTATATCTTCATCAGGGAATACAGTATAAATTGGTCTATGCAATGGTTCAGTTTTAGTAACATGTAATCCTTTATGAAAATTTCTCGAATCAGAGATTTGCTTCCATGCAGAATCTCCAGCTCTACTTAACATAAGTAAGTTTAATACAACATAGATTGAGTCTGTTATTTGCACACCTGTACGTAGAAATTGTGTATTTTCAGGACCTAATATACAAGGTATGACAAACATTGTTTTACCCTTCATAGATCCGAAGATAATATTATCCATGTGAGCATGCATTTTTTTGCTTTGCATCCACTTGAAATTTGGCAATGCATCCTTTGCTGAATCTGTACAGTAATATGAATTATTTTTGATTTCATTTTTATTTATACTATCATCAACGTATCGATAGCAATTGTTCCATGATTTAGAATTAATTGGGAAAATTGTTAATTCTTCAAAACCTTTATTTATTAATTTTTGTCTTTCTTCCTCTGAACCATCAACCCAATAGATAGAATCTGGTAATGTAATTCGTGCAACGTCTTGTACCCAATTAATAATATATTGATTTGTAATATTCATTTATGCCTCTTAAATTATTCCAGTATTTAAATTACAGATAAATTGACTTTATTAATCAATAAAAATTCTAATAGATCAGCAAAATCATCTGCGGATATTTCCTCAGCTCTTACGTTAGTTTTTAACTGTTTGCTTTCTATCCAAGTTTTTACAATTCCTTTAGGAACATGAGTTTCTAAACAGTTACTTAAGGATTTTCTCCTTTGACTAAAAGCTAGTTTCACCAAATTAAAAAACTCAAAACTATACTTACTCAAAATTTGATAACTGTAAGAATCTTTATTAGCTTCCAAAAGAATGAGTTCGGAGTTTACTCTAGGAGCCGGGTAAAAATTATTCTTATTAACTTTTAGCAACGATTTTGATTTACCATAAATGTTAATTAATTTATTCAAGAAACCTTGGTTAGTATTTTCACTTTTTCCGTCTCCTGCTTTGCCCAAGATTCTTGGAGCAGCATTATCTTCTACTAACAAAAGCATCTTATCTGCATGATAAAATTCTCTTATAGCTTTTGCAATCAAAGAGCTAGTCAAATTGTAAGGTAGATTAGAAACTAAAGCTAAATTTCCATCAGTATCTACAGGGTATATTTCTTGCCAATTTATCTCACTAGCATCTGAAAAGGTAAAATTTAGATCTTTTCCATCCATCTGTGACTTCTTTGCAACATCGTTTAGAAGAGTTTCTAAATTTCTATCAATTTCTAAAGATACAACTTTGCTAGCTTTATTACAGAGTACATAAGACAAAGTACCAGCGCCCGAACCAATTTCTAATATTTTATAAGTCTTATCTATTCCAGCTTTATCTATAAATTTTTGTAACAGATTTAAATTCCAAATGAAATTTTGTCCAAACTTCTTATTGGTTTCAATATCATATTTTTCTAGTAAACTTAAAAAGGAGGCCTTATCATAATTGCCTATATTCAAGTCATAAAACTCTGAGACATCCATGTTAAAACCTCCAATATATTATTTTAACTCTTAAAACCAAACAGTATTAAACTAAAGTTTAGCTTCTAATTCTGCACGTTCTGCTTCATAGCCTGGTTTACCTAATAAAGCAAACATGTTTTTCTTATATCCTTCAACTCCTGGTTGATCGAAAGGATTAACCGCGTTTAGATATCCACTGATTGCACAAGCACGTTCAAAGAAATAAATTAACTCACCCAAAGTAAATGCATTTAATTCATCAACTGATACCTTAAGATTAGGAACACCACCATCAACATGAGATAAAACTGTACCTAACATAGCTTTTTCGTTAACTTCATGCATGTTCTTGCCTGCTAAGTAATTTAATCCATCCAAGTTAGCTTCATCTTCAGGAATTTCCAACTTACTATTAGCTGAATTAATCCAAATAACAGTTTCAAATAAGTCACGTTTACCATCTTGAATAAATTGACCCATTGAGTGTAAGTCAGTTGTGTTATTTACTGATGCAGGGAAGATACCTTTTTGATCTTTTCCTTCACTTTCACCGAATAATTGCTTCCACCATTCAGATAAATTTCTTAATGAAGGTTCATAGTTAACAAGAATCTCAGTGCCGTAACCTTTTCTGTATAAAGCATTTCTAACTGCTGCGTATTGGTATGCTGGATTTTTTTCAATGTTTTCTACTGAGAAAGCTTCCATACCTTTAGCAGCACCTTGCATTAATTCTTCAATATTAATTCCAGCTGCAGCAATAGGTAAAAGTCCAACAGCTGTTAATACAGAGTATCTACCACCAATTTCATCAGGAACGATGAAACTTTCATACCCTTCTTGATTTGCTAATTCTTTCAAAGCACCTTTTTGTTTATCTGTAGTTACAAAAATTCTATTTTTTGCCTCTTCCTTGCCATAACGTTCTTCCATATAGTTTCTGAAAACACGGAAAGCTATAGCAGGCTCGGTAGTTGTACCAGATTTTGAAATAACATTAACTGCAATTTCTTTATCTTTAACAAACTCTAATAATTCCTCTAAATATCTACCAGAGATTTGATTTCCACAGAAAATCACTTGTGGAGCCTTACGTGTTTCTTTATCTAGTCCTAAGCTAAAATGATTTGATAAAGCATCAATAACTGCTTGAGCGCCAAGGTAAGAACCACCTATACCGATACAAATAAATACATCTACATTCTCTTTAACGTATTCAGCAGCTTTTTGAATTCTAGCAAATTCTTCTTTGTCATAATTCACAGGGAGATCAGTCCAGCCAGTAAATTCAGCTCCTGCACCTTTTTTTTCTTCTAAATTTTTGTGACCAATATTAACTTGATCGGCTAATAATTTGATTTCTTCTTCTCTGAAAAAATTCAGAGCGTTTTTGTATGAAAATTTAAGCATTATTCTCCTCCAATATTCTATTTCATAAAAACAGCAGTCAAAAGTTCAATTGCTACCACACCCTATTATAACTTATATGATAAAATATTTTAAGTTTAAAACTTAAGTTTGAATAAAAAGATAGAGTAATTATATGAGTATTTTAAGTATTAGTAATTTGAGTAAAGCTTATAAAGCTAGTCCATTATTTAAAAATATTAATTTACAGGTGCAAAGCGGGGAGAAAATCGCACTCGTTGGGGATAACGGTAGCGGCAAATCAACATTGCTTAAATTAATAGCGGGGTTAGAAGATGCCGATTCAGGGACAATTAAACTATCTAATTCAACTCTAATGGCTTATTTATCACAACACATGCAAGAATTTACTGATCTAGATAGACCCGTATTATCTGATAGACTACAAGATGAATATGAAAGTAAACTTCATGAAATTAGTACAGATATCGCATCACTATCCGTAGTAGAACAAGAGCAGCTTTTATCTGAATACCAACATATTTCTGATAAATTTGAAAGACGTGGAGGTTATTCTTACCTGCCCAAGTTAACTCAAGCTCTAAATGCTTTAGGTATAAGAGGTGAAATTTTAAATAGACCAATTAGAACTTTATCTGGTGGCGAAAGAATGAGAGTTCTCCTTGCAGAAAAACTTTTAGAGAATGCGGATCTTTTGTTACTTGATGAGCCTACCAACCACCTTGATATTGAAGGATTAGAATGGCTCGAGAATTTCATAAAAAATTACAAAGGTGCAGTAATTGTTGTATCACACGACCGTTATTTTATTGATCAATTTGCTGATAGGACTTGTGAATTATCTAGTCATACTTTGACATCTTATCAAGGCAATTACAGTGATTTTATTAAACAAAAACAAGAAAGATTAGATATTCAGAGCAAGACATTAGAAAATCTTGAGAAAGAGCACGAGCGTCAAGAAAATATAACTTCTACTCTGCTCTCCCATCGCAAAATTAGTTCATACCATTCAAGAGAAAAGATTGTTCAAAAACTTGGTGAAGCTATTGAAGAAATCAGATCTAAAATTCCTGAAAAAAGCAAAAACATGAACTTTAGCTTTTTACCTATTGATTATGACAGAGATGAAAATCGACTGATTATTAAAACAGAAAATCTTAGTTTCTCTTGGAATGATACTGCTGCAAATGAGATATTATTTGAGAATTTTAATCTTAAATTGAAAGCTACTGAGAAAAAAGTTTTGCTTGGACCTAATGGAGCGGGAAAATCTACTCTACTTAATATTCTTATGGGTATTAATACAAATTATCAAGGTAAAGTCGAGATAGCATCAGATATAAAATTTGCTCACTTAGGACAATTTGTTGAGTTCCCAGATGAAAATTTAACTATCCTAGAAGAAATTCAAGAACGTACTTTGATGTTAGAAACCGAAGCTAGAACTCTTTTAGCTAAGTATGGGTTTTTTAGTAATGAAGTATTTAAGCAGATAAAAGTTTTGTCTGGTGGTGAAAAATCAAGATTATATTTAGCTTGCATAATTCTTGAAAATCCTGATCTTTTGTATTTGGATGAGCCTACTAACCACTTAGATATTCATTCACGTGAAATCTTGGAGTCAGCTATTAATGATTTTAATGGAGCAGTTCTTGCAGTAAGTCACGATAGATACTTTATTAAAAAATGTGGCTTAGATATATTAGGCTTTATCGGAACTGAGATTAAAGAATTTTCTACTTATGAATCATACAAGCACTTTTCTAATATATACAGAAATACTAACAAAGATAATAGCATTGCAGAACCAATTAAAATTGCTGATAACAAAATTAGTAAATTAGATACTAAGAAACAACTACAAGAACTTCGCAAACAAAAAAATAAACTTGAAAAAGAATTAAAAATTCTAGCCGATGATATAAGTACTTTAGAATCTGATTTAAATTCTAGAATGCATGAAATGGCTGGTGAATCTATGGATCAATATCTAGAATATGCAGAACTTAATGAAAAATTAGATTCTCAGAGTGAAAAATATTTTACACTTGGAGAAGAACTTGAAGATATAGAAAAGAAAATCGCTGAAGTTAAATAAAGCAGAAACTTGTTGTTTCTGCTTTATTTGAGCTTTAATTATAAAAAGTTATAATGTGCTTTATTCAGCATCCTTAGCTACAAAATCAAGAGATTTCATTATAGGTACGTATTTTTCGCCACGTTTTGCTGCAGCTTCATAATCAGAAACTATCTTCTCAACATTATCCATACCTTCTATAACTTGACCAAACACTGCGTAACTACCATCAAGATTTGGTTGAGGGTCAACTGTGATATAAAATTGTGAACCGGCTGAGTCAGGATGCATAGCTCTTGCCATTGCAACAGCACCTTTAACATGTTTTAAATCGTTTTCTGGATAGGAATTTTCTGCAAATTCGCCAAAAATATTATATCCAGGTCCACCAGTTCCATCACCTTTAGGATCTCCCCCTTGGACGACAAATCCTGGAACTATTCTATGGAATGTTAAACCGTTGTAAAAACCTTTAGAAACTAAATCCTGAAAATTTTTCACAGTTATAGGTGCTTTTTCCGGATATAACTCAATTAAAACTTTGCTGTTATCTTCCATTGTTATTTGAACTAAATTTGTTACTTCTTTTGTCATTTTGTGCTCCTCTTTCTTACTACAAGCAGTAATACTACAAAGTAGTAATACTGCTAAAAATATACTGAATAATGATTTTTTCATAAAATCTCCTTTTTTCATAATACAATATAAAAATATAAATTAATAAGTACAATAAAGCAAAAAAATAATTTAATAATCTTTAATTATTTTTGTAATTTTTTTGATTCATCTAATAATTCAAAACATCTTTGCATTTTGCTTTTACGTCCGTCTGTAAGTTCAAATCTATGTTTAAGTAAATCTGCCAATTCAAATAATTTAGATTCATCACCGGCAATTAATTCTAATTCTATTTCTTTTATTTCATCACTAAGCTTACCACCAAAGAGCTTACCTGAATCTAGAACTACTTCAATCTGAGTTTCTGATAAAATTATGTATCTTCTATATCTATAAACATCAGTAGTCATATTTGCAGATAATTCTTTATCATCTATAGACTTGAGTAACTCAATATAATGTTCTTCCAAATCATTTTTAAGCGATTCAAGTAGAAAACTAATGTTTGGCTTATCTTGATTCCAAACAAAATTCCACTCTCCCCTTCGACTAAGAGCTCCATTCTCAGATCCTAATTTTGGAGTTTTTACTGTCAAAATATTTTGATCATCTTCGCGTCTAATTCTTAAACTAAATTTATTTTTAGATAGAATCAGATCTTCAGTATCAAAATATTTAGCAACAAAATGGTGTTTAGTCCATGGATCCGAATTGAATTCATTCCAAAAACTAGATTTCAATAATTCTTTAAGGTATGTTTTTGATTTCAAATAAAACTTATATTCAACTTCCATATTTACTAAGCTATCCTTTTAATATTAAATATTAACTAGTCTAACGCCATCTTTACATACTAAAAGCAATTGCTTTTTGTTAATGAAATCCATTTCAATGACTTCTATATTTCCCATTTCATAGAAAAATGAATTATTATTTGAAATGATATAGATACCATTTTTTGCAGCAACAGCAGTATAGTCAGAACCACTTTTAATCAAATATGGTGTTTCACCTACATTTAAAGGACCATTAATTTTTGGTCGTTCACCATTTTTTTTATCCAAAAGTTCTGAGTATTTGACTGAATAAATTGAAAATTCATCATCATCTTCAACTTTTGCTAAAAAATATACTTCATCTTCGGTTAAACTAATATCTTTAATCTCATTAAATTTAGTTTTTGAACTAATATCATATAAATTACTCAGTACAAAATTAGTATCATTAGCTAGTGCTACTAGATTTTTATCTGGTGAATATATTTTTGGTAGAGTTAATGAGGATACTAAATTTAAATGTGTTTCAATGTGTAAATTACTTAAGTCAATTGAGTGGATATGTGTCTGAATATGAGCACCATCTAGATTTATAATATTAATATATAGTTGACTTGAGTCAGGATTAAAGCATAAAGAAATTGGGTAGCCTGAACGAATTCTTTCACGTAGTTTATAATCCAGAACATGTTTTCCATTAGGATCCAAAACTCGAACCATACCTTTACTATCATAAGAATCTAAGATTAAAGCAACATAGCCTTTATTTGATACTGCAGAATATATAATTTTCTCAGTACTTCTACCTTCATAGACTAAGCCTTCTTCAGAAAAAAGGTAATAATTAAAACCATTAAGATCACTGACAAGAGCGTATTTATCATTAAAGTCTAATTTGGCATTATCATTATTAATTACATAAGAAGATTCAACTTCTCCTTGAAATGATAAAAAATTAAGATTTTCATTTCGTAGTTCTAAAATATATTTATCAGCAAAAACACTCATATTCCTTGCCCTACTACTATCGATGGTAAATAGGGTATCACTTGCTAGGGAAAGTTGATTTGTCTTATCTTGTTTGCCAGATAAATATAAACTTTCTGGTAAAAATATTAACAAAGCTAAAATCACTAAGATAAAAAATGACATAGATACACTTAGTAAAAGAACTTTACTACTATCTTGAAGTGTTTTTATTTTGCTTTGATTATGCTTTTTGTTTATATTTTTTCTACTCATATTATCCATTATAATACGAAAGCCTTAGTAAAAACTAAAGCTTTCGTGAATTTTAAAAATTTTGTAATATTAATTACTTATTTGTGCTTTTGCTTGTATTTTTTGCTTCTGGATCTGGAACAAGTTTTTTTAGTTCATTAAATCTTGCTTCATCAACTGTTTCGGTTTTTTGTTTGTCCATTTCTTTAATTAATTGATCCAAACCATTCAGAACTCCAGGTGACCTTATACTTTTACTTTCATAGAAATCTGCTTTCAGACAATAGAGACCTGTATACTCACCATTTTTTACAATGTAGAAAGTTCTATCATCTCGTTCCTTGAATTCTAAGTTAATATCGCCCATATTGTCTTGACGCATTTTATAATTGATTGAGAATACAGATTCTTTATTTAGAACATTTTCAGCATTTGCTTCAAGATCAATGTTATTTACAAAGATACCTATTAGTGTCTGATAATACCTACTAAATAAATTATCATCTTTATCATTTTTTACAAAAGCATAACGACCATTTAGAGTATAAACTGGCTCAGGTTTTTTGAACCCTTTTGCTTTTGCAGCATCAGTTTCTTCTGTATTAGGATAGTAAATTTTAGAAGTATATTCCTGATCTGGTGTTCTTAGAGTTAATTCTCCAACATTCTCTATATTCACTAAAGCAACAAAGTTGTCAAAAAAGTCCATTTGCTTGGAGCCAATGTTAGTTAATGAGTTGTTGGCAAAAGTGAACACAAGTTTGGACCCTTCAAAACTAGCATAAGTTTCTTTATTAGAGCTTGATCCTACCAGCAAAGTTTTGTTTTCTGATTTTTCATTTATTAGACTTAGTTTGTATTGAGCTTTGTCCAATCCATACTTAGCCAAATCTTGCTCTTTATCAATTGCAATGTATTTGGTTGCTTTTAACTCTAATGCTTGCTTTACTAAATTATTAAGATTTGTATTATTCCCTTTCCAAGTCACAGGATTAGTTATTGTCCATTCAAGTGTTTTAACTTCTCCCGTTTTCTCATTGAAAATCTTCTTTGATTCAGCTTCAAGTTTATATTTATCATTAGGTCTTTCTAAAACTAATTTAGCAATTTGATTTGCATCTGCATTGAAAATATTTTCATTCAATAAATCTAGTTGACCAGACAAAATCTGATCTACAACTGCTGAAGCAATTGCTAACCTTTTAGTCTTGTGATTGTAAATGTAGTGATTGTTTACACCCTTTGAAGGTGCTTTATTTCCTAGAGTAACCCTGATTTCTTCACCAGATTTTAGAATATATTTGATTTCAGCTTTTGCATCTTTAATTCCATAGTCGGCTAGGTTAGTTTCTTTATTTGTGCCTACATCTTCTGTAGTAGTAATTTTTAAGAGCACATTACCCAATTTCTCAACCTTATTTTGAGATATATTAGGATATTCTGCATTTACTAATTTCCAAGTTTTTTTTGTTTTCTCTTTGTCTTTTTTTGCTGATCCAGTTACAGCTAAAGTAGTACCATTTGTTTCTGATTTTTTTGAGTCTTTGTCAACTTTTACTTCTTCACTATTAAGTACCAGAGTACCTTTTTCATTCTTTAGCTCAATTTTATCTACATCTTTGAAGTTTAATGAAATTAAAGCTTCTGATTTAGCACTGGTATTACTTGTTTCATTTCCTTCACCATTACTACTTGAGCCAAAAAGTTTCCAAAGTGCAAAAGCTGCAATGAGAACAACCAAGACAATAATCATAATGATTAAATTTTTAATTTTTTTCATTTGATCTCCTAATGTTTCTCTATTATAGATTTCTTCTTCTTCTATACACTACTAGTGCAATTGTTAGTAAGATTGTTGGAATACCAATCATAGTAAAAAATCCTGCTAATTTTGTACTATTTTGATTCTTCGCTACGATATTATAATTCACAACAGGTTTAGGTTTAATTAGTAACTTTTCACCTTGTAAATTCTCAATACCAGCAACTTTGTTAACTGAATAGAATAACAATACATAGTTTCCAGAGTTAACCATAACTTGTGAAAGTACTTTATCACTAAACATTGTTGCGGAACCGAATACTGCAACTTTAGCAGAAGTACGTACTGAATCGTCAAGATATCCTTTATTGACACTATACATAGCTACATTTTGAACTCCTGGGACAGAAAGATCTTCAGGGTTTCCAGCTTTTTCAGTATAAGCTTCTTTACCAGTTTCAATTACTGAATGTGTTTCAATCCAATTTTTATTGTTATCAGCAGTTGTGATAGCTCTTACATTTTCAGCAACTACAAAATCAATATTTGCTTCAGCCGGATAAAGTGGATTTTTAGTAATTTTTGCATTGAATCTATATTCATTATTACTATGGGTATTTTCTACGCTTTCTTTAACTCTATCATTAGTAATTTTTAGGTTAAATTCATTTAGTAAAGTATTTAAATTGTTAAATACTGTATTTGAATAATCACTCATAACATACAAACTACCACCCTTTTTTAGGTACTTAAGGTAACTATCTGTTTCATTAACAGTAATGTCATTTGTTGGATTAAGCATTAATAAAATTGTTGCATCGTCAGGGATAGTTGATTCGACAGTAGTATTTAACTCTTTTACTAAGTAATTGTTTCTTTCAAGCATTGTGCGAAGAATTGTATAATTTTGATCAATTTTAGCTTCACCATGACCTGTTGTAACATATACTACAGGAGTATTTTCTGAACTTACAAATTTAATCGCACCTGTCAAAGCTTCTTCTGCTGTATATCCTGAAATATACACCTGATATCCTTGTCTCTCAGTTTTTACTAGATCATTAGTAGATAAAACTTTGATCTTAGAATGATTTTCATTGGACACTACTATTTGATGTTGTTGTAAATTGTGTACCTTTTGTGGATCTAATTCTTCTATAATTTTTGGATTTTGAACAGGATCAATAAATCTAACATTTATTTTACCTTTACCCTTATCGCGATACTCACCTAATAACTTAGGTAAGAAGTTAAACGTTTTAGCACTGCTACCGCCGAAATTTTCTTCCGTAGCTAATACAGTTATATTAATTTTTTTGTCATTTGCATTCAAAATATTCTTAGTAGTATCACCAACAGTAGAAATTTTATTCTCTGTCCAGTCAAATTCTAAGGCATTACCAAATGCTTGCTCTAGAATGACATTGAATAGTAGTAAAATTACTGCTAGAACAATTACTGAAATAACAGCAGCATTTCTTAATTTTTTATTTCTAGAATCAACTATAATTTTTTCTTTTGTCTTTTTACTCATATTTATCACTCTCCTATTGTTTCCAACGTGAACTTTCATTAATTTGTGCTGTCACGTATAAGAACAGGATTATCATGCTTATAAAATAAACAACTGACACAAGATCAAATGTACCTTTAGCAAATCCTGCTAACTTTGTAGCTGGGTTAAGCCAGTCTAGTCCTGATGTTACAGCCTTACCTATGTTTGCTTCACTTGCTGCTGGTATGGCATCAGGGAAATCAAGGAAATTAATAATTGAACTTATACCTGAGCCAATAATTTTGCTAATAGAAGTAAAGACTTCAAAACCAACAAAAATAACAAATGAAATAATAGCTGCAATTACTTGGCTAGTAGTGAGTGATGATGCAAATAAACCAATAGCTATATAAGCTAAACCAGTCAATAGATAAGCTATTAATGTTCCCCAATATTTAAAGTCAACCAAACCATTAAATGAAAGAGTAATCATTACATAAATTAAATTAACTGAACTAATTAATAAGAACATTAGTGAAACACCAAGATACTTACCGATAACTACTTGCAATGTACTTGCAGGTGATGTTTGGTACAGAATTTCAGTACCATTCAATTTTTCGGATGAAAAAGTTCTCATTGTCATAATTGGGATTAAGACCATAAATAATCCACGCATAAAGTTAAGAACCGCAGATGTGTCTACATAGTTATAGGATAATAATAAGGAATAGTAAAAACCTGATACTAAAGCATATATTGCAAAGAGCACCCATCCAATAGGTGATTTAAAATAACTCTTAAATTCTCTTTTGGCTATTGTCCAAATTCTTGACATTTTACTTATCCTCCTTAATATCAGCGCTGGAGTCTTCTTCGGAAATTACAATCGAATCAACCTCTTTTTTGGCTATGCTATTCATATCTTTCGCTGCTAGCTGAGCTTGGTCCCATTGGTCTAATTCTTCATCTTCTTCAAGTTCAGCTTCATGCTCATCTAATGTATGGACGTAACTCTTATTTGTTACTTTTAAGAAAATATCTTCTAAAGTAGCATTAACCTCTCTCATTCCTAACATTGTGAGTTTTGAATCAGCAAAAGCTTTAAACACTTTTTCCCTAATATCAATTTCAGGAGCAGTTTCATAGATTAATACAGTTTCACCCATAGATTTACTTATTCTTTCGACATTTATTATTTCTGAGAATGTTTTTAGTAATCTATAAGCTGAATCTGCATTGTTTTTTACTGTAATCTCAACCTTATTGTTATCCCCTACAACTTCTCCAAGGGCATTAATATCGCTCTGATATGCCAATTTACCATTTGCAATAATTACAACTCTATCGCAAGTAGCTTGGATCTCAGATAAAATATGTGATGAAATGATAACTGTATGTTTTTTTCCAAGACTTCTTATTACATTTCTTATATCTTTTATCTGCTTTGGATCAAGACCTACAGTAGGTTCATCTAAAATAATTACATCAGGATCCCCAACAAGGGCTTGGGCTACACCAACACGTTGTTTATAACCTTTAGATAGGTTATTAATTAAACGATTTCTAACATCTGTAATTTTTAGTTGAGTCATTATTTTAGCTAAATGATCTAACTGTTCATTTTTAGGTACTAATTTTAAATCAGCAATGAATGTCAGATACTCCATAACTGTCATATCAGTATAAAGAGGTGGTTGTTCTGGCAAATAACCAACTTTTGCTTTAGCCTTTTCAGGCTCTTCTAAAATATCAAAACCATCAATTTTAACTGTACCTGAACTTGCTGAAATAGCTCCAGTTAAAATATTCATAGTGGTACTCTTACCTGCACCATTAGGTCCTAAAAAACCTAAAACTTCGCCTGCTTTAACATCAAACGAAATATTATCTACGGCTTTTACTTCGCCATAGTATTTGACGAGATTCTTTATCTCAATCATACTCTTCCTCCTACTAGACCCTAAGATTAACCTTGGATCGGATTAAATTTTACTATTCTTGGGTTGAAACGCTTACAGTCTTCAATAATTCTAGCTTCAGGTTCGAATAAAACTAAAACCATATTTTCCTTATATTTGCCAGTGAAGAACCATACATCACCATTACCAGTATTGCTTGTACAATCTATAGTTTTATAACTCTTATCTTCTGAATATTTTCTAAAAGCTTGATCACTAGTAGGTGCAAGAATTTCCATGTTGTTGGAGCTCATACTGACTTTTCTTTTGCGTTTACGTTTGTTATAGATAGTATCAATGTCAATGTGACCATTTGTACATATATATTCAAATTCTAAATTTCTGTTAGTTATTAATGTATACACACCCCAACCAGCTCCTGCGATAATTAATAATGCAAAGAAAATTAAATATTGTATAAACAAAAATACTAATAAAATTAATAGCAGATAAGCTAAGGTATATAATCCAATAATTAAATAATCTTTTCCAGATTTATGTCTTTTTACTAATTGTTCGATAAAAACATCTTGATTAAACATAACCTAACTCCTTTATCATTAAAATGAGTAAATTCATAAGTAATAATTTATACAAATTTTATACTTATTTAATTACTAATTTGTAAAAAATACAAACACAATAGATTAAATAATACCATACTTTAGTCTTAGATAAAAAGATTGATTGTTAAATTAAAACATAAATAAAAAACTGACCTTTAATTATTTTTTTAATCAAAGATCAGTTTATATTAATTAGACTTTTCCAAATTAGAATCCTCCCATTGGAGAAGGCATGTCATCTTTTTCTTCTGGAATATCAACAACAAGTGCTTCAGTAGTAAGTACAGTTGCTGATATTGATGCTGCATTTTGCAAAGCCGCTCTAGTTACTTTAGCAGGATCTACTATACCAGCTTCTATCATATTTAGATATTCTTCAGTTACTACATTAAATCCAACTCCAGGTTCAGCTTTTTTTACATTCTCGCAAATAACGCTTCCATCTAATCCTGCATTAATTGCAATCTGTCTAATTGGTTCTTCTAGAGCTTTCAAAACAATTTGAACACCTGTTCTCTCATCGCCAGACTTCTCTGCTAATAAAGCTTGAACTGCTGGGATAATATCAATGTAAGCGGTTCCACCACCAGCTATCATACCTTCCTCAATACCAGCACGGGTTGCAGATAAAGCATCTTCTATTCTTAGTTTACGCTCCTTCATTTCAACTTCTGTAGCAGCACCAACACGTACGACTGCAACACCACCAGATAGTTTAGCTAAACGCTCTTGCAGTTTCTCTTTATCATATTCAGAATCAGAATTTTCAATTTGTGAACGTATTTTGCTAACTCTGGCATCAATAGCTGCTTTACTACCACCACCATCAACAATAGTAGTAGAGTCTTTTTGAACCTTAATTGTTTTAGCTGTACCTAATTGTTCTGGTATTGTGTCTTTAATATCTAATCCCAAATCTTCTGTAATTAATGTTGCACCAGTTAAGGTTGCTATATCTTCAAGCATTTCTTTTCTTCTATCACCGTATCCAGGTGCCTTAACAGCAACAACATTTAATGTTCCTCTTAATTTATTTAAGATTAAAGTTGATAAAGCTTCGCCTTCAACATCTTCAGCAATAATTAAAAGTTTCTTGCCATCGGTTACTACATGCTCCAATATTGATAAAAGATCTTGAATTGAGGAGATTTTCTTATCTGTAACTAATACATAGGCATCATCCAATACAGCTTCCATTTTTTCTGTATCGGTTGCCATATATGAAGAAATATAACCCTTATCAAATTCCATACCTTCTACTACTTCAAGACTTGTTTCTAAAGTATTTGACTCTTCAATAGTAATTACACCGTCTGATGTAACTTTTTCCATTGCTTGCGCTATTAATTTTCCAACTTGTTCATCATTAGCTGATATAGCAGCAACTCTAGATATATCGTCAGAGTTTTTAATTGGTTCGGATAGTTTACTAATTTCAGCACTAGCAACTTCTACAGCTGCATTAATACCTTTTCTAACGAAAATTGGATTAGCTCCTGCAGCAACATTCTTCAAACCTTCTCTAATTAAAGCTTGTGCTAAAACTGTCGCTGTTGTTGTACCATCACCTGCTATATCATTAGTATGTGTTGCAACTTCTTTTACTAATTGAGCGCCCATATTCTCAGACCTATTTTCAAGTTCAATTTCTTTAGCAATAGTTACACCATCATTTGTAATTAGTGGAGCTCCAAAACTTTTATCTAAAACAACATTTCTACCTTTAGGGCCTAATGTTATTTTTACAGTATTTGCTAATTTATTTACACCTTGTTCCAAAGCTTTTCTTGCAGCTTCTCCTTGTAATAATTCTTTTGCCATAATTTTCTCCTTCTTTTAAATTTTAAGTATTTACGCTTAGTTCTTGCTATTTCAGTTGATTAAGCTTCAACTTTAGCAAGAATATCATCACGCTCAACGATAGTATATTCAATCTCATCGACAGTTACCTTTGTTCCAGCATATTTTGAAACAATAACTTGATCACCCTCTTTGACTAACATATCGTGAGTTTTACCTTCTGAATCTTTACCATCTCCTACTGCAACAACTTCTGCTACCTCTGGTTTCTCTTTAGCGGAATCTGGTAAAACTAAGCCAAAGCTTGTTGTTTGTTCTTTTTCATTGTTTTCTACAGTTTTAATTAGAACTCTTAATCCTATTGGTTTAATTGTCATATTCTTTACCTCCTGCCTTTAGCACTCTTCATATTCGACTGCCAACGCAATCTATAATAATCTTAAAGTCAAACAAAGTCAATTAACAAATAGTGAATATGAATAATAAATGTTTACAAATATAAAATAAATAAACCTCTTCATTCTCAGCTTAGGAGATATGAGGAGGTTAAGCAACTTAATGTATCAATCTGATCAAAATTTCTTTTTTAATGAATCATATATATCCATAAACCACTGGTTAACAATAACTTTATTATTCCAGTATAGATATATTAATAAAGCAATAATGAAAATAAGTATTACATAAACAAGAATATTTATTCTTTTCTTATTCAATCTCTTTTTTCTATTTTTTAATAGTTTTTGACGCATGTTATTTTCATTATGCAATTCATTTCTTTGCATCATATGTCTAGCAGAATTAGCTTTTTCATATATTTGCTCTGAAGCTTTTTGATTTTCATTTACTGATTCTCTACTAAAGTTATCCTGCTCGTCTACTTTTTCTGTTTCTTCTGCATCTACAATCATAAGCTCTACCTTTATTAATTATGAATTAGCATATCCTTGTGGATTATTTTTTTGCCAACGCCAGCTATCTTCACACATTTGCTCTAAATCATATTGAGCCTCCCAGTTTAAAACTTCTTTAGCTTTACTTGGATCAGCAAAAACTGTTGCAGCATCACCAGGTCTCCTGTCAACTATTTCATAAGGAATCTCAACACCACTAGCTTTTTCAAAAGCATTAACTAAATCTAAAACACTATATCCATTTCCTGTACCAAGGTTTACAGCTAGGCAACCAACGTGTTCAGCGCTGTAATCCAATGCTTTAACATGTCCATCAGCTAAGTCTACAACGTGAATGTAATCTCTAACACCAGTACCATCAGGTGTATCATAGTCATTACCAAATACATTCAATTTCTCACGTTTACCAATTGCTACTTGAGTAATATAAGGCATTAGATTATTAGGAATTCCTTTTGGATCTTCACCTATTTTCCCTGATTGATGGGCTCCGATTGGATTGAAATATCTTAGTAAAACTACACTAAATTCAGGGTTTGCTACACAGACATCTTCAAGAATTTCCTCTATGAAAACTTTGGTCCAGCCATAAGGATTTGATGCTGACTTTGACAAATCTTCAGTCAATGGGGATTGATGATCTGTTCCATAAACAGTCGCAGATGAACTAAATATGAATCTATTACAGTCAAACTCTCTCATTACTTCTAGTAGACTTAATGTTGAATCTATATTATTTCTATAATATTCAATTGGTTTTGCTACAGATTCCCCTACTGCTTTGTACCCTGCGAAATGAATTACAGCAAAAATATCATTTTCTGTAAAAATTCTTCTTAGAAGTTCTTTATCGCAAACGTTACCTATATATAGAGGAATTTTATTTCCAATAATTTCTTCAACTCTACTAACTGCTTCTTTACTTGAATTACTTAAATTATCGACTATGACTGCTTCATATCCAGAATTATACAAAGAAATAATTGTGTGACTACCAATATAACCTGCACCACCTGTAACTAAAACTTGTTTTTTCATAATATCCTCCTGTATATATATATATTATTTTATAGTATTAAGTCTTGTTTTAAATTTTAACACTAATTATCAATAATTGGATAAAGTTTATTATCCGCTTTAAGAATATGATTGGAAGGGATTTCTCCACGAGTTTGGGTTAAAGGATAAATTCTAGATCCTTTTCCAATAATTGTTCCTGGATTGATGACAGCATTCGAGCCTATTTCTACATAATCGGAAATTATTGCGCCTAATTTTTGGATCCCCGAGTCTACAACAGTACCGTCATGCAAACGTATTTTAATATTACTTCTATCTTGTCTAAAGTTAGAAATTACAGCTCCTGCTCCTAAGTGTGAAAAATTACCTAATATAGAGTCGCCAATATAATTAAAATGGTTCTTGCACAAATGGTGTTGGTACCCTAAGTTCTAATTAAATCATAGCCGTG
>CAUPES010000019.1:0-22993 GCA_963510375.1 uncultured Fastidiosipila sp.
CTTAACTCCTTCTTACACATATTATATATATTATATGTACTACCCTTGTACTACACAATACAAAAAGGTCGCACTTTTTAGTACGACCTTAGTGTGTTTAATCTAAATTTTTATTTAATTTAATTTTATTTACTGTACGAAAATTCTAATGAGTATATATAGTTTTTATCTCTATATTCTATATAAGCCTTATTCTCACCATCGCCATCATCATAATAGATAGAAGTTAAAGTTTCATCTTTAGAGAACTCTTTAACTTTCGACAATTGATTTTCCTCCAAGTTCCAAGAAATCACTTGTCTAGAGTTTTCAAAAATAACTGATAATAAAACATATTTATCACCTACTGGTGTTGCATTTACCCAGCCTTCATCTATCTTTACACTATGTAATTTGTGGTCTTCAATGTCATAACAAAATACTTTACCTTTACTCCAATAACTTTTACTCTCTAATTGACTCCATATTATATATTTTTCACTTGTTACTATGTCTGTTACTAAATCTGTTTTTAATGGAATTGTCAGGCTTTTGCTTTTCGATTTATAAATTATTTCTGCATTTCCATCATCTCTCAGCCTGGCATACCCAAGAGTATTATCTAAACCTAACGGTTGATCATATGGATTTATTATGTGTGTCTTTTCCGCTACTGTTTTAATCTCATTAGTTTCAGGGTTAAAGCTTTTTAGTGGATGCTCTTGTTTCCATGATTCATAAAATAATAATTCATTTCCAACTCTATTTTGCCCCGAAAAAAATTGCTTCTCAAAGCCATCTGACACTTCATTTGTTGAGAGATTCATTTTTTTGACAAAAATACCATCCTCATTCTGTTCATCCCAAACCAAGTAATTATCAAAAATTTCCAAATTTGTACAAAATATATTTTTATGTTTTGGCTTAAAATTTACTAGAGGAACTGGTTTAGATGAATTTACAGTTATATAGCCCAATTCCGACTCATTACCACTGTTTGACATTGCAGTTCTTTCATCACAATATCTTTTAGTATAATACTTTCTCCCATCTTTTGAACCAAATACAAAATAATTTTCTAAAAAATACTCACTAGTTTTATCACGATTTAAAGAAAATTCTGTCTTTTTAACTTGTTCATCAACGGGTAGACTATCATTAACTTTTAGTTCTGTAACTTCTGGCAAGTTTACCTTTTTTTCCATTTTATTATTAGTATTACATGAAATGCTAGAAAACAATAATAAAGATGAAATTAATATTGGTATTAATCGTTTTTTCATAAAAAGAAACCTCGCTTTCAAATCCCTTTAAAAATCTCAAAATCTTATTTTATACATGATGCAGTAATTACCGAATTTGAATTTTATTACTATTCGACATTTGACTATACAGAGCATAACAAACAATTGATATACTTTAATATACCATTATGCCCAAACTTTATCAAGTTTCTATCTAATCTTAGTTCTATTTTTCAATAAAAAGTCCCTATTTAGGTAATCACATAATATTTAACCTAAACAAGGACTTTTATTATTTTTTGTTTTTATTCACGGTTTCGAGAAGTTAATTAAAACGCTTCCTACTTGTACTATCTTTACCAATCTTAGTCAGCTGGCCTTCTCCTGTAACAGCTTCCTTGGCTCCATCTTTATCAGGATCCATGTGTTCATTGTACCAAGACTGCAACTTCACATAGAAATCATCAATTATTTCATTATAATTCTCATCATCAATTAAGTTTATGTCTTCATTAGGATCTTTTTGTAAATCATAGAACTCGTGAGGCCCATATGGATATCTATGAATATATTTGTATCGTTCATTCTTAATCATTCTTGTCGGACCGTATTCATCGAACATGTAAATATATCCATGACCACTATTAAATTCTTCTTCCTTATCAAATAAGTCTGCAAAACTTTTACCAGCTAGATAAAGTTCGTTAGTAGAAATTCCAACTAACTCCATTAGAGTTGGGAAAAAGTCTAATTGACTATACATGTTATTTATTTCCGAACCATGATTAGCATCTCCAGGAATTCTAAATAAACACGGCACAATTATAGACTCATCATACATATTTACTGGGATTGTGGCATTTCCCTTGCCCCAGACTCCATGATGTCCCATATTCATACCATTATCGCCAGTAAAAATAATTATTGTATCATCGTACAGACCTTGTTCTTTCAAACTGGCTATTATCTTACCTATCCCTCTATCCATAGCAGTTATAGCTGCGTAGTATCCTTCAAGATTTTTTCTACGAGTTGGAGTCCCATAAACATTAATTCCAGGAATTGAATTTGGATGATCTGGAACGTCTGGTGTGGAATTGAGAGGTAGTTTTCTATAAATTTCTAAATCTTCATGTTTATGATTTTCAGGTTCCCAAGGTGAATGAGGGGCAGTGTAGTGTACTGATAAATAAAACGGTTGCTCTTTGTTTTCTGCTACTTCTTCAATAAACTCAATTGCACTATCTGTGAAAAGATCAGTTACATATTTATCTTCAATTTTCACTTCACCATTTTCAACTACATCAGGATGCATATAAAATGCACTTCCTCTAACTACTGTATACCAATGGTCAAAACCATGTTGTTGATGTCTTGAATCGCCCAAGTGCCACTTGCCACTTAACCCGACTCTATATCCATTCTCAGCCAACAAATCAGTATAAGTAGTCTGATCTTCTAGATATCGAATTGCATTTCTTTCACGTGCATAAAAACCAAAAGAATCCTCTATACCTTTTTCATCAATATAATTTTTATCAATATGTCCACCATCTATCCAATCTAATACACCATGACGTGATGGAATTTGTCCTGTCAAAATAGAGGCTCTAGCCGGCGAACACACAGGCGATGCGCAATAAAAATTTGTAAAAATCCTACTTTCTTTTGCAAGCTCATCCAAGTTAGGAGTTTTGACTTCAGGGTTACCTGCATAACCAAGCGCCCAAGCACCCAAATCATCTGCTAAAATAAAAACTATATTTTTTCTTTTTGTATTAATGCTCATAACTTTATCTATAAACTTACCTTACTAGCTTTTTAATCAAGATATTAATTTAAACTTCGCTCGAATTTCTCCACTAAATTAAAGTAATCTATCAAATACTCAGCAAACAAGCTGTTCGACCAAGCAAACCAAGGTCTAGTAAATTCATCTGGATTATTTACATTAAATCCTTCATGCATCTGATATGTCCCTGCATCGGTGCTCATAAGAGTTTCTAGGATTTCTTTTCTTTCATTTTCATCAACACTTGTTAAGCCTTGCATACTTAAAGCGATATGCCAGACATAATTTTCTGGAGTATGGTCACTACCAATTCCATCTGCGTATTTTCCACTATAATAAGTTCTATTTTCTGGACTTAAAATAAACTTTCTTGTATTTAAATATATAGGATCATCAGCTGCGATGGCTCCCAAATAAGGTAAACTCAAAAGACTTGGTACATTTGCGTCATCTAAGAACAGGTGATTACCCATTCCATCTACTTCATAGGCATAGATATCGCCAAAATCTTTATAATCCACAATAGCAAATTCTGCTAATCCTTTTTCAATTTCTGTCTTTAACTTAAGAGCTCTTTCCTTTAGCTGAACATCCTCATAAACTAGTTCTGCAATTTCAGCTATTTGTTCTAGAGATACCTTAGCAAACATATTCGAAGGAACTAAATAACCGTATACACACATGTCATCGCTTGGTCTAAAGCCGGACCAGGTCATACCCGTATACGCAACCAGATTTCCTTTACCATTATTCGGAAGTACTCCAGCTTCTTCAATTCTGTCTACTCTTTCAAAAGTATATGGAGAGTTTTCATGTTTTTGCTCAACTATCCACAAATCAATTATTGTATTAATAGCTTCTTTAAATTCAGGAGTAAAAATACTTGAATCTCTAGTTACTTGCCAATATTGATAAGCCAAGCGTATTGGGTAGCAAAGTGAATCTATCTCATACTTTCTCTCCCATAATCTAGGATGCATCTCTGTAATATCAGCATGATGACCTGCACCACTATCAGTTTTGTTAAAAGCATTGGCGTAAGGATCTATAAGGATGCACTCAACTTGAGTTTTTGAAAGGCCTTTAACCAGTTCCTTTACCTCATCTGAGTAGGGAGCAAACGCCAACAAGTGCTGAACTTGAGCGGAAGAGTCTCTTAACCATAGCGCAGGAATATCCCCAGTAATAACAAAATATTTATCATCATCTAGCTTTTCGGTTGTAGTTTCCCAAGTACTCAAAAAGCAGGGTTCAAAAAACTTTTTTGCTTTTTCGTCTGGTATCAATTCCTTTATTTTTTTTGCTAAGTCTTTTATTTTCACAAACAAACACTCCTAATTAATTCTTGCTTTTTATTGATTTAAACATCTTAGATTTAAAGATATTCATCGTCTTTTTCATCATACGAATCTAAATCGTCATAGCCTTCCTCTTCTTCATCAAAGTTATATTCATCTGAATAGCTATCTTCATCAGATTTATATAAATCTGCCGCTTCTTCATCCTCTACATCAATCTCAGCATCTACATTCTCATTTTCATCAGATTTAAGAACAACTGCATATGTTAAGACGTCAGCATTTACTACTCTCATTAAATGAACTCCTGATGCATATCGACCTAAGTTAGGTATTTCTGCACTAGGTATTCTAATTATTAATCCAGCTTGATTCATTATAATAACATCTAAGAAATCATACAGTTCACTAGCTTTAACAAGTCCACCTGTACGTTCACTAGCCTTGTAACAGATTAGGCCTTTACCACCTCTGCTTTGAGCTCTAAACTCTTGTGCAAAGGTCTTCTTACCGAAACCTTTTTCTGTTACGAATAGCAATTCAACATCATCATTTCTCAATGGAACAATTGCTATAACTTCGTCATCATCGTCTAGATTTATACCTCGTACACCACGCGTGCTACGTCCCATAATTCTTACATCATTTTGATCAAACCTAATACCTTTACCATTCTTAGTAATGAGCATTACATCATGATCTTCTTCAGGTAGGTATTCAACATTTAGTAGGTGGTCGTAATCTTCTAATTTAATTGCGATAATACCTGTTTTGTTGATATTTCTGAAATCTTCAAGATTTGTACGTTTGACATATCCTCTTTCTGTAGCAAAGAATAAAGTACCAGCCATGTCATAGCTATCTTCATCAGCGACATCATTAGGTAGGTTAATAATCTTTTTAACTTTTTCATCAGCTTCGAGTTGTAAGATATTTACTATCGCTGTTCCTCTTGCTGTTCTTGATCCTTCAGGTATATCATATCCTTTCAATTTGAAAACACGACCTTTATCAGTAAACACTAATAAAACATCATGCGTAGATACAGCAAACATGTCTACAACTTGGTCTTCTTCTCTAGTTGAAAGTCCACTTACACCGATACCACCTCTATGTTGTACTTCGTAAGTAGATGTAGGAGTTCTCTTAACATACCCAAATTTTGTAAGAACAACTACTACGTCTTCTTTCTTAATCAAGGATTCATCAGCAATACCATCGATACCGTACATATCTATTACAGTTCTTCTCTCATCTGCATACGCTTCCTTGAACTCAGTTAATTCACCAATTCTTAATTCAGTTAATTTTTCTTCGTTGCTTAATAGCTCTCTATATTCTGCAATACGATTACTTAATTCTTCATATTCAGCTTCTAATTTTTCTCTTTCTAAAGCAGTCAAACGTCCTAAACGCATGTCTACAATGTGTTGAGCTTGACGCTCTGAAAAATCAAATCTTTCTTGAAGTCTTTCTTTTGCTTGAACCTCATTTGCTGAGGATCTGATGATTTTGATAACTTCATCAATGAAATCTATAGCAATACGTAAACCTTCAACAATATGTTGACGTGCTAAAGCTTTTTCCAGATCAAATTTTATTCTACGAGTTATAACATCACGGTTATGATTCAAGAAATATTGAAGAGCAGTTCTCAATGTTAGTAGCTCAGGTTTATATGAACCGTCTTGTCCTGGAACTAGAGCTAGCATATTGGCATTGAACGCCTCTTGCATTTTCGAATATTTGTATAATTGATTTAAAGTTAATTTTGCATTTGCATCACGTTTTAATTCAATAACAATTCTAACTTGCTCATCACGAGCGGAGTCATCTCTAATATTAGAAATGCCTTCAATTTTGCCTTCCTTAACATACTCAGCAATTTTTTCAATCAAACGTGCTTTATTTACAGCATACGGCAAGCTTTTAACAATAATCTCTTGTCTACCGTTATCTTTTGCATGTATTTCAGCCTCTGCCCTGACTACGATTCTACCTTTACCGGTCTCATAGGTTTCCTTAATACCTTCTGTACCAAGGATTGTTCCTCCTGTTGGGAAATCTGGGCCTTTAATATGCTCCATTAGCTCACTAACTGAAGCATCTGGATTTTTCATTAAACAGATTGCTGCATCAATAGTTTCACCTAAGTTATGTGCTGGAATATTTGTTGCCATACCTACAGCAATACCAGTTGATCCGTTAACTAAAAGATTAGGGAAGTTAGCTGGTAAAACAACAGGTTCCATATCATGCCCATCGAAATTAGGCTTGAAGTCGACTGTATCTTTATTGATACTTTCCATCATGGCAACGCCAAGTTTTGTTAATCTTGCTTCTGTATAACGATAAGCAGCAGCTGGGTCACCATCTCTTGAACCGAAGTTACCATGACCATCAACCAATGTATGGCGCATCGAGAAGTCTTGAGCTAAACGAACCATTGCATCATAAACAGATGCATCACCATGAGGATGATAATGACCTAAAACTTCACCAACAACAGTAGCTGATTTTCTATAAGGTTTATCTGGAGTCAGACTTTGAGTCTGCATTGAGTATAGAATTCTACGGTGTACTGGTTTAAGTCCATCTCTAACATCAGGTAAGGCTCTATCAGTAATAACTGACATCGCATAATCAATGAAAGCTTGTTTCATTTCGCCTTCCAAGTTAACAGGAATTACTTTATTTACATTACTTTCAAAAAGTTCATCCGCACTTATTCCTTCTGACTTGAAAGTGCTGATATTATCGTTTTTTGCCATGAGTTTCCTCCAATTTTTAACTCCTTAAATTATACCATAATCTTTAGATCAAAGGGGCTTTGCTTGGAGTTCCTGCCTGTCTTGGATATTTCTTTGGTGTTGACTTATATTTACGTATTTTGATTACAGTTCTCTCACCTGCATCAAAAGGCAAAATTAAATTTTTCTCAGATTCAACACGAGCTCCAAGAATATTTAAAGCCTTCTTTGCAGTTTTTAATTCTGCCTCATCTGTCTTCATTGCTAAAAATACTGAAGCTTCACTAACGTAAGGCAAAGTCAACTCCAAAAGCGTTGGTAATTTAGCAACAGCTCTTGCAGTTACGATATCAAAAGTTTCTCTATACTCTACTTTGTGTGCAAAATCTTCTGCCCTTCCATGTAAGAAACTTATGTCGTTTAAGTTTAATTCTCGTGCAACTGATTCTAAAAATTTAACTCTCTTATTTAGAGAATCTAATAAAACCATTTCAATTTCTGGTCTCATTATTTTTATAGGTATTCCTGGAAAACCTGCACCACTTCCTACATCTAGAAATTTTATTTTTTTATGTTTATTTTCATTAACTATTTCATCAACAAATTCAAGTAAAGCTAGGCTATCAATAATGTGCTTACTATAAAAACCCTCCGCATCTGTAATACTAGTTAAATTCAAATAACGGTTTTTTCTTAGCACCATTTCTGAATATTTCAGAATATTATTGGACTGCAACTCAGTAAATCTTCCATCACTCTGTAAAAATCTCTCTAATTTACTCAACTCTACCGCTATTTCCGGCGTTAACTCTTCCGCCATATCAACTTTGGGTATAGAGTTTTCAAAATTTGAAGACTCACTAATGTCCCCATTTGAATCTATTCTACTTTGCTCTACAATCTCTTCACTAACCATGATTATCCTTTTTTAGCATTGTATTTTTCTTGTTTTTCTTTAGCTTCAAGATAAACCAATAGTACTCCAATATCTGCTGGAGAAACTCCTGAAATCCTACTCGCTTGTCCTATTGATTCAGGTCTCATTTTATCTAATTTTTCTTTAGCTTCATTACGCAAACCAGTAATTGCTTTATAATCTATACCTTCTGGCAAGATTTTTTGTTCACGTTTCTTAAATTTATCAATTCTTCTTTGCTCAATTTCTATATAACCTGCATACTTGATTGCATTTTCAACACTATCTATTAAAACTTTATCTTTTGTCTTAATCTCAGGATCAATCTCTGCTAAGTCTAAATACTTTATCTGAGGTCTTCTTAGAAGATCTGCCAAACTTGCGCCTGTATTCAGAGCACTAGTGCCTTTTGCTTCGAGGAATTTATTGACTTTTTCTGATGGAGTTACTCTAACAGCTTCAATTCTCGCAATTTCATTCTCTAAATCTAATCTTCTTTGTTTAAAACCTTCATATTGTTTTTCACTGACTAGACCAAGTTCGTAACCCAAATCAGTCAATCTTAAATCCGCATTATCTTGACGCAGAATCAATCTATATTCTGCTCTAGAAGAAAGCATTCTGTAAGGTTCTTTGGTTCCTTCTGTAACAAGGTCATCAATCAGAACACCTATATAAGCTTCTGATCTATCCAATACAAATTTATCCTTGCCCAAAACTTTTCTAGCTGCATTTATACCTGCAATCAAACCTTGACCTGCAGCCTCTTCATACCCAGAAGTACCGTTAATTTGTCCTGCAGTATAAAGATTCTCTACCGTTTTAACATTAAGGTCTGCACCCAAACAATATGGATTAATACATTCATACTCTATTGCATAACCAGTTCTTTGTACTACTGCATTTTCAAGTCCAGGAACACTCTTCAAAAATTTCAATTGAATTTCCTCTGGCAAACTACTAGATAAACCTTGAATATACATTTCTTCTGTATTAATTCCCATTGGCTCAACAAAAACCTGATGTCTATCTTTGTCTGGGAAACGTACAATTTTATCTTCAATACTCGGGCAGTATCTTGCTCCAACTCCATGGAACTCACCACCATAAAGCGGAGATCTATAGAGATTATTCTCTATGATACTTTGTGTACCTGAACTAGTCCATGTTATATAGCACGCTTCCTGATCCTTTCGAGCCTCTTTAAGTCTGTCATCACCATACAAAAATGAGAATGTCCAAGGATCTTCTTCACCTTCTTGAATCTCCATCTTAGAAAAATCAATTGACTTCTTATTAACACGTACTGGTGTCCCTGTTTTAAATCTTTGCAGAGGCAATTCAAGTTCTCTAAGGGACTGAATAATATCCATTGCGGGTCTTTGGTTATCTGGACCACTAGAGTAATTTGTCTCTCCAATAATAATTCTTGCATCAAGATAGGTACCTGTAGTTAAAATAAAAGTCTTTGCTTTATAAATAGCATTGGTCATGCTTACACAAGCTTCAATTTCATACTTACCGTTAGCATTCTTCTTTGATAAAAGCTCAACAATTTCTGCTTGCCTTAAATGAAGATTTTCTTCTTTTTCAAGAGTATGTTTCATTTCATCCATGTAAAGGCTACGGTCTACTTGTGCTCTCGGTGCTCTAACAGCTGGACCTTTTGATGAGTTTAACATTCTAAACTGAATACCAGCTTTATCTGCCACTCTAGCCATTTCTCCACCCAAAGCAGAAATCTCTCTAACAATCTGTCCTTTTGCTGATCCGCCAATATTAGGGTTGCAAGGCAAGTTAGCAATTGTCTCTAATGACATACTAAACAAAACTACTTTTAAACCCATTCTAGCAGCTGCCAAAGCGGCTTCACATCCTGCATGACCTGCACCAACAACCGCAAGATCATATTCTCCAGCTAAGTAATACTTTTCTTCATTTAAAACTTCTTCAACATTTCTCATATATCTTACTCTCTAATCTATAATCTCAAATTTCTAATCTCGAATCTCAAATCACTAATCTATCTCTAATTTTAAAATTTTATCAAACATAAAATTTCATTTACCAGTAACAATTATTGTCCAACACAAAACTTATTTACCAATACAAAATCTTGAAAAAATATCATCCAACATATTCTCTGATACATTTTCACCTGTTATTTCACTAATCAATTCTAAACCTTGTCGTAAAGCTGCCGCCAAAATGTCATTTGGTAGAATTGAACGATCTTGATCAATATTTTTAAACACTGCAAATGCAGATTCAATTAAATGCTGCTGTCTCTTAGACGTTAATACTAAGTCATTTGCACCACTACCAGATAAATTTTCATAATAATTAATTACTAAATCTTTTAACTCATCTATTGCCTCTCCTGTACTTGCACTAACGCTTAAATAACCTTTAAAATGTTTATCATTTTCTTTTAGTTTCTTAATATATTCCCAACTTTCCAAATTAGAATAATATTCACCAGATATATCCAGCTTATTCAATACAATATAATAATCTCTATCTCCAGCAGAAAGTCTCAAAAACTTATCAATCTCTGCTTCTAGATCTGATTTATCTTTTGGCGTTAAAACCAAAAATAAAAGATCTGCTTTATTCAATAAATCCTTTGATCTCTCGACTCCTAATTTTTCGATCGGATCATCTGTCTCTCTTATTCCAGCTGTATCATAGAGCGTTAAAGGAATTCCTCCTAGATCAATTTTTAATTCTATACTATCTCTGGTTGTACCTGCTATATCTGTAACTATAGCCCTATCTTCTCCAGAAAGTGCATTCAAAATGGAAGATTTTCCTACATTTGGTTCACCAACTAATACCAATTGTAAACCTTCTCGTAAAACTTCACCCTTTTTATTACTTTTAACAACTTGGTTTAAAGTTTGTAGTACATAATTAAGATTTGTATTAATTAACTCTTCTTGTAATACGAAATCTTCATATTCAGGATATTCAATGTCCACTTCCAAAGCAGATAATAACTCGTAAACTTTCTCCTTTACCCCTTGCAACTTCTCTGCGGTTTCTCCTTGCAAGTGTCTAAGGGCTGCCTGATGTTGTCTATATGTATCTGCTTCGATAATTCCCATTACGGCTTCAGCTTGGCTTAAATCCATTTTCCCATTGATAAATGCCCATTTTGTAAACTCACCAGCTTCTGCTAATCTTGCTCCTGCTTTTAAAACTAGATCTAAAGTTTCTTTTCTTAGAGCCGCACCACCGTGAAGTGATATTTCAACTTGTTCTTCCCCTGTATAAGATTTACCCTTAACAAATTTTGTGATAACAACCTGGTCTAAAGGTCTATTTATATCATTAATTTCATGTAAATACCCAAACGCAGCTTGGTAACCTTTCAATTTTGCAATCTTTCTTTTACTTCTTCTCGCTTGCGTATCATTAAATTCAGGTAAAGGACCAAAATTAAAAATCTTATCTACTAATTCTGCTGACCCTGGGCCTGCAACACGTAAAACCTGTAAACCTGAACTTCCAACTGGTGTAGCAAATGCAGCAATAATTTCGTCTAACATATTTTCTCCTAGATTACTCCCCAATTTTTACCGTGCTTATTATATGCAAAAAGAAAGCTTCCTGCTGTAGCAAGAAGCCTAATATTATTACATTTACTAAGAAAATTTTTCTATAATTTATAGAAAAAACAACTAAATTAGTCGTTCAAGACTTCCTCTGTTTCTTCAAAATCTGAATTTTCTTCACCAATATATTCCAAGTCAATAACTACATAACGTCTTGGTTCTTCACCTTCACTATATGTAATAACTCCAGGGAAATCATTTAAAGCTGAGTGAACTACTCTTCTATCTGCAGCTGACATTGGAGTTAACTCGAAAGCTTGACCTGTACTAATAGCTCTTTCAGCAGTTCTCTTTGCCAATTCTGCTACATTTTCCTTGTGTCTTGCTTTATATCTACCAATATCTAGGACAAATCTTACTTTAGTTTTAGCTGTCTTATTTGCAACTAGTGAAGCGATATATTGGATTGCTCTTAACGTAACACCTTTTCTACCGATCAAAATACCGCAATCATCACCTGTTATCTCAGCAGAAATTTTATTTTCTTGAACTTCAACAGAAACTTTATTCTCACCATCTAATTCAAAATTATCTAATACTTCATTCAAGAAATCTTCAATTGCTTTTGCAGCTAATTCGATTCTTTCTTCAAAGCTATGTTCATCATCATTAACTTCTGAGAATTCATCAACTTCATAGTCTTCTTCCACATTTTCAACATTCAGGTCTAAATCATCATGACTTAATTCATCGACCTCAACACTATCTTCAGTTCCTAATAAGCTTACTTTGACTTTAGCATCTTTACTTCCTATGCCAAAAAATCCAGCATTTTCTTCTTGTAGAACTTCGATCTCTACTTCATTTTCTGTAGCTCCTAATTGTAACAATGCAGATTGAATCGCTTCATTAACTGTTTTTCCCTCAACTGTAATTGACTTCATCGTCTCCTCCAAATTCATAATCTTTTATATCTTTTATATTATTTATAATTATGTTTCTTATACTTTTTTACGATCTTCTTGTACGTTTTTTCTTTTGATTTTTAGCTTCAAGAGCTTCTATTTCAGCTTTTTCTTTCATTGCTCTCGCAGTTATTTTCTCTTCAAATTCTTTGTCAGCTTCAGCTTGTCTTGCAGCCATTGGTTCTGTATAAATTTTGTTGAATAACCATGTTTGGAATATTGCCAAAGCATTACCTGCTACCCAGTAAATTGACATCGCTGCTGGCATGCTAAATGTAAATATTAATGTTAAGAATGGCATCATGTACATCATTGTCTTAGCACTATTTGCAGCTGGATCTGTATTACTCTCAGCTTGCAAAGCTGGGTTTTTCTTAATTTTTTCTTTCTGAGCTTTTCTCTCTTCTTTGCTTAATCCACCTACTTGGTTAACTTTTTGTGTATACCACATAACCAAAACGCTTGTTACAAAGGCTATAATTGGTAAAGCCAAGAGTGGCAAATAAGTAGATGACTGCTCGCCAAACAATAATCCAAAATTAATTGTTGGTGTTAGACCGAGGTTAATCCCTAAAAATTCCATATCTATCAGTTGCTCAACTGATAACAAGCCTTTATTCACTACATCGGCTAAAATATTAGGATTATCGTTTAAAGCTTCAATAATGAAAATATTATTGTGCATTAAATTTTGCTTCATAATTGTTTCTGGAACAATTCCTGCACTAACAAGTGTTTCAGTAATCTTGCTTAAGCTCTCAGTTGAAACTTGCATAATGAAATACAGTGGTCCAGAAATAATTCTATATATAGGCCACATTAGGAATAAAGAAAATAGAGATGGTAAACATCCGCCTGTCAACGAAACTCCATGTTTTTTGTAAAGTTCCATTTGAGCTTGGGCATAACCCTCTCTATCCGATCCATAATATCTCTGCAAATCTTTGAGCTCTGGTTGCAAAGCTTTTTGTTGAATACTTGATTTATGTTGTTTTACGTTAAAAGGTAATATTATCAATCTGATTAATACAGTAAAAATAATTACAGCAACACCGTAATTACCAAAGACTGAATATATCAATCGCATTACCCAACCAAATAATGAGTAAAGCGGATCTAATATTGATAAAGACATTAATGGTAAATTCATACTATCTTAACTTTCTTAACTTTCTTTCTTCTTTTCAGAAATTACTGGGTCATATCCTGTATTTTTGTTAAAAGGGTTACAACGCAAAATTCTCCAAAAGGCAAACATTGTACCTTTTAAAGTTCCATGTTGTTCTATAGATTCAATTGCATATTGTGAGCAAGTCGGTGAAAAGCCACATTTATTTGCACCTAAGCTAGGTGATATTAATTTCTGATAAAAGTGAATGCACTTAATCAATAACTTACTCACTGCAAATCTCCGTAGTTTCTTCTAGCAGTTTTGCTCTAGTAAAAAGTTTTAGCATATCAGTTCTAACGCTATGATAATTACTAATCTTTTCACTATTTCTGCCCATAACCACTATATCGTAGCCATGTTTCAATTGGGGTTCTAAGTTTCTATATGCTTCTCTAAGTAAACGACGCTCCTTGTTTCGTTGTACGGCATTGCCATACTTTTTGACTGTAGTAAAACCCAATCTATTGTAAGATAATTTATTTTTCATAAAATAAATTGAAAGTTCTCTACCAAACTGGCGTTTACCAGATTTAAATACTTTGGAAAACTCATAATTTTTCTTTAATTTTTCCAAATTAATTCCCCAATTAAATTATTAAGCAGATAAAGTTTTTCTACCTTTAGCACGTCTACTCTTTAATACTTTTCTACCATTATTGGTAGCCATTCTTTTACGGAATCCATGCTCCTTAGCGCGTTGACGTTTTTTTGGTTGAAATGTTCGTTTTGACATAATTATCTCTCCTTCTTTTTACAATGCACATGATTATAAATTCAAAAGCCTGGTTCTGTCAATTAAAAATACCCTTAATCTTTTAAAACTTCTGAATCTTTTTCTTCTTCAGCCTCTGCTTTTTTAGCAGCTATTATTGCTTCATTTTCTTTTTTGATTGCTTCTTCTAATTTAGCATAATTTTCCTGAATTATCTCTGCAGCTTCTGGCTCAACTGCAACCTCAACTGTATCAGTCAAAATATCTATGTAGCTATAAGTAACTAGCTCAGGATCATCTTGACTCTTTCTTATACATCTAACAGTAAAAACTTTTGGGTAGCAATTTTCTACAATTCCTTCTCTGACAATTGTTCTTTTTCTACCACCATTAGTCTTTAATCTTACTTTCTTACCTATGCAAGCTTCAATATCCTTTTTGCACATTTCTAAATCTTCTCTTTGAATCACTAGTTAAAACGCCTCCGTCTATTTATAGCATGCAGTATTATATCATAGAAAGCGTATTTTGTTCTTAAGTCATTAATCTAAGTTTTGGCTCTCGTTTACAAACTTTTTCCTATACTCTGATGGTGTTAATCCCAATATTTTTTTGAATGCAGAATTAAATCTTTGTGAAGAGGTAAATCCGACTCTCCTAGAAATATTATTAATCTTAAGATCAGTTTTTTGCAAAAGCTTCTTGCTCTTCTCAACCCTGAATTTAATTAGGTAGTTCATTGGACTAGTCCCTAATCTTTCCTTAAAAGCCCTTGTAAAATAACCTTCACTCAAGAAAACATGTTCTGCCATATCACCCACACTTATGTTTAAGGTGTAGTTTTCATTAATGAAATCTTCAATAATGTCTAAAAGTTCATCTACACTACCTTCCTTAATTCTACGTTCTTGCTCCAATTGATCTTGTAATGCTCTATTCAACTGAACCGTAAGTTGCAATGCTAATGCCTGAAGAATAGGAGATTTTCCAAACATCTGTTGTTTATTTTCCGTAATTATATTTTCAACTATATTTGCAATTTGATACTTACTTTGACCTTTTAAAACAAGTTGACGAATCTCATACTCAGGCAGTTTATAGTTCTCTAACTCAGAATTAATTTCACTATTATTGGCATTTATAGAACTCGTTTGTGCATTGCCACTATCAGTCTTTCGCCCGCTACTTAAGCTTTCTCCATTTATTTTCTCATCAGAAATAAATCTATTCTGGTTAAAAACATCCTCTGAATTCATTGAAAAATAAACACATATAACTTCGCATTCTCCTAAGACCTCATAAGTATGATCAACACCAGGCCAAACAACGATAGTACTACCAGTTTTTAGATTTAATTTTTTGCCATCAATATAGTAATTAACCTCACCTGAACTAACGTACGTCAATTCATAGGAATCATGATGATTAGGACTCTTAAAAGAGTTCCCTTCCGGGAAAAATAACTCCATACTAGTTAAGATCAACGGCAATTCATTAAAATAATTTATATTATCTTTTTGCCTAATTTTCAAATCTGAATCTAAAATCATAATAGCCTTTCTATAAGTATCAACAAGTTTTGAAACTTAGTTTTCTTTAAGTCTTGAAATTTGTTCTTTAACATTCTTTTCAGACCAAAAACTTTAAACTTTGTCTACTTTTCTATTGTAACTTTTGTGATAAATTATCTCAATTTTTCCCATTCTTCTGAAAATTCAACTTCTACAATGTATTTAAAACAAATAAAGGAGAGTTTTATATGAAAACTACAGAAAACAATAGTAACGATAAAGTTAGTTTCAACATTGTTGAATCACTTGGTGTATTAAGTACCAGTACAAATGGTTGGACCAAGGAGGTAAATATCGTTTCTTGGAATGACAGACCTGCAAAATTGGATATCAGAGATTGGAATCCAGAACATAATAAGATGAGCCGAGGAATTGGTCTTAATGCGACTGAGACTGCTGGACTGTATGAACTTTTACAAAACACAGAGATTTCATCTCTAGGGATCTAAGAATATTCTTCTAGATTATTAATGCACCTATTTTACTAGGTGCATTTTTATTATCTATTAATATACTCAAAATATTATTAATGGTTTATATATTAACAATAAATAATCTAATTCTCTTCTGTTCTCTCTTTTTCTGGAATTATTTCACCATTTTTAAGTATTATTTCCGGATAAACTTTTTCTTCAATGACACCTTCTGAAATAATTACTTTTTCTACATCTTCCCTTGAAGGAATGTCGTACATCAAATCTAACATTGCTTCTTCAAGTACTGCTCTTAATCCCCTTGCGCCTGTCTTTCTTGCCAAAGCTTCTTTTGCGGTTCTTCTGACTGCTTCATCTGTAAACTCTATATCGATATCATCAAAGTCAAAAATCTTTATATATTGTTTGATAAGTGCATTTCTCGGTTCGGTCAAAATTCTAACCAAATCTTCTTCTTTTAGAGAATTCAAACTTACTATCATAGGAATACGTCCTATTAACTCAGGTATAAGCCCAAATTTATGTAAATCTTCTGGACCCACTTTGCTGATTATTTCATCATCTTGTGCATCCGAGTCATCAATTCTAGCACCAAATCCTATAGATTTAGCATCGACTCTACTTTGAATTATTTTTTCCAAGCCATCGAAACTTCCACCAAAAATGAAAAGAATATTAGTAGTATCTACCTTAATATATTCTTGACCAGGGTGTTTTCGTCCGCCTTGAGGTGGAACATTTGCTACTGTACCTTCAACTATTTTCAACAAAGCTTGTTGAACACCCTCACCGGAAACATCTCTGGTAATACTTGGGTTTTCAGATTTTCTGGTAATTTTATCTATTTCATCGACATAGATAATACCTTTCTCAGCTGCAGCTATATCATAATCTGCATTCTGAACCAGTTTCAAAACTATATTCTCAACATCCTCACCAACATAACCAGCTTCTGTAAGAACAGTAGCATCTGCAACAGCAAAAGGTACATCCAAAATTCTTGCCATAGTTTGAGCTAAGAGTGTCTTACCTGAACCTGTAGGTCCTATCAGCATAATATTACTTTTCGATAACTCAACATCTTCATCATTTCTAGCATCATAACCACCAAAAACCCTCTTATAGTGGTTATATACAGCAACAGCCAGAGCCTTTTTTGCCCTATCTTGTCCGATTACATACTCATCTAATTGTTTTTTTAATTTAGCAGGAGTACCTAATCTATTCTTCTCAAACTCATTGGTAGCTCTATCTATGTATTCTTTTTCTTTGAAAGAATCATTAACAACTTGGTAGCATAACTCTATGCAATCAGTACAAATATAAGTGTCATCTAGTCCAACTATCATTTGTTGAACTTCATCATTACCTCTTCCACAAAAAGAGCATCTTGCCATATTTTCACTCATAGACTTTCCTTTATTTCAAATTAAAGCTTTAGTAAAGAAAAAGGCCAGAATAGTTTTTACTAGCCTTTTCCCTCTTTGTTTCTATTGTTTTTCTAACTTTATTATTCTACAAAAATTATTCTCTTGTGGTCATTATCTCATCAATAATTCCATATTCTTTAGCTTCTTCTGCTGTTAGCCAAAAGTCACGTTCCATATCTAAAGCAACTTTTTCATATTCTTGGCCAGTACTTTTTACTACAATATTATTTAATTTTTCTCTAGTTAATTCAATATGTTTTGCAGAAATTAAAATATCACTTGCCATACCTTCTGCACCACCAGATGGTTGGTGAAGCATAACTTCAGCATTTGGCAAAGCAAATCTCTTACCTTTTGTACCACCCATTAAAAGTATAGATCCCATACTTGCTGCCATACCCATTGCAATAGTTTGAACGTCAGGTTTAATATATTGCATTGTATCGTAAATCATTAATCCGCTTGAAACTTCTCCACCTGGGCTATTGATATATAATTGAATATCTTTCTCTGGATCTTCTGCCTCTAGAAATAGCAATTGAGCGGTTACGACGCTAGCAGTAGATGAGTCTACTTGATCACTCAAAATTATGATTCTTTCTTTCAACAATCTTGAGAAAATATCAAAAGATCTTTCTCCTCTATTAGTTTGTTCAATAACTGTTGGTACAAGGACATTTAATAAATCTTGTTTGTTCTTATCCATCACATTCTCCTTTTTTATTAAAGTATATTTAATCGTATGTCAAATAAAGTCAAAATATATTATATATGCTTTTCTGAGACATTCAAGTGTTTAAGTTATTTATTCATAGAATATTAATGAAGGTATCTTGAACCATATCAAAATACCTTCATCTAAAATCCATTTCAATCAGACTATAAATTTTTAACTAAACCTATTTTTAAGAGTTCAATTAATAACATTCAATTATTCAGCGTCTTCTGCCTTTTCTGCGTCTGCATCAATTTTAACATCTAAAAGTTCTTCTGCTTCTTCTGGGCTAATTGCTTCTGCATTGTCTACTAAGAATTTAATAGCCTTATGTGTTAATGCATCTCTTTCAAAAGCTTTTTGTGTACTTGGATTCATATCAATACGTTCTTTAACTTGTTCAACAGTTAATTTTGTACTTTCAGCTAATGATTCTAACTCAGCTTCCAAGTCAGCATCTTCAACTTCTAGATTTTCTGCTTTAATCACTGCTTTCAATGCCAAACGAGTCTTAATTTGATCTTCAGCTACTGGAACAATACTCTTCTTAAAGTCTTCCATATCTTGACCCATAAATTGTAAGTAAAGTTCTAGAGAAATACCTTGTTGTTGTAGTTGTCTTTCTTGATATTCTAGTATGTGATTAACTTCATGATCAATCATTGATTGAGGTATTTCTACTTCAATATTATCTGCAACTTTCTTAAGAACATTATTTTCGAATTCTTTATCAGAATATTCTTTAACTTGTTCTGTTAATTCTTTGCTTACTGAGTCTTTGTATTCAGCAAAAGTATCATATTCACTGATATCCATTGCAAAATCATCATCTAATTCAGGTAACTCTTTACGTTTAATACTGTTAACTTTAACTTCAAATACAGCATCTGCGCCAGCTAGATTCTCAGCATGGTATTCTTCTGGGAATGTAACGTTTACTTTTACTTCATCTCCTGCCTTTGTACCCACCAATTGATCTTCAAATCCTGGGATAAAGCTATTTGAACCTAATTCTAGATCGTGACCTTCGCCTTTACCACCATCAAATGCTTCGCCATCTTTGAAGCCTTCAAAATCGATATTTACTGTATCGCCTTCAACTGCAGTCTCATCTTCAACAGGTACTAGACGAGCATTTCTTTCTTGAACTCTTTTGATTTCTTTTTCTACATCTTCTTCATCAACAGTATCTTTTGGTCTTACAGCTTTTACACCTTTGTACTCGCCCAAAATTGCTTCTGGCTCTGTATCAAAGCTTAAAACTACATCTAATCCTTCTTTTGAACCAATTTTTTCAATATTTAATTCTGGTTGTGAAACTGGATTAATATCTAGTTCTTCAATTGCCTCAATATATGCTGGGTTTACTAAATAACTAATAGCATCGTCGTACAAGACACCTTCACCATAATGAGCTAAAACAATTTGTTTAGGTGCTTTACCTTTTCTGAAGCCTTGTATTTCGAAGTTAGCAGCATTATGTTTAAAAGCTTCATCCATTGCTTTAGAAAATTCTTCTGCTGTAAAGCTTAGACGCAATACGCCATTATTCTTCTCTTCTTGTTTAAAATCTCTTTCCATTATTTCCTCCTAAACTTACTTCAATAACTATCTTTCCATAACTATTTTAATGGTTATCATGGTTCTCTTAATTAAGAAGCAAGTAATTTAATAATTCTTAATTAAATGATGTATTGCCAGTTTAACATACCTAGCTAAGGTGCATGACACAATTTGCGCTTAATTCATATTAGTTTGCGCAGTTTTCAGCTAATAATTCACTCACCTTTTTATCGTCAAAATTCTAGCACAGACCATTGTTATTGTAAAGCTAATCGACTGTCAAGCTTGAGTAAATACGCCATTATATCATTAATAATTCATCAGATTTTATTGCTTATGAAAAGCAAATAGTTAATTGTGATTTTTTGGTAATAAATGTCTTAATTTGTATTAATAAGCAGTGTAGAATATTCTTATAATTTAAAATACGAGGTTGAAACTATTATGAATAATAAATCTAAAAGTAATAAAAATTGGTTAGAGCATATGCACTCATATAAGTATGTAAGTGGATTAAGCGAGAGTCCAAATCAAAAGCGTGCAAGTTTTGTCGTTAGCCAAGTTAATTATGAAGCAAACTCTTATGAGCAAAGTCTTTGGGAGCTAAGTAGCAATGGTATTAAACAACTAACGGATTACGGTCAGCCTAAAACATATGTATGGGAAGATGATAATAATATAATTTTTGCAGATAATTCTTCTAATAAAAAGCACAAAGAAAATATTCTTCCTGAAACAATTTATAAACGTTTAAATCTTGATGGTGGTGAAGCTTTACCTGCTTTTACAATACCACTTAACGTTTCTACGATTTACCCAATAGCCAAAGATGAATATTTGTTTTTAAGCGAAGTTAATCAGGAGGAAATTGATCTACTATCTGAAGATGAAAAAGAACGTGAAAACTATTATAAATCCATTTCAGAAAAATCTTGGAGAAGAGTATATGAGCGAATTCCATTCTATCTTAATGGAAATGGTTTTTTTGAAGAAAAGAGCAATCGCTTAGTGTATTTCAACTCTAAAACTTCTGAAGTTAAAGCTTTGAGCCCTAAATCTCACAATATTAATGCCATTTACTTTAACAAAGACAAAAGCAAGGCGTATTTTACAGGAAGTAAAGCATCAAGAAAACTTCATTTTACAGACGGTCTATGGGAATTAGACTTATCCACACTCAGAATAAAGCTACTAACATTAGACAGCAAATTAGGCATTTCCCATATTTATCCAATAGATGAAAAATTAATATTAATAGCTTCTGACATGAATAAAATCGGAATTAATCAAAATAGTAATTTCTGGGAGTGGAACTTTGAAGAAAGAAAAGCTACCAAATTAGATGGTACTGAACTTGATTTAGGCAACTCCGTTGGTAATGATACGAACTACGGTCCACAAAGATATGTAGCTAATCACGCAGACCACATGCAACTTGTTAGAACTGTTGGAACAAATTCAATCCTCGACGAGTTTGATTTCAAATTAAATAAAGTTGAAATCGTTAACAAAGAAGGCTCCGTATGTTCTTTTGCTAAGCTTAACGGAACAAATTACATAATTGGATTTTACGATATGAAATTAGCTGAAATTTACAAAGTGAATTCGAATTCAGAGCTTGAGCAAATCACTTTCTTTAATGATGAACTTTATAATGGTTATCCTGTACAATTTTCAGAACCATTAGAATTTAAATCAAGCTCAGATGATACTATACTAGACGGCTTTGTTATTACGCCTCCAGAATTTGATTCTACAAGTCAAGACTCATATCCGGCAATATTAGCAATTCACGGTGGACCAAAAACAGCCTACGGTGCAATTTATAATCACGAAATGCAGACCTGGGCTAATGCAGGTTACGTAGTATTTTATTGCAACCCTCATGGTTCATCTGGTAAAGGTGATGCCTTCTCAGATATAAGAGGCAAATATGGTGAAATAGATTATCAAGATATCCTTGATTTTACAGAAGCCGTATTAGAAAAATATCCAGCTATAGACAAAAATAGATTAGGAGTAACTGGAGGAAGCTATGGTGGCTTTATGACGAACTGGATTATCACTCATACAGACATTTTCAAAGCTGCAGCTACTCAACGCTCTATCTACAATTGGCTAAGTTTTTATGGAACTTCAGATATTGGTTACTACTTCGCAACTGACCAAAATAAAACAACATTAGAAGATCCTGAATTTATTGAAACTTTATGGAAACATTCTCCTATGAAGTATATAGACGACGCCAAAACTCCAACTCTTATAATCCATTCTGATGAAGATTATCGTTGTCCCGTTGAACAGGCTTATCAACTTCACGTTGCACTAGTTGATCGTAATATTGATTCTAAGTTAGTTTTATTCCATGGTGAAAACCATGAATTATCTCGAAGTGGTAAACCTCAAGCCCGAGAAGAGCGCTTAAAGCAAATCACTTCATGGATGGATAAATATCTTAAAAATCAGAATGATAACTCTGATGAAATGGATGCCTGTGCAATTGGTTTTTGCTAGAAGAACCATCCTATTGATACTTAAAATATTAACGCCAGTTTTCAAATGAACTTTTGATTTGAAAGCTGGCTAATTTAATATTTTCAAATATTAATAGATTACAAGAAATTGCCTGTACTAAAAGATTATCTAAAATAATGCTATTTTTCGGCAAATCAGCTTGACAAGCAATTTCACTACACGTATAATGCCTCATGCTAATTAAATTTTATGCACTCGTAGCTCAGCTGGATAGAGCGTCTGACTACGGATCAGAAGGCCGCGGGTTCAAATCCTACCGGGTGCACCAATATAGCCTGTAACCTCGATGGTTGCAGGCTTTTTATTTTGGTTCTTGCACAAATAGTGTTGGTACCCTAAGTTCTAATTAAATCATAGCCGT
>CAUPES010000020.1:0-15313 GCA_963510375.1 uncultured Fastidiosipila sp.
CGAAAGTACTCGTCTGGTGACGGACTGGGAGGATAGGTTTCGCCGGCTCCATTTTTTAATTTTTATATATTTCCATTTTTTATTTAATTAGATGTAATATTACAAATTTCTGTATTTGCTTATTTTCTGTGTTATAATTGAAGCAATGTAATTTTTGTGTAATAACTGTGTAAATTTGTTGCATAAGAAAATATAATAGTGTTTTAAACTTTTATAATTTATACTGCATTAATAGGGAACGTATTCTTATGTTAGTTTACGGTTATAATAAGTTACAATAGGCTAAAACAGGTTTAGAAATTTTATAAAATAAGCTTATAATTTTGTACGAGGGTGTAATGAACTCAAGAATATTAGTTGTTGATGATGAGAAATCAATCGTAGATGTAATTAAGTCTAATTTAGAGCGTGAAGGCTATAGTATAGATACAGCTGCTGACGGAAAAGCTGCTTTAGATCTTGCATTGGTTAATAATTTTGATTTAATAATTTTGGACTGCATGCTTCCTATTATGGATGGTTTTGATGTTTGTAAGAAAATTCGTCAAGATTCCGCAGTTCCTATTATTATGTTGACAGCTAAATCTGAAGAGATTGATAAGGTTTTAGGCCTTGAATTAGGTGCAGATGATTATATGACTAAGCCATTTAGTATGCGTGAATTGTTGGCTAGGGTCAAGGCACAAATCCGCAGATCTAGTTATTTTGAAAATTCTAATGATACTGGTAATTCTTCAAATAATATTACTACTATTGGTGACATAAAAGTTGATAATGAAACGTTTGAGGTTCATAGAAATGGGGAAAATGTAAACTTAACTTTAAGAGAGTTTCAATTAGTAGCTTTTTTAGCAAATCATGCAGGACAAGTCTTTACTAGAGAAGAATTATTGCATGAAGTTTGGGAATATGAATATTACGGAGATGTCAGAACAGTTGATGTTACTGTTAGACGTGCTAGAGAAAAACTAGAACCAGATACTAATGATTATAAATATATAATTACTAAACGTGGTGTAGGTTACTATTTTAACAAGGATCTATAAAGTATGACATCATTGAATATTTTATTATTATTTAGCTCAAGAAAAGATCTTTTACTAGCAATTCTGTTTGTTGTATTAACAATTGTCGTAATATTTTTAGTAACATATCTTTTTAATAAGAGATTTATTAGTAACGAAAAGGTTAAAATTGAAGAAATTATTACTCAAGAGAGAAAACGACTTTTGAGTATATTTGAAGGTGCTGGTTTAGGTATTGCAGTTTATGGACCTAATGGCAGCTTGCAAATGGCAGATTCTCAAGTTACAAGCTTACTGGAAATAGAAGAAACTCCATCAACTTTTGAAGAATTTTTGAATGAGTTTGGATTAGATAATGGTCTAAAAGCTACATATCTCTTGGGAAGTCAATTTGGAGAAAGCGATTTAATTATTGCTGATAAAAATTTATTTATTCAATATTCTTTAATTAAAAAAAATAGTGTGGAGAATTTTTGGACTCTTTCAAAAAGTCAGGGAGCTGTAATACTCGTTAGAGATATTAGTGATGAATTAGAAGAAGATATTGAGCGCAAAAAGTTTGTTGCAAACGTATCACATGAGTTAAAAACTCCAATTACTGTTTTGAAAATTTATGCAGAAACATTATTAGACTGGGGATTAGCAGAAAAATCATCAGATGCAGTTCGTAAAGATGTAGAAAATATTTTAGAAAATGCTTTAAGAATGGAAGCGTTAGTGGAGGATCTACTATTATTATCTAAGATAGATTCTCGTGGTAGAACTTTAAGAACCAGAGAATTGGATATTGTCGCTTTGCTTTCTACCATTGTCGAACAGTCAAGAGTACAAGCAGTAGAGAAGAATATTACACTTGAATTCCATACAGTTTCAAAAATACCGGCAGTTTTGGGAGATGAGAATTCTCTTGGTAGAGTGTTTTCAAATTTAATAACAAATGCTATTAAATATACTGATAAAGGTGGTCAGGTTGATGTATATATTAGCCGAGTGATTAATGATATTGTTATTAAAGTTAAGGATAATGGTTTGGGTATATCGGAGAAAGATCAGAAAAAAATTTTTGATAGATTCTATAGAGTAGATCAAACTGGTTCTAGAGAGTTTGGAGGAACAGGATTAGGATTATCTATCGCTAAAGAGTTGGTTGAATTACATAAGGGTAAGATCTCTGTAAATAGTATTTTGACTTATGGTTCTGAGTTTACTATTTCTTTACCTATTGCAGCTAAAGTATATATGCAAGTGATTGATAGTTTGGAATTTGAAAAAGATAAAAGTAGAGCAAATAGAAATACAGAAAGTTTAAATAGTGCAGCCTATGAGCTTTTACTTGATCGAGCACATCAATTGGGAATTGCCAAAGAAGCTTTAGAAGATTTAAATGCTGAAGAAAAATTGATTTTAGCTGAACCTTATATTAAAGAGAGAAAAGATTTTACTCGCAAAAAATCTGTTCCTGAAGAACTTGATCAAAAAAATAATGTTGAACTGGAAGAGGGATCCATTGAGCCTGAAGTAGATGAGAATCAGGACAAAATGATTTTAAATGAAAATAAGGCTGAGGATATAAATAAATCTTCAGTAGCTCCAAGCACACAGATATTAGAATCTGATCAACAGGAAATTGAAGATAAGTTAGAACCTAAGGAAAATAAAGCTGATGATAACACAGAAATTGGAGAAAACAACAAGAAATCTCAGGTAGTCGAACAAGATGTAAATAAAATCAAAAATGAAACAAATAATAATAACGAAAATGAAAATAGCAGTGTTAAATCTAGAGATTAAAGGTAGTTTGATATTTTAATAACAACAAGTGAGATTACTAAGTTTTAGCAAATTAATATAGTTAAATATCACATGTGTAGTGTCTAATGTAACTACGTGAAAAAATATTTTAAGTAATAATACTGACACTGGTTTTTAACAGTTCAAATTAACACTATATTTTGATAATATAGTTGGTGGAATTTATATTGAATAAAACTATTTTAAGCAAAGTTTAAAAATAAAAAATAAATATACAAGTAAAATAATAAAACAGAATTAATACAAGTTATTAGAAGTATATTTTTACTGTAAGGAGATTAATGTGGCTAGTTATATTGTAAAAGGTGGAAAGAAATTAAAGGGTGAAATTCCTGTTAGTGGATCAAAGAATGCAGCTTTAGGTATTGTTGCTGCAGCATGTGTACTTGATGGACCATGTGTAATTGAGAACCTACCTAATATTTCTGATGTTAGAACACAATTAGAATTATGTAGGAACTTAGGTGCAACAGTAGATATTGATGAAAATGGAACAGTACATTTTGATGCTACTAAGATCAACACCTTCGAAGTCACAGATGAAAGAGCAAGAGATATTAGAGCATCTTACTATTTATTAGGTGCTTTATTAGCAAGATATGGTAAGGCAAAAAATTATTTGCCAGGTGGATGTGATTTTGGAACAAGACCAATTGACTTGCATTTGAAGGGCTTCAATAATATGGGAGCTGCAAATCGTTTAGAACACGGTAAAATTGAACTAAAAACTGAAGATGGCTTGATTGGTGAAAACATTTTCTTAGATAAAGTAAGTGTTGGAGCTACAATGAATATCATGATTGCAGCTTCTAAGGCAAAAGGTAGAACAACAATAGAGAATGCTGCTAGAGAGCCACATATTGTAGATGTAGCAAACTTTTTAAACTCTATGGGTGCTGACATTAAAGGTGCAGGAACAGATGTTATTAGAATTAACGGTAAAGAGATACTTCCTGCTGGTCACACATATACAATTATTCCTGACCAAATAGAAGCAGGTACATATATGATAGCTGGAGCTATTACTCGTGGTGACGTTACAGTAACAAACCTTATTCCAAAACATATGGAACCATTAACCGCTAAGTTAGACGAGATGAATGTTAACCTTGATATTCAAGAAGATTCCATTAGAGTTTGGGTTGAAGAGGGACAAGAGTTAGAAGCAACTTCAATTAGAACAATGGTTTATCCAGGATTCCCAACAGATCTACAACCTCAGGCAGTTGCTTTAATGACTACTCTATCTGGTCAAAGTAGAATGTATGAAGATGTATGGGCCAATAGATTCCAATATATTGATGATCTTAAAAAAATGGGCGCAGACATTACAATTTCTGATAATCTAGCTTTAATTGATGGTCCAAGCAAACTAACTAGTGCAAAGGTTGAAGCAAGAGATCTTAGAGCTGGTGCAGCTATGATATTAGCAGGACTAGCTGCGGATGGAGCGACTGAAGTTCACAATGTTTCGTCTTTACAAAGAGGATATGAATCTTTGATAGATAAGTTAAGAGGCATAGGAGCAGAAATAGAACTAGTTGGTTTGGACGAAGATTAGAAAGAAAATTTTTAGTGACTTTAAGTACGAGAGCTTGCACTTTATTTAGTGGAAGTTCAGGAAATAGCATATTTATTGAAAAAGAAAAATCAGGAATATTAGTTGATATTGGAGTTTCTTGTAAGCGACTAGAGGAAAACCTTAGAAGGCAGAAAATAAGTCCTTATGTAATTAAAGGAGTATTAATAACCCACGAACATAGCGATCATATTGCTGGTGTTTCTGTTTTTGCCAGAAAGTACAAAATTCCAGTTTATGCCAATGAGCTTACTATTCGTAAAGCTAAGAGCATAATGAAAAGTTCTGAACTAATTGATTTTAAGAGAATAAATATTGGAGAAACTTTTGTAGTTGATAAGTTTACATGTAAAGCTATTCAAGTTTCACATGATGCGATTTCTCCGGTAGCGTACAAAATTGATACTGGAGATTCGATTATCTCAGTAGTAACTGATACAGGTATATTATCTGAATATATGGTTCAAGAGCTTAAGGGTAGTGATCTCATTTTTCTAGAGGCAAATTATGATGAGGAAATGCTTTGGAATGGTCCATATACTTGGCCACTTAAGCAGAGAGTGAATTCATATTATGGACATTTATCCAATGAGCAATCTGCGATAGCTGCAAGTGAACTGATAAAATCAGGTACTAAAAGGATTGTTTTAATTCACTTGAGCAAGAACAATAATAGACCTAATTTAGCTTACGAATATATAAACTCATTTTTGTTTGACTTGGGTTTAGTAAATGGACAAGATTATTCTTTAACAATTGCACCAAGATATGAGCCAAGTTTGTGGCAAATGTTTTAAATGTAGATAAAAAGATATGAAATGCTTGCCAAATGCCCTAAAATGCATTAATATCGATAGTTCAAGATTGACAGAAATTAAAACCCTGTGATATAATTTAGTCCGCCTGCGAGACAGGCTTTATTTTTTATGAGTAAAATTAACTTTGGAGGTAGAAACAATGGCAAAGACAGGTACAGCAGAAATTATTACTTTAGCTTGTGATCAATGCAAACGTAGAAACTATACAACAAGAAAAAATAAGAGAATTCATCCAGATCGTTTAGAAATGAATAAGCATTGTCCTTTCTGCCGTAAACATACTCTTCATAAAGAAACTAAGTAATAACTAGTTTCAAGGAAAGGAGCTTAGTATGGCTAAGAAAGATAAAAATCAAAATGAAAATGGTTTTTTCGCTAAATTTAAAAATTTCTTTAGATCATTAAATAGTGAAATTAAGAAAGTTATCTGGCCTGATAAACCAACAGTTGCTAAAACAACTGCAACAGTAATTGTCATTGTGCTATTGGTTACTTTATTAGTATTTATTGTTGATTCTTTAATGGTATCTTTGTTAGGTTTATTAGGTTTCAATACCGCTCAAGCAAATCAAACATTACCCAGCTCAAGCACATCAGTTGTTGAGCAAAAAGATAATAAAGAATCAAAAAAGACTACAACAACTACAACAGAAGCTAAAAAAACTACTTCTGAATCTAAAAATTCTTAATTGCAGTAGAGGTGAGACAGAATGTTATTAGATATGAATTTAATGAACGAAAATGAAAATATTACAGAAACAAGCGAAGAGCTTGTCGCTGATGCTGTTTCACAATCAGAAGCAAATCAAGAAAATGAACTAATAGAGTCAAATGAGGCTGGAAATCTTGATGAAAGTTCAGAAGCTTCTGAAACTGAAAAAAATGAAGAATCTGAAGATGAAGCTGAGACTGTAATTAGTACAGCCGCTATGCATGATGAATACGATCCTGACCAACCTCATTGGTATGTAATTCATACATATTCAGGTTACGAGAATAAAGTTAAGAGAACATTGCAACAAATTGTTGAGAATAGAGACTTACATAACTTTATTTTTGAAATTGAGGTTCCTGAAGAGGAAGTTGTTGAAATAAAAGAGGGTAAGAAGAAAACTCTTAACAGAAAAATCTTCCCAGGATATGTTCTAATAAAAATGCGTATGAATGATGATATCTGGTACATTGTACGAAATGTACAAGGGGTGACAGGTTTCGTCGGACCAAATTCAAAACCAGTTCCACTAAGAGATGATGAGCTAGCAATGATGGGTGTTGAAACTGATTGGGTACCTGATGTAGACTATGAAGTGGGTGACTCAGTTAAGATCATCAATGGTCCATTAGAAAGTTTCATCGGATTGGTTGAAGAAGTTAACTACGAGAAGAAAAAAGTTTTACTATCAGTTTCTATGTTTGGACGTGAAACTCCAGTAGAGCTAGATTTTACACAGGTTATGAGTTTGTAGTTAACGGATGTAAATTTGTAAGCAATGTAAATTATTTACATTTATAAAGCTTAAAATCTTGCAAAGCAAGATAAATAAATGAGAAGCAATTCTCAAAGAAAATTGGGAGGTGGCAGAATGGCCAAGAAAGTTAAAAATATTGTCAAATTGCAAATTCCTGCAGGACAAGCTTCAGCAGCTCCACCGGTTGGACCAGTTTTAGGACAAAATGGTATTTCAATACCACAATTTATAAAGGAGTTTAATGATAAAACAGCTAAACAAGTACCAGGTATGTTAACACCTGTTGTTATTACTGTTTATACTGATGCTTCATACACCTTTATAACTAAGACTCCACCGGTTCCAACATTGTTGAAGAAAGCCTTGAATTTGCAAAAAGGATCAGGTAATCCTAAAACAGAAAAGGTATCAACAATTACACGTGCACAATTACGTGAAATAGCTGAAACCAAGATAGTAGATACAAATGCAGCAAGCATTGAAGCTGCAATGAATTTAGTTGCAGGTACAGCTAGAAGCATGGGAATTAAAGTAGAAGAAGAGGAGTAAGAATATGGCTAAAAGAGGTAAAAGATACCAAGCAGCTTTAGAACTCCTAACTCAAGAAAGTTACGATGCTTCAGAAGCTTTTGATTTGGTAAAAAAGACAGCAACAAGTAAGTTTGATGAAACTATCGAAGTACACGTTAAACTAGGTGTTGACTCAAGACATGCGGATCAACAAGTTCGTGGAACAGTAGTATTGCCACACGGTACAGGTAAAGATGTAAAAATCTTGGTATTTGCTCAAGGTGCTCAAGCTGATGCAGCTAAAGCAGCTGGTGCAGACTTTGTAGGTGGCGATGATTTAGCAGATAAGATTCAAAAAGAAAACTGGTTTGACTTCGATGTTATCGTTGCAACACCAGATATGATGGGTGTAGTTGGTAGATTAGGACGAGTATTAGGACCTAAAGGCTTAATGCCAAACCCTAAAGCAGGTACAGTTACAGCTGATGTTGAGACAGCAGTTCAAGAACTTAAAGCAGGTAAAGTTGAATTCCGTTTGGATAAAACAAATATCTTGCATACAGTTATTGGTAAAGCTTCTTTCTCAAGCGAACAATTGCAAGAAAACTTCAATGCTCTAAAAGATGCTGTATTACGTGCAAAACCAGCAGGAGCAAAAGGACAATATATTAAATCAGTATATGTTTGCTCAGCAATGGGACCATCATTATTATTAAATAACTAATTTGATTAAGTATTTAATAATTACTTGACAAAATAAAAATAATAAAAGATAATACTCAAGTGCCCGAGACAGTAGGAGCGAAAGCATAACTTATTCCTACCGAGGTAAGTATCGAAACTAACTTTATAGCCAGAGATTTTTAAAATTTTTGTGTTATTGATTTTGATTCTATCCTCATGTCCTAAGGGCATGAGGATTTTTTTAATAATATAAGGAGGTAAAAATGGCTAGTGATAAAATTCTAAAAGTTAAAGAAGCTCAAGTAGCAGAATTAGCAGAAGAAATTAAGAATGCTCAAACAGTTGTTTTGGCAGAATATCTAGGTTTAACTGTTGCTCAAGATACAGAATTGCGTACTAAATTGCGTGAAGCTGGCGTTAACTATAAAGTTGTAAAAAACAATATAGGTAGAAGAGCAGTAGAAGAAGCAGGTTTACCAGAATTAGCTGATGCATTTGTTGGTCCAACAGCTATCGCATATAGTGATGACGTTGTAGCTCCAGCAAAAGTTTTAAACGATTTTAGTAAATCAGTAGAATTATACTCACTAAAAGCAGGTGCAAGCGATGGTGCTGTACTAAGTCTAAGTGAGTTGAGCGCATTAGCAAACGTACCAGCAGTAGAAGAATTACATGCACGCTTAGCAAGAGATATTGCATGGCCATTCACACGCTTGGCAATGTTAAGTAAAGCTCTTTCTGAAAAAATTACAGAACAAGGAGCTGAGACAGCAGCTGACGTAGTAGAAGGAAAAGCTGATACAGCTGATGAAAAAGAAAAGGTAGAAGCTACAGAAGAGAAAGTTGAAGCAGAAGCTACAGAAGAAAAAGTAGAAGCTGAAGCAGAAACAGAAACTACTGAAGAAAATATCGAAGAAAAAGAATCTGCAGATGCAGAAGAAGCAGCAGAAGATAGCGCTGAATAATTTTAGGAGGATAATAAAATGGCAAGTGAAAAAATTACAAGTATTTTAGATTCTATTAAAGAATTAAACGTAATTGAATTAAACGAATTAGTTGAAACAATCGAAGAAGAATTTGGTGTTTCAGCAGCAGCAGTTGCAGTAGCAGCTCCAGGAGCAGCAGGTGGTGCAGCAGCAGAAGAACAAACAGAATTTACAGCAACAATGACAGACTTTGGTGATTCAAAGATTAAAGTTATTAAAGTTGTTCGTGAAATTACAGGTTTAGGTCTAAAAGAAGCTAAAGAATTAGTTGATGGTGTACCTAGTGTAATTAAAGAAGATGTAGAAAAAGAAGAAGCTGAAGATATCAAGGCAAAACTTGAAGAAGTAGGCGCTAAAGTTGAAATTAAGTAATAAATTTTAACTTCTTTAAAGGCATTTGATTGGTTAAAAGTATTTACCAGAATATAGTAAAATTTTAGAAAAAGCGTTTGACAAGTTATAACAGTATTGGTAATATATATCGGCACTGTTCAAACGGCAGCGGATTCTGAAGTTAACTGCTGGTAGATATGGCGGTATAGCTCAGTGGCTAGAGCATTCGGTTCATACCCGAAGTGTCGTTGGTTCAAATCCAATTACCGCTACCAAATTTGGCCCGTTGGTCAAGAGGTTAAGACATCACCCTTTCACGGTGGAGTCACGGGTTCGATTCCCGTACGGGTCACCAACAATTAACTTTAAAGTTAATATTGATAATTGTAGAATATTGTAGTATAATTTTTCTACAATTTGCGGGATTAACTCAATTGGTAGAGTGTCACCTTGCCATGGTGAAAGCTGAGGGTTCGAGTCCCTTATCCCGCTCCATAGAGTCGGAGCAGTTAGCTTCGACTTTTTTATTTTTGATAATTGATTTGGCACCGTAGCCAAGTGGTAAGGCAGAGGTCTGCAAAACCTTTATGCGTCGGTTCAAATCCGATCGGTGCCTCCAATATAGCCTGTAACCTCGATGGTTGCAGGCTTTTTATTTTTACTGGGCTTAAAATGGGCTTATTTATATTTTTGTGCATATGTTTCTAATGCGTTTCTATGTAGCTTGTAACAGTATGTATCTGATAAGCCTAATATTAGAGCAATCTCTTTAATTTCTTTATCTTCTAAATAGTGCATTGTAATTATTTCGCTTGCTCTTAAGTCCTCGAACTCTTTTAATATTAATGTTATCTTGCTTTTAATCTGGTTATATTCATCTTGTAATTCTGTAACTCTTTCGTGTTTAAATTTAAAGTTGAAATCGTTTTCAGGTGTATTATTCTGCTCCATTTTAATTAATTGATTGATGTTAATGTCTAGCACTCTTTTTAATCGCTTAATATAAATTAATTCTTTTTCTGGTGTCATGATAGGGATAGCCTCCGCAAGTGTTTAGCTTAATTATATAACAGTTGTATCTTTGCTAATTTTTAAGTAACTGACTGTAATTATAAAATTCTAATAGCTTAATAGGGTATATGTGCCTAATGCTTTAACTATTTCAGAATATAAGCAGGCTATTGGCAAAATTAAGCGTAAAATGCATTCTAGTTTTAATATGCATGAATGTGTATTAAATATCTAAAATAAACAATCGCATAATTAAGATAAATTTGTTATAATATAGTTAAACATTTGATAATCTATAAAAAATATTTCCAAAGAAAAAACTAATAATAATGCATAAAATGAGCTGAACAAAATACCAGTTTCGACCACCTCATTATTTTGTGAATAATATACATATATTTGTGCATATTGTTGCAGTTAAAAGCAAGCGTTTTATTAATTTGTTATTTTAAAAAATTTACACGATTTAATGTAGCATTCATCGGCTTTTCTGCCTTTGTTCACACGATTATCGCACGATTATTTTTTAAAAATTGAGAATTATATAAGCTCGTATTTATTAGCAAAAATCGGCACTAAAAAAGCGACCTTTTACAGTCGCTTTGTTTATTTATTAAATAGATTGCTCCAGCTCTGTTAATTCCTTGATTAATTCTTTTAACAGTGGCTTTAATTGCTCTTTGTTTTCTAAGCCTCTGGCTTGTAATTGCTCATAATATTTGTCTACTATCAAAATTGCCTGCTTAATTGCTTTATCGTTATCCATTCTCTTGCCTCCTGCTTTATTATTTTTCTTCTGGAGAGGGAAAAGCCTCATCGCTCTCCATTCTCTTGATAATCTTTATTTTACCATTGCATAGGGGGCAATATGTAGCTTTTTCTTTTTAGGGGGTTCGATTTATCATCGTATTAATGCAGGTTTAATTTTCTTTAAAAATATTGTCCCTTTTTTAGGGAGTCCGAAACGTCCGAAATTTTTAAAATAATGCCTTTTTAAGGCGTCAGAAATGTCATCATGTTATTAATATTTTAAAATGTTCTTTTTTAGGGGTGCCGAAACCGCCGAAACTCTTCAAAAATCTCTTTTTATAGCCTCATTATTCTCATCATTGCTTTTTTAGGGCAGCCGAAAAAGCCGATTTTACACAAATTTCCTTCATGGTGTGTAATTTAATATGTTTTGAATTTTCGTATATGCTCCAGAATCTATTTAAATGCCCTTTGTAGCGTTTTGATATTTAGATAGTTAATTTATCAACTTTTGCATTTGAGTATAATAATGAGCGTCCTAGATGGTTAATTTCAAGTATTAAAGTTATTAAATGCTATTAATATAAAAATAGGGACAAACATTTTTATTTGTCCCTTTATTGAATTTAAAAACTAAGTTTATAACTTGTCTTGTATCTCTTGTAAATCAATTATCAAAAGATTAATTAATGATTTTGTTTCTAATGCTTTATCTTCGATTTTTCTATCTTTTAAGCCTATATCTCTAACACTGTCTTTATATGCGTCCAAGCTAGTGAAAAGCCCATATATTACTGTTTCTTTGTCCATTGTCTTATTCCTCCATTAATGATATTTCGTTAATTAAATCGTTTAATTTTTCTGCTTCTTCTAGTAAAGTTCTATTTAATAAAAATAGTGGCAAATCAATAGTATTATTTTCTAGTTGCGTTTCTGAATTTATTTCAATTATGCCATTGTGTACAAGGCTATTTAATTGTACGTATCCTATAAGCTCATAGGCTTTTAACCTTGCTTTACTGATTAATTCTTTTTTACTTTGCTTCATGTTTTACCTCCGATATATATTTTTCAAAATTGTTGATACTAAATAAAGTGTTAGGGTTAAGCTGCTCTTCCATGCTTGGGATATCTGCCCATTCTTTTGATTTTTTATTAATAACCTTGAAAAAGTCTTCTAATGTGTAACCGTTTCTAAATAAATGCTCAATTAAATACTTGGTATTGTCTTCATTAGGGGCAAAATCTTTATTTGCTTTTTGGTTTAGATGATTAACAATCATGTTTATTTTTTTCGTATCGTCTATCGTATCGTTATACGTATCGTTATACGTATCGTTATACGTATCATCATTAGCAATAGCAATAGCATTATCATTAGCAATAGAATTAGCATTGTCATTAGAATTAGCACTAGCAATAGAATTAGCATTAGAATTAGAATTAGCACTAGCACTAGCATTAGCATTGTTTGCTTCTCGGTTTAATATTTCAGTTTCTATCATGCTTTTAATTGTCTTATCAATTTGCCTATTAGATAAGTCCCAAAATCTCTGCATATTGCTATATACTGCTTTAAGTAGCTTTAATGATTTTGTGTTTTTTAATTCCTTTGTTACCATATCTATCACAGGTGCACCGCCTGATGAAATAGAGTATTTCAACGCATTTATTAAAGCTATTTCTTTTGTCTCGTCATCTATTACAATTCGGTTTAAATCACCTTCAAAACGTGCAACAAGGCTTTTCAATTCCTCAAGTGTGTAGCCAGTTTCTAGGCTGGCAATACGTAAGGGTAGTTCGAAAATTCCTATTGATGTACCTCTTGGGTTCGTCATTAAGTAAAGATAAAAATATTTATCATTTAAATCAAATTCATCTATTACTAAAACATCTGCCCAAAAAGTTGTACTTATAATTCTTTTTGCCATATATTTCCTCTGTAAATTAAATGTATTTATTTGCTATAATATTATTAGCCTTTAAACAGGCTTGTATATGTGTTAGAGCGTTGTGCGTGGTGTTCAATTCGTGGCAACGCTCTTTTTGTTTTCATCTGGTTCTAAGCCCATTCGCTCCATAAAATAGCAAGTGTTTAATTTACCTTGTATCGTGTAATATCCTTGTTCTGCTAGCTCGCTATTTAATTGCCTGATTATTTGATAAGCCTTGTTAGTGCTGATTTCTAACATATCGGCTATATCTTGAGCAGTGAGCATTATTTTTTGATTATTCATGTTTTACCTCCGCTATTCAGCTAATATTATTTCTGTGGGCTCAACGTCTAGAGCCTCCGCAATTCGTAACACTGTTTCAGGTTTACAACGTCCATTTTTTAAAATTAGACCTAACCCATTTTTGCTAAGTCCAGCTTTATCAGCTAACTCATACTGTGGTATTTGTCCCTTTAGCAACCTGATTTTTACTGAATCTATTTTCATGTTTTACCTCCATTCTCACTGGTGTACATATTATCTCATCATGAGATAAACTTGTCAATGGTGTTTATTGTTTTGTTTTAATGGTATACTGTTAATAAAAAAGAGGTTTTAAATGTGGATAAGCAAATAACTTTTGAAGAGGTTCAAAGAGCGATTGAAACTATTAGAGCTAGCTATAAATTAAATCTTGATGATTTAGCAACTTTAACAGGTGTTTCAAGGGCTACAATTGGCAGAGTTGAGCAAGGTGTTGGAAACCCAACTGATGATACTTTAAATAAAATTTTTAACGGTTTAAATAACTATGTAATAGATAGAATGTTATTAAATTTATACTCACAAACAATAGAATCAGGTGAGGAATTTGCTGACCTTTTAAAATTTCACAGAATATTTTTAGATGAATTAGGATATGAATTATTATTAAATGTTTTAAATCTTAATGATACTCCAATGCAAATTACCACTGAAAATAAAAAAGTTAGTTTTCTTGCATTGCCTAAAGATTTAAAAGATATCAAAGAAAAGGTTTTTAATTATTATAAAAAAGTATTTTTTGAAAAATATCCATTCGATAAATTAGACAATGATACACAAAACTAAGGATAAACACATATGCCAGCCTACAAAGACAAAAATAATACGTGGATAGCACGCTTTTATTACACTGACTATACTGGTAAACGCAAGCAGAAAAAGAAAAGAGGCTTTAAATTAAAACGTGAGGCGGAGGAATACGAACGCACATTCTTATTACAAGCCAATAATAGCCCTGATATGCTTTTATCTGATTTCGTTGAGCTATATAAGGCTGATGTTTTTCCAAAGTTGAAACAAACTTCTAAAAGTTCGATTACATATTTAATTAATAATAGAATATTGCCATTTTTAGGCAATTATCCTTTAAATGAGATTACTCCGAATATCATATTAAAATGGCAAAATAATCTGATTGAGCAAGGTTTTAAAAATACTTATCTTTCAACAATGCACAAAAGATTATCGGCTATTTTTAACCATGCAGTTAGGTTTTATAATTTGCCTGAAAATCCTTGCCGAAAAGCTGGGACTATTGGCAGTACTAAAACAGATGAGCCCATGCAATTCTGGGAGTTAGAAGAATTTAATAAAGTAATAGAACATGTTACAGATATTAAATACAAAACTATTCTGATAACTCTTTTTTATACTGGTATTAGAAAAGGGGAGTTGTTCGCTTTAAAATGGGCAAACATAGATTTTGATAATAGAATAATGAGCGTTGAAAAAACACATACTCGTATACATGGCAAAGATGTTTATACAAGCCCAAAGACTAAGAAAAGCAAAAGAAAAATACTATTGAGCAATCAGGTTATAACACAGTTAGAAGAATATAAAGGTACACTTTACAAGCCTGCAAAGAATGAGCAAGTTTTTGAATGGTCAAAGCGTGGGTTAGAAGATACAATCGCGGAGGCTTGTAAATTATCAGGTGTTAAAAAAATAAGGGTTCACGACTTAAGGCACTCACATGCTAGCTTGCTTATTCATCTGGGCTTTAGTCCTTTAATGATAGCCGACAGACTAGGTCATGAGAGTGTACAGACTACTTTAAACACGTACTCGCATTTATATCCGTCTGAACAAAGCAAGCTAATAGATACATTGAATAATTTATAAAATATTTGGGCTTATTTTGGGCTTAAAAACTTTTAAAATGAGTAAAAACAGTAAAGATAACAAAAAATCAAGTGCAGAAAAGCCCATAAATACAAGGCGTAAAATTAATGTTTAAAACATTCGTATCCGATCGGTGCCTCCAATATAGCCTGTAACCTTGTGGTTGCAGGTTTTTTATTGGTTCTTGCACAAATGGTGTTGGTACCCTAAGTTCTAATTAAATCATAGCCGTG
>CAUPES010000021.1:0-12160 GCA_963510375.1 uncultured Fastidiosipila sp.
AGATTAATATCTTTCTAAGATTTTTCTCACCAACACCATTTGTTGTAGAACCATTGTTTTATGGTTCAGCTATATATACGAAAATTAAAAATATATACTGTAACTTATAAGGATTCTTATTATTTCTTAGGACGATATTTATCAATAATCATTCTAATAGCGTCTTCGTTATTTTCAATCTCTCTGACAAGTTTGAACTGAGTTCGAGCTCTATCTAGGTTTTGGTCAGGATAATCAAGTGAGAAATATTTATCACCGTCAAGGTAATCTGTTAAGAAACGAATACCGCATTCTAAGGTCATCATTTTGGCACCCCAATAGAGATCATCAATCTCTGCATCAGTTAGAATTTCACCACAAGTTTCAATGAAGCCTTTTGTATAAGATTCAAAAAGCACAAGATCTAAGTTAACTTTATTCAAATCCTTTTCATCTTCACTTGCTGTATTAGCTCCGAAACGAATAGAATCACCAAAGTCATTTACTGATAAACCAGGCATAACAGTGTCTAAATCAATAACAGTTATGGCTTCATCAGTGTTTGCGTCAAATAGAACATTATTCAATTTGGTATCATTGTGAGTTACACGAAGTGGCAAGATACCAGCTTCTTGTCTATCCATAAGATAAGAGCAATCTGTTTTGTGAGCTTTAACGAAGCTAATTTCTTCGCTAACATCTTTTGCACGATCATGCTCATCAGCTGCCAAAGCTTTTTCGAAATTCTCATATCTAACTCTAGTATCGTGAAATTTCTCAATAGTTTCATGTAGTGTAGAGGCATCGAAATCATTTAGTAAATATTGAAAGTTCCCAAAGGCTCTAGCACTTTCGTAAAACTGTTGTGGGTTTTCTACATGACTGATACAGTAGGTATTTGCAATTGTTGAATAAATTCTCCAACAAGATCCATCTCCTTCTGTATAATAATTTCTCCCATCTCTAGTGCATAAAACTCTCATAGTTTCGCGGTTAGGATCTTTGCCTTCTGCTATAGATTTTTTACTAATAAAGTTTGTCACATTAACAATATTTTCCATTAGTTGATCTGGATTTTTGAATGCATAAGTATTTATTCTTTGTAATATAAATTTATCAATATTTTTGTCATCTTCATGGAGAATGATATGAAATGTACTATTAACAAGTCCAATAGTGTTTGGCTTAATTGCAATAATACTGTCGGCATCTATGGGAAAAGCAGTAGAAATAGCTTCTTTACTTAACGCAGTTTTTCTCAATGTCATAATTTTCACCTCAATGATATTGTTCAATTATTTCATAACGTTACATATAATACTTGTATAAAATTTAACCTAAAATTAATCGAACACCAAGCTGTATTATTTTGCTTGAATATCACTTTTGTTTAAATTTTTTAATGTCTTATTTACTAATAATGTAAAAAGTTGCAAGCGTTATAATACCACTTTTATGGTAAATAGCAAAATAACCTGTTATCATATTTATTTAATATGGTTGATAAGATGTTCGCCATCCTAAATGAAATTAGAACCAGCTATTTGAGGAGAGCTTATGAGTAAACTAGAAACTATATTAAGTGCAGAGAAAGTTCAGCGTATAGTAGGAGCAATGGTGAAACTATATCCGCAGCTCGAATCGGAGTTGAATTTTAATAATAATTTTGAACTTGTCTGTGCTGTAGTATTGAGTGCTCAAACAACGGATGTTGCAGTTAATAAAGTCACTCCAGAATTGTTTTCCAAGTATCCTGATGCAAAATCTATGGCAGCAGCAAATGTAGAAGATATTTCCAGGATCATTAGTTCGATAGGTTTATACAAAAATAAAGCTAAGTATTTAAAAAGTTTGGCTCAAGATTTATTAGATAAATTTAAGGCAAAAGTTCCAGCAACTAGGGCTGAGTTGATGAGCTTAGCAGGGGTGGGAAGAAAGACAGCTAACGTTGTACTAAGTAATGGATTTGATATTCCTGCCTTTGCGGTAGATACACATGTTAATAGGGTATGCAAAAAGTTTAAGTTTGTTCCTGAAGATGCTTCTATTTTAGAAGTTGAAGAAATAATGTGTTCTAAATTGCCAGACTCTATTTGGAGACAGGCACACCACTCAATTTTATTATTTGGTAGGTATCAATGCGTTGCGAGAAAGCATGATCACGATATTTGTAAAGTTCGTCTTGCAGAAATTTTAGAAAAAACGTAGGAGTTTGAGTTATTAGTCAAGTTTTGAGGTAGATTTAAATTAATACGTCTTTTTCGTAAATCCATTTGCCACGTGTAAAGTCCGGGAAATTCTGAACTTGAGAACCTGTAATTATAGATTGCTCACTTAGTGCAGTAATTGCCATCCATGTAGCTGCATCGTATACATCTATAGACATATCTTTACCTTCAAGAAGGGCATCTGCAAAAGCTTTGAATACTAAATAATCCATACCATCATGACCAGCACGAATCCCATTGTTTAAGTATTCTCTCCAGATTGGATGATCATACTTTTCATAGTATTTATCCATATTATTGAAATTATTTTTCCAGTTAAAATGATCTTCATTAGTGGTATCAGACTCTAGAAAAACAGACATGTTTTCGCCATTTACTAAACCATTGGTACCTTGAACATAGAATTCTCGAGAATAATATCTAGGTAATGATGTATCTAATTTTAGACTAACTAGCTCACCGTTAGCGCATGAAATTTGAGTAGTTACGATATCACCTTGGTTGAATTTAATATTTTTAGGTAATTCTAATTTGGAAGTATCTTGTTTCCCTAAGAAATGATTAAGTCCAACTGCCTTAGAAGCAAAGGAGCTTAGGCTTAAAAATCTATTACCATTATTAATTTTTAAAATTTTAGCAATGGGCCCAATTTCATGTGTAGGATAGTTTTCACAGTTTCTTTTGATATAGTTATTTAAGCGATAATGACGATTTATTTTACCAAAGGTTATTTCATCACGGAGGTCATGAGCATAAGCTCCATGTGCATATACAATTTCTCCTAAAACATTATTCTGTGCCATATTAAGAGTCATTAATTCTAATCGACCATAACAACAATTTTCCATAAACATTATGGGTGTCTTAGTTTTCTCATAAGTATCAACCAGATCCCACAGACTCTGCAAATCTGAAGAGCCGCCAACCTCTAAAGCCACTGCAATGTTGTTTTGCATAGCTTTAATTGCTAAAGGAATATGTGTTTCCCAAGAAGAAGAGATTAGAACTGCATCTAAATAAGCAGTTTGTAAAAGTTCATCTACAGTTGAATATCCTTTAGGGTTTATAGCTTTTTTTGACTTGCATAGTTTTTGTGCATGTTCAATTCGGTCTGGGTATACATCAGTCAAAGCAACAATATTAAATTCTTCCATGTCTAGAAGAATATATTCCAGCAAACCATATCCACGATTACCTAAGCCTATTATTCCTAAATTTATTTTATTCACTGAACTACCTCATTCACAATTTAAGAGCAATATTTAAATATTGCTCTTAAATAAATTTCAACTTAAATTAGGTTCTTTTACTCAAAATATTTCTAAGAGATTCTGGAGTAAATGCTTTAAAGGGTTTTAAAAGAAAATTAATTCCAAAGATTATCTGGATATTCACCAGCACCGATTAAAGCCTTAACTGATGCAACTACGTCTGGTTTATCTTCTTTATAGGTAACACCAAACCACTTGTTAGCAGATTCTAATACTTTAACTTTAGCCTTGTCAGCTTTAATTAATTCTTCAATAGTATTAGGAATATAGAATTCAGCTTTTTGAGGATTCTTGTCAATGTTATTGCTTAAAAAGTTCTTGAATGACTCTTCAAACTCAACCAAGCTCTCTTCTTGGAATCCCCAAATGTTCATTGAAACTATAGTGCTTGGCGAAATATCATCCCAATTTTTGCCTGAATCAAAGCTGTATTTGATCCCTTCAGGGAATGATTGGATATGAGTATATTCTACTATTGAATCTAAGTATCCATCTTCAGTCGTTTTGCAGACCCCTCTTGATACATATCCATTTTCTGAGACAGTATTTTCAAGCTTGTAACCTACCATAGACAAGTTTAGCTTGCCATCTATATAATCATCTTCGTTAGTCAAGTAGTTGTAAATTTCTTCGTACGCAGTTCTACCATAAAAGTCATCTGCGTTTATAACTACGAATGGTGCGTCAATTACATCTTTAGCACAAATCAATGCATGACCTGTACCCCATGGTTTTTCACGACCCTCTGGAACTGTAAAGCCAGCTGGAATTTTATCTAATTCTTGATATGCATAACGAACTTCCATGTGCTCAGCTATTTTGTTGCCGATTCTAGCCTTGAATTCTTCTGCAATTGCTTCCTTAATAATAAAAACAACTGTTTCAAAGCCAGCACGTTTAGCGTCGAACATTGAGTAGTCAATTATTGCTTCGCCAGATGGACCAATTGGATCCACTTGCTTCAAACCGCCATAACGGCTACCCATACCTGCTGCTAGAATAACTAAAATTGGTTTTTTCATTAAATTAAACCTCTCCCTAATTTATTTAAAGCTCATAATTATTATGTGCTTGATTAATATTATACTACCATCTTTCCTGAAGAAATGAAAAAAATAAGCTATAATATTTTCTTAAAAAAGAAGTCATTTAGTAATGCGTCTAGAGAGGATAAAGGGTGTAGTTCTGTGGAAGGCTTAAATAAATTCGACATAAAAACAGAGATTATAAATTTTATCTATTTGGTGCTAGGGACATTTTTGGCTGCTCTTGCTATCAATGTATTTTTTGTGCCGAATAATTTATCAATGGGAGGAGTTTCTGGTGTAGCAACTTCTTTAGTTCTAATAAGTAATGAAAGGATTCCTTTTGGTTTGTTTTCATTGATGATTAATATTCCAATTTTACTATTAGGCTGGAGAGAATTTGGCTTTAAAATGGTTTATAGAAGTCTTATTGGTACATTAGTGTTTTCTTTTGGTATAGATTTAGCAAATATTTTTATGAATAATTGGTTTGCTGTTTGGATGTCTTCATTAGAGCAAAAACCTGACATAATAATATTTTCTATATTTGCCGGTGTCACCTTTGGTGTAGGTTTAGGACTGATTCTAAGAGGGGGATATAACACAGGTGGCGTGGATATTTTGGCATTAATTGCGGTTAGCAAAACAGATAAAATTACAATTGGACAATTTATTTTCTTTACAGATTTTCTTGTTATTTTATTTAGTACAATAATTAATTATATCTATGGAGTTGGAGATGTTTATTTTGCTTTACTTCTAGCGCTATATAGTTTCGTGGCTTTATTTATTACCAGTAAGCTTACAGACTTCGTTATCCTTGGAACCGACTCATCCAAAGCTTGTCATATTATTAGTTCTCGTGCAGATGAAATTAGTCAAGCAATCTTGACTGAAATGGATAGAGGCGTAACAGGTATTATGGCCAAAGGTATGTTTACTAATAAAGAGAAGTTAATGCTCTATGTCGTTTTGAATAGCCGTGAGATACCAGATCTCAAAAGAATTGTTGAAGAAATTGATCCCGAAGCTTTTATAATTATTAATGAGGTTAAAGATGTTTCAGGAGAAGGTTTTACAATAGAGAAAAAACAGATGAGTTAAATAAGTTAACTAAATTTGATTTGTATAGAGATGCAGAAAAAATAAAAGCAGATAATTAATTAAAATGACCTGAACCTCAAAATCTGGAATATGGATGCTGGGGTTCAGGTCAAAATTATCTGCTTTTTTATTGTTTATACTGTTGTTTAAGCTAATTATCTCACTTGCTTGCATTATCTTCATGCTCATTATCATTCAAAAACTTCTGTTCGAAACCTTCAGTAGCTTCAGCAGAGAAGAGAACTTTCACAGTAGAAAGGACTAATTTAATATCATTTAATAATGAGAAGTTTTCTATATAGTAAATATCCATTCTCAATTTATCTTCGTAAGATGTGTTATAGCGACCATAAATTTGTGCATAACCTGTAATTCCTGCTTTAACTTTTGTTCTATAGTTAAACTCTGGTAATTCTTTAGTGTAGGCTTCATAGTTCTCTACACGTTCTGCTCTTGGGCCGACAATAGACATTTCACCCTTAAGAACATTTATGAATTGAGGTATTTCATCAATTCTTGTTGCACGGATAAATTTACCAATTGGTGTAATTCTGTCATCGTTTGGAACAGTAAATTGAGCGCCGTCTTTCTCAGCATCTACAACCATAGAACGGAATTTCAAGATATCAAATTCGACGCCATTACGAGTAAGTCTTTTTTGCTTGAAGAAGATAGGTCCTCGATCGTAAAGCTTAATAATCAATCCAACAACTAATGTAAGTGGTAAAGTTATAACTAAGAATAGAAACGAGAATACTATATCGAATAGTCGTTTCACTATTAAAGATTCTAAAGACATGGTCCGGTCTTTGATTAAATGTATGATACTATCACCGATTTGGATAACATGCGAACTGTGCAAAATAATGTCATTTACACTAGGTAGGATGAAAACTCTCTTATCCCTAGCGTAGCTATAATCTATAAGGTCATCTCGTAGGTCTAATGCTATATTACCAAAAATAACAGTATCGTACTTGTCAATAGACTTTGTGATTTCATCAAATCCAGCACTCTCTCTAATTACGTAACGGACTTTATAACGATCTCTATTTAGAACGAATTTTTTTGCCACCATTCTATCGTATTCAGTATCAGCATAAACGATTAAAGTTTCTCTACTAGGATAAATTTTAAAGTAAACCATGTTTGCAATTTCATAGACTATCAAAGCTATTACAAACTGAGCTAGTGTTAGTAATAACATCGGCACAGGATTAATGAGAGCTTTTGAAATCAAGCTTAAAACTGCATAAGTAACTATATTTACTAAAACTATAGATACTAGGTAAGATAATTGGAGTTTTCGCTTGGACATTATCCCAATTTTGAAAATATCATACGGTAAAGCTAATATTACAAATAAAAATGTGTATAGAGCGAAGATAAGGTAGAATCCTTTGTTGTTATACGGAGTTTGTATGTATTTTGATATTATGGCACCAAGAAATGTTAGTGAGGTTAATAAAACAATTGCTAGTTTAAATAAAAACATTACCAACCTTCTTAAGTTTCTAGCTGTGAATTTAACTCTGCTCATAAAAAATAGCACTTCCTTTTTTTATCTAAATTATAATTTTAACTGATAAGATAGATTTTAGCATATGCAAGAACTTTTAAGATAGGGAAATTATGAAAAATAGAAGATACGATTATTTAATAGTAGGTGCTGGGCTATGGGGAGCAACTTTTGCTTATTTAGCCAAGAAAAGGTCTTTAAATGTTTTAGTGGTTGAGCAAAAATCTAAAGTTGCTGGACATATATACACAGAGAATATCGAAGGCATAGAGGTACATAAGTATGGTCCACATATTTTTCATACTGATGATCAAAGAGTATGGGAGTTTGTTTGCTCTTTGGTAGAAATGAATAATTTCATCAATACACCTTTAGCAAATTATAAGGGTGAAATTTATAATTTACCTTTTAATATGAATACATTTCAACAGATGTGGGGAATAAAGGATCCAGAAATAGCTAAAGCAATAATTGCAAAGCAACGTGCAGAGATAAATGGAGAGCCTCGAAATTTAGCAGAACAAGCGATTAGCCTTGTTGGAAGAGATGTATATGAAAAACTTATTAAAGAATATACAGAAAAGCAGTGGGGCAGAAGTTGTGAAGAGCTACCGGCTTTTATAATTAAAAGATTGCCAGTTAGATTCGAATATAACAATAATTATTATAGTTCTAAGTATCAAGGTATTCCTAAAAAAGGATACACACACCTGGTTGAAACTCTTCTGGACGGAGTTGACTTGAGATTAGATACTGATTTTTTTGAAGAAAGAGAGGAACTTACTCAATTAGCTGAAAAAATAGTCTTTACAGGTCCAATTGATGCTTACTATGATTATAAGTTTGGAGCTTTAGAGTATAGAAGCTTGGAATTTAAACAAAAATTACTTGAAATTGATGATTTTCAGGGTAATGCAGTAGTTAACTATACTTCTCACGAGCAGGAGTACACAAGGATTACTGAGCATAAACACTTTAATCCTGAGAAAATAGTTAAGGGTAAAACAATTATTTCTTACGAATATCCGAAAGAGTGGAAATTAGGTGATGAAGCGTATTACCCGGTCAACGATCATAGAAACCAAGATCTACTTAAACGTTATCAGGAATTAGCAAAAATGGAAAAAAATGTTATTTTTGCAGGACGTTTAGGTAATTATAAGTATTATGATATGGATGATACTATTGCTTCGGTTTTTGCAGTGACAGATAAGTTGTTTTGAAACTAGATGGTTGAAAAATATGTAGAGAAGTAGAGAGACGAGGAAGCGGTAAAACAGTAATATGAAAAGTAAAAGCCTATTGTATGAAATCATGCAATAGGCTTTTCAATACTTAATCATTCGAATTTTGTAATTAAGCTGAATTATCTTTTTAAGCTAAATTATCTTGAAGAACTTTAACTAATTGTTGTGGTTGGTGAACACCAGCTTGTTTATACAAAATTTCGCCACCCTTAAAAATAGCCAAAGTAGGAACTGCCATAATGTCATATCTATTACTTAGGTCTGGACTTTGATCTACGTCAACTTTTACAAAGTGGAAGTTTTGACCAATTTCTGTTTGTTCTACTTGTTCCAAAATTGGAGCCATAATTTTACATGGACCACACCATGTTGCGAAAAAGTCTACTAATACTGGTTTGTCACCTTGTACTAATTCATCAAATTCAGTCATATTTACTTGTCTCATAAATAATCTCCTTTGTATAAAAATTATTGTGCTTACACTTTATCAAAGTAATTATTTAAAAACTAAAACATTTGCAACGACAAAAAATAAAATTAGTAGTATGAAGATAATTTATTAGATATGAGCTTGAGTTTTGGCATAAGATTTGGGACATTGATTTTAATTCGGCAAAGCACAATAACGTATATATGCGATAGTAAATAAATTTCAAGATGTGCTAAAATTGTGTGAGCTGATGAAGTATCTTCAATTAAGATAAGAGAAGGCAAAGGAGACTTGCATGTCATTTACATATGAAGAGTTAAGGAATAAATATCAAAGATTTATTTATTCAGGGTATGAAATTACAAAGGCAGAAGATAAACTAAGAATTGTTTATAATTTTGAGGTTCCAGGATTGGCAAAATTTAATCCGAGTTTGGAAATTCCTTTGAACCATAAATTAATCATTAATGATGCTCTATCTCCTTTCGCTGAGAAAGTTATCTTTTCTATTGGTATGGTTGAGTTAATAAGTTATTGGAAAATAGCTTGTCCTTCTAGAGTTGAAGTTAAGGCTGGTAAGTTAAATGAAGAACAAATTGATTGGTGGAAGGGCTTATATTTTAATGGTTTAGGGGAATTTTTCTTTAAAAATGGTATAAGTCCTAGAAAAAATGATTTTATGACAATAGAGACTAGTGGTAAGGAATTTCCTAATTTTAGAGCTGATTTTGCAACAAAGGGGTTGAACTTAATACCTGTTGGCGGAGGTAAGGACTCTATTGTTACTTTAGAGCATTTAAGTAAGGTTAAAGCAAATAATGTTTGTTTTGGACTTAACTCTACAGAAGCAGCCAAAGATTCTATGGAAATATCAGGATATTCTGAAGAGCAAAGATTCATAGTTTCTAGAACCTTAGATCCTGAAATGTTGAGATTAAATAAAGAAGGTTACTTGAATGGGCATACGCCATTTTCAGCGCTTTTGGCATTTGTATCATATTTTGTAGCTTATCTTATTGGCGCTGAAAATATTATTTTATCTAATGAAGCTAGCGCTAATGCAGCGAGTATCCCAGGAACTGAAATTAATCATCAATACTCAAAAACTTCAGAATTTGAGATTGCTTTTCAGAATTACAGCCGAAAGTATTTTAGTGCACAAATAAATTATTTTAGTTTATTAAGACCGTTTGCAGAGATAGCTATTGCTAGATCATTTTGTCAATATGAACAATATTTCCAAGCATTTAGATCTTGTAACTTAGGTTCAAAGAAAAATATTTGGTGTGGAGAGTGTCCTAAGTGCTTATTTATATATGTTATGATTTCGCCGTTTTTGAATGCAAAAATAGTAGAAGAAATATTTGGTCAGAACCTCTGGAAGAAGGAAAGCTTAGTAAAAGATTGGAAAGAGCTTATTGGAATAATTCCACAAAAACCATTTGAGTGTGTTGGTACTATTGAAGAAGTGCAGTATGCAACTTATCTAATAGTGAACAAAGCTCTAGATAATGGTACTCAAGTATCTGAACTCCCATTATTGTTGAATATTGCAGTCGAATCTGCAAAAAAAGGTGAATTGACAGAACTTAAATTTGACGGGTATGCAAAGAGATTAATTAGTATAGCTGAAGTTAATCCCTTGATTGTATGGCATGAAGATGAAAGAGTTCCCAAAGAGTTTAAAGACTTAATAAAGGATATTCTTGCAAAGTAATTAGTTAAGAAAAGAGAATTGTATGTATAAAAATATTTTTGAGCATCTTAACGCAAAAAAAATACTAATTTTAGGATTTGGTAGCGAAGGTAAATCAAGTTATAGATTTATTAAAAATAATATTGAGAAAATTAATCCAGTAGAATTAGCGGTAGCAGATACCAATGGAATTTCAGAGAATCTTGATTTTGGAAGTTATAAGGTTAGAAAAATTTCAGGACCAAATTATCTGGATGCAATGAGTGATTTTGATTTGATTTTGAAAAGTCCAGGAATACACTTTAATATTTATAATAAAAAAATAGTTGATGACCATTGGGAGTTAGAAGAATTTCCAGGTGTAGAGATTACTTGCCAGATGGACCTTTTTTTGAGATATTCTCAATCGCAAATAATTGGTGTTTCAGGAAGTAAAGGCAAGTCAACTACAACAAGCTTGGTATACCAAGTGCTAAAAAATGCTTTCTCAGATTCATATTTATTAGGAAATATTGGTGTTCCAGTTTTAGATCACTTCACTGAACTTAATGAAGATTCATATTGCGCAGTAGAGATGGGTGTACACCAATTAGAATTTTGTATGAGGTCTCCACATGTTGCGATTTTAACTAATATTCATGAAGAACATTTAGACCACTACAAAGATTATGCTGATTACAAATATTCTAAATTTAACCTAATTCGTTGGCAAAGTTCAGATGATTTCCTAATTGTTCCAGAAGATGAAATAGAGCTTTTAGAAGCGATTCAAGATATCTATAAATCTAAATTAATTTTTGTTAAAGATATGCTGAAGACAAACTTAAACTCAGTTGCTGAAAAACTCAGCTCGGATCTTATAAAAAGATACTCATTAGAAGAAAATAAGAAATTTATTTTTGTTGACTTGCAAAAAGATGAACAAGAAGAATATAAACTCCTAGAGAATCACCATATTCTAGGAAGGCATAATGAAATAAATACACTCTTAGCTTTAGCAGCTTGTGAAATATTTACTGGAGAGCTAGAGAAAGGCATAGTAAGTGTAAAAGAATTTAATGGTTTAGAACATAGACTAGAGTATGTTGGAGAGGTTAAAGAAATTAAATTCTTTAATGACTCAATTGCAACAATACCAGAGGCATGCAAGTTAGCTATTGAAGCACTTCAACCAATTGCAAAAGTTTCTACCTTGCTAATGGGAGGGCTAGATAGGAATATTGACTATACAGAATTAGTAGAATTTTTATTCGAGAAGCAAATAAGTAATATTATCTGTTTTCCTGATACAGGGAAATACATAGCTGATATTGTAAATGAATTGAACTCTGAAATGGAATTCAAGATTAATGCAGTTTTGGTAAATACAATGAAAGAAGCTGTAGATTTGGCCTTTGAGATTACAAAGGCAGGTGAAATATGTTTACTATCACCAGCAGCAGCTAGTTATAACCAGTACAAAAATTTTGCTGAGAGAGGTAAAGCCTTCAAAGATGAAATTAAATCTCATAAATGATTAGTTAACTGATAAAAAAGTCATGTAAAGTCTTAGTTGATTTCAGTTTATGTTGCACTTTACAAATTAGACAAAACTCGAAATTAATAGTGTGAGCAATCAGCGAATATGTCGTTTTGGATAACATGTTATAATAAAAAGAGTG
>CAUPES010000022.1:0-11866 GCA_963510375.1 uncultured Fastidiosipila sp.
TATGATTTAATTAGAACTTAGGGCACCAACACCATTTGTGCAAGAACCTTTAAAATTTGGTAATCCACTAGTCTGTACTCTCCAAAATTACATAAAAAAAGAAGGTATGGAATAGTTTGGGAACGCCACACCTTCGACGGAGAAAAGAAATTAGTGAATAATTCTAAGAGTAAGTCCAAATTTTCAGGAATATAAGCATTTAAATATTTCTGTATAGGAGACAGTACATTACTCTGAATTAATCCTATGAGTAAATATAATAATAGGTTAACAAATCTTTGTCAAGCCGATAAATACAGCACCTCTCTAGGTTAACCGCTTAACTAATTTAATGTTTGAAATTAATTTTCTCAAATCTAGACACAGCTTGAAGTTAATCGCATAACTATGTTTTGAGGTTTTTATTTTAGTTTTCACGAAAAAGAACCACATTAATATTTTTTAATGTGGTTCAATATTCTTGTACATGTTGATTTACATATAATGAAATTATGATGCAAATATTATTCAAAATTAATTGTATAAACACTTTCGCTCGTGTTTGCCTCATTCTTTATCAAATATTTTAGTTCATTATCATCTAAACTCGGTAATTTCATTAAAACTGAATTGTTATTACTGACCAATTTGAACCCTTCTTTCATTTCTTTGGAAAATACATAAGCATATTGCAGTGGATTCAGTTCAACTTCACCAGCTGGCGTAATTGCTTTAAGCTCGAAATCATTTTTGGACTTAGCTTCAAATGTGTGGGCTCTAATTTCTGTTAAGTTCAAGCTTTCTTTACTTTTTATTCTAAACGCATAAGTTTCAACAGGAGCAAAAATTAAATTATTCTCTTGTCCTGCTAACAACTGTTCCCTAACTTTTTCAGTAGATAAATCTGTAATCTTATAGTCAGTAATTTCTTGCCAATTATTTATGTTATTTAAAGGACTATTCTCTAATTCCACATTTGCATAATTCTTGATGGTACCAGGCTTTTCGCCAACGTAATATTCAATATGGAAGTTATCTGCTAGTTTATCTCCGACAAAACAGATTCCAATATTATCAATTTTTGTTAGTTCTAACTCACCTGCTCTACCAAGTAGAATACCAACCCAATCCTCTGAATTGTTACTATTGTTATTATTCCATAAATCACTAAGTCCACTATAATCAATCTGATTATTATTCAGCACAGAAATTCTAGTTTCCGGATTAGTATAACTGGCAATTCCTGCTGGCAACTCGGATCCATTCCACTCTTGCGCTTTATTATATGAAAGTGTTTTTTCTGCAGTTATTTTAAGACTTAAGTTTGACTGTAAGTTATTGTGCTTTACTTTCGCCACAAGATTAATAACTTTGTCATTGATTAGGTCATCAATTTCTAGCTCTTCACCAGTTTCTAAATTAACCCAATTTTCAAGTTCCAGCACTTCACTATGTCCCAATAGATCATAAACGTGAGCACTCTTTGGTAGCTCTGGTAAATAATCATCTAAGCAAGCCATTGAAAAATCTTCAACTTCAATAAAGCCGTTTACAATGAGCTCTAGTTCATATTTATACTCTTGCCCATCAACATCCAAAATTGTTTGTAGTTGCTTAGTTCCTACTTGTTTAACTAGCTCATTAACTTCTTTATCTGAGATGTGCCAATTTAAATTATGTTTTTCTCTTAACCCATTAGTCAAAACAACTTCAGCAGTTTCTGGCAACTGTAAATCTTCACCAAGATTAATAACTAATTCATCTTTTACAATATAATCTATAGTTCTATCTGAAAAATCAACTACATTAACTTTTACTTCAACAGGATATTGCTCGTAATCTAATTCTCCTGCAACTACGAAACTACCAATTTCACTAAGATTATGTTGAGAGAAAGCATCCCACTTAACTTTTGCTTCACAACTTCTACCATCTACAAATAATAATTCAACAGTTTCTGGCAAGCTCAATTCACCATCTAAATCCACAAAAATTTCACTTATATCGTAGCCCAAAATATTTTCTTTAAATTCACCAATTGCAGTCAATTTTATCTCAGCAGATTTTAAGCCTTCTCCACTAGCTCTTAGAGTTATATTTCCCGCTTCTTTATTTGATCCCAGTATCACTAAACCTTTACCATTAAAAGCTCTACGTTTCCAATTATCTTCCAAGTATTTATAACGCTCTTGTGAGCTGGCATTACCATTATCGACACCAAGAATATCTGCCGCTCCAATAACCTCAAAATTAATTAAATCATCGGCATATGGAACTACATTTCCTGCAGCATCTACAATTTCAAATTGAATATAAGCTAGATCTGCTTCGCTTATATTAAGTTCATCAGTTTCAGCTATTAATCTAATCGCTGCGGGAGCTGCTGCAGTAATAACTGATTCTTTTGCGACTTCATTGGAGTTTTCATCCTTGGCTATAGCTAATAACTCTCCTGCTTCCCAAGGAATTATCCATTCAAGATAAAGCTCATCTGCACTTTGTCCTTCTTGGTACTCCCTACCAAAACTAGTAATTTTCTTATTAAATCGCTTCTTGCCTAAAGATTCTCCATTGAGATAAAGCTCAACTACATTAGCATTCGAGTAAACTCTCACAGGAATTTTGTTATCATCACGTTTTAAATCCGTCCCTTGGGCTAAAGTTATCTCTCTATCCGCCTGACTCCAATTCCAATGTGGCAAAATATGAACCATTTTATTATCTGAATTAGCCCATTGTGATTGATATAAGAAATATTCATTCTTCGGGAATCCTGCTGTATCTACAATCCCAAAATACGAGGACTTTGCTGGAGTTTCTGGCTCATTATGCCATGGAGTTGGCTCACCAATGTAGTCAAATCCAGTCCAGATAAATTGACCTGCATAGTCCTGATTATCTCTATCAAATATCAGAACTGCACTAGCGGTTTTACCCCAACCAACTCTATCATTTCCATAGTCAGAAGTTTGGTAATTCCTCAGTGGCTTCTCTGGATTACCCGTAATAGCTTTGTCTTTAACAGCGGGTTCGTAATAAACGCCTCTACTGCTTACTGCGGAAGCAGTTTCTGAACCATAAATCTTCCAGTGTGGATGCTTTTCTCTAATAAGCGCAAAATTATCTTCTGCATAATTAATACCCACTATATCTAGAAGATCTGCAATCTCTTGGAAGTTTTCATTTTCTAGGTCAAAGCGGAATTTATCTTCCCCCATGGTTACGTAGCGAGTCTGATCAATTTCTTTAACCCATTTGACTAAATTGGCAGCCTGTTCTAAGCCATAATTTTCTGAGGTTTCCCAGATCTCATTACCTACAGACCACATGAATATAGATGGCGAATTCTTATCTCTGTTGACCATAGACTTTACATCAAATTCTGCCCAGGTTTGTCCTGCTTCAGCATCTGGATGTGTAGCTAATAGGTTAAAAAAACGATTATAGTCATAAATTTTTTTAGGCTTACCACTCCATGTATCAAACGACTCTTCTTGAACCAGCAAGCCTAGTTCTTCACACGCTTCAATAAACTTCTTATCGTGAGGATTATGAGCAGTTCTTATAGCGTTTACTCCCATATTCTTCATGATCTTTAGCTGCCTTACAAAAGCTTTCTTATTAGCAACTGCACCCAAGGCTCCTTGATCTGAATGCATACAGACACCTTGAATATCTAAGTGCTGCCCATTTAAACTGAAACCAGTCTCAACGTCCCAATCAAAATATCTATAACCAAATCTATCTTTGCGTTCATCTAATAATCTCTTGTCATTCGCATCATAAATTCTTGTAGTTACATAATAAAGCTTAGGAGAATCAATTGACCATAATTCAATATCATTAACCCATATGCTCTGGATCACCTTAGATTCTCTTCTGTCTAGTGACAACTTCATTTCTGCCAGTTCTGAAATTGCATTACCATCAGCATCTTCAATCGACTGTTGCAAAATTATAGTTGCACCATTTTCTACAAAACCACTCTCTTCTATATAACTATTAACAATCTTATTTTCAATTCGAGTTTCAACGCCCGTTCCACTGTCATATTGTTCAGCTATATTTGGTGTTGTAATAAATATTCCATTTTCTTTAATATGAATTTTGTCTTTAACTATTAAATCTACATCTCTATAAATACCTGAACCTGAATACCATCTCGAAGAAGGCTGCGGATGCTCTACTTTGATTAAAATTAAGTTTTGCTCACCAATATTCAAGTACTCATTTATGTTATATGAGAAAGTGTTGTAACCGAATGGATAATTTCCTACAAATTTCCCATTAATGTAACAAGTTGAATCCATGTATATACCACCAAAGCGAATACGAATATCTTTGTTACGCAATGACTCCGGTACATCTAGAACTTTAGCATAGTACCCAGTTCCACCATCGAGCAAACCACCTTCGTTATTTGCTGGAGATTGTGAATTAAATTCAAACTCTATACTCCAATCATGAGGGAGATCAAGTTTTCTCCACTCTTTTAATTCCTCTATATTCAAGGAAGTTGGGTTTACTTTCTCGTTCAGTTTAAAGCTCCAATTACTATTTAAATTAATTACTGACATAATTACAATTCCTCAACTTTCTCAAAACCTTCTCATTTTAACACTTTCAGCGATTACATAATTTGATAAAATTCAGTTCTTAGAAAAACATAAACACCAAAGCAATAGCTAGCACTCCCAAAACAAAAGCTACTATTAGATCTATTTTGAAGATTTGCTCAACTTTTTTTATTACTTCATCTTTGTGCTCTACTTCAACTTCGAATAAATTGATATTTGGATCTGAATTTTTGTAAAAAACTTTTCGAGTTCTTTCTGGATGAAACTCTTTTGGCAAAGCAGTAGCCTTTACTCTTTCCTTGTATTCTTGCTTACCATCCTTAAATTTATAATCTATATAAACATTATCATCAACAGACTTTCTCGCGGACATTGAGAATTTATTTACGTAATTAGCTTCTACATCAGCTTTTGCTTCTTTTAGCTCTAGTTTAATCTCATCCCAACGCTTCAGTCTATCTGTAACTTGTTTCTTTCTATTTAGTTCCAGAAGAAAAGTCCAAACCCAATAAATCAGGATTAAGATTATAATTAACTTCCTGCTATCTATTTCACCTACCCATTTAATAAAATCTTGCATTAACTTCCCTCATTTCAATTTGCATTATTTCATGAATATATCTAAACCTTCGCGACTTCATAAAAAATATAGCAATTACCATCTTTGCAATATATAGAATATTAAACTAATTGCTACAACTATCCCTGGAATCAAAGGTGATCTGCTGATATATTTAAAAATTTCATTAATAAAACCTAAAGCTGCTGTTCTCCAATCTGCTTTGGCTGAAATTCCTATACAATCCATATTATATTTCCTGGCAATAAGTAAACCTCTCTGGAGATGATAGTTATTACTTACAATTGCAAATTTTGAACCAGCTTCCATCAATTCAGCAGAATATATAATATTCTCATTAGTATTCTCAGCTTTATCTTCAATTAAAACTTTTTCCGCAGGGAAACCCCTGGTAACAGCATATGCTTTCATACCAGCAGCTTCACTAATTTCTGCTGTTCCTGAAACTGCTCCAGACATAATAATTTTTGTTTTAGGATTTTTATTAGCAAAATTAATTGCAGCATCACAACGATTTTTCAATTGTCCGCTTACCTTAGCTTGCTCATCTAATCTAGCTCCCAAAACGACTATGTAGTCTATGTCTTGAGTTTCTATATTTATAAAATTAAGCATTGCAGTAATAATGTAACTATGAGCAATAAATAACAATGCTAACAAAATAACATTGATGACACCTAGGCTTGTATCTATATACCAGGTAAAGCTATATGATTTTATAACTTGATAAAAAGCCACAAAAAACAAAGCTAAGGCAGTTTTTAAAATAAGAGCTTTCTCGAATCCTTGCAGACTACCATCTTTACGCTTGCGGAAATATTCTCCAATAGCTAAAGCGAACAGAGTTAACATTGGCAAAACAAAGTAAGAAAAATTAATGAACCATACTAAGCGGTCATCCACATATGACATTTGATCAGCGTGTGCTAATGCGAAAATCACAGCACAATTAAGAGAGGCCCCAGTAATAACAGAACGTCTATCATACTTTATTGCTAAAAAAAATAAAATTAGGCACAGTAATGCCAATAATATATTAATCACTTATTCTATCGGTACTCAGTCGGTGCTCAGTGTAAAAGCTTTCACCCCAAACACTTATCTTTCTAGTAAATTTAATTGCGCAAGCTCACCAGCGTGGCTCTATTAACTTCAAAATTCAAGTAATATACCTGTTTAAATTATTAGTAGCAATCTATACAAGCATTGGCTATATGAGTATGCACATCAATCTCAGCAGCTGGAACACCTAGCTTCTCGCTCAAATAATTCTTGGCATCCGCAAATTGAAATGGATCCAGCATAGTGCTATCAATTTCTGCATATTTAGCTTCAATTTCATGCTTCTCTGCTTCTGTATATTTGTCCTCTAAATATTCCAAACTAGTAATCATATCCCATCCCATTTCAGGAGAGCGTGTAATAATAATTCTTATCATATCTTCACCTCTTTTTATTGATAATAACATTTTAAAAGGTTAAACTATTACTAAATAGATACAGATGCAATGAACATCTCTTTACTACATCTCATTATACTATTGACACCCTCAATTCCAAAATTAAATATTATTTATGGAGGACGTATGCCAGTAATTACAGTAACCCATTTACCTGGTACCCTAGGAGAAGAACTCGCTAAGCGCCTATCGCTGAAGTTAGGAATTCCAGTATTCGAGAGGGCAGATATGGCAAATTTATTTTTGCAAAATATTGCTACAGATTATGATCTCAAACTCTTAGACGAAAGCCCCAAAAACTATGAGCGCAATGCCAAAAATGGTATCAGCTTCCGTGATAACATCTTACGTGGTCTTAATCAATTGGCTGACAAAAGTAATGCCATAATTCTTGGAACTGTTCCAGCTCTTTTTCTTGCTCAGCATCCAAACGCAGTACATATTCACGTAACAGCTCCTAAAAATTTGCGTGCTCGACGTTTAGCAAGAACTAAGAAGTACAGCAAGGAAGAAATAGCCCAATTAATGAACTCTTCTGATAAGAATTTCAAGCGTTACGGTAAGATTTTGTTTGACGAAGAATCTAAAGATCCGTTCTTATATCACATAACAATTAACACTGGTAAAGTCAGTGTTGACGCCGCCGTACTTATGGCTACAGAGCTGTATAATGATAGCCTTGCTAGGGAATATCTTTATGATTCAGATGCAGAGAACAAGAAGATTCAACATCGTCAAGAAGAATCAACCTTAATGAAAAACCCTTCTGAAATAGCATTTGCTAAAGTTTTGGATATGTACCATATTCGTTGGATTTATGAGCCTACAACCTTTGAACTAGAGCAAAATGATGACGGGACTGTGGCTTCTGCTTTTTCTCCTGACTTTTACCTGCCAGACTATGATATTTACCTTGAATTGACGGTTATGAATCCTAAATATTCCACTGAGAAAAAGCGTAAAATTCGCCGAATTAAAGAGTTATATCCAGATATAAATATTAAGTTGGTACAGAAAAAAGATTTTGATCACTTTATTAGAAGTCTAGATAGAGCTAGTACAGTATTGCTCAGTCATAACGATAAAAAGAAATTTAAAAATAAAGTCGAAAATATCATAGACAAAACAGGAGGAATTTCTAATGAATTTTAGACTGCCAACACCTGAAGAGTATAATAGGAAAATCAATTTTTCAGCAGAACAAATCGCCGAAAGAGTCCAAGAATTAGGTGCAGAAATTTCGAAAGACTATCCTAATGGAGTTACGCTTTTGATAAATCAAAAATCTTCATTAGTCTTTACTTCAGACTTAATGCGAGAGATCGTTCCAAATGTCAGAATTGAATTTCTCCGCTTAGGTAGTATCAAGCAACAAGATGATGCCTCTCCTTTATTATTCTTGCGTCAGAGCGAAGAAATTATCTTAGATGGGCAAGACTGCATACTCTGTACAGATATAGTTAGAACAGGATTTACTATGCATTTCTTACTCACTCATCTAAAAAGCAAAAATCCAAAATCCCTGGAAATCTGTACTTTGTTACACAACCCGGAGCAGCAACTATTACCCTTCCCACTAAAATACATTGGTTTCGAAACCGACTATGACTCACTTTGTGGATATGGTATTTCTTATCAAAGCCAAGGCAGGCAATTCAAAGACATTGTTCAATTGGTACCTGATGAAAATCAAGATTAGTATTTGTGTTATAGATAAAATATTCATTGCTGTCATTATAAAAAGCCTAAAATCCAGTACAAACTATACTTGGAACTTTAGGCTTTTATTATTGTTAACTATTTAATTAATCTAATTTCCAATTAAATCAAAACTGATTTTGATTTTGGCTTAGTTTCAGCAACTTTTTTACCATTATGGTAGCTGTATAATACTTCTGCATGAAGATTCATTGCTTCAAACCAATTCTTAGCATTTAAGATGATAAAGTTTGCAGGTTTACCAACTTCAATTCCGTATTGGTCTTGAACATTCAATACTTTAGCACCATTTGTAGAAATTAACTTATAACTATCCATTAACTGTTCGTAACCCATCATTTGTGTAACGTGAACACCCATTCTAACAACGTCCATAGCGTTACCATCACCCATTGGGTACCATGGATCTTGAATGTCATCATGACCGAAGGCTACATTATTACCGTTTGCTAGAAGCTCTGGAACTCTAGTTGTACCTCGGCGTTTAGGATATGTATCAATTCGACCTTGTAAGTGAGTATTTACTAATGGATTACAAACGAAGTTAATTTCAGATAATCTTAGCAGTTTAGTCAACTTACTAAAGTAAGCATTGTTATAGCTATGCATTGCTGTTGTATGAGATGCATTTACTCTACCTTTCAAACCAGATTCTAAAGCACGAGTTGCTAATGTTTCCAAACCTCTGGATGCTGGGTCGTCAATCTCGTCACAGTGAACATCTACTAATCTGTCATATTTTAGAGCTAAGTCGATTATGAAGTTCAAAGATTCAACGCTATACTCTCTAGTAAACTCGTAGTGAGGTATTGCTCCAACTGCATCTGCTCCTAATTTTAGGGCTTCTTCAACTAATTCTTTTCCTCTTGGGAAACTCAAGATCCCTTCTTGTGGGAAAGCTACAATTTGTAAAACTACATCATCTTTGATCTCGTCTCTTAATTCTAAAAGAGCCTTGAGCGCTGTTAGATTAGGATCCGTAACATCAACGTGTGAACGTACAAATTGTGTACCATTAGAAACTTGCTTACGGATTGCTGCGAGAGCTCTTTGCTTAGCATCTTCATGAGTTACTCTAGGTTTACGTTCTGACCAGATATCAATACCTTCAAATAATGTACCTGAGGAATTAAATCTTGGATCTCCTGATGTTAAAGCACTATCCAAGTGTACGTGTGGCTCTACGAAAGGTGGTAAAAGTAATTTCCCTTCGAGGTCTAAAACTTCTTCCTCACCTTTTGCTTCTAGTCCTTTTGCTATCTCAGCAAATTTTCCATCCTCTACTCTTACATCTAATAGTTCTTCGCTATTCTCGATATATACGTTTTTTATCAACATTGTTGAATCCCCCTTCTTTTTTATTTAGACATTAAATTCTAAAACTACTTTAATTTTTAGTTGTTGTTATTTCTTGTGAGCTAAGCTTGGCATAACTTTTACAAGTACTAGATAAGCTACTGCTGAAATTAACAAACCATTTATTGCTGCAATACCTACTGGTATTAAAAATGCCGCTAAAGCTCCCACAACTACAGCTACAATAGCTGCAATGTTCAATCTGTACTCTTGTCCAAACTTACCTGTACTTACATCATCTTTGTTCAAGAAGTAATGAATAATTATTACAGCACCAACTGGTGGTATGAATGTACCTAGGAGCGTCAAGAAACTTGTAAAATTCTCATACAAAATAATCGCTGTAACAGTTCCTATTACACCCATTATCGCAGTGCTATATTTGATCGGTAATTTTGTAATATTTGAAACTCCTAAGCCCGCAGTATACAAAGCATTATTATTAGTTGACCAGATATTTAATCCTAAGGTTAGTATTGCTGGAATCATTAAACCTTGTATGATCAGAACATTGAAGATATCTGCCTCATTATATACTGATGCCCCAATCGCACCGAAGCTAATCATCAAAATGTTTCCAAAGAAAAAGGCGATTACTGTCGCCCATACTGCTTGTTTGCTAGTTTTTCCAAATCTTGTGAAATTAGGAGTACTTGTTCCTCCACTTACGAAATTTGCAATTACCATTCCTATTGCTACTGTTAAAGTTAGTGGCTGTGCTGGATTATCTGAGAAAATACTTGCCCATCCACCTACTTCTTTGATTGATAATGCACTGGAGTAAGAACCTAAAATTGCTATCAATGGTACTGCTATAGCACCGAATATACTTAGTGCTTTAATACCTAAAACTGCCGTTAAAGTCATCAACAAACCTGTAACCAAAATTAATAAATATTTATTAATTCCAAACATCCCAGCTACCGGTAAAGCAAACATCGCAACCCCTACTCCAAACCAACCTGTCTGGGTAAAAGAAACGAGAGCTGATGATAAAACTGAACCACTACTTCCGAAAGTCTTTTTTGCTAAAAGGTCTAAGTTAAGACCGCTTTTTTGACTTATATGTGCCAAAAGGCCTGTATATAAAGCCAAAAATCCATTTCCTATTAAAACCGCTAAGACGAAATCTCTGAAATTTAATCCTATCCCTAACTGTCCACCTGTAATCATGCTTGGAGAAAAGAATGTAAATCCAACCATTACGAAAAACAATTGCCAAAAACTTTGACGTCTATTTAACGGAACTCTATCTTGAGAAAACTCAGAGTCTTGAACAATAACTGCATCACTATCAGAAAAATTATCCTGACTGAGCAAACTATTCATATCTTCCTTTTTCATTTGCTACCTTCCTTTTTGTTTAGTAAATTGAATAGCTAACCTCCTTGAGCATTTATAAAAACTCAAGTCTTTCAATTTCCATAAAAAGTTTTTTGCGCAAACGTGCAAAGGCCAGTCACGAACTTTTAAATGGTATTTTACCATTATAGTTTGCATATTACTAGTGTTTTTTTGAACTTCATAAAAAAATCTCTGAGTAGTATTTCTGTTCAGAGATATAGATAATATCAACATTTAAACAAAATAAAAAGCATAAAAAACTCCAGCGAACCATCGAAGTCTTTTTATCCTTTAGCTTAACCTTATACTTTTTTCTTTTCATTCCTCTAAATAGCTTCTTAATTATTGCTTTTCTTGCAATTCAAAGATCATTTTGATCTCTTATAAAACTTGTCTCGTGTAAACTAAGAATCTTCACGTATAATAAATATCTTGCAAAGGTCTACACTTATTATTCTATGGATAAACCCTCAATCCATTTCCACTATTTAGTTGAACGTTAACCTCTCTACTCAATTCATCTCTACAATCTTGTGTAGTCTAAATTTTGATCTCCTTAGACTTAATTATTATGAGTTAGAGCTCTGATTAATATTCAGTACCGTAGTATCCACATTACGGTGTTAAGCATTTCTATGATTAATACTTGTTCTGTATTCCCTGGAGCTTGATTTAATAATAATCTGTTTTGTTTATTTCGTCAAGCATTATAGTCTAGATGAGTCAATTTTTGGGCAAGTATACAAAAACGTCACTTGTTAAATGTTGAAACTGCACAAACAGGTCATTTCTATTGAGGTTCTACAACAAATGGTGTTGGTGAGAAAAATCTTAGAAAGATATTAATCTCG
>CAUPES010000023.1:0-11672 GCA_963510375.1 uncultured Fastidiosipila sp.
CAGGTCAACCTGATAAACCAGGAACGCCTACACCGACACCGACTCCAGAGCCAAACCCAGGTCAACCTGATAAACCAGGAACGCCTACACCGACACCGACTCCAGAGCCAAATCCAGGTCAACCTGATAAACCAGGAACACCAACGCCGACTCCAGAGCCAAACCCAGGTCAACCTGATAAACCAGGAACACCGACACCAACACCAGAGCCGAATCCAGGTGAACCTGATAAACCAGGTAAAGGTGAGAAGCCAAGTCAAGGTGAGAAACCAACAACACCAAGTACATCGGCTAATAACAAAGTCACTAAGACTGGTGAAACAAGCTACATAACAATGACAGCAGGCCTAATAAGCATAGCGATAGCAGGAATATTAATAGTCAATCGCAAGAGAGACGAAGAATAATTCTAGAGAATGTTGTTAGAGTTAAAGTAGAAATCACTAACACCTCAAAAATTTAACAAAAATGATAATACCCTTCTTGCTGGATATGTTAGTAAGAAGGGTATTAATTATTGTATTGAAATGAAATCTATTAAAAGACTAAATCAAAAGAATTAAGTTTGAGTTTATAATATGTATAGCTATAGCTAAGAACATTGAAATTTTTCAAAAGATCTCAAATTAGCTTTTGGTGTTGAAGATATAATTTAAACTTTAAATATTTTCAACAGAGTAGTCTATTTTAATTTCTTTATTATCACTTATAAATTGTCTATATTTTATTCCAGCTGCTTCAAACATTAATTTGGAAGCTCTAGTACCTTCTGTATTAGCATATTTATCTGAGATATAAATTACTTCTTTTATTCCTGCTTGAATAATAGCTTTTGTACACTCATTGCAAGGGAAAAGAGCTACATATATTCTACAATTTTTAAGAGATGTTACAGGGTTATTTAGAATTGCATTGAGTTCAGCATGGCAAACAAAAGCATATTTTGTCTCTAAAAAACCACCTTCTCGTTCCCAAGGAAAGTCATCATCGTCTATGCCAATTGGAAACCCATTATATCCTGTAGAGATTATCTTATTATCAGGGTTTACTATACATGCTCCTACTTGAGTATTTGGATCCTTAGAACGTTTTGCGGCTAATAGAGATACACCCATAAAGTATTCATCCCAATCTATATAATTTTTTCTTTTGCTCATAATAAGCCTCCTTACAATGAACGTATAATTTAATATTTAATATTTAATATTAAATATTAAATATTAAATACTAATTTTTTATTTTTATTATTTATAACCGTTATTCTTGGCATAGTTATCGTAATAACCAGGAATTTGATCAGTGCTTAAGAAATTAATATTTCCATTTGCGGGTCTATTAGGAGTAATAGGACTTCCAGCTTTGAAGTACTCTAAGAACGAGTTTCCATAGTTTCCAGAAGCTTGATATCCTGTAGAGCTGCTGACATAAAATTCAACGATTCCTGCTGGTTTATCCCATTCAGCTGCTTCTTTATCCTTATGTATGTAATCAAATAATTCTTTGGTTGCGTAATGTTGGTTCTTATAATCTAATTCTGGCAAATAGGAACGTTTCAATTTGTTATCAAAACCAAACCAGTTTGAAACTGTATAGTATGGAGTCATCATAGTAATCCATTCGTCCTGGAAGGCGTCGGTAGTACCAGTTTTGGCAGAAGTTCTGATTATCTGGCCGTTGGAGTTTCGGATCTGATTGAAGTCCCATAATGTACCATAATATGGGGAACTTCCTGTTGGCCCTTCCAAAACATCTTCTAGCATTTTCAACATCATATAAGATGTTTCAGCAGAGAATACTTGTTCAAAATCAGGAGAAAATTCCAATATAACAACACCATTACTATCTAAGACTTGTGTATATCCTTTGCTTTCTGTATAAAGTCCACCGTTTGCTAAAGTTTGGAAACCGTTTGCCATTTGCAATGGTGAGACACCATAACTTAGAGAACCTGTAGCTAAACTCAAATCTACAGGGTCATTTCTTAAATCAATACCCATTTGTGCGAGGAAGCTTTTTGCTGTATCAACTCCAACCTCATTAAGAATTTTAACCGCAGGGACGTTATTAGAAATTTTAAGGTTTGTACGTACTGGTAAACTGCCTAAGTATGAATCGTAAGCGTTTGTTGGCCATTCTGTATTAGGGTTATGGACATCCATATGTACAGCTTCGTCTTTGACGATGGTAGCACCAGTAATTAAGTCCATTTCGACTGCAGGAGCATAAACAGCTAAAGGTTTAATAACAGAACCTGGTTGACGACGAATGTCGGTAGCTCTATTCAGAACTTTGTTAGCTTTTTTCTCTCCTGCACCACCTTGCATGGCAACAATATTATTTGTTTTACTATCGATTACAACGGTACCTGCATCAGGTTTTTCTGGAGAGTTAGCATAGATACTTGGATCTTTTTGGAAGTTGCGTTGTTGCATGAATAATTCATCCAATTTATCTTGAACCATCGGATCAAGAGAAGTATGAATATGTAGACCACCATTTTGAACCATATTATATGCCTCTGCAGCAGTATATTTACCACTAGCGGCCAAATCTTTTGTAACTTGTTCAATGACGAATTCTTCAAAGTATGAATTGATCTCGTTTCCAGTGAAGCTTATATCTTCGTTAGAATAGACAATCTCGTAGTTAATAGCTTCTTCATATTGATCACTTGTAATGAATCCAACTTCTAACATTGATTGTAGAACTATTCTTTGACGTCTTTGGATATTTTTACGTCCTAATTCAGTTCTTGGATTATATGACGCAGGACTCTTAGGAATACCAGCAAGTAGGGCACATTCAGCAAGGTTTAGATCTTTGGCCTCTTTGCCAAAGTATGCTTTAGCGGCAGAACCTACTCCGACATAGTTGTTACCCATTGGTACTAAGTCTAAGTATAAATTCATAATTTTATTCTTAGGTAATTGTTCTGTAAGACGAACAGCTCTGTACCATTCTTGGACTTTTCTTTGATATGAAACTTCATTATCGCCAGTTAGCATCTTAACTGTTTGCTGTGTAATAGTAGAACCACCATGAGCTGAGTCACCACGATTTACTAAAGTACTTATCGCAGCACCAGCGATACGTCTAGGGTCAATACCAATATTGGTATTGAATGTTCTATCTTCAATTGCTATGAAAGCTTCATCAATATATGTCTTAGATACCTGACTATAGTCTATTAGCTCACGGTTGATGTTGCTATCACCTGTAAGTGCAGCAATTTGCTCGCCGTTCTTGTCATACAGATATGAGGTTTGTTGAGTGATAGTGAAAAGTGAGCTTGGAACTTCTTTAGCAGTAGCAATATATCCAACTAAAATACCTATCAAGGTAGAGCCTATCAAAGCCATGATTATTAAAATAATTACTATAACTATTAATACCGACTTGCCTACAAATTTACCTAAAAGTCCAGCTGTGGTCAAATCATTAGTCGCAACTTTGGGACGACCTGACATATCTCGACGAATTGAATTCTTAAGGTATGCCATCTCCTTGTTTTGCAGTTTTTCTTCCTGCTCCTTTTGGTATAATTTACGCTTTTCGCTTAAACTTAAATTGTTTTTGTTATCTTTATCTTTATCCATATTTTTCCTCATTAAAGAATTTCAACTAATTTCCTGAGTTACTTAATATATTAACGTTATAGTAATTATAATTTATTGTTAGCAAAAAGACTAATAATACTTTATTTATTAAGAAATTAAGAATAAATCTAAGAATGTATATATGCGGTTCTAAGATGGCAAAGAATTGTTATAATATTATATGTATAAAGATGTAAATCAATTTGTAAACTAGATTTTTAATATGGACTTATGCAAAAAAGAATATAAGAAGAATTAAAAGATACTAACTTTATTGGAGGGTTTAATGCAGAAGATAATCGGAATTTTAGAACAGGATGGTAGAGATGGTTTAGTCAACCCGGATGGGAAGCTAGTATCTATCAATGCATTAAGAATTCCAGAGCCTTACTTAAATGGTGCACCATTTGGTATGAAGGTTGTAGTTGAGCTTATTTCAAGTCCGGATTCACCAGATCCGTTAGGAAAAGTTGTTGAAGTTCTTGGAGATCCAGCAAGACCAGATGTTGCTATGGAAGCAATTATGTTGATGTATGGATTATCTGAGGTTTTTCCAGAAAATGTCCAAGCGGAGTTAGAGTATATTCCTTCTGAGTTAAGTGAGGATGCTCTTGAAGAAGCTCTAAAGATGGGACGCAAAGATTTAAGAGATTTAGTGACAATAACAATTGATGGTGTAGATGCTAGAGACTTAGATGATGCTATTTCGATACAGAAAGATCAAGATGGTAGCTACAAATTGTATGTTCATATTGCAGATGTAGCAGAATATGTTAAAGAAGGATCAGCACTAGACAAGGAAGCACTAAACAGAGGAAATAGTGTTTATTTAGCGGATAGAGTTATACCTATGTTGCCACCAAAACTATCAAATGGTATTTGTAGTTTGAATCCTAATACACCTAGATTGGCGATGACATGCATGTTACAGTATGATTCAGGTGGTACTTTGATAGATGGCGATGTTTATGAATCTGTAATAATGTCAGATCTTCGAGCAGATTATGATACTGTGAAGATAGCTCTGGAAGAAGAGCCAATTCCTTCATACGAGAAGTTTATGCGTGAGTTCCATTGGATGCAAGAGTTAGCAGAGATACTTAAGGGCAAAGCACAAAGGCGTGGAGCTCTAGAATTTGACTTCCCTGAAACTGCAATAGATGTAGACAAGGATGGCAAAGTACTAGATATATATCCTGAGAGTAATTCATTTGTTAATGAAATTATTGAACAGTTTATGGTAGCAGCTAACTCTTTTGTGGCAGAGAAATTTACTGAGTTGGAATTGCCATTTATTTATAGAGTTCATGATAACCCTGATGAAGAGAAGCTGCTTAAATTTAGAGAAGTGCTTAAAATGGTTGGAGATAGGGACGTTAAGATACCTAAAGAACCAAGCCCTAAAGACATTAAGAAAATTTTGAATAAGATTAAAGAACTTCCAGCAGAAAGAACGTTAGAAACACTCTTGTTGAGATCTTTGGCCAAAGCAAATTATTCTGAAAAACCTATTGGACACTTCGGTTTAGCATTAGAAGACTATAGTCATTTTACTGCGCCGATAAGAAGATACTCGGATGTATTTATTCATAGAGTTATCAAAGGATTCTTGCGAGCTAATATGAATGTTAAGAAATGGAAAGCGGAAGCTCCTGATGTAGCAGAACATGTTTCTGATACGGAGAGAATTGCGATTCTAGCAGAGAGGGCAAGTACTGATCAGAAAGTTGCAGAATATTATGCAGATAGATTAGGTGAAGTTTATGAAGCTGAAATTACTGGTTTTGTTGGGGCAGGTATGTTTGTCATGTTGCCTAGCACAGCTGAAGGTATGGTACCTTTTAGAACTTTAGATGATTTTTACGTGTATGATGAACGTACGATGACAGCCCAAGGTAGAGATAAGCATCGTTTGTTTATGATGGGCGACAAGGTTAAAGTCAGAATTGCAAGAGCTGATGTTGTGAAACGTCAAATTGATTTAGTCTTAGTAGACGAAAATTCTAGCGGAAGAATAGACAGAAGTCTTTCAGACAAAAAGGCCAAGAAAAAAGCAGCTGAAAAGAAAAGACAAGAGAAAAATTCATCTAGAAGTAATAAAAGACGTAAAAAACGAAACGGAAATAGATATAATAAAAACAACGATTCAAACGATAAAAGTACTTCTAGTAATTCAGCAAGAAAAAATAGAAGACGGAATAATAAAAGTAGGAAAGATAAAAATAGGAGGGCTTAGAAATGGATGATCAAACAACAAGATTTGAACTAAAGATGGACAAGGCAGATAAAGTCAAGAATATTATTACAGAAGTTCTACAGGCTTTAGAAGAAAGAGGATATAACCCAATTAATCAATTGTCTGGTTATTTACTCTCGGGAGATCCTACATATATCACAAATCATAATAATGCTAGAGGTGTAATAAGAAGAATGGAGCGTGACGAGATTCTAGAAGTTATACTAAATAGCTACATTGAAGACAATATTAAATAGATCGAGTTAATATGAAAAGATATTTAGGAATAGATTTTGGCCAAGCGAGAGTTGGTATTGCCAAGAGTGACCTCTTAGGTTTCACAGCAGAAGGTGTCGAAACTATTAAATGGGATGGACATGATATTGAGCCTGTACTAAATCGTATTGAATTAATTTGCAAAGAATTAGATGTATCTGAGCTGGTTTTAGGTTTGCCTAAACGCACAGATAATCGTGCCGGTGAGGCTGAAGAGAAAGTCAGAGATTTTGCTGATAAACTTGCAGATCGTTTGGGCTTGCCTTTGCATTTTGAAGATGAAAGATTGACTACTGTGATGGCTACGAAGTTTTTGCAACAAGGAAATAGTAAAAAAAGTACTTATAGATCGAAAGTAGACCAGGTTGCAGCCGAGATAATTTTGCAAGGCTTTTTAGAAAAACAGAGATTCCAAATGGACAAAATTAATGAGGAGTAGAACTAATGAGTGATATTGATAAACAAAAAGAACAAGATAGAGAAGAGATGATGGAAGAAATTAAGGAGCTTTTGGGAGATGATTTAGAAAGTTCTACAGTCATTCTTGAAGATACTGAAACAGGCGAAGAGTTTACCTTCTATATGTTGGACGACTTCGAATTTGAAAATGAGATATATGCATTCTTGTTAAATATTGAAGAAGAACCTGAAGCAATTTTTGCAAAAGTTGTTAATGAAGCGGATGGTAGTATGAATTTCCAATCTATAACTGGTGAGGAATTTGATAGAGTATCTGCATATTTTGAAAATTTAGAAGACGATTTATACGAAGAGTAGGTAATTGTTTTATTGAGCAGTTTATTTAGTGCTTTGTGTGTTTCGCCAAAGAATTCAAGTGAAAAGGTAATGATAAATGAATCAGGAACAATTGAACAAGCAAATTAAAAAATCTGAACAGGTAAATAAAGATAGGTTAAATGAAAAATCTGAAATGATTGATCCAGATCAAGAATTACTTGTACTAGAAGACTTAGATAATGGAAATGAATTTTTCTTTTATCAATTAGATGCTTTTAGTCTAAATGGTCAAGATTATATATGTTTGGCAAGTTACGAACCAGATTTTGGTGATCACCCAGAACCAGAATTGGTAATTATGAAAAGTGAAGTAGATAAATCTGGTAATAGACTTTTTAAATCAATTCGTAAAGAAGAAGAATTAGATGAAGTTTTTGAAATATTTTATTCAAGAATGGAAAGTAGCCTAAATAGTTAGAGAGATGGTAATTTATGCAAAGTAGTCAAGAATATAATAGAGATTTTACTAATTATCAAGTGAGAAGTCCTTACTATAGGAAACCTGGTTTCGATGTAGGAACAATATTATGGCCTATATTAGCTATCGTATTTTTCTTTGGAACCATGCTCATAGTTCAACTTGCAGGAATAGTATATGCGATTATTACAGACCCGCTTTTAAGGATGTCATTAGAAAATTCTAATCCTATTGATATGATTACCACTTTTGCTAATGTACAAGTTCAACAATTTAGTGTTGTAGCTATAATATATTCTCTTATTCAGATTATTGCTTTGTTTTTCTTTCTTAGATCTAGAGAAAAGAAAGAAAGAAGGTATGTCCTTAAAGAAAAAGCTGAAGGTAAAGGTTATCTATCAACCATTGTAATTACCTTTGGTAGTATTGGGTTAGCGATGGCTTGGATGCTATTAGTCTCCTTATTAGCTCAAGTTTCTAATTTCTGGGCAGAGCAAGTAGAGATTTATGAGCAAATTTCGTCAATAACTTCAAATGAAAATATTTTCCTTACTTTGATTTCTGTTTGTGTTTTAGTTCCGATTGCAGAAGAACTTGTCTTTAGAGGGCTGGTGCTAAGTGAGTTTAGAAGAGTAATGCCAGATTGGCTAGGTGTTGTAGTAACTGCTGTCATTTTTGGAATAGCACACATGAATCCAATTCAATCTGTATATGCAGCTGTTTGTGGAGTTATGTTTGGTTTGGTCTATATCTGGACTGAGTCAATTTATCAATCCATTTTTATGCATATTGTATTCAATTTCTTAGGTAGTGGATTGAACCAAATTTTATTAAAACTAGGATTAGAACAAGTAAGTCAATATCTGGTGTTCTTCTATATGATAATGATAATTCCAACTATTTATTTATTGATTAAATTGCATAATAGGAATAGAGGTAAGAGTACTAAGCCTATTGCAGTAGTACGTCCTGAGTTTGAAGAAGCTCAAGCAGAAGTACTATCTTAATTATTGATTACTATATATTTAATGTGATAATAAGCTCTGTCTTTAATAAATTTCATTGTTGTGAGTTCTTAAATGACAGAGTTTTTATTTGCTATTTTGACAAGATAATTATTAAAATTTGTTTGAACCATACATACTTATTATAAAGTTTTTATAGAGATAAAAATTAATTTGACTATGCATGGAATAATCTCTATAATTCATATCACTGTCTTGAACAATGTTTATAAAATTTCTAATAATATGAAATTGATTAGACGAACATTTGGAAAGATATGAAGCATTGAAATTTAAATAAATGGGTGATTAGCTCAGTTGGTCAGAGCGCTTGCTCGACACGCAAGAGGTCACTGGTTCAAGTCCTGTATCACCCACCATAATAGTTTTATTTAAATAGATAAATCCTTGAAAACGAGTATTGAACAGGTTTTCAAGGATTTATTCTTTTTATTCAAGGATTGATATATTCTAATAAAATGACCCAAATTTACCCAAGAACTTAACCATAATTTTAATCAGATAGAAGATCAAATATTTCAGATATTTTTTGAGCGATTTCTTTATCTCTATTTTCTTTTGCAATTTGTTCTTCTTTTGACAGAGGTATCTCGTGTACATAAGTGTTTATTGTATCCATATATTTTGAGTGTCCTAAAACTCTTTTTAATTCCTCAAGATCTAAATTTTTATTAGAATATGTAGCGAACGTATGTCTTAATTCATGGAGTGTTATTTTGCCAAGATTATTAGCTTTTCTAAATTTTCTCCATTTTTCTGAGAGTGTCTTAGGATTGATTCTTTTACCTACTGGCGATAAAAATATATATTCCCCATTAAATCCTTTTTGGTCGCATTTTTCTCGATGTTTTTCAATGCATTTTATTGCTTGTGGGATTAAATATTCTTCTCTTTCTTTGTTGCTTTTTGGTGTAGTAAGATGTATTCCTGTAGATAACATTACATAGTTTTCTTTTATATATATATACGGTGATTTAAAATCTCGTTTATATTGCAATGCACAAACTTCTCCACGACGTAATCCTGTGTAGATTAAAAATTGAAATACTTCTAAATACCAATTTTCATCTTTGCTATTTAATACTCTATTTAACTCATCTGGATATAAAGCTCTCTTTTTTCTTTTTTTATTTTTAGCAGGATTGAGCAAAAATAGTGGAACTTCATTATCAGCCATATAACCTTTACTGGCACAAAATATACAAAAACTTTTAATCACGCTTATAATATTTTTAAGAGTAGAATAAGCTAAATTTCTTTCTTTATATGGAATATCAATAGCCTCTTGCCAATTTGATTTGGAGATTGAACTAACAGTTTTGCTCCCAAGAGAATTAAGTAAGTATGTCTTGTAATACTGATTCGCTTTATCTGCAGTAGTAGCTTTATGATTTAAGGAATAATATTCGGTAAATTCTTTCCATGCATCACTTACTTTAATTGTTTTAGGATCAGAAACTTGCTCTAACCATTTGTAGTATTCTGCATAACATTGTTGTTGCCCTTTTTTTGTTCTATCTGAATTATAAAACTTCTTTCTTTTACCATTTTTATAACCTTGAATAACCCACGTCTTTCTTTCTTTATCCCAAGTACACTTAGCCATTCTTATACTTCCTTTCTATTAATCTGGTAGAGAGTTAGATATGTTTAAGCTAACTTCTAGTTCTTTTTCTTCATTTGATAAGTATTTACGCTCATCTAAATGACCTAAAATTATGTGCCATAATTCATGTTCCACAACTTGAGTTAATTTTGAAGAACATAGATATTCACTGACAAAAATTTCATAACCATCTAATGACTTACAAGGTATTGCATGTTTGGCAAGTAATCTTGTATGAGGAGCAAAATGAACTCTAGCATTCAATTTTGTAATTAATTGTTCCATAAAATTCTCCTTTAATGAAGTAATTCTATAATAACAGAACAAATGTTCTATAAAATGGTCATTATTTAATTTTTTGATTATAAATAAAACCCTCCAGTGAATATAATGTTTCACTGAAAGGTCAAAAAATGTTTAAATTAGTTATTATTTTAAAAATTTTCTAGTTCAATAATTCGCTTTTGTAAATATTCAATAATGTATTCCTCACTAGTATTATTCATAGCTTTTTTTAAGTTAGTTATTTTAAATTTTATTTCATCATCAGAGTATTTATCCTTTGTCCAAGTATTACTTACGTCTTTTGCTAATTGTAAAAAGTCCTCAAAAGTTAATACCAAGTTATTGTCTTTATAGTATTTCTCTTTTAAAGTAGCTGTTGTTACAGGATAAATATTATTAGCTCTTAATTGATCCAGAGTATTTTCTCCTATTTCTTCATCTACAGTAGCTAAATATATTTCTGACATGCGTGTTCTATCAAGCTCGTCTCCAATTTCCTGCCAACGCTCCCTTAGTGTAGTCTTAGCAGTTAAGGCAACAACGTTCCTCTTACTTATACCGTATTCAATTGCTCCAGGTATAACATGATCTACTAATTTTGCTAAATTTTTATCTTTAAAAACTCCTGTTCCTATTAAACCTTGTTCATCAAAAGGAATATTAGCTCCAATAAACAAATGACTAATTATAGCTTCAAATTCTTTTCCAGCTCTGCTTCTACGACTTTGAGTATTAGATAGAGATAATGTATAAAAGTTATTAGTATTTTCATCGATGTAGTCTTCTACAGCCTTTCTTGGTAATTTTTCATCTACATTATCTGGAATTAGTTGTTTATATAAATAGTTAGAAAACTCTTCTTCTAATTCAAGAAATGTTTTCCAAACTCTTGATCTTATATCTTCAACAATTTTACTAGCATTATTAATGAAGTATTCAGGATCTTTATTATCTAGTCCTAGTTGAATAAAAACTTTATGAATAACATTAAATGTTGACATGAAAGCTTTTCTTTCATTTTTTATAACCTTTTTAAATTCTTCTTCTGTCATATTTGTACTCCATATTTGTAAATTTGTGCTATAATTAGGACATATAAACCTAATAACATCACAGTTATGAAAAGAGGATAACCATGAACAGTATTATATCAAAAGAAATAGATAATCTAGATAAAACCCAAACTGCTGAATTAATTAAAGAAAAGAGACAGCGACTTAATATGACACAGAAAGAATTTGCTGATGCAATTGGTCTATCAAAATATGGAGATAGAACAGTAAGAAGATGGGAAAATTTAGAATCTGTACCATCTAAGCTAGAAATTCAGGCTATAATCGATTTTCCTGAATTTCCACCATTCACTAATCCGGAAAATGCTAAATTCAGAATGATTGATTTGTTTGCTGGGATAGGTGGAACAAGGCTAGGA
>CAUPES010000024.1:0-9193 GCA_963510375.1 uncultured Fastidiosipila sp.
TTCGTTATTTACTTTAAAGCCTACTGCAATAATTGCTTGTAGGTTATAGTGTTTTACTTCTCTTGAAACATTTCTAGAACCTTCTTTTTGAACTATTAGGAATTTCCTAATAGTTGCTTCTTCTTGTAATTCACTATCGGTGTAGACTTTTTTAAGATGTTCATTTATTGTGGCTACACTAACATCATAAAGAGCTGCCATCATCTTTTGAGTTAACCAAATATTTTCATCTTCATATCTAATTTCAATAGCCTCATGGTCATCACCGTTAGCTGCAATAAAGGTCAAGTATTCAGCAGTAGATGACCTAATTTGAAGTTCTTTTTTATCTTGATTTTCGATTTTGTTTTTATCCATTCTGTTACTCACAATTTCCTCCAAATATAATTTCTCATCTACTTTTAAATAAGGGAACTAATCATGAATACAATAATATAATGAAATAGGGAATTTATCATCATGCTTTTTGTTGTCGGCAATTGATGATTGATTACATGATATGAAGTAATTTATTGTTTAATAGGTGAGGATTAGATTTCAGTTTCTAGGATGATAATTTAAGTAGTTTATTTCAGCTTAATAAAAATGAATTAGTATATATATATTCTAAAACTATGTTGTACTACCACCATTTTTTTGTGTAGGCAATTTCAATCCTTTGCCATCACTAATCATATACCTCATTTTCGCTTGAAAATATTAACAAATATGCTATAAATTGCGAAAGTTATTTGTCGTGTATATAATTGAAATATCTATATAAATATTTTAAACAAACATAAAGGAGAAGAAAATTCATATGAAAAAGATTAGAATTTTATCTTTAATGTTATCAGTAGCTTTACTTATAGCACCAATGGGAATTAAAGCTCAGGAAACTGAACCTGAAACTATTGTAAAAACTCCAATTGAGTTTAATGATAAGGCAGCATCAGGTGGTCGTATAAGATTTAATGAAGCTTATAATGGTACTTATATTAGACCAGAGAATTGGAAGGTAGCTGAAAGGGTTGGTTACAAGCACGTTGCAACAGAATATAATTTTGTTAATGGTGGTTTTAACATGGTGGCAAAATATGACCCAATTCCAATTCTATCCGAAAGAAAAGTCGCTAAAGAGTTAGCAGGAGATTTAGAAGACGGTAATTTTGCTAAGATATTTAACGCAGACTTTGCAGAATTAACATATAGAGCTGATAAAGGTGGATTATTGAATGGCGAAGATTTAATGTATTATGTAGTTAAGAATGCTACAAATGGTTTGATAACTAACTATAACATTCGCTTTAGAGATTTAGATAAAGCAAACCCTGATTTAGGTGGCTTTACACATCCAACTCCTGTAGCGGACGAAGGTTATAAATTCGTTGGTTGGGAATTAACAGGCGCTGTTACAAGTCCTGATGAAGTTATTCATGGAAATGTAGAAGCAATTGCTAAATTCAAGAAAATCCATACTGTTACTTTTGACTCAAAAGGTGGTAGTGAAATTCAACCACAATCCATTTTGGACGGTGGAAAAATCAAAAATCTAGAAACACCTACATTAGAAGGTAAGACTTTTGAGGGCTGGTACACAGTCGATGGAAAATTGTTTGATAACAACACAGAAGTAACCAAAGATATTACTTTATACGCCAAATGGTCTGTATTGGCTTCAAAAATCAATCAATTACCTGAGTTAGAAGTTAAAAATATTACCATAAAACTTGGGGACAAATTAGATTTAAAATCATTAATTGTTAAAGCGTCAGATGCAGAAGACGGAAATGATTTAAAAGATAAAGTAACTATCAATGATAAGTATTTAGACATTAAGGCACATGGTAGATACCAAGTTTTTTACACATTGAAAGATAGTCAAGGTGCAGAAGTTGAAGCAGTTGCAATAGTTACTGTTGAAATGAAGAACCCACCTGTTGGACCAAACGTACCAGGTGAAACAAGCAAAGAAACAAGCAAAAAAACAAGTAAATCAAATGAAAGCAAGGCAACAGAAAGCAAGGCAACTGAAAATAAGAAAACTACTGAAACAAGTAGGACTGACAGTAAAGCCACAAGCTCTGAAACAAAATCAACAAAGGGTAATGTTACAACCTCAACAAAAGGTAGTTCAATGCCTGCTAAGACTGAGAAAGACTTATCTAAGACTGGTGTAACAATTCCACTTGCTGCGATATGTGCTATTGGTTCAGCTTTAGTTACAGTCGTTGGTGTAAAACGTAAAACAGAAAAATAATTTATAAAATTTAATTTTTAAAAAGGTATGATTAGCCCCTCAATCCAGTCACAAAAAAGTTAAAGGATGAAAGGGGCTAAATTATTTCTTAGACAAAATCACGCTTAGATCATCCTTTAGCCAGCTATAAAACACTTCAAAATTCTCCCTCGTAACCCATAAACTTGATTTTTTTGATAAAAAGATATAATATCTCATGAGTTCGCAGAAATAATTTTATAAAAAGGAGTAAATTATTTCTAATAACGCGACATCAAGACAAAGGAAAAAAGTATTATTTAACTTATTTCATATCACTACAAGTTAGTGTTTCGCTTTAATTTCTCATTTTTTTATTTAATTGAATATTTATCGAGAAATTAGCAAGTGATTGTCTTAACTTGAACAGGAGAAGAATTATGTTAGACAAAATTAAAACCATCTTGAGTAATTCTCTTTCTAAAATGAAAGAAAAGTTTTCTCAAGATAAAAATAAACTAGAAAGTGCTTATTTAATTAGGACTGCTAGCTTTGCTGTAGCAATGTTGGCAATTGCAGGAACAGCTTCATTCTTTCAAAATGATAAGTTCACTGAAAGAAACAGCAATTTAAATGCAAACGAGACAACAATTACATCAAATAAAAATGATGCTGAACTAGATTCTGAAATGGCACTTTACCTAGACAAAGGTCACAACCGTAGTAGCGATGAATTAGATTTAGCTAAAGAAACAAAAGAAACAACAAAAGCAAAAGAAACAAGCTCAGCTACAACAAAAACTGCTGCTAAAGCAACAACAAGCACAAGCACTGCCACTAAAGCAACTACAGCTGCTACTAAAGCAACTAAGACTGTAACCGTTGCAGCTGGTGAAGGCTGGTGGCATGTAGGTGAACGTGCCGGTGTAGATTATAGATATCTTGCAGTATTCAATGGAAAAAATTGGAACGAAAATGTCTATACAGGACAAGTTCTTAAAGTCCCTACAGCAGAAGAATTAGCAAAAATTGAATTACCAGCAGAAACTCAAACCTCAACACAAGCTCAAGCAAATACAAATAGTAATACAGCTCAAGCTACACAAGCACCCGTACAGAGCGCTGCTCCTGCAGCATCAAGTGCATATATATATTCAGTAAATGACTTGATTTTCCACGGTAGAATTAACTGGAGTGGAATGCAATATACTTTCTACTCACAATCAGTTCTTCCAGGGCATGGACTAAATATTCCAGGACGTCATGTTTCTGCTGCTGGATTTGTTTGTGATGGTGACGGCTACATCGTCCTCGCAAGTGACTACTATGCTAGAGGTACAGTAATCAATACACCATTTGGTGCTCCAGGAAAGGTCTATGACGCTTTCGGTACTGGACAACCTTCATGGAGATTTGATGTTTACATTAGATAGTTAAAAGTTTTAGCACTTGTTATTGCTAAGTAAAATTCAAAAATAATTAAGGAGGAAAATAATTTTCCTCCTTTTGTTTTATCTCGTAATTTTTCATTATTATCTTATTGCCTTCTATTATTACTGCCAATACCTCCAGCAACGAAAGCAATACCAGCTATAATAAATAACCATTTGAAAGCTAAAACAATCAAGCCCAGTGCTATACCAAAAGCTAACATAAGCGCTACTCTTACAGCTATCCAAATTTTTCTTTCGTTTGAGTCTGTGTTTTTCCACTCAGCAATAGGATCCCAGCTTCTAATCTTGTTCCAAATGTACCCCATTTTTGACACCTCGTTTTAAATCTTTAGCTATGATAGCTACTATTTTGCCCTTGCTTAATTAAATCAAGTTTCTCTGTTCTAGTAAGTTGCTTAATCTGATACTCACGTGATTGAGCTGCACCTCGATTGCTTTGTGGCTCTTTGTATAATAGTTTGCACGGTCTGCGATTTCTAGTATATTTAGCACCTTTGCCTGAGTTATGTTCTTGCAAACGTTTATAAGGATCTTTCGCTATCCCAGTATAAAGAGTGTTGTCACTGCATCTGAGAATATAAACCCAGTAAGGCGACTCTATTTTTTCGCCATTTTCCAGACTAATATCTTTTTTAACTTCGTCTAGTTTTGTAATCTCTTTCTCAGCTTCCACTAATATCTCTTAATTCCTCTATAAATGATTGTGGTGGCTCTATAATTCTTCAACAGCGATAATTTTTGCTACTCCTGCCACTACCTGGAATTTCACGTTCTTGCCTTTGTACTCCATGCCATACACTCGTTCTGGATCATCTTGATACGCTGGTCTTGGATCCTGTGCTAGTATCGAATAAAGTTGTTCTAATTCACTTCCGTCAAAAATATCTTCAACAGACTTATCCCAAGTTACTTCCAATTTGGCTTGAGGTTTATCTGAGGCAAATCCAGATTTTGCTTCTGGAATGCTGTCAACATATTTGATATAAGGCTTGATGTCCAATATAGGTGTTCCATCCACCAGATCTGCCCCAGATATTTCCAGTATAGGACCTTGCTCTTTGTCCCAACGAAATCCTATTAACTCCACTGGACTCATACCTATCTGATTCGGTCTATTGGGAGATCTACTCGCCCACACACCAATTCTCGTATCACCAGCTAATCTCGGTGGTCTAACTGTCGGTTGAAATTTCTCGCTCTTTTTATTCTCAGAGAAAACCCAAATCAACCACAAGTGAGATATTTGTTCTAGTCCTTTGAATGCAGATCTATCCCAATACTCTGGGCTAAAATGAATCTCTCCCGGAATATCCACCAAACGTGACTGTCTAGGTACACCAAACTTCTGACTTAAATCACCTTTGTAATGAGCTATAACATTGAAGTTATAAGATTCTGCAGTGTTTTGCTCTTTTGTATTTGCTTTTTCGCACTCTTCTTTTTTGCCCATATTACTTTAATAAACTCATTACTTTTCCAAATACTCTTCATATTTCTCTTCGTTAAAAACAACATCTAATTCACCAATGAACTTCAATAATCCTTCTTCACCAGCGAAGCCTTTTTTAAACTTATACAAACCGTCACTACTATTGTCTGAGAACACACCACCAAAGTCGAAGTATCTTTTGCCTATTGAATGTGTCCATTTAATCAATTCGAAGATCAACAAATCTCCTGCATTGTAGTTACGTTTGATGTTTGAAGTTGCTGCATATAGGTAGGCAACTTTTTTGCCAAAAGGTATTGAAATAGAGCCAGCTAAGTAATCTTCTTCGTGCTTGATAAAGTATAGTCTAGCATCTGGATATGCTTCTAATAGGCGTTTAAAATAGTCTTTGGGTCTGTGATTAATACCTTGACGTTCTGCCATAATTTCAATTAACTCATAGAAAATATCTACTTCCTGGTCCGTAACATTCTTGCCTTCATAGTAGATAACTTCACTATCCATTTTTAGGCCTTTACGAATACTATTTCTGGTTTTGCTCTTGAAAATATTTAAACCATATTCAGGATCGTCTTTGTCCCCTTCAAACTCATACTTCTCTAAATCCATCATTACATTCCAGCGTGGTTGCACCAGGGCGTGAAGATCGGTTTCTTTGCTTCTAAAAGTAAAACCTAGCTCTCTATATTTCTCTACCAATTCATCATCTTCAAAAATCTCAGGATCCATTCTTAGCAAGAATGCATTGTATTTCTCAGCTAAAGGCTTAGTAGCTTCGATCAATTCTCTAACAGTTTCAATATCATAAAAATTACAGACTGGACCTCGAGGAGCATACATAAACATTGAGCCTGGAACAGCTTCTATCATAATTATTGATAAGGCTGCCCTAATCTCACCCTCTGAATCAGTTAAATAAACATATTCTCCTTGCCAGTTATTCTTCACATGAGCCCAAGCAGTATCTTGTGTAAATTGAGCATACTCATTTTTTCTTACAAATTCGTTGTACTTATTAACTTCTTCCAGATTAATTTGATCTAAAATCATTTACAGCTCCTAATCTAAACCTTTAATATTTAAATTTCTGAAATATAAATTTCTATATATCTCTTCTCTTAAATATAATTGTAGCCATTACTAAAAATATTACAAAATACAAAGCTGCTATTCCTGCACTAAGATATAAGCTCATTCCTGGCACTTGTGCACCTGAAATAAGGTTGTTTTCTAAGTTCATGTGCACGAAAGGTGTGTAGCGTAAGAACTTATAGTTGCCTACAAAAGCTTCTACTATGCTATTCAACAACATATAAATTGCCAGAGATGCTGTAATAGTTCCTGCATTAGATCTTGTAACAACTGCCAATAGCAACACTAAACTCAGTGGCATTATCAGTGATAAAGTTGATAAACCATAGATTATCAAGGTATATGCAAATAGTGAGACTGAGTGACTTTGCCCATCAATCGCAAAAATAAAAGTCCTGCCCAAATCACCCCAGCCAAAGAATATAGCGCTAGCAAATAAGTGCAATAGATAGTTACAGACTTGAATAATCACAGCGACAATTACCACTGCTGTGAATTTTGCTAATAGAACAGATACACGGCTACCAGCCTTCATTACTGAGAATTTAATTGATCCATTCTCGAATTCTCCAGCGACTTGTAAACTGAGGGTTGAAGCAAGAGCAATGAATATCAAAGTTATATAAATCGGTCCATGAGCTAGGTTTGACCAGGCGTTCAAGAAGTTATCGCTCTTATAAAACTTTCCAGTATATTTATCATTTGGGCTTAGGCTCTTGCTTTCTAGAGCTTTCTCTAGCTTTGCTAAATCATCATTTACTCTCTGTTCTTGCAATTCGTTATATTGAGGATTCTTATTTGTACGCATTTCTTCATACATTTTACTTTGGCTGCGTAAATGCTCTAGTACTTGTGCATTTGTCATATTCCCGTATGGACTATTTTGATCCATTGGATTACCTACTGTCACATCGACTCCACCGTCATCGCCGTAATGTTTCTCGTTGTACTCTTTGGCTTGTTGTTCCAACCTTGGCAAAAGGACCTCTGTTGAATAATATGTTAAACCTGAAACAGCAAAACTTACCACTACAAGTGCTATTAAAAATACATAAAAAACTTTGCGCTTAAAAATTCTTCTCAACTCGACTCTTGTTGTTCTCCAAAATTGCATCATAGTATTTCCCCACCTTTTTCTTGCATAATCTCAATGAATACATCTTCCAAATTCTTATGTATTGGTTCTATGGAGTAAATCTTAAAATCTGCTGCCATTAGATCTTTTAACAACATATTGATATTATCTAGGTCGCAAGCTAAGACCACAAATTCTTTATCAATTTTGCTAGGGATTTTTCTTTCGTCGAAGTATTCTTTTAGCCTCTTCTGATCATTTGTAGTTATTCTTACATTATTGTCCAAAAGTGATAATGAAATATCTGATATATTTTGCTCTGCTACAATCTCGCCCTGATTGATCATAACAATACGATCGCAGAGACTCTGTACTTCACTTAAGATATGAGAAGATACCATAACACTAATACCCTCTTGCTCTGCCAAATCTTTCAACATCTTTCGCAAATCTCTAATTCCTTGTGGGTCTAAACCGTTAAAAGGCTCGTCTAAGATGAGCAAGTTATTTTTTGCTAGCAACATACAAGCAATACCCAAACGTTGTTTCATACCAAGGGAATATTGCTTAACTTTTTTATCTAGAGCCTTATCCAACTTCAGCATGTGAGCAACTCGATCTATATCCTCATCTGTTGTATCTGGATACAAAATTGCAACTTGCTGCAAATGCTCTCTCCCACTAAGAAAAGGGAAAAGGTCCGGATTCTCTACAATCGCCCCAATATTCTTCTTGATTTTTATAAAATTCTCATCGTAATCTTGTCCTTCGTAATAAATCTTACCAGCGTCTTTTCTATAAAGTCCGGTTATCATCTTGATAGTTGTAGTTTTACCGGCGCCATTAGGCCCTATAAGTCCCAAGACCTCGCCTTCATACAGATCTAGGTCTATACCTTTGATAATCTCTCTACCAGAAAGAGATTTCCTAAGTCCTTGAATTTCTAAACGTTTATTGCTCATATGAACCTCACGAAATTATCGAAGTTAATTCGAATAAAATTGCTCTTGTTTTGTCCTTATTATCTTTTAAGCGCTTAAAACTTAAGCGTGTAATGTGTTTAAATGTCTTTACAAATTACATTTTAGCATATTAAATGTGGTATCCTATTTCCATATAATTAAAAATTTTTATGGAGTTTAATTTATGAAATTATTAGAAGAAAAAATTTTAAAAGATGGAGATATAAAAGGTACTGATGTTATCAAAGTTGACTCATTCTTGAACCACAGAGTTGAGCCAGAATTTATCGCTGCCTTAGCTGCTGAATTTGCTAAATATTTTTCTAAGAACTCTCCAACTTTAGTTCTGACCCTAGAATCTAGCGGCATTCCAGTTGCCTATAAGACAGCTGAACTACTCGGACTTCCAATGGTCTTTGCTAAAAAATCCGAAAGCTTAAACCTTGACAAAGAAACTTACACAACTGAAGTCTACTCATACACTCGCCAAAATTCTTACAAAGTTAAAGTCAGCAAGAACTATATAAATTCTGATGATAGAGTTCTGATTATAGACGATTTCTTGGCAAGAGGTAGTGCTAGCCGAGCTCTAATTAATATCTGTAAAGAAGCTGAGGCGGAAATTGCTGGACTCGGATTTGTAATTGAGAAGTTCTATCAAGGTGGTGGCGAAATCCTACGTCTAAATGATTATGACGTCTATAGCTTAGCTATTATTGAGAAGATTGATCCTGTTTCTGGTCTAGTTTTTATCTCTCAAGAAGAAGTTAATTCTAAGTACTAGCTTGGTTCGTTTATTTATTAGCTGATTTTTAGCCGGTGAGGTGGAGTTATTTTGTTTTGCCGAGTCGAGTATAGCGTAAACTTTAGCTAGCATAATCTTAGGTTATCTAAAAAATTTTTTTGAATGTGAGCAATCAGCGAATATGTCGTTTTGGATAACATGTTATAATAAAAAGAGTG
>CAUPES010000025.1:0-5000 GCA_963510375.1 uncultured Fastidiosipila sp.
ATTACACTCCGCTTAAAATATTATTAATTTATTCCGTGTTTACGGGTTCAGGTCATAATGAGGATTCATGTTTATTTTCAATATTTAAATGCACTACATCAGAATTATATGGGATTCTATTAAATTCTTTTTCAATTAACACTTTTAAGTATTCTTTTAATGGTCTATCGGTATTAGCTTCATCAGACTGGAAAGATATCGTACTAAGTTCATCTTTCTTTGTAATTAAGAATTGTTCCAAATTATACATATACATATACATAAAATCAATAATATTATTTTCCATAAATTTCTCCTGAGCTTTCATTTAATTATTTCTAAGATATCAGAAAAAGTATAATAAAATCAATACTTTGTAATCAAAAGTTATTTTTTTGGGCGAGACAAATGGAGTTAAACTCTTTTTTTTTATGTATAATATAATTAAGAAAAAATATATATAGATATAAGATTTAATAGTGTGGAGTATATAGACAAACATAAAACTCGATATGTTTCTTAATACTTACTAGTATAAAAACCCCTATGATATGTTTGCAAATACGAGGAAAAATCTAAAAAAGTCAATGATATGTTTCCGAAAACGTGAAAATGGACTTTTTATCCATAGTGTCGACTCGAGGCACGTGGAGGCTCTAGTATTGATGACAAGGGAGTAGGGCATTAAAGGCTCTGGAAGGCTTGAAATCAATAGGTTTATGATTTTTGGTCTTGAATATTACATGTTGAAAATTTTGAAATTTGTGTTCAAAAATATCTACTGAATACTTGCTTCTAGCAACACTATAGATATTCTGAAAGGGTCGTAGCAACACTTTGGATATTTTGGTAGGTCGTGTCAACGGTATGGATGGGGAAGCGTGTTTAAGAATTATAAAAATGTGATCACAATGTGGATTTAGTTAGGGATAATTTTTATATCGTCTATCCTAAAATAAGTTCCTACTTATTAATGAGCTTATTGAATAATTATTACACCTTTTATCAATTAGAAAACTTAGGGAAAAGATATGGTAAGGACTTATTTAAAATTCAGAAATATTACTTAAATAAAATTAAACTTCCAGATGTAGATAAGTTTAGTAATAAAGATAAAGCAAAATTAGAAATTTTAGGTGAAAAATTATCAAATCAAATTAGTAATCAAGAGAAGACAATAATAGAAATTTCTAATGTTATTAGCAATTATTCGAATATTAGTTTTGAAGAGATCAACAACTCTTTCAAAAATTTACGTAACGATAGATTGGGGGGTAATATGAGTGAAATCAATGTAGTTAGTTTATTTTCTGGAGGTGGTGAGATAAATGGCCTATGTACCACACGGATATATAATTACGAATGGAGTTATTACTGTTGATGAGATTCATGAGCTGCGTGAAAAACGTCAGGCACTCCTTATTGAAGATGCATCCTTGAGTGGTGAGAATGAGAGAATCAGCGAGCTGATAGAATTTATCCGCAATAACAAATACTGTACTCTGAGATATGATGATACCCTAGTAAGGAAGATTATCCAGAATGTTAGTGTTTATGATGACCACTTTGTAATATGCTTTAAATCTGGAATTGAAATGGAAGTATGATTTAATACTAATATAAACCGTTAATTAAGAGTTAGGTTCTCTTGATTGGCGGTTTTTGCATTGACTTTTACATGATTTATACATGTGATATTATCAAAAATGTTGTTTATAAGGTTATTGATAAGGAGTTGACCACATGAGTGATGTAATAAGCTGTTAGATGAAGCTATTAAAGAAACCGAAAACTTGTACGAAGGTGAAGTCTTTATTTTTAAGGATTTGTCTAAAGGATATGTATGGAACAGGATACCGAGAAAGGATGGTACAAATGTCTTAGTAGATGTTTTTGAGATATTTTAAATAATATAAAAAACACTTGAATAAATGCTCATATAACTATTGACACAAGAGAAAAACAATAATATAATAAATATACAACGTATGAATGCTTGTTCAAGTATTCAGATGAAATAATTTAAAAGGAGGTGATAATATGACTAAAAAATTTAATTCAATTGAAAGATGTGACTGCAATGTAATTCATGAGGATATTGTAAATCAAGTTAGAGATAAAATGCCTCAAGAAGAAAGCCTTTATGATCTAGCAGAATTATTTAAAGTATTTGGAGATTCAACACGAATCAGGATATTATGGGCTTTACATGAAGCTGAAATGTGTGTTTGTGATATCGCTGTATTACTTAACATGACACAATCAGCAATTTCCCATCAGCTGAGAGTCTTAAAACAAGCTAATTTAGTGAAAAACAGAAAAGAAAGCAAAGTAGTATATTATTCATTAGTTGATGACCATGTAAGAGAAATATTTGACCAAGGTCTAATTCATATCAACGAGAAGTAGTAATGCGGTAGAATAGAATATTTTTTGAAGATATTTGGACATATATTAAAGTCTTCATTTCAAATGAGCAATGCTTCAAGAAAATTTGAAAAAGACTTGTATTATTCAAAATAAAATTACAAATAAAATTTAGGAGGATTTAATAATGAAAAAGAAATTTATACTTGAAGGTTTAGATTGTGCAAATTGCGCGGCAAAAATGGAAAAGGCTATTAATGAGCTTGATGGAGTGAAAGAAGCTACTGTTAACTTTATGACCACAAAACTCGTTATTGATGGTGAGGATGAAAAAATGCCAACAATAATAGCAGAGTCCGAAAAAATAGTTAAAAAAATCGAACCCGATACAACTATGAAAAAGGCTTAAAGGAGGCGATTTAGTATGAAAAAACGACTATGGCGAATAATTATTGGTGCAGCCGTGTTAGCTACAGCAGTATTGCTTAATTTAAATAACGAATGGTTACAGATTGCTCTCTTTATAATAAGTTACATTATTGTAGGTGGAGATGTTGTAAAAAGAGCTGTAAAAAATATTTTTAAAGGTCAAGTTTTCGATGAAAACTTTTTAATGAGTATTGCAACAATTGGTGCATTTTTTATTGGTGAGTATCCTGAAGGTGTTGCAGTTATGCTGTTTTATCAAGTTGGAGAACTGTTTCAAAGCTATGCAGTTGGCAAGTCGAGAAAGTCAATTGCAAGCCTTATGGATATTCGACCAGATTATGCAAATGTTAAAAAAGGTGATGAACTTGTCAAAGTTGACCCAGATGAAGTACAAATTGGAGATATTATTGTAATTAAAGCAGGAGAAAAAATTCCTCTTGATGGCAAGGTAATTGAGGGAAGTTCAATGATTGATACATCGGCACTAACAGGCGAATCTGTTCCTCGTGAAGTAGAAGTTGGAAGTGATATCCTAAGTGGGTGCATCAACATTAATGGGGTTATTACAGCAGAGGTTACCAAGGAATTTGGAGAATCTACTGTAAGTAAAATTCTTGATTTAGTTGAAAATGCAAGTAGTAAAAAATCCAATTCAGAACAATTTATTACGAAGTTTGCGAGATATTATACACCGGTTGTGGTTATAATTGCAGTTTTTCTAGCTATTATACCACCTCTTGTTATAGACGGGGCGACTTTTAGTGATTGGATATATAGAGCACTAGCATTCCTTGTGGTATCCTGTCCGTGTGCTTTAGTTATTTCAATTCCGTTGAGTTTCTTCGGTGGAATAGGTGGAGCCTCAAAAAAAGGTGTTTTAGTCAAGGGTAGTAATTATTTAGAGGCATTAGCAGAAACTGAAATTGTTGTTTTTGATAAAACTGGAACACTAACGAAAGGTGTATTTAATGTACAGGAAATTCATCCAGAAGGAGTTTCCAAAGAAGAGCTACTAGAATTAACTGCACATGCGGAAAGCTATTCCAATCATCCGATTTCACTTTCACTGAAACGTGCATATAGCAAAGAAATAGACAATGGACGTATTTCAGATGTAGAAGAGATATCAGGTCATGGTGTTATTGCAACAGTAGATGGCAAAAAGGTTATGGCAGGAAATATCAAACTTATGAAAAAGATGGATATCCCTTATTTCAAGGGAGAGCTGATCGGTACTATTGTACATGTTGCTGTTAATAACAAATATATAGGTTACATTGTAATTGCCGATGAGGTAAAGGAAGATTCAGCACAAGCAATCAAGGAACTTAAGGCAGCTAATATTAAACAAACAGTTATGTTGACAGGTGATAATAAAAGTATTGGTTCAAAAATTGCTAAAGAGCTTGGTCTTGATAAGGTTTATGCAGAACTGTTGCCAGCAGACAAAGTTGAAAAACTAGAAGAATTATTTTCGCAAAAATCTAAAAAAGGTAAACTTGCCTTTGTTGGAGACGGAATCAATGATGCACCTGTATTAGCTCGTGCAGACATTGGAATAGCAATGGGTGGTTTAGGTTCTGATGCGGCCATTGAAGCTGCTGATGTTGTAATTATGACTGATGAGCCATCGAAAATTGCTACTGCAATGAAGATTTCTAAAAAGACACTAAAAATTGCACATCAAAACATAGTATTTGCAATTGGAATAAAAATAATTGTTCTTATTTTGAGTGCTTTTGGAATAGCTACTATGTGGGCAGCTATATTTGCAGATGTAGGTGTAACTATCATTGCAGTATTAAATGCTTTTAGAGCTTTGAATGTAAAGAATCTATAAACTATTTTTCCTATTCACCCCTTGAATGATACCGATAATTGACGATACAATCAAGGGGTATTTTTTAATTTAAAAACTATAAATGAAAATTGGTTGGGATTTACCTTGAATTAAATGGTTTTAAAGATATGGAGGTTATGTAATTGAAAGTTATTGATGAATGTTGCTGTGAATGTATCACACAAAATTTAAATGGAACAAAGGCGAGTTGCCCTGTCTGTAATAATGAAGGAGTAACAGTTAATAGGATAACCGTTGAACACTTGGTGACAGATGATTATCGTAATGCCGTTGATGGAGATCAATATAAGATATGCATGAATGAGGACTGCGACGTTATTTACTATAACTTAGATAAAGAAATAAAATTCTTAAAAGACCAAGT
>CAUPES010000026.1:0-6238 GCA_963510375.1 uncultured Fastidiosipila sp.
GATTAATATCTTTCTAAGATTTTTCTCACCAACACCATTTGTTGTAGAACCATTACATTTAATGTATAGACCTCACTTTTTTATTTTTTATATTATTGAATATATATAGTGTTTTTCTATTAACTAACTCTTGTAACAAATAGCTTTAGCAACTTCATCAGCTTTTTCTTTACCAACAAGAGCTTCAATACAAGCTAGAGCTAATGGGATACTTGCACCTAATCCTTGTCCGGTAATAAATTTGCCTGATTTGACAACAGATTCAGCTTTATGGCTTGCTTGACCTAAGCCTGTTTCCCAATTAGGTGCACATGTAGCAACTTCGCCGTCAAGTAGACCCAATTTACCCAATACAGTTGGAGCTGCACAGACTGAAGACATCAGAGAATTGGTTTTAGCAAATTCTGTCAATATTTCACTAAGTTTTTGGGAATCATACATTCTTTCTACACCTTTTGCGCCACCGGGGACAAATAGCATGTCAAATTCCTTTAGATTAATATTATCTATGTGATCATCTGCCAAGAAAGTAATGGCATGTGCACTCTGTATTTCTAATTCTTTCTCAATGGAAAAAGTTTCGACTTCAATTCCAGCACGTCTGAGTAAGTCAATCTGAATTATTGCTTCGCCTTCTTCAGTTCCATGAGCAAGGAACACTGCAACTTTTTTCATTAGTAATCCTCCTTATTTTCTATAACTATATTATAACTTTAATTATTAACTGTGATGTTAATAAAGAAGCTATGAAGTTTTATGAAAGTATAAAACTTCTATAATTGTGCAAGATAAAACAAAAATTTAAAGCAAAAATGAATAAAATAATATATATTATATTAGAATTTTTTTGACTATTCGGGAGGAAATAGAATGTCTTTTTTTATAGAAATAGTTTTAGCGTTCTTTGGTGGAATTTTCGGAGCCTATGTTGGTAGTATTGCCTCGTTTGTTTTCTGTGGTGCTTTGGGATTAATTGGTGTAGGTATCTTTGTGGCGACAGGTAATATGGACTTTATTACAAATGTTGCTCTTGGTCCAGTTTTTACACCTCAGATTGCCTTTGCAGGTGGTGTTGCAGCTGCATCATACTACGGTATGAAGAGTAGAAAGAAATTAGTTCCAGCAGATATGGTATTGCCAGGTAATAATATTGTTGCTCCATTGGCAACAACAGGTGACTTCCCAACATTACTAGTTGGTGGAGCTTTTGCAATGTTAAGTCAATCTCTATGTATCTTGTTGAAAAATTATGCTCCATTAAAAGTAGATAGTCCTGCACTTGCTTTGATTATCGTAGCTTTTATTGGTCGACTTGTATTTGATGACTCTGGTATCTTAGGTAAGAATTTCAAATTATCTGAAAGATTAAATTATAATTTGAACCAAACAGCATTCCATTTGCTTGCTGCTTATGCAATAGCCTTAGGCATGACATATTTCACTAAAATTACAGGTGTATCAACATTTGGTTTTCTACTTGGTGGTTTAGTTTTAGCATTTGGAATTTTTGGTGTACCTATACCAGCTAACCACCATGTGAGTATGGTTGCAGCCTTCGCTTTTGGTGTCATACCTAATATTTGGATTGCAGCGATTTTTGGTCCTTTAGCTTGGTTAACAGCAGATCTTTTAGCAAGATTGTTTAATACTGATGTAGAATCACATATTGACCCACCAGCATTTACAATTGCTCTATTTAGTCTGATATTGTTGAATATTTAGTTTGTATATTTTTAATGAGTGTAAAAAAGGCAATTCATGACTGAATTGCCTTTCTTGTTTGAATTCTATTTGAAGCTTGCTAAGTGCTTTATCTTTCTTCAGGATATACCAGAGATATATCCTCACGCATTTTATCCATTATCTTTAATACATTAAGATTATCCGTCCACGTATGTATTGGACTCTCTATTATACCTTTATTCAAACATTCCATGACATGCATGGCTTCATATTCGTAACCATTTGAGAGATTATTTTGCTCATGAGTTTCTAATAAATTATTATCTTGAGGATTTGTGCTGATGCCTTCGTATAAAGATGCTGCAATAGGTGACATGAAGTTACTCACATAAATACTACCTTTACTTCCTGTGATTTTAGCGTAGTTGGTTAATTGATTAGCTACAGATACTATAAATGAGGCAACTTTATTATCTTTGTATATCAAAGAGCCTGCGCCTGTAATATCAACGTTTTCTGCTGTTGTGCTGGCATTATAGCGTATAGATTCAGGGAAGCCAGAGAAGAGCATATCTGCATACGATAGCGTATATACACCAAGATCTAGCAAGGCACTACCACCTTTATTTAAAGCTACAACTCGAGACTCTGGATCTAGTCCACTAGAGAATCCAAAGCTACATTCGAGACTTGAGATTTCACCAATTTTTCCGTCTGCAATCCACTCATTAACTTTTTGTGTAGTAGGTAAGAATTTAGTCCACATAGCTTCCATGAAAAATAGATTTTTGTCTTTAGCTAGCTCTACTAATTCTCGAAGCATCTTAGCATTTAAACAACTAGGTTTCTCAACTAGGACGTGTTTGCCAGCTTCAAGACAAGCTTTGGCTAGTGGGTAGTGAGCGTTGTTTAGATTAGCGATATAACAGATTTCAAGGTTTTCATCTTGCAATGCTTCTTCATAAGAAGAATAGACTTTCTCGACTGGGAAAATTTCTGCAAAATTTCTAGAGCGTTCTTCGCTACGTGAAGCAACTGCGTAAATATTAGCATTGTCTAAAACTTTTAATCCTTCAGCGAAAGCTCTGGCAATTCCGGCAGGACCAAATATACCCCAGTTCCAGATTTTATTATTTTTAACTTTATCTTTGATTTCCATTGACTTACCTCGTAGATATAAAATTTCCCTGCAGTATTAGGTTGTACTGCAAGGAATTTACTTTTAACTTTAGTTGATTAAAGTTTATTTGTTTTTTACGTACTCGTGCATGTCTTTGACGATATAACGATTATTAGGGAGTTTATCTGTTGTAACGTAACCAGCTTCTGCATCAATTAGTGCAGGAATTCTATTGATTAAGTTTGCACAGGTTAATTTAACTGTGTCAGGTTTATCTACAACAACTTCGACATCTGGCTCACCTTCGAATGTCCAAGTGTTCATGTCAAAGTCTTCAGGACCATAGACATAACCAAGGTTATGAGTTTCGATTGTGATACCTTCTTCGGTCTCTGTTGTTACGATAGCTTCCATACCAGTTGCATATCCAGCTTTGACAGTGAGACCAAGGGTAGAGGACTCAAGATCTTCTGGGTGGGTTACTGGTACACATTTTTGGGTTTGGGATTTAATAGTTAAACCAAATCTATCGCATAACCAACCATTTTGATTCCACATGTAAGAAGGAACAACTTTACCCTCATTGATTGCTTTTAGAGTTTCTTCATATCCTAGATCGTTGTATTGACCTATTTGATGTTCGAAGTCTTCAATAGATAATCCGGCACCGTGACCTTCTGCCAAAGCAATTCCGTAGTCTTCTACGTTATAGCTACTTACACCTTTGATTTTGTTTAGAGTGTGCAATGAACCAGCAATTGTATCGACCATTACACCCCAATACATATCAGGGTAACCGCTTCCGGATAGGGTAACGTTATGCTCTTTTGCAAGTTTATCTAATTCTGCAGTTAGTTCAGTTGATGAATTCCAAGGATAGATGGCCTCTTCACAAGTACTAATAGCATTGACAGAGTTCTTGGCACAAATTCTGAATGCTTCAGAGATTTCTTCAACTGTTGATCTTGTAGCAACTACACATACATCTGGTTTTAGTTCTTTTAGAGCTGCATCAAAATCGGAAGCGCTTTGGATTTTAATTCCTGTTTCAGATCCGCCTGTTATTTCGGAGATATCTTTACCAACTAGAGCTGTGTTCATGTCGAATGCTCCTACTAGTTCGGCACCCTTTTCTTGTACATAGCGCATGAGATACTTACTCATCTTACCGCAACCAAATTGTACGACTTTTATTTTTCTGTCCATAAAATCCTCCTTAGGAAATTAGTTTATTATCTAAAATAATTATACTCTTAAAATATACTCTATTAAAAATGCTTTAATAAAAAAGTGTATTAAAAAAGTGCCTTTATTAGAATGAAGTGCACCCCAAAAGTTGGACACCAAACTAACTTTTGGAGGTGTACTTCAGAAATAGTAATGGCACTTTCAAAATTTGTTTTTTGAAAAGTTTTAATACTTATAAACGCTCTCTGAAAAAGTTTTTCTTTTCTAAATGGGCAAATCTTTCACGATTACCTTTTAGTAAGTGGTTATTGAATTCAACTATATAAGAATATTTTTTGCCGAGATGATTTATATTAATAATGATTTTATTACCTTTATCATTTATATCAAACTCATCAACTTCGTTCCATGGGATTAGTAAGAATTTAGATTTGTCAGTAAGACTAAATTCTTTTTCGTGTATTCCTTGATGATCAAAATACAAGATAAATTGTCTGCTACTATCCATAGCGTAATAAAGATTGTTGATGAACAATTTTAATAAACCTTTTTTGAAGCCATTATGCTTCATTGCTACAAGATAATTTTCAGTATGACCAAAGTTGTCTTGAACCATTTGGATAATTTCAGAATTTGTGGTAAATATTTTACTCATTTATTTTACTCTTTCTAATCTTCATCAAAGATAAAAACTTCCTTAATATCTCTGCCTAAAACTTTACAAATTTTATAAGCAGTTTCAATTGTGGGACTAATTGTTTTGTTTTCGTAAGCCATAATTGATCGTCTTTTAAGGTCGACTGCTTTTGCAAGATTGTGCTGAGAAAGCCCCATTTCTTTCCTGTACTCAGCAATTCTATTTCCGACTTTTAATTCATTCATTGATACTCCTTTAATTATTACCATGGTTACATTTATAGTACTAATGTTACATTTATAGTACCATAGATATTAAAAGTAGTAAAGATATTTTGTTATGATAAAGTTAAATTGCAAAGTGCAACATCACTGAGAAATAATAGATAAATTTAGGGAAATGGATTAAAATGAATATAGATATTAAATTAATTTGAAAAGAGGTGCAATTTATGAATAAAATTAAATATACAAGAACATATTTATTGTTGTTATTAGCTTTTGTTTTATTCATTCCAGGTGTTTTCATTCATGCAGAAACTCCTGAAACGGAAGAGGCAGAAGAAGTTCCAGTTATTTTTGAAATGTTTGTAGAAAAAGCTGATTGGGAAAAGAAAACAAGTGATCATATAACTTTAGATAGCAAGTCAGATATAACTAAAGCTTTTGATAATTTTAGTATAGAAAACTTAAAGTTTGAAGTTATAGATGAAAATGGAGTCAAGAAAATTGTAAATGCAAAATATGCTGAAATTCCCAATAGGTCAGCTTGGTTTACTATAGGTAATTATAAGGTTGGTTCTAAACTTAAGTTAAGAGTTGTACCAGAAAGTCTGCCTGAAAATTATCATGTAATGGAGATGATTATGGGTGGAGATCCTATTGAGACTATAACTGTAGAGAAAAAAGATCCTAATAAGCAAGAAAAATACATGATGACAATCGGTGAGCAGAAGGTTGCATTCCTTAATGAAGACGGTAGTGTTTACAAGGAAGAGTGGATTAACAAAGATAACACCCTTAATATTCCTGAAGGACCAGAGATGGAAAATAAAATCTTTAAACACTGGAAGTTTACTAGGATTAGAGATGGTAAAGAAATAATATATAAATCAGGAGTTGTTAAAAATACCTCTAAGGATTATTTCATAGGTTATGAGCCTGTTTCAAGTACCAATGCTACTCGTTCCTATGGATATGCTGTGGCAAAGCCGGATTACGTTGATGCAGTCAAAGTTAACTTCTACAAGCAAGATGGAAGTCTTCTAGCTCAACAAAAAATCGAAAAAGGTAAGTTAGCTACAAGTGTTGACGGACCTACATTGGATAAACATGTTTTCAAGGGTTGGGCTGATAAGCAAGGAATGCTTTTCGACTTTACAAAACCAATTAATGAAGATGTGAATCTCTATCCAAAATATGAAAAGCTTCCAGAGCCAACACCAGAACCAACTCCAACACCTGAGCCACAACCTCAGCCAACTCCAGAACCAACACCTCAGCCTGAACCAAGTCCAGAGCCAAAAGCTGAAAAAGTAAAAATAACATTCAAAGCAAATGAAGGTAAATGGTCAGATGGTTCAGCAGAGGACAAAGTTCTAGTTGTAGACA
>CAUPES010000027.1:0-5974 GCA_963510375.1 uncultured Fastidiosipila sp.
AAACTTTGATTTTAATGGATTTATTGTATCTGTCATCATTATATCACTGTCCCCAGCACCATTTTTCCCAAGAATTCCTATTATATGTTTTCTAGGAAGATCTAGATGATTGATTTCTAATCCAACCACTTTATTGTAATATACACAAAAATTATCAAGTGCTATTTCATTGGTATACTCAATGTCTTTACTCTCAAACTTAGGAATATGAGAAGATCTTAATCCCATCTCGTGCAACTTCTTGTCTGAAATATCCTTAAATTCCTCAATGCTATAATCCTTGCTAATTCGACCATCTTTCATATAAATAACTCGGTCGACCAAGTCCATTAAATAATATAAACTATGTTCAGCTATGATAATTGTTTTGCCTTGTTGTTTCCAATATTTAAGTATATTTTTTAAATCATCAATGCTTTCAATGTCTAAATTTGATGAAGGCTCATCTAAAACTAAAATAGGGGCTTCCATCACAGCTGTAGATGCACAAGCAATTTTTTGCTTTTCACCACCTGATAAATTAAATAGATTCCTATCTAACAGTTCATGAATGTTTAATGCATAAGCTACCTTTCCTATCCTGTCAAGCATCTCCATTCTATCAACACCCATATTCTCAAGTCCAAAAGCTATTTCACTTGTAGAATCCACATTAAAAAATTGTGATTTTGGGTTTTGAAATACAGAGCCGACTACTTTTGAAAGTGATTGAATGCTAGTTTGTCCTACTTTTTTTCCATTGATCTCCACTTCACCTTGTAAATCTCCAGTATAATATTCAGGGGAAAGGCCATTAATTAGTCTCGTAAGAGTAGTTTTCCCACATCCAGACTCACCTGTTAGTAGCACAAATTCTCCTTCTTCAATGGATAAACTTATATTAAAAACGCCACCTTGTCTTTCTTTGCTCTTATAGGTAAAGCTAGCATTGTTAAATTTTATCATCTCTTTCCCCCTCATACTAAAGACCACACTATCAATCCTATAATCAATAGAAAAATCAAAAAATCATATTTGCTAAATTTAACCTCAACAAGGCTCGTTCTGCCTTTAACATTATCTAATCCTCTTGTTAATGCTGATGCAGAAAGTTCATCACCTATTTTGACAACAGAAAACAGGAGCGGGATAATTCTGTACTCTAAAAACAATGATGGATTGGCTTTTGTTTTTTTACTATTAAATCGTATCCCCCTCATTCGCATAGCATTTGATATTGCCTTATTTTCTTCCTTTAGAGTAGGTATGAAACGAAATACTACAGAAACAGGAATAATAAACGCATTTGGAATTTTCCACTTTACCATAGCTGCTATAAATTCATTTGGTTTGGTGGAACTAATCGTATAGTATCCCATCATGAAAATAGGAAAAAGCCTTATGACTAATGAGTTGAGCAATACATTAATCATGTTTAATATGGATGGTAATTCATACATATTTTTAGTTTTGTTTGAAATAACAGCCAAAACAAATAAAATTCCATATATGGCTGCAGCTTTGTAATTTTTATTAGATACAAGCAAGAATATAGCGATAGAAACTATCGCTATATCTATACCTATATTGTCATAGACAAAAAACATTATAGTGCTAATGAATACCATAAATAATATTTTTGTTCTCGGATCTAAATAAAAGCCTTTCTTTATTGGGGGAACATAAGTTTTGTAAGCCTCCATTAAGCAATTCCAGCTCTTTCAAAATGTTTTTTCAACATTTTCTTGCCTAGATTAGCACCTATCACTGCTCCAACAAACATGATGCCAATTGCAGCAATTCCCATCCATGGTGGCATATATTTCGCTAAATCGGTCGCAAATTGCTCACCCATTTGTTGTTTTACTCCTTCCATATAGGTATCTGCCATAACCCACATTGGCATCTGACAGCCTAACTCAGCACATGAAAACAACCAAAATCCTATTGTATTAACTTTAAAACTTTTATACTTTTTAGTATTCATAACTACATCAGCAATAATTGCCATTGGAATATACACGGCTGGTGCTAACCAAGTGTAACCCATAAAATACCAAAATACTCCTAAAATGATTCCCATTAGAGATACCATTCCAAACTTTTCTACCTTGGTTAGAAATAGCATAAATGGAATACCTGTTAATATTGGGATTAATATAAATATGGTAGGATAAAGTATTGGCACAGCCCCTAGCATTCCTGTTACGAAAAATATGACTAAATAAATAGCCGTATAAATTCCTACGTTAATTAAATCCTTTGCTGTTAATCGATTCTTCATTGAAATCCTCCTTATTTTGTTTAATCTTCCAGCTTTCTGTTTCTTCTCTTGCTTCTATAAATTTCTTATAAGTGCCTTCTTTTCTAATTAAATCTTCATGTTTCCCCACCTCCTCTAATTTTCCGTCTTTAAGAACTATAATCTGATTCGCATTTTTAACAGTCTTTAACCTATGAGCAACCATTATAACCGTTTTGTTTTTTGTTAAACTTTCTATAGCTACTTGAAGTTTATCCTCATTTTCTGGATCAACATTTGCTGTAGCTTCGTCAAAAATAATAATCGGGGCATTTTTTATCATAGCCCTTGCTATTGATATTCTTTGTCTTTCTCCGCCTGAAAGAGATGTGCCACCTTCGCCTATGATGGTTTGATATCCTTCTGGCAAATTCATAATAAAGTCATGGCATTGGGCTTTTTTTGCCACTTCTATGACTTCTTCCTTCTTAGCTTGTGGTTTGCCAAATTTTATATTATTTTCGATGGTATCTTGGAAAAGATAAACGTCTTGGAATACGGTGCTAATTAAATCCATTAAGGATTCAAGCGTGTAGTTTTTAATATTGACATCTCCAATCGATATGCTGCCTTGATCCACGTCCCAAAATCTAGAAATAAGCGAACACATTGTGCTCTTACCAGATCCACTTGGTCCAATAATAGCTGTCATAGCTTTTTCCGGAATATGAATGGAAACCTCCCTTAAAATAGGTATTTTATCATAAGAAAAGCTAACATTATTGAATTCAATATCTGTATGATGAGGCGTAATCTTCTTGCCCTCAATATCCATCTGAGGCATATTTTCTGTTGTTTCTACTTGTTCTATAGAACTTGTTGCAACTCTTAATGTCGCCATGGCGGATCCTGCGGATTGAATACTTGCAAACACCAGGAATGACATGATGATACACATAATTGCTTTCAATAAATCCATGGTGCCATTGATATAAAAATAAAGTGAAAAGACAATCATGGCAACACTGGAAATTCTTAAAACGAGCTCTTGCCCGATGGTATAGGGTGTAAATAATTTCTCCAAGGCTAGATTGGCTGAGCGACTTTCTTCTAGTGCCGAGCGTACGGTTTGGTCCCCTTTTCCTGTTAAATTAAAGGATTTAATGATCGGCATTCCCTGGATATATTCCAAAATCATTTCTACTAAAAGAGATTGTGCCTCTTGCCTTTTTGGAGCAAGTGTCCTCGACTTTTTTTCCATGACAGAAGTAATATATAGATATAAAACCGTTCCTGCTATAACAATCAGCCCATTTCTCCACTCGAAAAATAAAATCATCAGGGTGAACACAAATGAGTTAATGAAGCCACTCATCATAACAACTAAAACCATAGGAGCTGTATTCTCAACGTCATCTAGAACAGTTGTTAAAACACCAGTCACTTTTCCAATATTATTTTCATTAAAGAATCCCATTGGAACCGTCTTCAGCATTTTTCCTATACTTATTCTTCGATTAGCTACCATAAAATACCCAGCATGAGTTTGATCTAATTGAGCAAAATAGTTGGCAGAAGACCTTCCGACAATACTTACCAACAGCATAAGAAAAACCTTCAGTGCTATAAAGGAATTAAAATCTTTTGTCACCAAGGCTTGAAGCACAAAGTAAATGGCTCCTATTTGCAACATATTGAAGATGGCATACACAAATTCAAAAATAACAGACTTGTTTAAATTTATTCGTTCCTTATCTGCAAATGCCCATATCTTTCGAAGTCCACTTAACATCTAAGCCACCTCCTTTCCACCGATATGTGCTTCCCACATGGCTTGATAAAGTTTATTTTCTTTAAGAAGTTCTTCATGATTGCCACTTGCTACAAGTTTGCCATGATCGATGAGATAAATCTGGTCTGCATTGGTTATTGTTGATAACCTATGAGCAATCATAATGATAGTTTTTCCCTGAATAAGCTTATTAATTGCTTTTTGTAAAACTTGCTCATTTTCAGGATCAATATAAGCCGTCGCTTCATCTAATATGATAATTGGAGCATCTTTTATCATGGCTCTAGCAATGGTGATCCTCTGTTTTTCACCGCCTGATAAATGATTTCCTCCACTCCCTACTTTGGTCTGATATCCATGCTCTAAAGACATAATAAAATCATGACAACCTGAAGCTTTGGCAATTTCAATCACTTCTTCATCGCTAGCCGAAGGCTTGCCCATTCGAATATTTTCCATGATGGTATCGTTAAAAAGGAAAACATCCTGCGAAACAAAAGCAACTAAATCATAGAGTTGTTCAAGTGGAATATTGAATAAATTAATTCCGCCAATCGATATTTCTCCCTGTTCTACGTCCCAGAAACCAGCAATTAACTTGGCAATGGTTGACTTTCCTGAACCACTTGGCCCAACAAAGGCATTTAAACTTCGCTCTTGAATCACCATATCGATTCCTTTAATAACTTCTTCTCCTGGTTCATAGGAGAAATGTAGATTCTTGATAGCAATGTCATGATTTTTTAAATGAACTCTTTCTCTACGATGAACTTGTTCTGTCCCATTTAAGATTTCATCAATTCGTCCGACAGTTGTCCCTGTTTGAGCTAAGGCATCGACAAAGTTAATAGCAGCTAGTAAGGGACCGGCTATACCAAGAGAAAGGATGATGGTCGTAATAAAGGTTGACATCTCTAAACTTCCATTAATAAACATGATCCAACCAACAGGTAATACCGTAATCAAAGTTGTTGGTGAAATGTTCTTGGATAAGGACACTGGCATTTGACATTTTTTCATCCAATGATAATAAAATGAAGCATTAGCTATCACTTTATCGGTGAATTTCCCATAGGATTTTTCGCCTTGATTAAAAGTTTTAATCACTTCAATTCCGCCAACATACTCAACAATTGTTTTATTCATTTCGGTATTGGTCGCAACCGACTTACTATAATCTTCTGCATAACCTTTCATAATTAATGACATAAAAAACATACCTACCGGAATTGAAACGAGTGACAATAAAGCCATTCTCCAATCTAAAATTAATAGATAGATGAAGATGGATACAGGCCCTAAAATATTCGCCGTCATCTCAGGCAATAAGTGAGCCAAAGGTCGTTCCATTTTTTCTACTTGATCAACAATGATTGTCTTTAAATCACCACTATGGGTGTCAATAATCGTACCAAGAGGCATTTTAGGCAGCTTTTCCAAGAGCATGATTCGTACATTTCTTAGAACAGAGAAGGTTGCTTTATGGGACTCTGCCAAGGCCTTGGCGTAAAAAATTGGTTTTAAGCAATAGCCAATCAAGATTAGAAAACACCAAGGTAGGTAGAAGGAAAAATCTTTATTTCCAACAAACAAACCATAAACAATTTTGCTTACGCCAAAATAAGGCAACATACCTAAAAGAACCCCAATAACTGCCAAGAAAATGGAAAGCTTGAGGCCTTTATGTTCTCCTTCTGCCAGCTGCAATAGGCGTTTCATATAATTATTTTTCAATGGAAATCTCCTTTCCTTTTTTCTTTCATCTTTAACACCTCCATATGATAGATAACTATATTAGCTAACTTAGTTATCTTTACTTTAAAAAATATAAGGGTGTTTAATACCCTTTCCCTTATATTTAAAAACCTCTCAATTTCTCCCATCCATCATAAAAAAATTTCGAAATTATTCTTGTGTTTAACTTTACTTCTTCTTCTGTTTGAGAATGTATTATAATTTCA
>CAUPES010000028.1:0-3595 GCA_963510375.1 uncultured Fastidiosipila sp.
CATTGGCATTTGAGGCATCCAACTTTGTATAGCAGTATTTAAAAACCATTCCGGGGGGTCTATTAAGCCGCTAAAATAATTTAATAAAAAAGAGAATGTAAGATAAATATACACTATTTTACCTAGTTTCGGTGCCCATCCAAGAGCTAACGCTGCCAGACCTATAAAGAATAAAACAGTAGGGAAAAGGTTAAAGCCAGCAGCAAAAAAGTCAACTATATCCATCTCTCCGCTATTCCCCATCGCAGAGATAGCAGTACCTCCAAGACTGCCTGCTGCTAATAAAACTCCTAATAATCCGCTTAATATCGATAACCCTATACTAGTCCAATATAATTGACTGCGGGTTACTTTTGTTGCATAAATCTGACTTAAGTGTAATCGTCTTTCTTCAGAAAAGAGTTTATTTACAATCGCAATTGATAGAATGGAAACTAAACCAATCAAAACCATCATAACTGTGGCTGTGAATGATTCTTCAATAGAAAATCCTGTATGAGAAAACATTTGTTTCATCATTTCATTACTTTCTAGGAATGTCTGCATATCTCCATAAATCGAACCATAGGCAGCACCCATAACAACATATGCGATTAACCAACTAATAATGACACCTTTATTAATATTTATAAATAATCCTCGGACGGACAGCAAAGACTGCTTTGCACTTTCACGCCCTTCTCTTTGCGGTAAATATCCAGCCCCCATATCGCGGCCACCTTCAAGTGAAAAAGCTATGAACACCACTATTATACTGAAAATTAAAGCAAAAATAAGTGGAAACCAATTATTATCTGTAAAAGGAAAAGTTAAATATGTCCAGCCCAAAGGATTCATCATAGATAAGTCAACATTGGAGACATCTGTTCCAGCACGAACAATGTATAGTAATCCTACAATTCCTAATGATGATCCTGTTGCAGCCGATGACGTGGGCATAATTTGTGCCATTATTAGAGCAATCCCAGCACCAATAATCCCTGCCATTCCAATTGATGCCCCGTATAACACGGAACCAAAAATAGAAATCGTATCGGCACCGAAACTTATCATTACTACTGCAATAAAAAGTGCTAGTATACCATTGATAAAGACTATCTCTGCTATTGCTGCAAGAGAATTTGCTTGACGACCTATTTGAAAGGAACGCAGTAGCTCAGTAAGGCCAAGATCTTCTTCTTTACGAGTATGACCTATCACGTGTAAAATAGACATTATCATCGCAAACAAACCACAAAACAACAACATTTCATGTGCATACATTGCTCCTAAGGTATAATCAGCTCCTGTTTCAACTGGAGTCGGCCCTACCATAGATATCATTGCAGGGTTTTGCAAAGTTTCGAACATTACGACTAAACCTTGTCCTTTTGCTATTTCTTTGAAAGCTGGAACAAATCCAGCCGAAAACATGCCAAGTCCCAATACCCATATAATAATTTTTTTCCAATCTCGTTTTAAATACTGTAAAAACAATGTGTCCCAACGAGCAAATTTTTCTTTCATAATAATTTTTCCACCTTCCCACGGTTTAGCTTTCATAATAACGCATAAACAAATCTTCAAGTGTTGGCGGTATAGATTCAAACCTTGTGACACCTAATTTGCTAGCTTCAATTAAAATACTATTAAGATATTGATTGTCGACAGAGAATGTTGCTTGGCTATCATTTTGAACAAAATCATGTACTCCATCTACAAAAGCCATTTTTGATACGTCTCCACTTGTCACTAAAGTGACAGTAGACCTAGTTAATTGTCGTAATTCATCAAGGGTTCCAGTTTCAACAATTTCACCTTGGCGTATAATTACAAGCTTATCTGCTAATCGTTCTACCTCACTTAAAATATGGGAGGACAATAAAATAGCTTTACCAGATGCTTTAATTTTTTCAATTTCTTCTTGGAAAACTTGTTCCATTAGAGGATCAAGACCAGATGTTGGTTCATCAAAAATATATAAATCAGAATCAACAGATAATGCTGCAATCAATCCAACTTTTTGACGATTTCCTTTTGAATATCCTTTGGCTTTTTTCTTAGGGTCTAATTCAAAACGTTTAATTAAATAATCGCGCTTTTCTTTATCTCCACTACCATGTAATTTAATGAAGAGATCGATAATTTCTCCTCCCGTTAAAGATCCCCAAAGGGCAACATCTCCAGGGACATAAGAAATTCGCTTATGAATTTCAAGGCTATCCTTCCAAACATCCTTACCGAATATCTCGGCAATACCAGCATCACGTTTTATAATTCCTAATAGGGCACGAATAGTTGTAGATTTCCCAGCACCATTAGGACCAATAAACCCAACCACTTCCCCCGATTTTATCGTGAACGAAACGTCACGCAATGCTTGAAATTTACCAAACTTTTTTTGTAATCCTTGTACTTTTACTATATCGGTCATAATATAGACACACTCCTTTAAAATTTTTTTAGATAAAAATCTAAAGCTATTATATTTTCATTTCAATACACCTTTAATTTAGTTTTATTTATAAAAGCCGTATTTCAGTAATTCGGCATAAACGTTCCCCTCTTCTAGATATTTCTCTCCAAATCTACCAATATCATCAAAGGTAAACAATTCCTTTAGTCCTTTCTCTCCTACACCAAACATCGTCCAATTCAAAATCTCAATTGCTTTTTCAATATCAACTCCTTCCCTGAATTTAGAGTAATCAATGTCTTTATATAATTTATTTATGGCTTGATTATAGATTGGATTGAGCCTTTGTTTAATGATATCCTTTACTTCTACAGACTCCTCTTGTTTAGTTGATGCCAAGAATTCAAATGCCTGTGGGTACTTTTGTTGAACATAGAACTTTTGTAAAGCAACTCTTTCGATTCTTTTAAATAAATCAGTTTCAGACAAATCAATTTCTTCATTTAGATTCACGATTGCTTTACTACTATACTCAATCAAGTACAAGTAAAGATCCTTTTTACTGTTAAAATAGTTAAACAGCGAGCCTTTTGAAATATTAGCTCTTTTTACAATTTCGTTAGTAGATGCTTTTTCAAAACCATTTCGAACAAATTCTTTTATAGCTGCGTTAATAATTTGCTTTTGTTTTTCTGGTTTTAAGTTATTAAATTTTGAATAAATGATCAAAACCACCTTTCTTTATAAACCGATGACCTAACTGGTCATTTCCTCTTCACTAAAATTGTCTTCAAAACTAATAATATCATTAGGGGTGCAAGATAGAGCCTTACATATTCTTTCTAAATTTTTAAATGTAATTGGTTTATCCTTGCCCATTTGTGCCATAACATTTGTTGTAAGTCCTGCCATAGCTATTACATCTGTTTTCTTTAGTCCTTTTTTTGCTAACTGTATCCATAATGGTTTATAGTTAAGTGCCATAATATCCCTCTTTTTCTGTTCATTAGATTTATTTAATTATAGCATAAATATTGATTTCATTCAATCTTACATTGGTTTAGTGTTTTGTTTTAGAGAATTTGTTGTGTTATCCCGTCCTTATTTTGCCATAAATTGCTTGATGCCTTGACTCTTGGCACCGGGATTGTCATTACCATAACCTTCCATCAGGTTAATTACGCCCCATGCTCCAAGTCC
>CAUPES010000029.1:0-3414 GCA_963510375.1 uncultured Fastidiosipila sp.
GCTTATCTGGTAGTGATAATAAATATTTCTTCGTAACGGATCCAGATGGGTATCGTGTGGAAGTAATGGGATTAAATTAATCATTGTAATATCAATGGTTTATCAGACTTTTTAATTTTAAACTGAATAAAAGGGGCAAGAAAGGGGCAGATTAAATCAAGTTATTTAATTTGTCCCTTGCTTCTTTTTGCATTCTCTCTGTGACGTGCGTATATACTTTCATGGTTGTCTCTGGGTTAGTATGTCCGACCCTTTCCATAATATATTTTAATGGGAATCCTTTTTCCGCTAACAAAGATATGTGAGTATGTCTGAATACGTGTGAAGATAACTCAGGGTTTATACTTTTGATCAAATCTTGAAAATAAGTATAAGTTAGAGGACCATTTAACTTGCTTGCAAAGATAAGGTTAGCTTCATCACCAAACAGAAAATGGTTCAATTTGATGCGCCTTTCAAATATCTCATTGATTCTGTCGTTACTATCAATGGTTCTAATGGATTGAATGTTCTTAGGTTTGCTGAAAGCATTCGTTTTGCGTTCGATTGATTTATTGATCCTTATCTTGTTATCGAACCAATCATCCTCTGTTAAAGCTCGCAATTCTCCAATTCTCATACCAGTTAATATCTGAACTTCGACAGCATCCGCATACAACTCGTTAATATTGCTTCTCATATCTTCAATTAACTTAGGGATCTCATCACTATTTATGATAGGAAGTTCTTTAGGCATCTCTTCTTTAATAAAAACTCTATCAAACGACTTTACGAACTCGATGTCATACTCGTCATAACCATAACTCAAAACAGATCCAATCAGCGATTTTATACTGATAATCGTGTTCCTAGCCAAACCTTTGTCGTATTGAACACGGTCTATGATACTCTGAATGTCATTCAGGGTTAGTTTGCAAACATAAAAATCATGTTCTGGATAAGGTTGGATATGCCGTTTATAAAAGCCTAAATTCTTATTATAAGTAGATAATGCCCAATGTTTCTTTTTAAAAGTGATGTATTCCTCTGTTAATTCCCCAAGGCGAATTTTCTTTGTTTCTGTTTTCGTACTTTCTATTTTTTTATTCAACATCTTAATCGCATAGTTCTTAGCTTGTGGAGTGTTTTTATCTAGCGTTATAGAAGCACGTTTATTCTTACCAGTTTTATGATCTAAATATCGCTCGCAATATTTAAATTTTCCGTTGGGCAATTTCTCAACCCACATCGTAAATCCCTCCTATTATATTTTCGCTTCGTGTGTTATAATAGGGTGCATAAATAGCCCTATTATAGGGTTATTGGTAGTCCTCACTCATCTTACTTGGCGGTGGAGAGTGGGGTGTTTTTTGTTTTTTTAAATTATTGATCCAATACTTCTTTTATATAATTTGCAGCTTCATCTGCTTTTGCTGCTTGAAAGAAAGGAAAATCAATCACATCAAAAGCGCCGCTTGAACGTTCGATAACTAATTGGCTTGTGATGGCTTTCGATGCAGAGCGTAGTAAAAATGGAATGGTTAATCCAAGTGCAGGAATAGAAATAAATAACCAAATAAATGCAAAAATGAAATGTTTAATACTGTATTTTCTATTGGTGTGGACACCCGATACAGAATTTAATGTCATTCTCCGTTCGTTTTCTCCCATCGGAATTAATCCGAAAAATGCTAAATTCTTCTTAATGCTCGTAATCGCCTTATCTGTTACAGTAATTTGATCAGAATACCAAAATGGCCAAAAGCCTGGAATATAGTTAACAGTTTTCTTCATTATTTTATCCTCCTAATAATTAATTGAGATACCTCCACGCTAGTTAGAACTCCTTTCTATAAATCTACTTCTAATTTTACTGCTTTTCCGATAATTCTAGCTGGATTATCTTCATTGATAACATAAGGTTCATAAGCATCATTTAATGCTTCTAATAGTACGGTTTTGCCTAATTTACGTACTTTTTTAAGGGTGGCTTCTTCATCCCCATTTAAAAGAACGGCAGCAATTTCTCCGTTTTCTACATCGGATTGTTCTCTTACCAATACATAACTACCGTCAGGTATTTTAGGTGACATCGAGTCACCTTTTGCTTCTAAATAGAATAAGTTGCCTGAGGGTAAATTATCTTTTAAGACTTCACGATACTCATAAATATTTTCTTCGGCTGTGATCGGTTCGCCACAAGCGATGATGCCAAGGATGGGGATAGAAACGGTCTCCTCAACATTTGGCACATTACCAAAAAATGTACCAATTGGAACATTGAAGAAATTTGCAAGTTGGACAACTCTATCCATAGTAGGGAAGTTCGCACCTCTTTCCCAAGATGAGACAGTTGTTGCGCCCACATCCAATATCTTTGCTAATTCTGATTGAGTGATATTATTCTTTTTTCTTAGATATTTTATAACGTTGCTGAAATCCATTTTCCCACCTCCTATTAATATAAATTATACAGGTAAAAAATCTTTAAAACAATAGTATTTCTGTACATTAATTAATAAAACTTGTTAAAAAGTACAAAAAAAATGTATTTTTGTGTTGACTACGGAAAAAATGTAGTTTATAATGAAGACGTTGAATCAAAGGAGGTGATTAAAAGTTGTACACGATTAAGCAGGCAAGACAATTAGCAGGGTATACGCAAAAGGAGATAGCAGACAAGCTAAATGTATCTGAAACAACGTTCTTTAAGTACGAGAACTATATCACTTATATGAGAATGGACACAGCGTTTCAGTTTTCTAAATTGGTTAGCATAGATATCGATGATATTTTTTTTACAAAAGAACTACGGAAATTCAGTACTAATTAAAAGAATAGGAGTGCTAAGGAATGACACAAATCACAGACGGAATTTTTCCTGAAATGTTAGCAACGAAAATTGAAATAGACGGAGAAGAAAAAGAACCCTCTGTTGGAGCAGAGAGTCCTGTTATTTTCGAAACAGCATTTAAGTATAAGTCAGCAGAAAAAAAGGAAGATGCTGAGATTATTATTTTGAAGCCTATCAAATCGCGTGAATTCGAATAATAATTTCGCCCTCTGTTTCTTTATAATTTTCTAATCTTTTATTTGACAGGGCAATGTTCGAAGTTCTGAATTCATTTTCGATTCTATGAAGTAAAACGTATGTATAGTTTGAAAATACAAAAAACGTCCGATTGTCATCTAATTTTACAACATGCTCAATTGAAATGTTTTCAGGCACATCAAAACCAGAATCCTTAGTTCCTAAGTCAAGTTCAAAATTTAGTGTTGGAATATTTAACGAATTATTATTCTTGCCGTTAATTTCGACCATATTTTCACCTCCTTTCATACTAATTATAGCATTTAACGAGGCGGTGAAAATTATTCACAGAAATTAATAACTAGAAAGGGGAGAGAGCAATGGAAGAACGTATCAAATTATTA